>CAMTMC010000030.1 GCA_947073515.1 uncultured bacterium | reverse complement strand
GCGGTTGTTCCGCCGGCCCGGCCGCTGCCGGTCCTCCTCCTGGGGCTGGCGGGGCTGCTCCGGGTCCCGGCCCTCCCGGCTGGGGAAGGCGGCCTCCAGGGCGGCGGACAGGGCGGACTCCTCATTCAGGGGGGCGGAGTCCTCCTCCGTCTGGCGGCGCAGCTTAGCCAGCTCGGACAGGGGGGGCTCCACGTATCCCTCGGGCCGCTTGCCCTTGCCGCTGCGGATGACGCACAGCTCGCAGTTGTGGTAACACTTAGGGGTCTCCGGGGCGGACTCCAGCCGGACTTGGACAGTCTCACGGAGGAGATTCACGCTGGAAACAGTGCCTGCCCCATCGGGGGTCTCCACAAAGGACTCCTGCTTGGGGGCGTGCTTCACCAGATCCTCATAGGCCTCCTGCTCATATTTCAGACAGCACATCAGCCGCCCGCAGGTGCCGGAGATCTTGGTGGGGTTCAGGGACAGGTTCTGGGTCTTGGCCATTTTGATGGACACCGGCTGGAACTCGTCCAGGAACTGGGAGCAGCAGAAGGGTTTTCCGCAGATCCCCAGGCCGCCCAGCATCTTGGCAGCGTCCCGGACGCCGATCTGCCGCAGCTCAATCCGGGCGTGGATGGTGCTGGCCAAATCCTTCACCAGAGCACGGAAGTCCACACGCCCCTCGGAGGTGAAGAAGAACAGCGCCTTTGTCCCGTCAAAGCTGTACTCAGCGCTGATCAGCTTCATATCCAACCCGTGATCAGCGATCTTCCGCTGGCAGATGGCGAACGCCTTCTTCTCCCGCTCTGCGTTGCCCTCCATGGCCTTCAAATCCTCGGGAGTGGCGGCCCGGACCACCGGGCGCAGGGGAGCGGTGAGCTCCATCTCGTCGATGGGGGTATTGCCCTGGGTACACAGGGCGTACTCCGCCCCCCGGGAAGTCTCTACAATCACCCCGTCCCCTGGCTGGAATTCCATGCCGTTGGGGTTGAAGTAGTATTGTTTTCCGCCATTTTTAAAGCGGACGCTGATAATTTCAATCATAGGGAAATCTCCTTCTATCTGAAAACCGAAAGAGGACCAATACGGGGTTCGGCTTTTCAATCCTTGTCAAACATACCGGCGCACAACCAGCCCGCCAGCTGGCCGGGGTTGGTGTTGAGCTGGGCCGCTTCCCGGAGGGTCCGCGCCAGCTCTACCCCCCGGAACAGCCGCTGCCGGCGGGGAGAGGAGGCCATCCGCCGCCCCAATTCGCTCTCCAGGCCCTCCAGCAGGGCAATCACTTCCTCCCGGCCGCTCTTGTCCAGCGCCATGGCCGCCTCAAACAGCTCCAGCTCCCCGGCCCTCTCCAGGGCGTCGGCCAGAGCGCCCGCCTGGACGGCCAGCTGGACGCCGGACCCGGCCTCCAGCTGCTCCAGAGCCCGGCCTAAAACGCCCTGGCAGTCCAGAGCGGCCCTCCGCAGCTCCTCCGGGGGCCTGTCCGGGAACCGGGCGGACAGCCAGCTCTCACACTCCCGGGGGGTGAGAGGGGCCATGGCCAGCTCCTCACACCGGGAGCGCACCGTCTGGAGCAGGCCGCCGGGGTTGTTAGCCAACAGGAGAAAGGCCACGTAACCGGGGCCCTCCTCCAGCAGTTTCAGCATGGCGTTCTGGGCGGACTGGTTCATCTGGTCCGCCCGCTCCAGCAGATAGACCTTCCGCTCCCCCTCGTTGGGACGGATATAGGCGTCAGCCCGGAGGGATCGAACCTGATCCACCGTGATGGGTTTATTCTCCCCGGGGCCGGTGATGGTGATCATATCCGGGTGAAGGTTCCGGCGGGCTTTCTTACAGGGGACGCAGATCCCGCAGGGCGCCTCTCCTGCCCCGGTACACAGCATCCCGGCGGCCAGCAGCCGGGCCAGGGTATGCCGGCCGGAGCCGCTGGGACCGGAGATAATATAGGCGTGGGACAGCTCCCGGCCCCCCGTCCGGCGGGAGAGCTGATCTTTGACACGGCTGTTGCCTGCCAGGGCTGAAAGTTCCATCAAATGCCTCAATTCCTCGCCCTCGCCGGGCGGATGATGTTTGATTCTACAGATCCGGGCTCCTCGGGGAAAATTCCCAGGTTTTAGCCGGAAATTTTACCTAGGGAGGATCACACGGGCTTCTGACCTCATATTATACCCTATTTTCCGCAAATAGGAAAGTTCTTTTTTTCCAATGACCTCCCCGGGGGCCACCACCGGCACACCGGGAGGATAAGGGGCGATCTGTCCCGCCGAGATCTCACCCTGGCAGTCCTCCAGGGGCCGGGGAATACTGTCCCCAAAGAGGGCCGCCCGAGGGGAGAGCCCCCGCTCCGGCAGAGGCGGGGCCGGGATGGGCGGGCAGGGGCCCAGCCCATCTTGAAGCTGATCCAGCGCCGCCCTCAGCTGGGAGAAGTCCTCCTCCCGGTCCTGGGCGGTGCAGATGAACACCACATGGCCCCCGTCCTCCATCTCCGGGAAAATATTCATCTCCTCCAGGGCACGGGTGAAAGCCGGGCCATCCTGGACACTGAGGGTGAAGCGGGTGGGATCTAAAAACAGGTCCGGCCGGCTGAGGGAGGGGTAGTCCTCCCGCAGGCGGGCCACCTGGGCGGCGGTCTGACGGTAGGCCTCCGCTCCCCTGTCCAGCAGCCACTGACGGGCCAGATCCATGGAGGCCATCATGGGGTAGGAGGGGCTGGAGCTGCCGTAGACACTGGCCCTGCGCCGTACCATGGCCGGGTCAAAACCGTTGGCGAACAGCAGGGCGCTCTGCCCCATGGCCGGGAGGGTCTTGTGGGCGCTGACCACCACCGCGTCCGCCCCCTGGAAGGCGTCCACACCCAGGAAGGGCAGGTGAGCGCCGTGGGCGCCGTCTACAAAAAGTTTTCCACCACGGGCGTGTATCATCCGGCCAATCTGGGGGATATCCGACAACACTCCGGCATATGTAGGGGAAGTAATATAAATTGTTTTCAGATCCCGATGGAGGTTCAGCATTTTCTCCACAGCATCGGGAGAAATGGGGCCGATCAGATTCTCCGATTCCAGCCAGGGGCGCTCCAGATATACCGGCTCCAGGTCCAGCAGGGCCAGGGCGTTAAAGGCCGCCCGGTGACAGTTCCGGTCCAGCAGCACCTTCTCCCCCGGCTTGCAGCACAGGGCCAAGGCGGTGTGGATGCCCATGGTGGAGCCGCCGGTGAGGAACTGGCAGGTCGCAAAGCCGAATACCTCCGCCCACAGGCCCTGGGCGGAGTCAAAGGGCTCCCCCACCTCATACAGGTTGCCGGTGGGGGGGATCTCTGTCACATCCAGAGGGGCCAGGGGGGCCAGCTCCGGGGCGGGCAGGAAAGCCCCCTTGTGGCCCGGCATATGGAAGCGCAAAGGCCGGGCGGCGGCGTACTGCTTCAGCGCGTCATAGAGCGGGGTTGGCATAGTGGAACTCCTTTCCCGATAAAAAAGCGGAAAGGGATACCCTTTCCGCTTTTTCCTTACTTCTGGTTGGGGGCGTAGGCCACCACAATACGGCGGCTGGGCTCTACCCCGGTGGAGTAGGTGGACACGCCGGAATAGTCCTGGAGGGCGGTGTGGATCACGTGGCGCTCATAGGCGTTCATGGGTTCCAGGGTCATGTTCTTCCGGTACTTGACTACCTTACCCGCCACCTTTACCGCCAGGCGCTGAAGGGATTCCTCCCGCTTGGCCCGGTAGCCCTCGGCGTCGATGTGAATCCGGGCCCGCTTGGCCTGGCCCCGGTTCACCGAATAGCTGGTGAGCTGTTGGATGGCGTCCAGAGTCTCCCCCCGGCGGCCGATGATGGCGCCCAGGTTCTCCCCCTGGAGGACCACCTTATAGTTGCCCTCCCCGGTAACAAAGACCTGGGGCTCCGCCTGGATCTCCAGATGGGACATCAGGCCGGTGAGGAAAGCGGAGATCTGGCCGGCCCGCTGGTCCTCAGGGCTGGCGGGGGTCAGGGTGACGGGCTCAGGCCGGGGCGTATTGCCAATAATGACCTCGTCCCCGTCCTGAAGGCGGCTGTCCTCCCGGGGCCGGCGGGGCTGCCGCTGGGGCCGGGGGGCCCGCTCCGGGCGGGGCTGCTCCGGTCTCTGCTTGGGCCGCGGGGGTGCCATGCCCGGCTTGGCGGCCAGGATGGTCTCCTCCTCTACAGGGGCCTGGGGCTGGGAGGGCTTCCTCTCCGGCTGGGGGGCGGGCTTTTTCACCGGGGCGGCGGGGAGGATCTTTTCTTCCTCCGACGGGGCGGCCGCCCTGGGCTTGCTCACAGAGGCGGCGGCCAGGACGGGCTCCTCCAGCAAGTTTTTCCGGTGACGGGGCACCCCGTTTTCTTCCTCATAGCTCACCCGCACTTTGGCCGGGTTGCTGCCAAAGCCCAGAAAGCCGGATTTGGCCCGCTCAATCACTTCTACAGACACGTCGTCCCGTTCCAGGCCCAGCTGAAACAGGGCGGCGGAAATGGCGTCCTCCTCAGAACGGCCGGTGGTCTCAATCCACTTTAACATCATCAGACCTCCTTATCCTCATCCTCAGCCACTTCCACCTCGATCTCCTCCACCTCTACCTCGATGGTCTCCATCTCAGGGGCGGGGGCGGCGGGAGCGGCCTCCTCAGGGGGAGCGGCGGGGGCTTCCTGAACAGGAGCCTCCTGGGCAGGCTTGGGGTTCCGCTCCTGTCCGGGCTCCTCCTTAACCTCCCCCTTTTTGGCCTTCTTCCCGCCCTTGCCGGTGGCTTGGGCCTGAAGCTGGGCCTGGATTAGGTCGTTGGGGTTTACATAGGGGGTCACACCGCCAAAGCGGTCGGGGATATACGCCCGGCCCCGGGCATAGGCCCGGATGCCCTCCCGGCTGTCATCCTTGTTGACACCCTCCTGGTCGGGCTCGTCGTCCTTCCTCTGGGCGGGCTTCTTTTTACCCCGGTTCTTCTTCTCCTCCTCCAGGCGGCGGGCCCGTTCCAGACGGGCCTCCTCCTTGCGGCGCTTCTCCTCCTCTTTTTCCTCCTTGTCCCGGCGGGCGGCCTCCTCCCGGGCGGCCTCGTAGTCCTTCTTCAGCATCTTGCCGCAGATGACCTCCTGGCCCATGGTGATAAAATACTGGGCGATCCAGTAGATGGACAGGCCGGCGGGGACAGTGAAGCCGATCCACAGGGACATGAGGGGCATCGTCCACAACATCATCCTGTTCGTGCGGTCCGCCTGCTCATTTTTCTCCTGCTTGTTCATCTGGTTGGTAGCCATGGAGACCTTCATGGACAGGAAGGATACCGCGGTGGATACCAGGGGCAGCAGGAACAAGAGAATGGAGCCGCCGGGCTTCCAGAAAGCGACGGTGGGGATCTTGGACAGATCCATCCCCAGGAACTTGAAATTCAGCACGAACAGGTTCTGGCCGGCCTCGCCCAGGGCGGCCTGGAGGGAGGCCAGGTTCTCTTTGGTAATCATAGACACCAGATAGAGCTGGTTATAGGCGCCGGTCTGGAAAGTGCCGGCGATCTCCCCGGCGTTGAACTGCTCCACCAGCTTGGCCATGAGATCAGCCTTGACCCAGCCGCTGGAAACCGCCACCTCCGTCCAGTTCAGCTGGGTAGCCAGGAGCTGGATCTGCTCGCCGGACAGGCTCATAAAGTAGGTGAGGGGCTCCCGGATAATGCCGTACAGGCCGATCAGCACCACCATGGGGATCAGGGACCACAGGCAGCCGCCCATGGGGTTGACCTTCTCCCGCTCGTAGAGCTTCTGTACCTCTAAGCTGTAGCGCTCCCGGTCCTTGCCGTACTGCTTTTGCAGCTGCTGCATCTTGCCGGACAGCATGGTGGTCTGGATCATGCTCTTTTTGCTCTTCAGGGTGACGGGGAAGAGAATGAGCTTGATGACAATGGCAAATAAAATCAGGGCCAGGCCGTAGCTGCTGAACAGGTTATAGAAAAACAGCAACAGCCAGGCAAAGGGTTTTAGAATGATACCCACAACATTACCTCCGCAAATATGGATAGGCGGCAAAAGGCCGGCACGCGCGCCCGGCTATGGCACGGGGTCGTACTGGATAGACTTCTGCCGGTGGAACGGGTGGCACCGCATCACCCGGCGCAGGGCCAGCCACCCCCCCTTGAGGGCGCCGTATTTCTCCACTGCCTCCAGGGCGTAGGCCGAGCAGGTGGGAATAAACCGGCAACAGGGGGGGCGCAGGGGGGAGATGGAATTTTGATACCAACGGATGGCGGAAAGCAGCAGCTTTTTCAAGGCCTGTCCCCCTTGGGGGCGGACATTCCCAGCTTTTTCATCAGCTGGAGAAAGCTGCGGTCCAGGTCGGCGTAACAGCCATGGAGAAGCCTTGTCCGGGCGACCACCACAATGTCGTAGCCGGGAAGCAGCTGTTCCTCATTGGCGCGGTACAGGGCCCGGACCCGGCGGCGGGCATAATTGCGCTTCACCGCGTTGCCCAGCTTCACCCCGGTGGTGATGCCCAGCCGGCTGACCGGCCGGTTGGTCTTGCGGCAGTACACGGCGAAATAGGGGGACACGGCGCTTTTCCCTTTTCGATACAGCCGGCGGAACTCATGATTTTGTTTCAGGGAGACGGTGTGCTTCACAAGATCCTCCTCCACCGCCTGGGGCGGTGTACTGTCAAAAAGGTGCGGATGCACATATAGGGCGGGGGAATTTGCTCCCACGCCCCTTCTGCGCGATCTATGTCCACTGTGTCCTCTGCCCGCTGTCTCATCCCAGATCAGGGAACCTCCCCTTAGTGGGTCAGACGGGCACGGCCCTTGGCCCGGCGGCGGGCCAGCACCTTGCGGCCGTTGCGGGTGGCCATACGCTTGCGGAAGCCGTGCTCCTTAGAGCGCTGGCGCTTCTTGGGCTGATAGGTACGAAGCATGGGGGACACCTCCTCATTTGAACTCAAGCCGGCTCTCCCGGCCCAACAACAGCCCGGACGGGCTGCGGTCTGCTGTCTCAGGCCCAAGGGGCCCGGTCTGGGGAAAGGGCGGGAACCCGCCTTCTCCCAGAAATACGCCCCCCATTATAACGGATGGAACCGGCCCCTGTCAACCACATTTTTGCCTGATATGCCCGTTTTTTTCCCTGTTTCTTGTGACACGCAATATCTTGTAGCCTTAAGTCCCCTAATCCACAACTTTTGCCTCTCCTCAGGGATACATTATAAATAAAAATATAGCGGAAAATCCTTGCCGGATATCCCGTTTTTTGGTATAATAGAAAGGTGGAAGTTTCACCTTGTTGATCCAGTTTTACCACCCAAACACCACAAAAGAGCCGCCCGCTTCCCCATACTCCCCTGACAGGATTCCCCTAAAAAACCGGAAGCGGCCCGTTTTCCCAGTAAACTGACAACACCGCCGCCTTCCCCGCCCAACGGGGAAGGCGCTTTGAAGATTTGCTCCGGTCCTCTATGGGACCGGCACAGTACCGAAGGAGGTCCGCCCATGAACCCTGCCCAGGAAGTGTGGAAAAAAGTGATGGATCTGATGGGGGCCGATATGACCGCCACCACGTTAAATACCTGGTTCGATGACACCGTCCCCGTCTCCCTGGAGGACGACACCTTTATTCTGTACAGCCCCACCCGGCTGAAACGGGACATCATCGCCTCCCGCTATGTGACTTACATCCAAAAGGCGCTCCACGAGCTGTTTTCCGCCGACTTTCAGGTCAATGTCCTCACAGAGGATGAGCTGTCCAGCTATCAGGACAAGAGCAAGCACAGCAATTTCCTGCCCGGGACGGAGGAGTACACCTTCGACCGCTTCGTGGTGGGCAAGTCCAACAAGCTGGCCCACGCCGCCGCCTGCAAGGTGGCGGAGAGCCCGGGAGAGAGCTACAACCCCCTGTTCATCCACGGGGAGTCCGGCCTGGGCAAGACACACCTGCTGTACGCCATCGCCCACACCATCCACTTGAACCACCCGGGGTATAAGATCATCTATATCAAGGGAGACACCTTCACCAACGAGCTGGTGGCCGCCATCCGGGAGGGCCGGAACCAGGAATTCCGGGAGAAGTACCGGGGGGCGGACGTCTTCCTCATGGACGACGTGCAGTTCATCGCTGGCCGGGACTCCACCCAGGAGGAGATGTTCCATACCTTCAACACCCTGTACGAACTGAAAAAACAGATCGTCTTCACCTCCGACCGGCCGCCCAAGGAGCTCCACCGGCTGGAGGACCGGCTGAAAACCCGCTTTGAGTGGGGGCTCCTGGCGGACATCGTCCCGCCGGACTACGAGACCCGCATGGCCATCATCAAGAGCAAGGCCATCCGTATGGGGATGGAGCTGCCCGACTTTCTGATTCAGCTGATCGCGGAAAATATCACCGCCAACGTCCGACAGCTGGAGGGCATCGTCAATAAAATCATGGCATATCAGGACCTGATCGGCGACTCCCTGAACAAGGAGACCGTCATCCGGGCGGTGAAGGACATTTTTAAGGAGAAGTCCGACATCCTGCCCACCGCCGACGTGATCATCGATGAGGTGTGTAAATTCTACAACATCGACTCGGCCACCCTCCGGGGACAAGGCCGCTCCAAGGATATCTCTCTGGCCCGGCAGATCGCGATGTACCTCACCCGGCAGATGACCAACCTGTCCCTGAAGGAGATCGGCAAGGAGTTTGACAACCGGGACCACAGTACCGTCCTCAACTCCCTGTCCCGGGTGGAGAACCTGGTGAAGCACGACCCGGACAAGGCGGAGATCATCAAGGACATCACCACCAACATCAACAACCGGTACTAGACCGGATCCCGTCCCGTTTTCCACACTCTCCTGTGGGCTCCACGTGGGGAAATTGTGGAAAAATTGGAATATCCACATTTCCAAAAAAACAGCCCCGATTTGCCCACAGCCCCTGTGGAGGCTGAAGCCCTTGCCCCGCAATGGATTGGGGCGTTTTTCCACAACATTTTTTCCTACTGCGTACTATTACGACCTTAATCCGATCCTCCCCTTCCGGGGAGAAAAAAACTGGAGGGATCCAATATGAAATTCTCCTGCGAAAAAGCCCTTCTGTCCGCCGCGGTGTCCGTCACTTCCCGGGCGGTGGCCGCTAAGAGCTCTATCCCCGCCATGGAGGGCATCCTCATTGAGGCGGGCGCCACCCTGCGCCTCACTGGATACAACTTGGAGACCGGGATCCAGGCCACCGTCCCGGCGGAGGTCACGGAGGCCGGCTCCCTGGTGCTGTCCGCCCGGCTGTTTGGGGAGATCGTCCGGAAAATGCCCGATGACGTGGTGGTCTTCTCCTCCCAGGGGTACACCGTCAATATCAAGTGCGGCCTGTCGGAGTTCAATATTTTAGGCACCGACCCGGAGGAATTCCCCGAGCTGCCCACGGTAGACCAGCAGAACGCCCTGACCATCGGCCAGCCGGCGCTTAGGTCCATGATCGCCCAGACCCTCTTCGCTGTCAGCGACAACGAGAGCCGGCCCATCCATACCGGCTCCCTCTTTGAGGTGGACAGCGGCGGGCTGACCATCGTGTCTGTGGACGGGTACCGCCTGGCCCTGCGCCATGAGGCGGTGGAGGAAAAAAGGGGCGCGGAGTCCTTCTCCTTCGTGGTGCCCGGCTCCGCCCTCAGTGAGGTGGAGCGGATTTGTTCCGGGGAGGAGGGCGTTACCGTCACCCAGGGCGCCCGTCATATCCTGTTCCAGACCGGGGACACGGTGCTGGTCTGCCGCCGGCTGGAGGGGGATTTTCTTGCCTACCGCAACGCCATCCCCCGGAATAACTCCATCAAAATTGAGGTGGAGGCCCGGGCCCTGCTGTCCTCTATCGAGCGGGTGTCCCTGATTATCAGCGAGAAGCTCAAGTCCCCCCTGCGGTGCGTCTTTGGGGACGGGGCGGTGGATATCACTACAAAGACCGCCATCGGCGACGCCGCCGACCGCTGCGTGGTCAGCGGGGACGGCCAGGGGCTGGAGATCGGCTTCAATAACAAGTACCTGATGGACTCCCTGAAAGCCGCCCCGGCGGAAAAGCTGAGGATGGAGTTCACCACCGGCGTGGCCCCCTGCGTCATCCTGCCCGCCGAGGGGGAGGAGAATTTTGTCTATATGGTGCTGCCAGTGCGGCTGAAGGCCAATTAACGGGGGGGTTGTTCCTTTTTCTTGTAAGAAAAAGGAACCGAAAAAGAACTTTTCCGTAAAAACCACGTTTTTGCTTCTTTTCTTTTTCAAAAGAAAAGAAGAAGGAGGGCCATATGGAATCACACCAGATTAAAATACACACCGAGTTTATCAAGCTCCAAGATCTGCTGAAGTTCGCCGGGGCGGTGGAGACCGGCGGGGACGCCAAGCTCATCATCCAGGAGGGCCGGGTGGCCGTCAACGGCGAGCGCTGCTCCATGCGGGGGAAGAAAATGCGGCCCGGGGACCGGGCGGTGATCGACGGCGAGACGGAGCTTGTGGTCACATGATCGTCAAGGGGCTGGAGCTGGACCACTTCCGTAACTACCCTCGCCTGGAGGCCGCCTTTGACCCCCGGGTGAACCTGATCTACGGCGACAACGCCCAGGGCAAGACCAACCTGCTGGAGGGGATCGCCTACCTGTCCTCCGCCCGGTCCCACCGGGCCCGGTATGACCGGGAAATGATTATGCTGGACACCGATTCCGCCTTTATTAAAGGGGAGGTGTTCAGCCGGGACCGGGATTTTACCCTGGAGGCCAAACTGTTCCGGGGCCGGGGCCGCCAGCTGTTTTCCAACGGGGTGAGATTGAAAACCGCCGGGGAGCTGGCCGGGATCCTCACCACAGTGCTGTTCTGCCCGGAGGATCTGTACCTTATCCGGGAGGGGAGCGCCGCCCGGCGGCGGTTCCTGGACAGCGCCATCTGTCAGCTCCGGCCCAGGTACGTCCAGGCGCTGGCGGAGTACAACCGCCTGTATGACCACAAGACCCGGATTTTGCGGGACTGGCGGGAGAACCCCTCCCTGCTCCAGACCCTGGACGACTTCAACCTCCGCATGGCCCAGACCGGGGCCATCCTGATCCACTACCGGGCCCACTTTATCAAGCGTCTGCGGGAGCGCGCCCCGGCCATCCACCAGGAGTTTTCCGGCGGGCGGGAGGAGTTGGGCCTGACCTACGAGACGGTATCCGGGGTAAACGACCCCATGGCCCAGCCCAGGGGGATTCTGCCGGAGCTGCTGGAACACCAGGAGCGGCACCGCCAGGCGGAGCTGGACAGCCGCCAGTGCCTGTCCGGGCCCCACAAGGACGATCTGCTGGTGGACATCGGCGGGCAGAACGCCAAGACCTACGCCTCCCAGGGCCAGACCCGGACGGCGGCCCTGTCCCTGAAGCTGGCCCAGCGGGAAATTTTTCAGGAGGAGAGCGGGGAGTGGCCGGTGCTGCTGCTGGACGACGTGCTGTCTGAGCTGGACCCAAAACGCCAGGCCTTTGTCCTCAACCGTATCCGGGGCGGGCAGGTATTCATCACTTGCTGTGAGGAGGAGAAACTGGAGAGTTTAGAGGGTGGAAGAGCGTTTCATATCCGTAATGGTTCGATTGTGATGAATACCTGAGCCGGCGCGAACGCGCCGTAAATTCGCAGCCGCGGAAGCGGCGGAGAATTTCCGGAGGGCGAATTTATTTCGCCTGAGGATTTTAATCCCAAAGGGCTCCCACGGGGCCTGATCCGTGGGAAAATTCATCACCTGCTGCGAGGAGGAGAAGCTGGAGAGTTTGGAGGGCGGAAGGGCCTTCCATATCCAGAGCGGGCGGCTGATTTAGGAGGAAATTCCATGTATATCCATCTGGGAAAATCCGCCGTGGTGCCATACAGCGATATCCTGGGGATCTTTGATCTGGACAACGCCAGCTGGGCCTTTAAAACCCGGGAGTTTTTGGAGCGGGCGGAACGGGAGGGCCGGGCCATCTGGCTCACTGAGGACTTACCCCGGTCTTTTATCCTGGCGGACAGCCGGTGGGGGGAGCCGGTGGTCTACATCTCCCCCCTGTCCTCCACGGCCCTGCGGGGCAGGATCGAGGGGGGCGCTTTAAGTGGGAATTCCCTTAATTTATAATATTAACCTCAAAAAATACTGAGAGTCATGGGAGGAGAGGAAAGAAACTCCTTCTTCCCCCTCCCCTCTTGACCCTCATCCAAGCCATAAAACCGGAGGTAAACTATGTTGGAAGAACGCAGTGAATTAAACGAGCTGAGCACCACCCAGACCGACCACCAGTACGGCGGGTCGGAGATCCAGGTGCTGGAGGGGCTGGAGGCCGTCCGCAAGCGGCCGGGCATGTATATCGGCTCCACCAGTGAGTCCGGCCTGCACCACCTGGTGTATGAGATTGTGGACAACTCCATTGACGAGGCCCTGGCCGGCCACTGTACCGATATCACCGTGGCCATCAATCCAGGCAACACTATCACCGTCACCGATAACGGCCGGGGCATCCCGGTGGACATCCAGCCCCAGACCGGCCGGCCCGCCCTGGAGGTGGTCTTTACCATCCTCCACGCCGGCGGCAAGTTCGGCGGCGGCGGGTACAAGGTGTCCGGCGGCCTTCACGGCGTGGGCGCCAGCGTGGTCAACGCCCTGTCCGAGTGGCTGGAGGTCCAGGTCCACAAGGAGGGCAAGATCTATGAGATGAAGTTCTCCCGGGGAAAAATTACCCAGGAGATGACAGTGGTGGGCAAGACAAACCGCACCGGCACCACAGTCACCTTCAAGCCCGACCCCGAGATGTTCGACACCCTGGAGTATAACTACGAGACCCTGCACACCCGGATGCGGGAGGAGGCCTTCCTCAACGCCGGTCTGCGGATCCAGACGGTAGACCTCCGATCCGGCCAGGAGCAGGAGGACGATATGTGCTATGAGGGGGGCATCCGGGAGTTTGTCACCTTCCTGAACCGGAGCAAGGACGCTATCCACAACAGCGTGATCTACATGTCCGGCGCCCGGGAGGACAGCATGGCTGAGGTGGCCATGCAGTACAACGACGGGTTCAGCGAGGTGATGGTGTCCTTCGCCAACAACGTCCACACCCCCGAGGGCGGCATGCACGAGGAGGGCTTCCGCCGGGCTCTGACCAACGCCCTCAACGCCTACGGGCGGAAAATCAAGATGCTGAAGGACGATGAGAAGGTGTCCGGCGACGACTGCCGGGAGGGGCTGACGGTGGTGATCTCCGTCAAGCTCACCGAGGCCCAATTTGAGGGTCAGACCAAGGCCAAGCTGGGCAACAGCGAGATGCGCACCCTGGTTAATTCCATCGTGTCCGAGGGGCTGGAGGTCTATCTGGAGGAGAACCCCGCCGTGGGCCGGGCCATCCTGGACAAGGCCCTGATGGCCAACCGGGCCCGGGAGGCCGCCCGGAAGGCCCGGGAGTCCATCCGGAGAAAAACCGCCCTGGGAGGCGCCGCCATGCCCGACAAGCTGCGGGACTGCAATGAGATCAACCCGGAGCTGACGGAAATTTATATCGTGGAGGGCGACTCCGCCGGAGGCTCCGCCACCAAGGGCCGGGACAGCCGCTTCCAGGCGATCCTCCCCCTGTGGGGCAAGATGCTCAACGTGGAGAAGACCCGGGCGGATAAGGTCTATGGCAACGACAAGCTCACCCCGGTCATCACCGCCCTGGGCGCGGGCATCGGGGACGATTTCGATTTGAACAAGCTGCGCTACCACAAGGTCATCATTATGGCCGACGCCGACGTGGACGGCGCGCACATCCGCACCTTGCTGCTCACCTTCTTCTTCCGCTTTATGCGGCCCCTGATTGAGAACGGGTATGTATATTCCGCCGTCCCCCCCCTGTTCAAGCTGACAAGGGGCAAGCAGACCCGGCTGGCCTTCTCCCCCGAGGAACGGGATAAAATTTCCGCCGAGCTGCGGGGGGATAACCCCAACGCCAAGGTGGAGATCAGCCGCTTTAAGGGTTTGGGCGAGATGGACGCCCATGAGCTGTGGGACACCACCATGGACCCGGAGAAGCGCACCCTGCGGCGGATTGAGCTGGACGACGCCGTCCAGGCCGACCAGACCTTTACCATCCTTATGGGGGAAAAAGTGGAGCCCCGGAAGGAGTTTATTGAGCGCAACGCCAAGTACGCCGTGAATCTGGACTATTGATATTGTTTGGAGCGTGTGAAACGTGGTGAATTGGGACAGCTTTCAATGGACACGGGAACCCCGCGGCTTTTGGATAGAGAACGGAAAGCTGGTTGTGGTCACAAATCCGCGTACAGACCTGTGGCAGAGAACGTACTACCACTTCCGCAATGACAACGCCCCCGTCTTTCAGATGGAGACGGAGGAGCGGTTTTTCAGCTTTTCTGTAAAGACTGAGTTTCAGGAGAGCGGACGCCGGTTTGACCAGTGCGGAATTGTGATGTATCTGGACAGTGAAAACTGGTTGAAGGCATCTGTAGAATACGAAAATGAGGAGTTCCAGCACCTTGGGAGTGTGGTTACCAATCACGGCTACTCCGACTGGGCCACCACGGTGATCCCCGCTGACGTGAAATCAATGTGGTACCGGCTGAGCCGGCGGGAGAGCGACTATTGTCTGGAGTGCTCCGCCGACGGGGTAAGCTTCCAGCAGATGCGGGTGTGCCGCATACATGAGGGTAAGGGCAGAATTCGGTTTGGTATTTATGCCTGTTCCCCGGAAGACTCCTCCTTCCAAGCTGTATTTACAGATTTAAATATTACGGAGTGTAAATGGAAGGCCCACGATGGGCAGCAGCCCGACAGCGAGGACTGAGTTGTATTTTTGAAAAGTGAGGAACACAGTCAATGAGTAAGAAACCCCAATATGACCCGGAGGAGATCCGTTTCCCAAACCAGAAAATTGTCAGCACCTCCCTGGTGCCGGAGATGGAGAACTCCTACATTGAATACGCCATGTCGGTGATCGTGGGCCGGGCCCTGCCCGACGCGCGGGACGGCTTGAAGCCCGTCCACCGGCGGATCCTCTACGCCATGTATGAGGACAACCTGACCTACGACCACGCCTTCCGCAAGTGCGCCACCGCCGTGGGCGACGTGCTGGGCCGCTACCACCCCCACGGGGATCAGAGCGTGTATGACGCCCTGGTGCGGCTGGCCCAGGATTTCTCCATGCGCTATATGCTCATCGATGGCCACGGCAACTTCGGCTCTGTGGACGGCGATCCCCCCGCAGCCTACCGGTACACCGAGGCCCGGATGTCCAAGCTGTCCGGTGAGATGCTCCGGGACATCGACAAGGACACGGTGGACTGGGACCCCAACTTTGATGAGACCCGGAAGGAGCCCAAGGTGCTCCCCTCCCGGTTCCCCAATCTGCTGGTCAACGGCTCCAGTGGCATCGCCGTGGGCATGGCCACCAACATCCCGCCCCACAATATGCGGGAGGTCATCAACGCCACCATCCGGGTGCTGGACGACCCGGAGGCCACCCTGGCCGACCTGATGGAGCACATCCACGGCCCCGACTTCCCCACCCGGGCCATTATTATGGGCCGGGCAGGCATCCGGGCCGCCTACGCCACCGGCCGGGGCCGGGTGACCATCCGGGCCCGCCACGAGTTTGAGGAGTTCGGCAAGGACCGCACCCGCATTGTCATCACCGAGATCCCCTACCAGGTCAACAAACGGATGCTGATTAAAAGCATGGCCGACCAGGTGGAGGACAAGCGGCTGGAGGGCATCTCTGAGATCCGGGATGAGACCGACCGCAACGGTATGCGGATTGTCATTGAGCTGAAGAGGGACGCCAACCCCCAGGTGGTGCTCAACCGGCTGTTCGCCCAGACCCAGCTGCAAACCACCTTTGCCATCAATATGCTGGCCCTGGTGGAGGTCAACGGAAAGCTCCAGCCCCGCATCCTGTCCCTGCGGCATATTCTGGACGAGTACATTGCCCACCAGGAGCAGGTCATCATCCGCCGCACCAAGTACGACTTGAAAAAGGCCCAGGAGCGGGCCCATCTGCTGGAGGGCCTGCTCATCGCCCAGGACCACATCGACGAGGTTATCCATATCCTCCGCACCAGCTACGACAACGGCAAGGAGCGGCTGATGGAGCGCTTTGAGCTGGACGACGTCCAGGCCCAGGCCATCTGCGACATGCGGCTCATCGCCCTCCAGGGATTGAACCGGGAGAAGCTGGAGGCGGAGTATAAGGAGCTGGAGGAGCGCATCGCCTACTTCAACCAGCTGCTGGCCAGCGAGGAGATGCTGCGGGGTGTGCTGAAAGAGGAGCTCACCGCAATCCGGGACAAGTACGGCGACGACCGGGTCACCGAGATCCAGGATGTGGAGGACGAGATTGACATTGAGGATCTGATTGAGGAGGAGCAGTGCGTCTTTACCCTCACCCAAGCGGGGTATATCAAGCGCACCCCCATCAGCGAGTACGCCGCCCAGTCCAAGGGCGGCATGGGCAAGAAGGGCATCACCACCCGGGAGGAGGACTACGTGGTGGACGTGTTCACCGCCTCCACCCACGACTATATCCTCTTCTTCACCGACACCGGCAAGGTTTACCGGAAGAAAGGCTACCAGATCCCCGAGAGCGGTAAGACCGCCAAGGGCACCAATATTGTCAACATCCTCCAGGTGGAGCAGGGGGAGCGGATCCAGACCATGCTCCACTTCCGGGAGGCCGGCGAGGAGGAGCTGTACCTGTTCATGGTCACCCGGAACGGGACCGTGAAGCGGCTGCCTGTCTCCGCCCTAAAGAATATCCGGGCCAGCGGCATCCGGGCCCTCACCCTGGAGGAGGGGGACGAGCTGGTGGCTGTGCGGGAGACCGACGGCACCAAAAAAATCCTCATCGCCACCCACGACGGCATGGCCGTGTGCTTTGACGAGGACGACGTGCGGCCGATGGGCCGGGCGGCGGTGGGCGTCCGGGGTATCCGCCTGCGGGAGGGGGACTACGTGGTGGGAGCCGCCCGGGCCACAGAGGGCAAGACCGTGCTGTCCATCACCCAGCGGGGCTACGGTAAGCGCACCCCGGTGGAGGAGTACCGGATTACCAACCGGGGCGGTATCGGCATTAAAAACTATATGGTCACCGACAAGACTGGCCCGGTGGTGGGCATCAAGGTGGTGGACGGCTCTGAGGACCTGCTGCTGGTGACCCAGAGCGGGATCCTGATCCGCACCCATGTGGACGCCATCCGCATGGCGGGCCGGGCCACCCAGGGCGTCATCGTCATGCGCTTTAAGGAGGAGGGGGACCAGGTGATCTCCCTGGCCTTGGCCGGCCGGGAGGAGGCTTCCAGTGAGGAGGCCGCCGGTGAGGAGGGGCCCGCCCCGGAGGAGAGGGCTTCTGTGGAAGAGATCCAGGAATAAAAACCGGTTCTGTAAGTACCAGGCTTTGAGACTTCTTCTGTAAAACTGAAAGAAAGAAAGGATCGAGTGTCATGAATCAGAAAAAACGTTGGTTGAATGTGGTTGCGTTGGCCCTGTGCGGCGCGCTGCTGCTGTCCGCCTGCTCCAGCGGCGGCGATGGCAGCGGCAGCGGGGATGAGAGCGGGAAAAGCGGGGGCGCCTCCTCCTCCGGCGATGTGTCCAGCGAGCCCCCTAAGGATTACAGCAAGTATAATACCTATCTGAAGGTGAGCGATATCATTGATGACGATATTGAGCCCGCCCTGTCCGCTTATTTTGAAAATGTGGATTATACGGAGGAATTCTCTATCATCGGCGACTACGGCGCCATCAAGGAGGGCGTCCAGTTCTTCACCGCCATGACCTACACGGTGGAGGAGGCGATGAAGTACGCCGAGGAGGAGCCGGCCTACCCCAAGGCCGACGCCGCCATCAAGGCGATGGGGGACAGCATGATCCAGGTGATTGAGGCGCTGGAGGAGCTGTCCTCCTACATGAGCTTCGACGACTATGAGGAGGACAATCTGGCCAGGGCCCCGGAGATCCACAGCCAGCTCTGGCAGGCGCTCCAGGTCTATGACACATATTACACGGACTTCCTGGACGCCATCAATGAGATGGCCAACGCCACCCGGGACGAGGACCGGGCCGAGCTGCTGGAGGATGGGGAGATGGTTCTCTACCACTCCCTGACCATGATCCACACCAGCCAGGATATTTTGGACCAGATCTGGGTCCAGATTGAGGCGGCCAACGAGGGGATGGGCCCGGAGGACCCGCTGGTCCTGCCTGAGATCGACATGGCGGAGCTGGCCCCCCTCTTTGACCAGGTCCAGACCGCCTATGAGGATTTGAACGGGGCCCTTGCCAACGAGGAGGAGCGCTCTAAAATCAGCAGCTTTACCGGCGTCATCGGGGACAACTCCCTGGCGCTGTACAACAACAAGGTGGAGTCCCTTCTCAGCTGGGTGAACAGGCTGAAGACTGACCTGACAGAGGGGACGGATTACGCAGAGGACTTCAATAAGATGAATGAGGCGATCAGCAGCATGATTGACGGCTACAACGTCATCATCTGACCGGATTTGGAAAGGAGCCTTAGCATGAAACTGGCAAACGCCCTGTCCCAGCGGTCGGAATTGCAGACGAGGATCCACCAGCTGGAGAGCCGGCTGAACAACAACGCCCAGGTTCAGGAGGGCGAACAGCCTGCCGAGGATCCGGCGGAGCTGCTGAGAGAGCTGGATGAGGACTACGCCCGGCTGGAGGAGCTGGTCTCCGCCATCAACCGGACGAACAACACCACCAGGCTGGAGGGCGGGGACACCCTGTCCGGCCTGCTGGCCCGCCGGGACTGCCTGAAGGGAAAACTGGGTGTCCTGCGGGGATTTTTGAATAACGCCAGCTCCCTGGTTCACCGCCACAGCGCCAGCGAGATTAAAATCAAGAGTACCGTTAACGTGCGGGAACTGCAAAAGCAGGTGGACAGCCTGTCCCGGGAGCTGCGGGAACTGGATGAGGCCATCCAGGAGAAGAACTGGACCACAGAATTATTGTAAACCTGTTCCGAATCCCTTATGACTGGTGAGGCATCCCCCGCCGGAGGCGGGGGATGCCTGGAAAAAATCTTCCGGGCGGGTACCCCTGTGCTTTGGAAATCCCGGCCGGAATGGGATACGGTAATGGTTTGGTTGCGTGAAAGGCGGACGTCAAGCCCCAAGGTGCCGGGGCAAATTGGCACCCTGCATGGAGACGGCGGGGCCCCGTCTGGCCGGGTTCAAATCCCGGCTTACTGTCAGGCCAGTTACCGTTACACCTGTACAGTTATGTCCTTGAGACGTTTTTATGACTACCAGACGTCGGTTTCACGCGGGAGGGATTGGGGAATTTATGAAAACTGTTACCATTTACACAGACGGGGCTTGCTCAGGCAACCCGGGGCCCGGGGGGTGGGGCGCCATCCTGATGTATGGCGCCCACAAAAAAGAGCTGTCCGGCGGCGAGGGACAGACCACCAACAACCGGATGGAGCTCACCGGGGTGATCACCGCCCTGGAGGCCCTGAAAGAGCCCTGTGAGGTGGAGCTCTACTCCGACTCCAAGTATGTCATCGACGGATTGGCCAAGGGCTGGGCCAAGGGCTGGCGGGCCAGAGGCTGGGTCAAATCAGACAAAAAGCCCGCCCTCAACCCCGACCTGTGGGGAAGGCTGCTGGATCTGTGCGACTACCACACAGTCAACTTACATTGGGTCAAGGGCCATGCCAGCAATGCGTACAACAACCGATGCGATGAGCTGGCGGTGGCGGAGAGCCAGAAATTCAAGTAGAAACCACAAAACGGGGGCGTTTCCGAAAGGAAACGCCCCCGTTTTCATTGCAACATTAAACGGCCGCAGGGCTCAATCGAAGTAGAACAACTCCTCAAACTTCTTATCCAGGGCGACGCACAGCACCAGGGCCAGCTTGGCGGTGGGGTTGAACTGCCCTGTCTCGATGGAGCTGATGGTCTGGCGGGAGACGCCCACCAGCTTGGCCAGTTCCCCCTGGGACAGGGAGCGCTCCGCCCGGGCCACTTTAAGTCGGTTTTTTAAGACCAGCTGGTCGTCCATCCCATCACCCCTGTGTGAAGTATTTTACCACATAAAACACCAGGATGACAAGGGATATGATCATGGTGACCAGGTCGGAGGTGTCCCGCCGCTTGGTCAGCCGGTAAAGCCGGTTGCTGACGCAGGAGGTCCAGAACATGATAAAAATGGTATCGGAGGGCAGGTCGTGCAGCCTGTTGTAAGAATACAGGAGGATTCCCACCATCAGAGTGAGAGCGAGGCTGAAGGATTCCCCTTCGATACGGATGGTTCGCTCCATCTCATCCTGCTCCTTATTTTCTTTGCGGCTTTTTTCTAAAATTTCGTTTTTGTCCATATGAAGGTTCCTTTCTCAGACTTCCCGGTACCAGTCCGGCCGTGACCTCCCCCGGTGAGGGTATCATAACACGGCGGGATCGTGCCGTCAAGAATACTTGTCATGAAAATAATAAAACTTGGCGTGTATGATCCCACAGCCAGGGTGAGGCCGTGAGAGACCCCTTTTGAAGGGGGAAGCCGCCGGCAGAGCACAGCGGCGGGGGATTCTCAAGATACCCTTGCCTTTTCCGGAAAAAGAGGATACAATCAGGAAAATACTGTGGCCGGACGGCCGGGAAGGATAGGAAAATGCAGGAATTTAAGGGAAGTCAAAACTATGTGGCCTCGGAGGAGCTGCTCCGGGCGGCCAATATCGCCATGGTGCTCCAGAAGCCCCTGCTCATCAAGGGGGAGCCGGGCACCGGCAAGACCATGCTGGCCGAGGCCATTGCCCAGGCCCTGGGGAAGAAGCTGATCATCTGGAACATCAAGTCCACCACCAAGGCCCAGGACGGGCTGTATGTCTACGACGTGGTCCAGCGGCTGTACGACAGCCAGTTCGGCGGCCAGGGTGTGGACAACATTGAGAAATACGTCAGACTGGGCAAGCTGGGCGAGGCCTTCACCGACGAGGAACAGGTGATCCTCCTCATCGACGAGATCGACAAAGCCGACCTGGAGTTCCCCAACGACCTGCTGTGGGAGCTGGACCGGATGGAGTTCCACATCCCGGAGACCGGCCGCACCGTCAAGGCCAACCACCGGCCGGTGGTGATTATCACCTCCAACGCCGAGAAGGAGCTCCCTGACGCCTTCCTGCGCCGGTGCGTGTTCCACTACATCGAGTTCCCCGACCGGGAGCTGATGGCGGAGATTGTGCGGGTGCATTACCCGGATATTGGGGAGAAATTGCTGGGCCAGGTGCTGGAGGCCTTCTACAAAATCCGGAACCTGCCGCAAATCAAGAAAAAACCCTCCACCAGCGAGATCATCGACTGGATCCAGGCCCTCCAGCACGGGGGCGCTGATGTGGACAAAATCGTGAAAGAGGTGCCCTATCTGGGGGTGCTGCTGAAGAAAAACGAGGATATGGACGCCCTGCGGCGCAACTGGCGGTAGTTCTTTTTCTTTCAAGAAAAAGAACCAAAAAGAACTTGATACCTGCCGCAAGACGGCAAGGTATATCTGTAACGGATGATTTTATGTTTGAAAACTTTTTGTATTTATTGCGGAAAAATGGGCTGAAGGTCTCCCTCACCGAGTGGATGGCCCTGATGGAGGGGCTGGACAAGGGGCTCCACGGCTCCAGCTTCACGGGGTTCTACCAGCTGTGCCGGTGCCTGCTGGTGAAGAGCGAGGCGGATTTTGACGCCTTTGACCGGAGCTTTTTGGAGTATTTTAAGGACGTGCCCTTCCAGCAGGAGATCTCCCAGGAGCTGCTGGAGTGGTTGGACAAGCCGGACATCCTGTCGGAGTACGCCAACTGGAACGAGATCCAGGCCCTGAAAAACCTGGGCTTCACCGAGGAGGAGATCGAGGAGATGCTCCGGGAGCGGCTGCTGGAGCAGACCGAGGAGCACAACGGCGGGGCCTACTGGGTGGGCACCCACGGGATGTCCCTGTTTGGCAACTCCGGGCTGTCCCCCTGGGGCATCCGGGTGGGGGGCCGGTCCATGTACCGCCGGGCCTTCCGGGTGGCCGGGGAACGGAAGTTCCGGGACTTCCGCCGGGACAACACCCTGGATACCCGCCAGTTCCAGGTGGCCCTGCGGCATTTAAGGCAGTTCTCCGGGCTGGTGGACCTCCCCCCTACCGAGTTCGATGTGGACAACACCATCAAAGACACCGCGGACAACGGCGGCGTGCTCAAAGTCCGGTACAAGCGCCCCCGGGAGAACACCGTGAAGGTGCTGCTGCTCATGGACTCCGGCGGGTCCATGGACTATTACAGCAATTTGTGCTCCGCCCTGTTCCAGGCGGTGGACAAGTCCGGGCATTTTAAGGATCTACAGGTGTTCTATTTCCACAACTGCGTGTACTCCTACCTGTACCGGGACCCCACCCTGATGACCCGGAACGCCGTGCCCACCGACTGGGTGCTGGGCAACATCCCCAGCGATTACAAGGCCATCTTTGTGGGGGACGCCCAGATGGCCCCCTATGAGCTGATGGGGGGCGGCTACGGCCGCATGGGCCAGGAGAGCGGCCCTAAATGCGGCATGGACTGGCTGCGGCTGCTGAAAGGCCGCTACCGCCATACCATCTGGCTCAACCCCAGCCGCCGCCCCGACTGGGGGGCCTACTGGGCCCAGACTTACGACGTGATCGCCCGGGAATTCCCCATGTTCCCACTCACTGTGGACGGACTGGAGGAGGGCATGAAGAAACTGCTGACACGCTGAAAAGCGGCCCACCGGGCCGCTTTTTTATGCTATAATGGGGATGTAAAATAAAATTTACAGGGATGTAAACTGAATGCAAATCGGATGTAACCAGGATGCAACCCGGATGGAAACCAAGGTTGGTTGAGTCCTTTCGGGTGATTTGGTAGAATGAAGGTGAAATGATGAAGACAAATGAAAAATTGGCCCGCCTGAGAATACAGGCGGGGCTGTCCCAAATCGAGCTGGGGGAGGAGTTAGGCATATCCCGGCAGACGATTTCCAAATGGGAGGCAGGAACCACAACGCCTTCATATGAGAACCTGGCTCGATTGGGACAACTGTATCACGTGTCAGTGGACTCTTTATTGGATGACGAGAGCAAAATACAGAGGATGGAGGAACACAAGGAGAAAGAGCACGGCGGGGAGGATAAAAAAGATGGTAAAGGCTCTAAGCGTATGCGCTACATCATCCTTTCTGTGTGCTGTGTGGCGGCGATTTTGATCTGTGCGATTACCATGCTTATACCAAAAGAAAGGAGTATAGAAAATATAAAGAGCCTGGAAAGGGAAGAAATTGATATTTCAGTGGTAGAGGAGTTGCCAATAATATGGTAAGTAGGAAGAAAAATATAGCACGATATATCATGATATTTGCGCTTGTCTTTGGGTCTGCTACATTGTCCGCAAAAGCTGTGACAAATGTTGACGCGGTGCCGCTGTCAGCCTTATCACGGGAAGCGGTTGTCAATGTGCGGGAGGAAAGCAATCAATTTTATCGGGCCTCAGGATCTTTCGATATGAAAATTTCCTCTGGAAGTATTGTAGCATCGAAAGACAATCAATTTCCTTTGGAAGCGGGAGAAATTGTTACCATAGATGCAATCTATTCACCTAAGACGGCCAGTGTGGATTTTGGTGTGATTGCCCCTGACGGCTATTTCTACTATATACAAGTAAAAAATGGTTCTATCAATAAGGCCATTGAAGTCGATGAACGGGGTTACTATACCTTGGCAATTAGAAACAATTCCTCTCACGAGATTACTGTGAAGGGTTTTGTGTATTATTAAACCCGGGGTTAAGATTGGGGGGATGCGTATGACTGCGTAGAAGCGTGGTTCCAAAACAACAGAACAGACCCAAATGATAGAAAGGAGAATTATATAATGAAGAGATTGACGAGTTTGATTCTTGCCGCGCTTTGCGTGGTTGGCATGGTGTCCATGGTTTCCGCCACTGGTGGCGCGGCGGCTCCCACAGCCGTGGAGCAGGCAAAAATCCAGGCGACGGCCTATGCGGTGATCGACGATTCCACTTCGCCGGAGCGGCAGGCGGAAATCTACGCGGCCAGAAACAGGCTGATCTTCGGCGACCAGGCGTGGACTGTGGACGGGGCGGTAAGCAAATTCAATGTCGATACGGGGAAAGTCGAGAGCCTGCCGGAGTTCTACGATCTGTTCCCCGAGGAGTGGGCGATCCCGGTTATTGACACATATACCGTGGCTGAGCTGGCCGGCAGCAGCGCAGCTGAGAAAGCTGCCCGAAGCAGTAATTCTGTTTACTATCGGACCACCAGAAAGATTCCGTCTGAGACAGAGACTGGCTGGTCCACGAGTCCTTTCTATCATTTTCAGGTAGATGAGGAGAACCGCGATGTGGGTGTGACAGTTACTTCCTTTGCCTTAGATCGCAATGCGCTCTATAATGCGGGCTTTGTTGACGCCGGGAATCAATCGTTGGGCTGGGTTCCCGGACTGCTTGTCAAGACGGAGGGCGCATCCATCAGCGGCCTTGGTCTCAACCGCAGCTACGGCGTAGTGGTCAGCATGGTGAAGACCAGCGGGAGCGGGCAGATTCTGGTGGATTACGCTGATCTGATTTCTGCGGACTTTACACCTGCCGGATAAAACTATAGGCAGACTATGTGTCCAACCTGGGTGATGTATCCTGGGAGGATGCTGTATAAGCGTTTCTTCCGCCCGAGAGATAAAGGGGGCTATACCGCCGTTTATGAGATCTGCTGAGAAGCCGCCGGCCCCCTGCCCCAGGCGGGGGCTATTTGCGGTCTTCCCCGGAAATCGCCGCTTGACAGGAGGACAGTTCTGTAATACAATACCAGTTACAGTATACTCCAAAGCAACGACAGGGAACAGTACCTCACAGCGGGGAAGCAGGGAGAGGATGGTTGGTGAGAATCCTCCGAGGCTGCGGGGGAAAGGCGCCCTGGAGCGTGGGCAGGAAATGGCCCGCCGGTCCCCCGCCGTTACCGGGTTTGAGTGTCCCCACTGGGGAAATTCAGGTGGAACCACGGACAATTTTGTTCGCCCTGAGCCAGAAGAAGGCTCGGGGCGTTTTGCTGTTCCGGGCCGGAAGTGAAGCGGGGGCTTCACGCCAAAGTTTTCTTTGCTTCCTTTCTTCTTTAAGGAAAGGAAGGCCCGGAGAGGGCATACTATAACTGTAAAGGAGTGTCCACCATGAAAAACACCGAAAAAACTATGGAAAAAATCGTCGCCCTGTGCAAGGGCCGGGGGTTCATCTTCTCCGGCTCGGAGATCTACGGCGGCCTGGCCAATACCTGGGACTACGGCCCCCTGGGCGTGGAGCTGAAGAACAATGTGAAGCGGGCCTGGTGGAAGAAGTTCGTCCAGGAGAACCCCTACAATGTGGGCCTGGACGCCGCTATTTTGATGAACCCCCAGGTTTGGGTGGCCTCCGGCCACGTGGGGGGCTTCTCCGACCCGCTGATGGACTGCAAGGAGTGTAAGGAGCGGTTCCGGGCCGACAAGGTCATTGAGGACTGGTGCCAGCAGAACAGCTTTGAGCTGGGCCACAGCGTGGACGCCATGAGCCAGGCCCAGATGAAGGAGTTCGTGGATGAGCACCAGATCGTGTGCCCCTCCTGCGGCAAGTTCAACTGGACGGACATCCGCCAGTTCAATTTGATGTTCAAGACCTTCCAGGGGGTGACCGAGGACGCCAAGAATACCGTCTACCTGCGCCCCGAGACCGCCCAGGGCATCTTTGTCAACTTCCAGAACGTCCAGCGCACCACCCGGCGGAAACTGCCCTTCGGCGTGTGCCAGGTGGGCAAATCCTTCCGGAACGAGATCACCCCGGGGAACTTCACCTTCCGTACCCGGGAGTTTGAGCAGATGGAGCTGGAGTTTTTCTGTAAGCCGGGCACTGAGCTGGAGTGGTTCAAGTACTGGAAGGACTTCTGCAAGCAGTGGCTGCTGGGGCTGAATATGCGTGAGGAGAACCTGCGCCTGCGGGACCACGACCCGGAGGAGCTGTCCCACTACTCCAACGCCACCACCGACTTTGAGTTTACCTTCCCCTTCGGCTGGGGCGAGCTGTGGGGGGTGGCCTCCCGCACCGACTTCGACCTGAAGGCCCATCAGAGCACCTCCGGCAAGGACCAGACCTACTACGACCAGGAGGCCAACGAGCACTATATCCCCTATGTCATCGAGCCCTCCCTGGGCGCCGACCGGGTGACCCTGGCCTTCCTGGTGGACGCCTACGACGAGGAGGTTGTGGGCCAGGACAAGAACGGCAAGGACGACGTGCGTACCGTCCTGCGTCTCCACCCCGCCCTGGCCCCCTACAAGGCGGCCATCCTCCCCCTGTCCAAGAAGGAGGTGCTGTCCGGCCCCGCCCAGGAGCTGTACCAGCAGCTGTCCAAGTCCTTTATGGTGGACTACGACGACGCCGGGTCCATCGGCAAGCGGTACCGCCGCCAGGACGAGGTGGGCACCCCCTTCTGTATCACCCTGGACTTCCAGACCGTGGGCGACGAGAATACCCCCGCCGACCACTGTGTCACCATCCGCAGCCGGGATACCATGGAGCAGGTGCGCCTGCCCATCGACCAGGTGAAGGGCTGGCTGGAGGAGCGGCTGGCGTATTAAGCCAAAATAAATTAAAATATCCCCGCCTATATTTGATAGGCGGGGATATTTTTAGAGTGTGAAAGTTCAAGAATTATGAAGTTTTATCCTGACCTGGGGGATGAAACAGAAAAAAACTCCCTTTAGCCGCAGGAGGCTAAAGGGAGTTTTTTGCTTATCTCAGATAGTTCAGGGGGTTGACCGCGGAGCCGCGGACCCGCACCTCAAAGTGGCAGTGGACGCCGGTGCTGCGGCCGGTGCTGCCCGCCTTGGCGATGGGCTGGCCCTGGTAGACCTTCTCCCCGGCGGAGACAATCAGGCTGGAGTTATGGGCATAGTAGGTTTCAATGCCGTTGTCGTGACGGATGACAACCAGCTTGCCGTAGGAGCCCTTGCTGCCGGAGAAGGTGACGGTGCCGCCGTCGGCGGCCTTGATGGTCTCGCCGTAGGAGGCGTCGATATCCAGGCCGGAGTGGTAGCTGTAGCTGCCAAAAATCTTCCGGCTGCCGAAGTAGGAGTTGATCCGGCGGCCGTTGGTGGGCCAGATAAAGGTGCCCTTGGAGGCGGTCTTAGGCTTCTCCTTGGTGCCCACGGCCTTGACGGTGGTGGTGGGCTCCCGCAGGGTGGTGGAGCTGGTCACGGACCGCTCCCGCTCGTAGCCGTTGAGGTAGGTGACATCGGCCTCAATGAGGGCCTCCCCCTCGGTGCCCTGGGTGAGGATCTTGGTGTCTCCCTTGTACATGGAGCTGTCCTCCACCTCCTCCACCGGGCACTCAATAGGCTGGTTGTACACCTGGTGTTCCACCGTCTGGACGGACAGGGTGGGGATGACCTCCTTCACGTTGAGCACGTCGCCGATCATCAGGCGGTTGATGTCCACATCGGGGTTCAGGGCCTTCAGGTCGCTCACCGACATGTCGTTCATATAGGCGATGCCGTTGAAGGTATCCCCTCGTTCCACGCTGTAGGTGGTCTCGCCGGTGGAGTTGGCGGTGAGGGCCTCCTCCATCTCGCCGATGGTCATCAGATCGTCCACGGCGTAGACATAGCCCACTTTCACATCCTCCACAAACTCAGCAGAGACAGTGTTCTCGTTGACATACTGCTCCTTCAGGTCGTCCAGCATGTCGTTGAGGGACTCCTCGTCCTTGACCACCCCGATAACCCGGCCGTCGACGGAGACCTCATAGGTGCGCAGATGGTCGCTCACCTCGTTGAGCTGCTCATAGAAGTAGTCCCGGATCTCCCGTTCCTGGGTGAGGTCGGTTTTTAAGGTGAGGGCGAACTGGTAATCCACCTGATTGTCCACCTGATACCGGTAGCCGAGCAACTCGCTGCCCTGCTCCTCCACGGTCTGGATGGCCCGGGTGACCACAGCCTGGTCGGCCACCACGCCCACCTGCTCCCCGTCCACCAGGACGGCGTAGCTGGTGGAATACAGGGTGGTGAGGGTGAGGGCGGTGCCCAGGGCCAGCGCCACCAGCAGGAAGGAGATCGGGCCCACCGCCCGGTTGCCCGCCGCCGCCCCGTGGATGACATGGGCCCACCGGCGGGAGTGGATGCGGGACCACTCCTTCAATACCGCCCAGCACAGCTGGAACTGGGCCAGCCAATCCTGGGCGGTCTTACGGGGCTTGGGGGCAGCCTCCTGGGGGGCGGCCTCAGGCTGTTTGTCTTTATGATTCGATTTGGGGGCACGCTGGACAGGGCCGCGCGCCCGCTCCTGAAGTTGATTCATTTCGTACCTCACTTTTGATGGATCTGGCAGAAAAATGACAAGTTTGAAATAAGAGTTACAAAACGGTAACAACACTATACACAGTTTTCTCCATTCCGTCAAGTCCTTTTTTCCAGGAATTACAGATTATTTTGTAAAAAAAGTATGAAAAAATAGAAGCCCCCAGAGGTTCTGGGGGGCTTCTATCCTTAAATTGTGTCTAAATCACCAGGGGACGCAATATATAGGGGACGCTACAGGGCCATCCACAGAAGGAAGGCCAGGGTCATCACGATCACCGCCACACTGGCGGCCGTGTCCAGAGCCCAGGCGGAGCGCTCCCCCCGACTGGGACGGCCCCGGCTGGGGAGGACCTTGGGGTGGAAGGCGGGGAGCTTTTCCGCCTCCCAGCGGCGGGGCTGGGGCTGGCGGGCCAGGCTGTCAGACTGGGACAGGGCCAGTTTGCGGCGGTACTCCCCCAGGTCCACCAGATTGCCGGTGTGGCGGATGAAGCTGGAAGTGGTGTGGTACGAAATTCGCATGGAGATCCCTCCTCCTGAATGAGCCCGGCGGGGCCGGCGGAGTATCCCGAGCACCGGCTTTTGCGGGCGAAAGAACATCTGTTTCACATAATATACAACAGGCGTTCTAGAATGTCAAGAGGAAAACGAACATTTTTTCGATTATTTTGACTGGGAGGCTGTTTCCCCGCCGAATCAGGGCCGGCGGGGAAACGGCATGTTTGAGGAAGATTTCTTTGATTTTTTTCCACAGGCCCTTGCATTCCAGGGGAAACTGTGGTATGCTTACAAATAATTTCGGTGATTTTGATTTTACGCCCCCCGGGGCCTTGAAAGGAACGAGTAGAAATGACACTGAATCTGATCCTCACCATTATTCAGGTGCTGTGCGGCCTGGCCGTTGTGGCCGTGGTTATGCTCCAGTCCGGCAAGAGCGCCGGCCTGTCCGGCGCCATCGCCGGCGGCGCCGATACCTTCCTGTCCAAGAATAAGGCCAAGAGCGTGGACGCCAAGCTGGCCAAGATGACCAAGTGGGTGGCGATCCTCTGGGTGGTGCTGACCCTGGCCCTGAGCATTGTCCACTAAGCGGTGACCTGATTCCGCCTCACCCCTCTGGGTGGGGCGGTTTTTATGTCTCCCTGTGAAAAACCGGGGGCCGCGCGTTTCGCGCGGCCCCTTGTTTGGCTGGAATCCCGGGCCCGCCGCCCCGTCTACATCTCGTGGCGGTTGAGCAGGCTGTGCTTGATGTCCCACAGCTTCTGGGACAAGTCCACATAGTAGTTGTGTGGGTTCTCGAACCGCTTGACCTCGTCCCAGAGGGCGTCCACCTGCCGCTGGCAGTAGGCCCGGCTGGACTGGAGGTCGGGCACCTCATACACCAGCTGGCCCTTTTGGAAGATGGGCACCAGCAGCTCCCGGACCTCGATGCCGGTGAAGGTCTTGCGCTTCCAGGTGGCGCCCGGGTCGAAGAGCTCCAGGGGCTGGGTGAAGTCGAATTCCTCGTCGTGGAGACAGATCAGGTCGGCCTCCGCCTTGCCGGTGTCCTTGGAGAAGATGCGGTACACCTTCTTAAAGTGGGGGGTGGTGATTTTGGCGGGATTCTCGCTCACCTTGATCTTGGGGATGATATTGCCGGCGTCGTCCTCAATGGCGGCCAGCTTGTACACCCCGCCGAATACCGGCTCGGAACGGGAGGTAATCAGCCTCTCCCCCACCCCGAAGGAGTCGATGCGGGCCCCTTGGCGCACCAAATCCCGGATGATGTACTCGTCCAGGGCGTTGGAGGCCACGATTTTGCACTCGGTCAGCCCCGCCTCGTCTAGCATCTGGCGGGCCCGCTGGGACAGGTAGGTCAAATCGCCGGAGTCCAGGCGGATGGCGCACTTGGTGATCCCCTTGGGGAGCAGGACCTCCTGGAACACCTTGATGGCGTTGGGCACGCCGGACTTCAGCACGTTGTAGGTGTCCACCAGCAGGGTGGCGTTGGTGGGGTAGAGCTGACAGTAAGTTTTGAACGCGGTGTACTCGTCGGGGAACATCTGCACCCAGGAGTGGGCCATGGTGCCGGTGGCCGGGGAGCCGTACCACTGGTCGGCCATGGTGCAGGCGGTGGCGGAACAGCCGGCGATGTAGCTGGCCCGGGCGCCCAGCAGGGCGCCGTCAGAGCCCTGGGCCCGGCGGGAGCCGAACTCCGCCACCGGCCGGCCCTCGGCGGCCCGGACGATGCGGTTGGACTTGGTGGCGATGAGGCTCTGGTGGTTCAGGGTGAGCAGCAGGAAAGTCTCGATAAACTGGGCCTCAATGGCCGGGGCCCGGACGGTCAGTATGGGCTCGTTGGGGAAGACGGGAGTGCCCTCGGGCACGGCCCAGATGTCCCCGGTGAAGCGGAAGGTCTTCAAAAAATCCAAAAATTCCTCGCTGAAGCAGTTTTTGGAGCGGAGATAGTCCAGATCCTCCTGGTCAAAGGACAGCTCCTGGATGTACTCAATGACCTGGGCCAGGCCGGCGGCCAGGGCAAAGCCCCCCTTGTCGGGAACAGAGCGGTAGAATACGTCGAAATAGCAGATACGGTCCTTCAGGCCGGTCTGGAAATAGCCGTTGGCCATGGTGAGCTCGTAGAAGTCGCACAGCATGGTCAGGTTGGTTTTTGCTTTCATCACAGAAAGCCTCCTTACAGGGGGTGACAAGACACCCATTATCAGCCCTATTATACTAGAACTTTGGAAAAATGCAAGGCAAAGAGATGTTTTGAAGGGCCTGTAAAGAAGATTTTTTTATGGGGGGCCCCACCGCCTGCGGCGGGGGGCTTGACCGCCTGGAACGCCGCCGCAGCCCCCGCGCAGGGCGTGGGAACGAACACCCAGCCCGCCGCCAAAACCGCCCAGACAGCGCAGGAGGACGGCGCAGACGGGAGCCGGAACGGAGGTGGGGCGCAAGGGTAACGGGTGTTTGTGGAGGCAACAGGGATCAATGAGCCAGCCTATCAGAAATGAAATCCCCAAGGCGGTTCTCTCCAAACGATTACCAATAAGTAAAACGCTGCGGCAGCGCAAGGGACAGCCAAGAGCAGGGGAATAATCGCCAAAAATTGGAAGTGAGACTTTTTCCAGATGTTCCATGCCGCTGTCAGTAAAGCGGCCGCTGTCCCCGCTGCCCCAAGCGCCATAATAAACAAGAAAAGATACGCCAATCCCACAGTTCCCACCTACTTCCTTTGTTGGGCTTATTACAATACCATAAGCAGGCGAACAGCCATCATACTCCAACTTTCCCGACGGACTGTGCGATCAAGTCAATATGTTCCTTAATTTTTACTTTTCGCAGGTTGTCCACTTTTTTGCTCCCGCCTAAGCCAAGGAGTGGTGTATATCCAAAACATTCATCCAATTGAAGCTGTCCCAATTTTTTCACCGCCGCTTCATACTCGGCAAGCTCAAAAAATCTTGCGTCAAAAGCACCGTCGGCTAAATCACCCCAAAAGAAATCAAAACCCGAAGCGATGCCCTCAAATATACCATCCTTGTACTTGACAATACGGATATACCGACCGTTTTCCCAAGTCAGAAAATCAGCAAAAGCAGTGACGAAAATTGGAATGGCAGTACTGCTTAAAACATAGCTATCATGGAGCAATACCTGATATTCGTCAGGATTTATCATTTTCAGATAATCGTTTAGCAGACTTCCAAATCCGTACTGTTTCCAGGCGTTTAATAAAGCGGATGGCAGCGTGGAGCCATATTTAGCGCACAACTCTTGTGACGCTGCTTGATCTTGCGCAAAGGAATCGAATAACATGGCAACCTCCACTAGATGGATTTTTACCAGTATATCACATGGTCACAGCTGTTTCCATCAAAATCTTTTCCTCCTCCTCGCTGAAAAGCAAAGGCGCATAGCCACACGGTTTCCGGACATACTAGGCCCACTGATGATAAGGGGGTTTTTACGATGTCCGACAAAACTGACGCCTTTCTCCACAGCCAGACCAGGGAGAACCTGATGCGGGCCTTCGCCGGGGAGAGCCAGGCCAGGAACCGCTACACCATCGCCGCCGGGGTGGCCAACAAGGCTGGGCTGGCGGTGCTCCAGGGGGTGTTCCTGTTCACCGCCGACCAGGAGCGGGTCCACGCCAAGCAGTTTTACTCCGCCCTGGAGGACTGCGCCGGCCAGACCGTCAAGGTGGACGGCACCTACCCGGTGGACATCTATTCCGGGATGCTGGACTACCTCCGGGCCGCCCAGCACAACGAATATCAGGAGTGGGAGCACGATTACGACCATTTCGCCAGGACCGCCATGTCCGAGGGCTTCCCCCTGGTGGGCAAGCTGTTTGAGAACATCGCCCGGGTGGAGAAGACCCACGGGGACCGGTTCGGGAAGTTCGCCGACTTGATGGAGAAGAACCAGCTGTTCTTCTCTGAGGTGGAAGTACAGTGGACCTGCCTCCACTGCGGCTTCGTGGTGGAGTCCACCGCCGCCCCCGCCCACTGCCCTGTCTGCCGCCACCCCCAGGGGTATTTTGTACGGGTGGAGATGTCGCCCTGGATTTGAAAGAAAACGGATGGCTGGTGATTCAGCCATCCGTATTTTTGTTATGAAGCGCGTTTAGCGACAGTTCTCCCGCTAATTTGAACAGCGCGTCTGACATTACTTTTTCCACAGGGATTCCACCCGCTTGCTGTCCTACCTGCTCATAAAAGGTGGCCAGAAACTCAGGAACCGCTATTGTTATATTTTTTATCATAATGAGACTCCCCTTCTCAATATTGTCAAATATTTGATACCTCCCTTCACTTTTGGAATTTATTCATTCCAATATTACCACAACGATAATTTAAAATCAATAATGGAATGTATATATTCCAAAATTTTTTTTGGAGAGAATAGGGATGTCAAAAAAGCTGAAACAGGATATCTCAATTGGGGCGAACCTGCGGCGTTTGAGAAAACAATCGGGACTTTCTCAGGAAAAGGCTGCCGCAAAACTGCAACTAATGGGAATTGATATAAGCCGTGAGATCATTTCGCAAATGGAATTGGGTAATTACAGCATAAGGGTCAGCGTGTTGCGGGCATTAAAGGATATCTATCAGGTCGATTCATTTGATGAATTCTTTAGAGGCCTATAAGAGGTATCGCAAATTAGAGCGTGGTTTCCGTAGTCCTACCCTCAAATATAAGGACACTCCGTATTTTACGCTGTATAAAATACGGGGTATTTGATTTGATTTGCCTTTTCCTGTGTGTGGATTGCGTTGCGGGACAGTTCTCCAGCCAATTGAAAGAGAGAGCCGGCAATGACTTTTTCCGGAGACAGGCCGCCCGCCCTTTTACCGATTTCGCCGTAAAAGTCAAATACATAGTCCGGTATCTGTAACGTGACGGTTTTCATATTCAGAACACCTCTCCATCCTGTGATGAGAGGATGATACTATTTTTTAAATGAGGTCAACTGACCTCGAAGATTTCCCACTACATTGTTATTCTGATAGCAGACTGGGGGGATTAATCATGGTAGAGCCTGAAATTGTAGGTAAAGTCCTGAAAGAATACCGGGAGCGCGCGGGGATGACGCAGGAGGTTTTCAGCGGACTGGCTGGACTGGACCGCACCCATTACAGCAAGCTGGAGCGGGGAGAGCGCGCCCCAACCCTGGAGACCCTGTTCAAAATCGGCCAGGCCCTTGACATTCCACCCCATATGATTCTGAAATCGATTGAGGAAGCCCACATGGACCGGCAAGAGTAAAAACGTTCCGTACTTTACAGCCTGTAAAATACGGAACGTTTTACTTATTCAAACCGGCCAAAAATGTTGCCCTGTTGGAGAATGTGCCCCTCCGCCGCCCGCAGGAAGGTTTTCTTTCTTGCGCCGCCGCCCAAGTCCAAGGAGCAGTCCAGGGCGTAGACAGTGAAGCGGTAGATGTGGCTCCTCCCCCTGGGTGGCTTGGGGCCGGCGTAGCGGTGGCGGCCGTAGGCCACCCCCTGCACCCCGCCGCCGGGCATCGTCTTCCCCGCTGGAATGGCCCCCGGGATGCGGTCCGAAACAGGCAGATTCCAGATCACCCAGTGGGTGAAATTCTTTATGGGGTGGCTCATGTCCTCTAAGGTGACGGCCAAAGAGGCGGCCTCCGGGGACAGGTTTTCTAGAATCAGCTCCGGGGACAGGTCCCGCCCCCGGCCGGTGTGGTCCGGAAGGAACTTGCCGTTTTGTATGCCGGGACAGCGCACATTTAGCAGCTCCATGTTATATTATCCCTTTTTCTTAGACGCCTCCCGCATCCGGGCGCCGTGGTCCAGCAGGCGCTTGCGCAGACGCAAATTTTCGGGGGTACACTCCAGCAGCTCGTCGTCCGCCAGGAACTCCAGGCACTGTTCCAGGGAGAGCACCTTGGGGGTGACCAGGCGCAGGGCATCGTCAGAGCCGGAGGCCCGCATATTGGTCAGCTGCTTCTTCTTGCACACGTTGACGGAGATATCCTCCGCCTTGGGGCACTCGCCCACGATCATGCCGCCGTAGACGGGGGTGCCCGCCCCGATGAAGAGCTGGCCCCGCTCCTGGGCGTTGAACAGGCCGTAGGTCACCGCCTCGCCGGTCTCGAAGGCCACCAGGGAGCCGGTGGAGCGCCGGGAAATCTCCCCCTTCATGGGCTGGTAGCTGTCGAAGACGGAGGCCATGATGCCCTCGCCCTTGGTGTCGGTCAAAAACTCGTTGCGGTAGCCGAACAGGCCCCGGGAGGG
>CAMTMC010000029.1 GCA_947073515.1 uncultured bacterium | reverse complement strand
GGATGCATCCATCTTTCTGTCCCCCTTCTTTTAAGATAGTTCCATTCTATCACAGCCCCTGCCTCGTGTGTAGACACTATCTAGTCTGCGCTGATTTCCGCAAAAAGGGTATAGCAGGCGCCTCACATTCAAATTCCGGCAAAAATACGGCCCGGGGAGGACAATGCCCTCCCTGGGCCGTCTGCGTTTTCATAGAGGCGTGATTTTCCCAGCGAACCACGAAGCTGGAAGGGAATCCGTTCACTCCGGTTAGAAGGGCAGGCCCAGCCCGCCGGTCAGGCTCTGCATGGTGGAGGCCGCGTCGCTGTCGGCGGCCCGCATGGCCTCGTTGACAGCGGCCACAATCATGTCCTGGAGCATCTCCACGTCATCGGGGTCTACCGCCTCCGGGTCAATGACAAGGTTCCTCAGCTCGTGCTTGCCGTTAACCGTGGCGGAAACCACCCCACCCCCAGCGGCGGCCTGGTACTCCTTCTCCTGGAGCTCCTGCTGCATCCGCATCATGTCCTGCTGCATCTTCTGGGCCTGCTTGAGCATATTCATATTCATGCCGCCGCCCATGCCGGGCATCCCCCGGCCGTAACCTTTCGCCATGTAATACTCTCCTTTAGCTTGTTTGATCGGGGTGGCTCAGGCCGCCCGTTTTTATTGAATGGTGATATTGTCCAGCCCGCTGAAGGACATCAGGTCGTCCAGCGGATCCTTTTCCACCGGGGCGGAAACCGGGGCGGAATCCCCCTCCGGGGGCTTTCCCACCACCACGCCCACCTGGGGCGTCCCCCCAAACGCGGCGGCCGCCGCCTTGGCCACGCCATCCAGGATGGCGGGCTTGTTGAGCATGGAGCGGGTGAACTCGCTGTCCACCCACAGGGTCAGCTGGCCGTTTTTCCACACCCCGGCCACCTTGGCCGGATTGGTGAGGTAGGGCATCACCGTGGGGGTGACCTTCCCCCGCAGTCCGGCGGCGAAGGAGGGCCAGAAGGCCCGGTCACCGCCCCCCTGGGGGGGCGCCGGTGGGGGGACCTTGTCCCGCCGGGCCGGCGGGGGGGCGGGCTCCTCCTTGGGCCGGGCCGACGGGGGCGCGGGCAACCCGTCAAAGACGTAGCCGGCCTCCTCCGGGGGCTCCTCGGGCAGCGGGGGCCGCTCCTCCTCCCAGGGGGGGAGATCCTCCATTCGTGTTGTTTCCGGGGAAACAACGGGCCGGGCTTCGTCCGGCGGCCCGCCTTCGGGGGACGGACAGTTCCCCCCTGACGCCCCCCTCCGGTCCCCCGACGGGGAAGGCGGAGGAGCGGGGACTCTTTGGGACATTCTCTCCTCCACCCGGGCGATCCGGGCGGACAGCCCGGCGAAGGACTCGTCCAACCCCTCGTCGCTGAGGCGGATGAGGCACAGCTCCCCGTCAACCCGGCGGTTGCCGCTCCGGGCCAGTCCGGCAATGGCCTGTTGGAGGGTGGTGAGCATATACAGCAGGCGCTGGGCGGAGAGGGCCTCCCCCAGTTTCCGCATGGTGGCCTCGTCATATCCCCCGGTCAGCAGGGCGGCACCCCCCTGGGGGGCGGTTTTTCTCAAAAGCAAATCCCGGGCCAAGGAGGACAGCTCCCCCAGCGTGGCGGCCACATCCTTGCCGTTGGCGTACAGCCGGGCCAGGGTCTCCAGCGCCGCCCCGGTGTCCCGAGCGGCCAGCTGTTCCATTAGGGCGGCGGTCTCCAGATTGCCCGCCAGACCCAAAGTGTCTAAAATAGCCTGTTCGTCCACCCGCTGTCCCCCGCCGGAGCACTGGTCCAGCAGGGACAGGCCGTCCCGCATGCCGCCATCGGCCAGCCGGGCCAGTAAAGCGGCCCCCTCCGGGGTCAATTCTATCCCTTCCCGCTCCGCCACATAGGACAGCCGCTGGGCAATCTCCCCAGGCAGGATGCGCTTAAAGGCGAACTGCTGGCACCGGCTCCTGATGGTGGCGGGCACCTTGTGCAGCTCCGTGGTGGCCAGGATGAACATCAGATGGGGGGGCGGCTCCTCCAGGATTTTCAGCAGGGCGTTGAAGGCGGGGGTGGACAGCATATGCACCTCGTCCACGATGTACACCCGCTTCCGGACGGCGGCGGGGGTGTACACCGCCTCGTCCCGGAGGGCCCGGACTTGATCCACCCCGTTATTGGAGGCGGCGTCCAGCTCCAGCACGTCCAGTATCGAGCCGTTCTCAATGCCCAGGCAGGCGGGGCACTGGTTGCAGGGGTTGCCGTCCTGGGGGTTCTGGCAGTTCACGGCCCGGGACAGAATTTTGGCGCAGCTGGTCTTGCCCGTCCCCCGGGTGCCAGTGAACAGATAGGCGTGGGACAGGCGGTCCCCCGCCACCTGGCGCTTGAGCGTGTCGGTAATGTGCCCCTGGCCCGCCACCTCGTCAAAGGTCTTGGGCCGCCACTTCCGGTATAATGCCTGGTACAAGCTGTTCACCTCCAAAAAAACCCTTTGGAACGGGGCCCCTGGCGAAACCAGGCGGGGATTGTCCCCCCGCGTCCCCGCCACAGCGGATATCATTTGTTTCAACCATTTCGCTCCGGGATATACAATCCTCCGCCCCCCCTCAAAAGGGCTTTTCGCTTTCTGACAGAAACAGCGGGAGGAGGCCAAACCGGTGGCGGAGCCGCCGCCCAAAGGCGGGCCCGGCGGGTCCCGTTTGGAGGGGAGCGGCAACGAAACGGGCGCGCGCACGCCGTCTGGCGAACGCAGACGATATGAAGTTTGCCTCGGCGCGGAGCGAGACCGCACACCGGCCTTTGAAGCGTGGGATCTGCCCGTTACCTGGACAGCCGGCTCAAGAACAGTACCCCCGCGGCACACACGGCGGGCCGCTTAGTGCTGCTCGGTTCCCCGCCTGACACGGTTCACGGAGCCGCGTTGCGCGGGACCGGTCTATCATCACTGCTTATCCAGGGCAGACGGCACATCACACGTCCGGGGGCCGGGATTCATCCCCGCTGTAGCGGATCGCGGGTACAGGGCACCGCTATCTCCCCGACTAGTGCGGCCTCGCTCCGCGCCGAGGCGGAACAAAAGCTGTTTCTTATTGTACTATATGCTGGCCTTTTTATCAACTGAAATTTTTTAAATTAAAAAGATTTCGTAGATACGCAAAAGAAGCGCACCGTATTTATGTGCATTTCCTGTATTTAGAAACTCCTGTATACATGAATCACAAAAAAATCTGAAGAATTATGAATAAATATAGCTTAAAGTGTCCCATCCGAAAGGTAAATCTATACCACCGGATGCTCAACCCAATAAGAACAAGCCATATATCCCCCAATCTTTTACAGTAAGAGTTCCCGGAACATGGTCTGCGGAAAGCCTTGCTGACAGGCATTACCTACCTGCATATGGTTCTGGATAGCGTGCCTACAGGCAGAAACCCTGATCAACAGCGATCATAGTTCCCACTACACCAGCTTGAAATCCGTTCAAACCATCCGAGACAATCAGCTGCGTCAGTCCATGTCTAGGAAAGCCAACTGTTGGGACAACACACCGCAAGAGGGCTTCTTCGGACACGTGAAAGATGGGTTGGATTTGGCCTTCTGCGGTGAGTACAATGGCCTCCTTGCTCGCATAGACGATTTGGCAGACTTTACAGCAATGAGCGTTATTAACGGAATCAGGCGTTTACCCCTTAAGACAGATCTCTCCCCAAAGCCCCCTTTTTGCGAAATCATCCTAGATCTCAGCATGACACCCTGCCATTGTCCTTGACTTGGGGGCCAGATCAGCAGTCAACGGGGTTCTGACGCTTTTTCTTGTCTGCCGGAGCAGAAGCAAAGCGTTTTATTTTGCGCCTGGTGCTGGATTTGGCGGACAGCTGAACGTCCGCGAAAAAACGGGCCGTGGGGACAAGAGGTTAACGCCATGAAGCGCCGGAACTACAAGGGCCGTACTGCTGTCGCTGGCGGCGAGCAACGCGGCCCAAGTCGGGGACGCTGACGCTGTGGAGCAGGTTTTGCGCTACTACGAGGGCTACATAAACAAGCTCTGCACCCGGACGGTCTACGACGAAAGCAGCTGTCCCCATGTCCGCCTAGACGAGTACATGAAAAGCCGTCTGGAAAACAAGTTCATCCATGCCATTCTCGGCGTAAACTGATAACCGGCCTCGGATGGAGGGACAGCTTACTCTTTCCCTAGTCCTCCCACCTGCGGGTCTTGTCCTGCGTTTTTGGAAAGGGGGAACGTATTTGCTGAAAGATCAGCCTAATAAAGCAGCCTGTGAAATAAAGCTGCCACAGGCAATTGTAGAAACCTTGCCCGCTTCTTCGTCCCGGAAATATGGAAATACTATGACAGCGAACAAAGGACAGCGGGAGTTAGCGGAGTGACAGGACGCACAGAATAAAACAGAATAAGGCCAATAAACCAGCGGAGGCCAAGGCTTTTACACCTTGACCTCCGCTGGTTGCTCCCTAATTTTGAATTGTTTGCTTTTACTCAGTGACATATGTCTTCCAAAGTTGAAAAAGCCTGTAACTATTGCACTTCAAGGAATACAAGCAAAGAATGACCCTACCTAATCCGAACAACTGACAACAATCTGTTCAGAGCAAGTAGGGTCGTTCAAGTTGGTGCGGCTGACGGGAGTCGAACCCGTACGCCCGTCCGGACACAAGCACCTCAAGCTTGCCAGTCTACCAATTCCAGCACAGCCGCAAAGAGCGGTTTTCTCAAACCGCTTCGTTATTATACCGTGGCCGGGAGGATTTGTCAATAAGGATTTTCCCGATTTACTTCTTTTCGCCCTGGGCCCTCTGGGCGGCGATCTCCTCCCGCTCCCGGAGCAGCTCCTCATAGAGCTCCCGGGTGTTCCACTCCCGGTTGTTGGCGGTGAGCACCGCCTTCATCCCGACGGGCGGCAGCTGGGCCACCCGGATCACCTCCAGCACCCGGTTGAGCAGCAGATCCCCCAAGCCGCAGAAGACCAGCATAGACTCCGGCAGGGGCTCCTGTGCCTCACCGGGCTCCCCCATCCCCTTCTCCAACTCCGCCAGAGGGACGTGGTACCGGTCGGGCTCCACCACCCGCATCCGCAGGCGGAGCATGGCGAAGATCTGCCGCAGCTTGGAGAACTCCGGGCCGGAGCAGTTGTACATCAAAATCGTTCCCGCATTGTTTTTCATATTGATTCCTCTCCCGGGCGGACAGCCGGTTCTCGGGCCGCCCCCCCCGTCCATTTTTGTCGCTGGCCTCTGGATCACACCTGTTCCAGGGCCTGCCCGATGTCGGCGATCAGGTCGGCGGCATCCTCAATGCCGCAGGACAGCCGCACCAGGTCCGGGGTGATGCCGGCGGCCTCCAGCTCCCGGTTGTTCATCTGCCGGTGGGTGGCGGAGGCCGGGTGGAGGCAGCAGGTCCGGGCGTCGGCCACGTGGGTCTCAATGGCGGCCAGCCTCAGGTTCTTCATGAAGGTCTCAGCGGCCTGGCGCCCCCCCTGGAAGCCGAAGGATACCACCCCGCAGGTGCCGTTTGGCATATATTTTTGGGCCAGGCCGTAGTACTTATCCCCCTCCAGGCCGGGGTAGGTGACAAAGCGGATCTTCTCGTGGCCCTTCAGGTACTTGGCCGCCGCCAGGGCGTTCTCACAGTGACGGGGCATCCGGACGTGGAGGCTCTCCAGCCCCAGGTTCAGCAGGAAGGCGTTCTGGGGGGACTGGATGGACCCGAAGTCCCGCATGAGCTGGGCGGTGGCTTTGGTGATGAAGGCCCCGGCCAGGCCGAACTTCTCCGCGTAGGTGACGCCGTGGTAGCTGTCGTCCGGGGTACACAGCCCGGGGAACTTGTCCGGATGGGCCAGCCAGTTAAATCTGCCGCTGTCCACAATACAGCCGCCCACGGCGGCCCCGTGGCCGTCCATGTACTTGGTGGTGGAGTGGGTGACGATGTCGCAGCCCCACTCAAAGGGCCGGCAGTTCACCGGGGTGGCGAAGGTGTTGTCCACAATGAGGGGCACCCCGTGGGCATGGGCGGCTTTGGCGAACCGCTCAATGTCCAGCACGGTGAGGGCGGGGTTGGCGATGGTCTCGCCAAAGACGGCCTTGGTGTTGGGGCGGAAGGCGGCCTCCAGCTCCTCATCGGAGCAGTCGGGGGCTACAAAGGTAAACTGGACGCCCATCTTCCCCATGGTCACGTGGAACAGGTTGTAGGTCCCCCCGTAGATGGTGGAGCAGGCCACCACGTGGTCGCCGCAGTTAGCGATGTTGAAAATGGCGTAAAAATTGGCCGCCTGGCCGGAGGAGGTGAGCATGGCGGCGGTCCCCCCCTCCATGTCCCGGATCTTGCCGGCCACCATGTCGTTGGTGGGGTTCTGGAGCCGGGTATAGAAGTAGCCGCTGGCCTCCAGGTCAAACAGCTTGCCCATGTCCTCGCTGGTGTCGTATTTGAAGGTGGTGGACTGGATGATGGGGATCTGCCGGGGCTCCCCGTTGCCGGGGGTATAGCCGCCCTGGACGCATTTGGTATTGATGCCGTAATCACTCATAGGTATTCCTTCTTTCTTCAGGCGCCGCTTTTCCAAGCTGATTTTCCCCGGGGCGCTCCCCCGGCCCTGGGCGCTGGCTTGGTTGACTATACAAAAAGACGGCGTATTTGTCAAGCTCCCTCCCCCGCCAAACCGTCGAACAGCACCGCCTCCCCGGCGGTGAGCAGCTGGTGGCCCCGGTAGCTGACGCTGTGGCCCCCGGCGGTGATCTCCACCCCCTCCACCCCCTCCACCTGGGACAGGGTGAGGACAATACAGTAGTCCGCCAGGGTAAGGGACAGGTCGGTGAGGGCCCCGTACTGCTCGGACAGATCCACGATCACCACGCCGGGCTGTTCCCCGTCCCACTCCCAGCCCCGCAGGGATACCCCCCGGGGGAAGGGGGAGACCAGCTCCTCTGAGACGGGCCCCGCTGTCAGCGCCTCCAGCAGCGCGCCAGGATCGGGAAGCTCCTCCCCCTCCGCCGTTTTGTCTCCCTCTAAAGGGGAATAGGGCTCTGTGCCCAAGGCTGGACCGTGAGCGGCCTGTTCATTTGTCAAGAAATAGAGCACATAGTCCGCCTGCTGGGCTGTCTCCTGCCCCGCGCAGGCGCAGCACAGCGCCAGCAGAACCAGCAGCGGCAGTATCAGCCGGCGGTATCTCATACTTTATCCTCCTCTCCCTGGTACAGGGGGAAGCCAGCGGTGAACACGCTGCCCTCCGGGCTGCGGGGCCGGGCGGTGACCCAGCCGCCGTACCGGCGCGCCGTGTCCCGGACGATGGACAGCCCCAGGCCGGTGCCGCCAGCGGCCCGGGACCGGGCCTTGTCCACCCGGTAGAAGCGGTTGAACACCTTGGGCAGATCCTCCTCCGGGATGCCCACGCCGGTGTCCCCCACCTCCAGCAGCGCCTGATCCCGGTCCCGGTACACGGATACAAAGACTTTGCCCCCGGCGAAGTTATACTTGATGGCGTTCTCCACCAGGTTGTAGCACACCTGGTACAGCTCGTCGGCGGTGCAGCGGATGAAGCAGCCCGGGCGCAAGCTCTCCTCAATGGTGACGCTGGCGGCCTCCGCCACCGGCTGGAGCATGGCCACCGCCCGCCCGGTCACCTGGGACACGTCCACCCGCTCGGTTTTGGCGGCGGGCAGGCTGTCCAGCCGGGTGAGGGCCAACAGGTGCTCGGTCACCCGGGCCAGCCGGTCGGCCTCCGACCCGATATCGGTGACAAAGTCCCGCACCATCTCCGGATCTATCTGGCCGCCGTGGAGAATGGAGTCTGCGAGCAGGCGGATCGAGGCCAGGGGGGTTTTCAGTTCATGGCTGGCGTCGGACACAAAGCGGCGGCGGACCTCCTCCGTCGTCTGAAGGCGGTCGGTGAGGTGATTGAACTCCCCGGCCAGCTGGGCAATCTCGTCCCGGCCCACGGGCTGGAGGCGGTGCCCGTACTCCCCTTCCCCCACAATGCGGATGGCCCGGAGCAGGGCGGCGATGCGGCCGGCCAGTATCTTGGAGAACAGGGCGCTCATGGCCAGGGTGACCACCGCAATCACCAGGGAGATGCTGCGCAGGTTCTGCTGGAGGTTGAGGAGCAGCGCCCCCTGGGCCTGGTCCACCTCCAAGATGTAGATGGCCCCAATGACCATCCCCCGGTACACGATGGGGGCGGCGGCGGTGGAGGTGAAGGCCTCGTCCCTGTACTGGGAGTGGAACACGTCGTACCCCCGCAGGGCGGACACCACCTCCTTGTACAGGGCGTAGCGGTACTCCTCCGGCGGCTCCACCCCCTCGGGCCAGGCCTCCCCCTTCCGGGCGGAATCCCGGGTGCTGTCATACAGGATCAGCCCGCTGGGGTCAGTGACCAGAATCCGGGTCAGGCCCATGCTGTCCAGCATGTTCATCACCCGGGCCACCTGGTCGGCGGACAGGGACTCCAGCTCCATCAGGGCGGAGGCCATCACCGCCGTCTGGCTCTTCAGGGCATCCCGCTTGGAGGTGAACACCAGGTCCTGGGAGGCGATGATGGGGTAGGTGTTCATCAGCACCAGCACCACCGCGAAGATGGCCAGGTAGCTCATGGCGTACTTCATCTGGAGGGAGGAGAAGAAGGGGACCTGATTTTGTTTTTGTCTCTCCTGGGCCATATAATCTCCCCTTTCTTGATGGTATCACTTGGGCCGGCGGGCTGGCCTACCCCTTGGCCAGGTAGTAGCCCACCCCCCATTTGGTGCGGATAAACTCCGGGTTAGCCGGATCCAGCTCCAGCTTCTCCCGCAGGCGGCGCACGTGGACATCCACCGTGCGGTAGTCGCCTATATACTCATACCCCCAGACCACGTTCAGCAGGTTCTCCCGGCTGTACACCCGGCCCGGGTTCCGGAGCAGCAGCTCCATCAGGTCAAACTCTTTGGCGGTGAGCTCCACCGGGATCCCGTCCCGCCAGGCCGCCCGCTCCCCCGGATCCAGGCGGATGTGCCCGGCGGACAGAGCGCCGCCGTCCTGCATCTGCTCCGTGGCCCCGGACCGGCGCAGCAGGGCCCGCACCCGGGCCTTCAGCTCCAGGATATTAAAGGGCTTGGTGATGTAGTCGTCCGCCCCGCTCTCAAAGCCCATCAGCTTGTCGGCGTCCTCCCCCTTGGCGGTGAGCATGATGATGGGCACGTTGGAGAACTCCCGGATCCGCATACAGGCCTGGAGGCCGTCGATCTTGGGCATCATCAGGTCCAGGAGGATCAGGTCAAAGCCCCCGTCCCGGGCCAGCTCCACCGCCTGCTCCCCGTCATAGCCCACCTCCACCTGGTATCCCTCGTGCTCCAGGTTGAACTTGATGCCCTTCACCAGCACCTGCTCATCGTCCACAACTAAAATCTTCGCCATAACATGAAAACTCCTTATTCTCCGCTCTGGCCCGCCGTCACATAGTCCCGCAGGCCGGATAAGATCCCCTCGCCGATGCCGGACACGTCGTCCAGCCCCTCTACGGTCTGGAAGGGGCCGTGTTCCTCTCGATAGGCCACGATGTCCCGGGCCCGCTTCTCCCCGATGCCGGGCAGGCGCTGGAGGTCCAGCTCCCCGGCGGTGTTGATATCGATGACCTCCCCTGGGAGCAGGCTCTCCGGGGCCTCCCCCTGGCTCTGGCTAGAGGAGGGGGCGGCCGGCTGGGCGGCCGGGGCCTCCTGCCGCTGGGTAATCACCTGGCAGGGCCCGCCGGTGAGGCGATTGCCCAGGAAATAGCCCCCTGTGACCAGCACAAAGGCCGCCCCCAGAGCCAGCGCTCCCATCACCGCTCCGTTTTTTTCCGCCATTTTTTCTCCCTCCCCGCCCTTGCGGACTGGGCCGGGGTCTGATATAATACTGCCACATACCCCCGCCTGCCCTGATACAGTTCATTTTATTATACCATACTTACGGAGAATTTCCTATGAAAAAATACCGCGCCCTCTCAACTTTCCTCCTGCTGGCCACGCTGGCCTCCCTCCTGCCCCTCCCCGCCGCCGCCCTGGATCAGCCGGTGCTCTACTGTAACAACGCCGTCCTCCTGGACGCCAACTACTCCGAAGTCCTGTACGACCACCACGCCTACGACAAGGCCTGGCCCGCCAGCACCACCAAGGTGATGACCGCCCTTCTGGTGATGGAGGCCCTGGAAAACGGCCAGCTCTCCCCCACCACCCCCCTCACCGCCGGGCCCACACGGATGCAGGACATCCCCGCCGGCAAGGGGTACGCCGTCGCCGATCTCAGAGAGGGGGAGGTCCTCACGGTGGAGGAGCTGCTCTACTGCCTGCTGCTCCCCTCCCATGCGGACGCGGCCAACGTGCTGGCCGTGGCGGTGGACGGCTCCATTGAGGACTTTGTGGAGCACATGAACCGCCGGGCCGGGGAGCTGGGCTGCAAGGGTACCCACTTCACCAATACCGCCGGGATGCACAATGAAAATCACTACTCCACTGCCTATGACCTGGCCCTCATTTTCCAGGCCGCCCTGGAGCACGACCTGTTCCGGGACATCATCGGCACCGCCGTCCACACCGTCCCTGCCACCAACCTGTCCGGGGAGCGGACCTTCTACAACAGCAACGGCCTGATCTCCACCTGGAACTACAGCGGCTATGTGTATGACAAGTGCATCGGCGGCAAGACCGGCAACACCGACGAGGCCGGCCGCTGCCTGGTCGCCGCCGCCGAGGACGGGGACACCCTGCTTATCTCCGTGGTGCTGGGCTCCGGCCCGGTGGAGGTCCCGGGGGTGGCCGACCTGAAGCAGGGCCAGCTGCTGTCCAGCAGCAACCTGCTGAAGTGGGGGTTCAAGAGCTTCCACCGGGTGACCATCACCGAGGACAGCCAGCCGGTGGCCAAGGTGGCGGTCTCCATGTCCCGACAGGCCGACGAGGTCAACGTAAAGCCCCAGGGCTCCATCACCCGCACCCTTCCCCGGGACATGGACCTGGACGCGATTGAGAAGCAGATCACCCTCTTCCCCCAGCCGGTGGAGGCCCCGGTCTATGAGGGGCAGGTGCTGGGCACCATGAAGCTGTCCTACGAGGGGGAGGTCTACGGGGTGCTGGATCTGGTTGCCGTCACCACGGTGGAGCGCTCTGACCTGTTGTATAAAAAGGAGCGGTTTGTCAGCTTCTTCCAGGGGGCCGGCGTGCAGATCGCCCTGGCCGCTGTCCTGCTGCTGTCCGCCGCCGTCCTGCTGCGGATGACCCTGTTCCGCAAAAAACGCCGCCGTACCGGGGCCGGCTCCTCCCGTGGCAACTACCGGGGCGCCCGGCGCTGAGCGCTCCGCCCAGCGGCGCTAGAGTCTGTTTGACGGGTTTAAAACAGACTCTAGCGCTTTATCAAAAATAAAATGACAGGCGCTGCCCCTTCGGGCGGCGCCTGTCATTTTTTCATATCTCTATATCCCCTGCCCGGGGCGCTTACAGCGCTGTCTTCAGGGCCTGGGCCAGCTGGTCAGGACAGGAGGTGGGCTTCACGCCGCAGCGGATGCCCTCCATACGCTGGACAGCCTCCTCCACCTTCATCCCCCTCAGCAGGCTGGACAGCCCCTTCAGGTTGCCGTCGCAGCCCCCCATGATCTGGACAGACTGGATGGTCCCGTCCTCCACCTGGATCTCAAAGGCCTTGGAACACACCCCTTGGGGCTGGTACATAATGGTCATCATTTTTCCCCCTCTCCCACCGTGGATACCGGCAGTTCGACCCGGTTCGGCACATTTCGCCGGAAAACCGGTGTATCCTGAATCAAGGGCACATGGCCAGCCCATCCCCCGGGCCGGTGTATATGCCGCTTCTATCATAGCAGGTTTAGGACCGGCGCGCAAGAGGGTTTACTTGCTTCTCCTCCGCCGCTCCAGCTGAAGGCGGTCGGCGATCATGGCGATGAACTCGCTGTTGGTGGGCTTGCCCTTGGCGTTGGAGACGGTGTAGCCAAAATATTTTTGCAGTGTCTCCAAATCGCCCCGGTCCCAAGCCACCTCAATGGCGTGGCGGATGGCCCGCTCCACCCGGCTGGCCGTGGTGCCAAAACGTTTGGCCACCTCGGGGTAGAGCACCTTGGTCACCGCGTTGATCACATCCATATCCTCCACGGCCACCAGAATGGCTTCCCGCAGATACTGGTATCCCTTGATGTGGGCGGGCACCCCCACCTCATGGATAATGGCCGTCACCTGGGACTCCAGGCTGGGCCCGCTGTCCCGCTCCGGCTCCAGCCCGCCCGGGGACATCAGCTGTCTCAGCCGCTCGCACACCGTGGACAGGCGGCAGGGTTTTGTGATAAAAAAGTCCGCTCCCTTGGCGGCGGCCACATCCACCACGCTGCCCTTGATGTAGCTGGACACCACCAGCACCCTGGGCCTGCGTTCCAGCTTGGAAAGCTGGTCCAGCACCTCCAGCCCGTCCATGCCGCCCAGCACCAGCTCCATGATGACCACATCGGGCTCCTGCTCCCGGGCAAGGCGGACCAGCTCGCCGCCATCCCCGGTGGCGGCCAGGACGTGGAGATCCTCCTCCTTTGACAAGGCCTCTGCCAAGCCGGCACGGAACTCCTCGCCGCTGTCTCCAATCAGAACCCGCTTGACAATATCCATAAACAAAACCTCCTTTTTACAGTATTATACAAAAAAGTCGAATTTATCAAAATTTTAGAAATTATCCCCAATTTCTTCCCTTATAGATATCATTTCGACCGGTCGCCTATAATTTATCATAATTTTGCAGAATGTCAAGATATTTTTTCTGATTTTTTAGGACATATTACATTGTAATTTCGACATAATTCGACTTTAATGTAACAATTTGTAGATATATCGCAGGCCCGGACGCCCGTCCGGGCCTGCTTTTTTTCCTTAATTTCCTCCGCCAGTGGCCTGACGGAGCATACTTTCCGCCAGGATTCCATAGCCCCGGGTGGGGTCGTTGACCAGAACGTGGGTCACCGCCCCCACCAGCTGTCCGTTCTGGAGGATGGGGCTGCCGCTCATCCCCTGGACAATGCCGCCGGTGGCCTCCAGCAGATCCGGGTCCGTGACCCGGATCATCAGGCTCCGGGTGCCGTCCCCCTGGGGGTGCAGGTGGGTGATTTCAATGTCAAACTCCTCCACCTGATCCCCACGGATGTTGGACAAAATGGCGGCCGGGCCCACCGCCACCTGATCCCGGGCCGCTACCGGCACCGGTTCGCCGGTGATCTCCATGCTGTCCTGGGGCATCTGCCCGAAAATGCCCAGGTCTGTGTTGGCGTACAGGGTACCCAGATCCCGGGTCAGGTCAAACTGGCCGTGGAGCTCCCCCGGGTCGCCGTCCGCCCCCCGCTTTACCTCAGACACGCTGGCGGGCATGATGCTGCCCGACTCCAGGGGCATGAGCATGGCGGTATCCACGTCGTTGATGCCGTGGCCCAGCGCCCCGAATACCCCGCTGGCCGGGTCATAGAAGGTCATGGTGCCGATCCCCGCCATGGAGTCCCGGAGCCACACCCCCAGCTGATAGACCCCCTGGCTGTTCTCCACCGCCGCAGTGGTGAGCTGAAGCTGTTTGTGCCCCCGCACCGCCTGGATGGTGAGGGGATCTCCCTCCACCTGGGCCACCAGGGACTGGACCTGCTCAATGGTGTCCACCTCGCTGCCGTTGATGTGGGTGATCACATCGCCGGTTTTCAGGCCACAGTCCCGGCCGGGATACCGCTCGCCCTCCTGGCTCTCCACCGGGGAGAGGCCCACCACCAGCACGCCGTCGGAGAACAGCTTGATGCCCACCGCCTTGCCCATGGGGATCACCTGGGTTCCCACGGGGCTGCCCGCCGTCTGGGCGCTCCCCTGCCGGGGCACGTCCAGCACCGCCGGGGCGGAGGCCTCCGCCGCCCGGGCCCGGCCCCCAGCCAGAGACAGGGCCAGCATCAGGCAGGCCGCCAGCCCCGCCGCCAGCGCCATCACTCCCGGGCCGATCTTCTGTTTTGGTTCTTGTTCCACTGTTCCACCTCCCTTATCAAAACAAAAAAAGCGGGCGGCGCGTTGCCGCCCGCCCACTCATTATAGCCCGGGAACCGCTGTCTCAACCGTGGAGAGGACTTCCACCATTTCCAATCCCCCGGGCCGCATCCCGGTGGTGGATGGGCTGGCAGAAAAAACCTGGTTTTCCTCAGTCAATTTGGGGAATTTTACAGTTTAGCGGACCAGTCCGCCTCTTTAAAGCCCACCAGCACGAAATCCTCCCCCACCAGGATGGGCCGCTTCACCAGCATCCCGTCGGTGGCCAGCAGGGCCAGCTGCTCCTCCTCGGTCATGGCGGGCAGCTTGTCCTTCAGCTCCATGGCCTTGTACACCAGGCCGGAGGTGTTGAAAAACTTCTTCAGGGGCAGGCCGCTCTTTTGCCACCAGGCCCGCAGCTCATCTGCGGTGGGGTTTTCCTCCTTGATGTGCCGGCCGGTGTAGGCGGCGCCCCGGCTGTCCAGGAACTTCTTTGCCCGCTGGCAGGTGGTACACTTGGGATATTCTACCAATAACATGTTCAAAACTCCTTGTCTATTGTGTTCGTTTCCGGCCCGTTCACCCAAAAATCCGGCTGGAAATTTTTTATTTCACCGTAATCCGCCCCAAAACCTCCCCGATGGGCGCCGGGATTACCAGGTCCGCCCGGCGGTCGTAGGGGGTGGGGGTCTTGTTGATGAGGACAATCCGTCCCCCGCCGAAGTAGTCGATCAGCCCCGCCGCCGGGTACACCGCCAGGGAGGTGCCCCCGATGATGAGCAGGCCGGCCTTTCGCAAGTCCTCCACCGCCCCCTGGATCACCCGGCTATCCAGCCCCTCCTCGTATAGGACCACGTCGGGCTTCACTGTCCCGCCGCAGGAGCAGGTTGGGATCCCCTGGCTGTCCCGGACAAACTCCACCGGATGGAATTTCCCGCACTTCACGCAGAAATTCCGGTGGACGGAGCCGTGGAGCTCCCACACCCGTTGAGACCCCGCCGCCTGGTGCAGTCCGTCGATGTTCTGGGTGATGACCCCGAGTAGCTTCCCCGCCGCCTCCAGCTCCGCCAGCTTCCGGTGGGCGGCATTGGGTCGGGCGTCCAGGCAGAGCATCTTGTCCCGGTAAAAGCGGTAGAACTCCTCCGGGTCCCGGTCAAAAAAGGTGCGGCTTAAAATCTCCTCCGGGGGCCAGCGGTAGCGCTGGCTGTACAGGCCGTCCACGCTGCGGAAGTCCTTGATCCCCGACTCGGTGGACACCCCCGCTCCCCCAAAAAAGACGATGGAACGGCTGTCGTCAATCCACTGTTGTAAGGTAGCGAGCTGTTCTTCCATACCCTGTCCTCCTATCTGTTTTTCTCCAGTGTACCACGGATTTTCCCCGGTGTAAATCTCCAGAAGGGTCCCAAAGGGAGGGTTTTGATATCCGGTTCCCCCGCCCCCCGGAGGGAGAACCGGAAAAATGAATCTTCCCTTGACTTCCCAGCCTATTCTATAGATAATTCATGGTGGGATGATCTGCGATCCTGGAGAATCCAGGAAATTTCTTGCAGGGTTACGGGTGCTCCGCCCCCTGGGGCGGCCCCTCCCTGCCCAAAGGAGGAGATCTATGAACTATAGAACATTGGGCCGCTCCGGCCTAAAGGTCAGTGAAATCGGCATCGGCTGCGAGGGCTTTATGGACAAGCCCTACGAGCAGGTGAAGGATTTTGTGGACCTGATGGAGGAGACCGGGGTCAACTGCATCGACCTGTACAGCCCCAACCCGGAGTTCCGCTCCCGGCTGGGCCGGGCCCTGGCGGGCCGCAGGGAGAAGTTTGCCCTCCAGGCCCACCTGTGCTCCGTCTGGCAGGACGGCCAGTACCAGCGCACCCGGGATATCGGCCAGGTGAAGTCCGGGTTCCAGGACCAGCTGGACCGGCTGGGCACCGACTTTGTGGAGATCGGCATGATCCACTACGTGGACTCCATAGACGACTGGGAGACCCAGGTCAAAAACAGCCCTGTCATGGCCTATGTCCAGGAGCTGAAGGCCGCCGGGACCATCGGCTGTGTCGGCCTGTCCAGCCACAACCCGGAGGTGGCCCAGGCGGCGGTGGACAGCGGGCTCATTGACGTGCTCATGTTCAGCGTCAACCCCTGCTACGACCTCCAGCCCGCCGGGGAGGACGTGGAACAGCTGTGGGCGGAATCGGCCTATGAGAAACCCCTGGTGAACATGGACCCCCAGCGCCAGGCCCTGTATGAGAGCTGCCAGCGCCAGGGAGTGGGCATCACGGTGATGAAGGCCTTTGGCGGCGGCGACCTGCTCAGCCAGTACTCCCCTGCCGGGGTAGCCCTCACCCCCGCCCAGTGCCTGCACTACGCCCTCACCCGGCCCGGGGTGGCCTCGGTGATGTGCGGGGCCCGCACCCTGGAGGAGCTGCGGGCCTGCGTAGCCTACGCCACCGCCCCGGACAGCGAGAAGGACTACGCCGCCGCCTTCGCCGCCATGCCAAAAATCAGCTGGAAGGGCCACTGCATGTACTGCGGCCACTGTGCCCCCTGCCCGGCGGGGATCAGCGTGGCGGATGTCACCAAGTTCCTCAATCTGGCCAGGGCCCAGGGCCAGGTGCCGGAGACCGTGCGGGAACACTACGCCGCCCTGCCCCACCACGCCGGGGAGTGCCTGGCCTGCGGGGCCTGCGAGGGGCGCTGCCCCTTCTCCGTGCCTATTATGGAGAACATGGAGCGGGCCGCCCAGATCTTCGGTAAATAAGAACCTGTATTTATCATCATCAATGCCGGATACAGGTTCTAACATCCCGCGGCGGCCTAGGGGCTGCGCGCTTCCCTCCGCCGTCCCCAAACACATTCCGGTGTTTTCGCTAAAATTATACCGCAATTTTTGTGCATTATTTCAAGGTCATCCCAAATATTTCAGGATATTGCCCCTTTTCACAATCTAATTACTGTCTATATCTGTGTTTTTCTGTTAGACGGGATTTTGATTCTGGGATATCTTTATCCTATCAGTACATTAAAACAAGCGTTGCCCAGCGGACTGCCTCCGTGGGGCACCAGGGAGGTTTATATGGACGTGTTAGAGGAGAAGCGCTCCACACCTGAGCTGCGGGGCTATGTGCGGCAGAGAATCCATCGCATGCGGCAGGCGATGAACCGCCGGGGCGTTGATGTCACTATTATGACCCGCCCCGAGAATGTGTTTTACTTCAGCAACTTCAACCCAATCATCATCAGCCATGTCCCCTATTTCATCATCACCGGGGATGACGCCTTCCTGCTGGTCCACAGCATCCGCCACGACCACGCCATCAATGAAGGCGCCGTGGATAAAGTGCTGTGCTACGGCAAATGGGGGGCTACCCAGGCGGTGGCGATGGACGCCGCGGACGCCATGCGGGAGTTGCTGGGCGGCGGTCCCCTCACCCTCGGGGTGGAAGGCGACTACGCCAATATGAACTTCCTGGAAAACCTCCGGAATAAGCTGAACGTCAGGGCCTGCGTGGACATCTCCCAGGACGCCATGGATCTGCGGCTCATCAAAGACCCCTACGAGATCCAGATGTGCCGGATCTCTGGCGAGCTGGTAGATCTGGGGGTCACTCGGGCCATCGAGGCGCTGAACGGCGGCGCCAGCGAGGCTCAGGCCGCCACGGAGGGCCAGTACGCCATGCGCCAGCGCTGGCAGGAGCGGTATCAGCAGTACGAGGTGTCCGGTTTCTCCAACTCCGAGACCGCCGACATCGACTCCCTGGTGGTGTGGTGTATGTCCAACGAGCGGCTCACCTACGGCTGCGACTGCCCCACCAGCTATGTGCCCGTCCCCGGCGACCTGACCATGCCCATGAGCTGGGCCCGGGTAGGCGGCTACAACGTGGAGAACGAGCGCACCGTCATGGTGGGCCAGGTCAACGGCCAGCGCGCCAGCGCCTATGATGCCATGCTCCGGGCCCGGGACCGGATTTTCTCCATGATCCGCCCCGGGGCGGTCTTTGAGGATCTGTACCTGGCCGCCATGGAAGTATACCAGGACGCCGGATTTGGGGATATCCTCCCCGGGCGGTGCGGCCACGGCATGGGCCTGTCCAGCCACGAGTTCCCCTCGGTCACCAAGGGCAGCAAGCTGGCTCTGGCCCCCGGCATGATCTTCACTGTGGAGCCCGGGCTCATGAGCGTCCAGCTGGGCGCTGTCCGCCACAGCGACACCGTTCTGGTCACGGACGCCGGCTTTGAGTTCCTGACCAACTCCCCCCGGGATCAAATTATCATTAAGGGCAAGTAAACCCACTGTTTCAACTGTATTGTGAGGTATCACATGATGACTATGACAAAAAAAGAACGCATCCAGGCCGTTATCCGGGGCGAGAAACCGGACAAGATCCCTTACTCCTTCTGGAGCCATATGCCGGGCACCGATCTGGACCCGGAGGCCATCGCCCAGAAGACCTATGAGTTCTACAAGCAGTACGACTTCGACTTCGTCAAGACTATGAACAACGGCATGTACGCCGTGGAGGACTTCGGCTGTACGGTGGACTACTCCGAGATCGTCAAAGGGGGCGCCGCCAAAATCGTCAGCACCCCCATCAGCGGCCCCCAGGACTGGTCCAAGCTCACCGTCCGCCCCTGCGACCAGGGCAGCCTGGCCCGGGAGTTGCGCCACCTGTCCCTGGTGCTGGACAAGCTGAAGGGGGAGGAGGTCCCTGTCCTCTTCACCGTCTTCACCCCCGTCACCATCGCTGACAAGGTGTGCGGCGGCAAGCTCATGTCCTACATCAACGAGGGCCATGGCCAGGAGGTGAAGGCCGCCCTGGAGGTCATCACCCAGACCACCGCCCAGCTGGCCGCCGAGGCCATCCGCCTGGGGGCCGACGGCATTTTCCTGGCCTCCCAGATGAGCACCTACGACAAGTGCTCCACCCAGCAGTACCTGGAGTACGGCAGGCCCTATGACATCCAGGTGCTGGAGGCCGCCAAGGGCGGCTGGATGAACACCATCCACTGCCACGGCAATCACATCATCTTCCAGGTGCTGAAGGACTACCCGGTCCAGATTTTCAACTGGCACGCTTGGGAGACCTTCCCCGATCTGGACGAGGCCCGCGCCCTCACCGGTAAATGTCTGATGGGCGGGCTGAACCGCACTGACATCACCAACCGGAACTTCGGCGCCATCCAGAATCAGATCTACCGCTCCTTCCAAATGACGGGGGGGCGGAACCTGATCCTCACCCCCGGCTGTGTCATCCGCTATCCCCTGGATGACGAGATGCTGGCCTTTATCGGCGCGGCCCGGAATGAAATTGAGGAGATCTGTCATTTTTAGGCACATCCCCATAGATCTCCCTGGCCAGTCTGATAAACTCCCGGCCCGCCTGGGTGAGCATCTTGTTCCGCAGGCGGCACACGCTGATCTGGAAGGTACCCACTTGGCCGCTGTCCAGGGGAAAAACAGTCAGCCGGTTCAACCCCTCCTCGCTGAACAGGGGCGTGCTGCCGTAATCTGACAGCCGCCGGTCCGGGGAGAGGAAGGTGAGAGGGACTACACAGGCCCCCAGCCCCTCCATACACAGGGACACCTCGGTAATCAGGTTCTGGGTGGAGACCACCACCTGGGGCTGGATGCCCGCGCCCCGGCAGATGGTCTGGAAGACCTCACCCCCCATCGTCCCCGGATTCTGGGCCACAAAGGGCAGGCGGGAGAAGTACTCCAGCAGCACGGGGCCCTTCCCGGCCTCCGGCCGGCCGCTCCCGCCAAAGTACTCCTTCAGCATCCGGTTGGGCACCAGGACCACAAACTGTTCCTCAAATAGGGGGACCACGGCCAGATCCCCGGTGTCCTCCGGCTGGTAGCCGATGAACAGGTCCACTGTGCCGTCGTACAGCTCCCGAACCAGGCCGGCGGTCCCCGACTTCTCCACCAGATGGAGGGTCACCTGGGGGAACATCTGGTGAAAAGCGGACAGCAGGGGCGGCAGCATAATGGTCCCCCGGGTCACTGGGATCCCGATGGTCAGCTCCCCCTGCCGGAAATTCTTGATGTCCTGCACCTCCCGGGCGTAGTCGTCCACGCTGCGGAAAATACTCTTGGTGTGGGCCTGGAGGGCCCGGCCCGCCTCCGTCAGGGTCAGGGGCGCCCCCCGGTCAAAGAGTTTAATCCCATAGTACTCCTCCAGCTTGGAGATGTGGGTGCTCAGGGCCTGCTGGGAGATAAACAGCCGCTTCGCCGCCCGGGTAAAGTTCAGTTCCTCCGCCGCTACGGAGAAGTATTTCAGACTGGTCAAGCTGACCATCCCGCGTCACTCCAATCTTTTAATTGTCATTTTTCCGCTATTTTATTATATTTCATTGTATAGCGCAAGCCTATTCCCCAAAAAAGTGTCCTCCAGGGAGATTGACCCGCATCACCCCCCGCCATTGGCGGGGGAACCACAGAGAAACACTCCACACCTGTGACACTTCCAAAAAAAGGGCGTGACCGCCCGGAAGAGGAGAACTTGACATGGATCAAACCATCTATCATAACCACCTGACTATCCTGCGAGAGGAGCTGGTCAAGGCCCTGGGCTGCACCGAGCCCATCGCCATCGCTTACGCCGGCGCCGTGGCCCGGCGGCTGCTGGGCACAATGCCTGAGCGATGTACCGTGTCCTGCAGCGGCAATATCGTGAAAAACGTCATGGGCGTCACCGTCCCCAACTCCGGCGGGCAGCGGGGCATCGCCGTGGCCGCCACCCTGGGCATTGTGGGGGGCGACCCCGACCAGGAGCTGGCCGTCCTCAACGGCATCACCGACCAGCAGCGGGAGGAGGTCCGGGACCTGCTCCAGAAGGACTTCTGCGCCTGCAAGCTCATTGAGGGCGTGGCCAACCTGTACATTGTGGTGGAGGTCTCCGGGGGCGGCCACACCGCCCTGGTGGAGATTCAGAATACCCACCGGAACATCACCCGGATGGAAAAGGACGGGGTAAGCCAGCTTCAGCCCGCCGCCGTTCAGGAGGAGCAGTCCGGCCCCGCCGGCGACCGCAAGCTCCTCACCATCGAGAATATCGTGGAATTTGCCAAGGAGGTCAATCTGGAGGAGATCCAGCCCCTGCTGGAGGAGCAGATCGCCTGCAACATGGCCATCTGTGAGGAGGGCCTGGCCAACCCCTACGGCGCCGAGGTGGGCCGCACCCTGCTGGAGGGCAACAGCTCCCCCACTGTGGGCCTGAAGGCCCGGGCCTACGCCGCCGCCGGCTCTGACGCCCGGATGAACGGCTGCCCCATGCCTGTTGTCATCAACTCCGGCAGCGGCAACCAGGGCATCACTGTCAGCGTCCCTGTGGTCATCTACGCCCAGCACTACGGCTCCAGCCATGAGAAGCTCCTGCGGGCCCTGGTGGTGTCCAACCTGGCCGCTGTCCACCAGAAGAGCTATATCGGCAGCCTGTCCGCCTACTGCGGCGTGGTCAGCGCCGCATGCGGCGCCGCCTGCGGCGTGTGCTACCTGCTGGACCATCCCCATACCGTGCTGGAGGACACCATCACCAACACCATCGCCACCGTGGGCGGTATGGTTTGCGACGGGGCCAAGTCCTCCTGCGCCGCCAAGATCTCCACCGCCCTCCAGACCGCTCTGCTGGGCATGAAGATGGGCGTCCACAACCGGGTGTTCCAGCCCCAGGAGGGCCTGGTCACCACTGATGTGGAGGGCACCATCCAGAACATCGGCCGCATGGGCCGGGTAGGCATGAAGTCCACTGATGTGGAAATCCTTAATATTATGTTGGGCAACTGAGCCCCTGTACTCCTCGTAAATTCATACAGGTTCCGGAGCCTACACCCATAAGGGCGCATGTTTGAAGCTGTTCCCGCCGCCGGGCCGCCTTCTCCAACCATTGGCACGGCTTCTAAACCCTGTGATTTCCGGGCCGTTCCGCCCGTTAATCAAATACTCATTAGGAGGGTAAACAAAATGAAAAAAATACTCAGCCTTGCCCTGTCTCTCGCAATGGCCGTGTCAATGCTGGCCGGCTGCGGCGGCGGCGGAGACAACGGTAGCCAGGGCGGCAGCTCCGCCAACCCCGGGACCACCTCCGGCTCCAGCTCCAGCACCACCGGTCCCAAGGAGATCCGGGTGGCCCTGGAGGCCGACATCGCCGCGCTGGACCCCCGCAACGCCAGCAGCACCGTGACCGCCGGCATGATGAGCCACATTTTCAGCAAGCTGGTCTCAAGCGACGCCAGCATGAAGCCCGCGCCCGATCTGGCCGAGAGCTGGGAACAGCTTGACGAGCTGACCTGGCAGTTCCACCTGCGCAAGGATGTCACCTTCCACGACGGCAGCCCCTTCACAGCGGAGGACGTGGTCTTTACCCTGGACTCCATCGCCTCCGACAATACCTGGAAGCTGTACTCCGACTTCTCTTTCCTGAAGGCCACTGTTGTAGATGACTACACCGTGAACATCACCACTGAGGAGCCCTACCCTGGTATCCTGCTCCGCCTGAATTATGTGCACATCATCCCCAAGGCCTACACCGAGCAGGTGGGCAACGAGGCCTTCGCCAAGGCCCCCATCGGCACCGGCCCCTACAAGTTCGCCGAGTGGTCCAAGGACGAGCATGTGATCCTGGAGGCCTATGACGGCTATTTCGGCGGCAAGCCCAGCATCGACAAGATCACCTTCAATATCATCCCCGAGGTGGCTTCCCGGATCGCCGCCCTGGAGGCCGGTGAGGTCATGTTCTCCGCCGGCATCCCCAGCGTGGAGATGGAGCGGCTCAACGCCCTGGACTCCATCAATGTGGTGGCTCACCCCGCCAGCCGTGTAACCTATCTGAGCTTTAACCACCTGGTAGACAGCCCTATCCAGAATCTGAAGGTCCGCCAGGCCATCTGCCACGCTGTGGACTTTGACAAGCTGATCAACGGTGTGCTGGACGGATACGCCTCCCCCCTGGCCAGCATGGCCTGTCCGGAGTATGACGGCTATGATGCCGCCATCAAAGGCTTTGACTACAACCCTGAGCTGTCCAAGCAGCTGCTGGCCGAGGCCGGCTACCCCGACGGCTTTGCAGTCCAGGCCTCCTACAGCCAGTCCTCCGCTGACGGCTCTGATGTGATGCAGTTTATCGCCGCCCAGCTGGGCGAGGTGGGCATCAAGGTGGAGCTGCTGGAGCAGGATTCCGCCCAGCAGCGGGAGATGATCGCCGCCGGTACTGTGGCCCCCCTGTACCTGAACTCCCTGGGCGGCCCCTACGCCAACATTGACCTGCTGACTAAACTGGCCTTCTGCACTGGCGAACGGTACTCCACCTACACCAATCCCGAGTTTGACGCATTGCGTCAAAAGGCCTCTGTCACTGTGGATCAGACCGAGCGGGACGCCCTCAACTCTCAGATCCAGCAGTTTATTCTGGATGACGCGGCGGCGCTGATCCTGTATCAGCCCTCTACCATCTACGCCTACAACACCAAGCTGCTCAACTGGGAGCCCCGGGCCGATGAGATGAAGCTGTTCTTCAACTGCGACCTGGCCTGATCCCCCTCTGAACCGTTCCCGCGTTTTCCGCGACTCCACGAGGGACTGGAGCAAACCGCCCGGTTTCTCCAGTCCCTCTCCCTCTCTCTAAAGCGATATCCCTATGACACAGCCCCTTCCAACTTGCGGTAAGAAAGGTGATAAAGTATGGCCCAATATTTAAGCAAACGCCTGTTATACTCTCTAATTTCGGTGTTGGGCATCACGCTGCTGGTCTTCGTGGCCCTGAATCTGGCCCGGGACCCGGTGGAGCTGATGCTCCCGCCCAGCGCCTCCAAAGCGGATATGGAGGAGATGCGCGAGGTCATGGGCTTCAACGACCCTGTCCTGATCCAGTACGGCCGCTTCCTAAAGGGCGCTGTGGTAGGTGATTTCGGGCAGTCCTATAACTACAATGAGCCCGCCCTGGATGTGGTGTTGGAGCGGCTGCCCGCCACCCTGAAGCTGGCCGCCGTCTCCCTGCTCATCGCCACGGTGATCGGCATCCCGGCGGGGGTAGTCAGCGCCGTACGCCGGGGCACTGTGTCCGATGTGCTCATCCGGGTCGCCGCCCTGCTGGGCCAGTGCATACCGGGCTTCTGGCTGGGCATTATGATGATGCTGCTCTTCTCCGTCCGCCTGGGCTGGCTGCCCACCTCGGGGGCGGAGTCCTGGAAGTCTCTGATCATGCCTTCCGTGGCGCTGAGTGTCAACACGGCGGCCACCATTACCCGGCTGTTGCGCTCCAATATGCTGGACGTGATGAACAAGGAGTACATCGACGTGGCCAAATCCAAGGGGCTGGGAGCCTGGATGGTGGTGATGAAGCACGCCTTCAAAAACGCCCTCACCTCCATTATCACCGTGCTGGGTATGCAGATCGCCAATATGGTGGGCGGCGCCATCGTGGTCGAGACCGTCTTCGGCTGGCCCGGCGTGGGCCGGCTGGCGGTGATGTCCATCACCAACGGCGATTTTATGGTGGTGGAGGCCATCGTCTTCATCCTGGCGGTCTCCTTCGTCATCGTCAACTTTGTAGTGGATGTGCTGTACTGTGTCATCAACCCCCGGGTACAGCTGCAGTAAGGGAGGGATCGAGATGAAAGAAATGTTCTCCAGCATGGTCAAGAGCAAGACCGGGCTGATCGGCCTAATGATTATTATCCTGGTTCTGCTCTCCACCGTGGCTGCCCCCTTGATCACCTCCTGGAGCCCTAACGATCAGGACGTGATGAACAAGCTGCTGCCACCCGTCTGGTCCCAGACAGAGGAGGACCGGCCCTCCAGCGATGAGCCCGCCCATCTTCTGGGCACCGACCAGCTGGGCCGGGACACTCTGGCCCGCCTACTCTACGGCAGCCGGGTCACTCTGCTGGTGGCCTTTGGCGGCGCCTTCTTCGGCGTGCTGGTAGGCGTGGTCATGGGCGCTCTCAGCGGCTACTACGGCAAGTGGGTGGACGCGGTTATCATGCGGCTCGTTGATATTCAGCTATCTTTCCCCTTCACCCTGCTGGCCCTGTTTATGGCCGCCGTTCTGGGCAGCAGCATCCTCAACGTCATCATCATCGCCGCCATCAGCGGCTGGGTGCGGTACGCCCGTATGATCCGGGGCGAGTTCCTGTCCCTGAAGGAGATGGAGTACGTGGAAGCTATCCGGGCCATGGGTGGCAGGAACAGCCGGATCATCTTCCGGCACATCCTGCCCAACGTGGTCAGCCCCATCATTGTGCTGGCCACTCTGGAGCTGGCCAAGATCGTGCTGATGGAGGCCGCCCTGAGCTACCTGGGCATGGGTGTCCCTGTCACGGTACCCACCTGGGGCCGGATGCTGTCTGAGGCCCGCACTTATATCAATAGCGCCCCTTGGCTGGCTATTCTGCCCGGCGTGATGATCTCTTTAACTGTTTTGGGCGTCAACCTGCTGGGGGACTGGCTCCGGGACTATTTAGATCCCAAGCTGGATGTCTGATGGAGGTGAGTGAGAATGAGTACACCAATTTTAACTGTTGAAAACCTAACCGTCACCTTCACCACCAAATACGGCCGGGCGGCCGCTGTCAACAACGTGAGCTTCGACCTGGCTAAGGGTGAGAAGCTGGGCCTGGTAGGCGAATCTGGTTCCGGCAAGAGCGTCACCAGCAAGAGCATCATCCGCCTGCTCCAGTCCCCGCCCGCCCAGATCCAGGGCTCCATCAAGCTGGGGGATGTGGACCTGCTGTCCCTGACAGAGAAGCAGATGCAGGGTTACCGGGGCAACCACATCTCCATGATCTTCCAGGAGCCTATGGTAAGCCTGAACCCCCTGTACTCCATCGGCAACCAGTTGTCCGAGATCATCCGCCTGCACTCCCCCTGTCCCAAGTCGGAGCAGGAGAAGCGGGTGGTGGACATGCTGCGCACCGTGGGCATCCCCTCCCCTGAAACCCGCCTGCGCCAGTACCCCTTTGAGCTGTCCGGCGGCATGCGCCAGCGGGTGATGATCGCCATGGCCCTGCTGTGCCAGCCCGAGGTGCTCATCGCTGACGAGCCCACCACCGCCCTGGATGTCACCATCCAGGCCCAGATTCTGGACCTGCTACGGCAGCTCAACCGGGATTTCGGCACTTCCATCATCCTGATCACCCACGATTTGGGCGTCATCGCTGAGATGGCAGACAAGGTGGCCGTCATGTACGCCGGCAGCATTGTGGAGACCGCCCAAGTCCGGGACCTGTTCCACAATCCCCTCCATCCCTATACCCGGGGCCTTCTCACCTCCCTGCCCAGCGCCCAGGACGATGGCGGGAAAGAGCTGGTCACCATCGAGGGCAACGTGCCCAGCATCTACCAGCTGCCTCCGGGCTGCGCCTTCCACAACCGCTGCAAGCACGCCCAGAGCATCTGTTCCCGGGAGGTCCCGCCCACGTTCCAGAAGGACGGCCGCTGTGTCAAGTGCTGGATGTATTCTGACCAATGGGAAGAGGAGGTGCAGCCATGAGTAAACTGGAAAACCGACCGGTCCTAATGGACATCCGGGGAGTAAAAAAATGGTTCCCGGTGAAGCGAGGCCCCCTGGGCAGCACCAAGAACTATGTAAAAGCTGTGGACGATATTAACCTGACCATCCACCAGGGGGACACCCTGGGGCTAGTGGGAGAGTCGGGCTGCGGTAAATCCACCCTGGCCCGTACTATCCTCCGGCTCATTGAACCCACTGCCGGCGAGGTCATCTTCCAGGGGGAGGACCTGGTCAAACTGTCCCCCGCCCAGCTGCGCAATGTGCGGCGGGACGTCCAGATTATCTTCCAGGACCCCTACGCCTCCCTGAACCCCCGGATCAAAGTGAAGGACATCTTAGCCGAGCCCTTCCTCATCCACAAGATCTGCGGGCGGCAGGAGGCCCTGGAACGGGCCGCCAAACTCGTCAACATGGTGGGGCTAAACCAGGACAGCCTGGGCAAGTACCCCCACGAGTTCTCCGGCGGACAGCGCCAGCGCATCTGCATCGCCCGGGCCCTGGCTGTAGAGCCCAAGCTGGTGGTGTGTGACGAATGTGTCTCCGCCCTGGACGTGTCCATCCAGGCCCAGATCATCAACCTGCTGATGGAGCTGCAGCGCAAGCTGGACCTCACCCTGGTGTTCATCTCCCACGACCTGCGGGTGGTGCGCCACATCTCCAGCCACGTGGCGGTGCTTTACCTTGGCAAGATCGTGGAGTACGCCCCCAAGGGAGAGCTGTTCGCCTCCCCCCAGCACCCCTACACCCAGGCGCTGCTGTCCGCCATGCCTATCGCCGATCCGGACGCCCAGCGCAGCCGGATCCATTTGGAGGGCGACCTGCCCAGCCCCATCAATCAGCCCAGCGGCTGCAGCTTCCATACCCGGTGCCCCATGGCCCGGGAGGGCTGCTCTGTGGACGCCCCCGCCCTTGTGGAAATTACCCCGGGACACTTCTGCCGCTGTCCCTACACGGGACAGGCGGCGGACTAAATCACCGTCATATTTTGATTTGGAGGGATTTATTATGCAACCGATCATCACCGTATCCGGCACTCCCCGGGAGCAGGGGCGCCAGCAGGGCGAGGCCCTGAAGGACAGCATCGCCCAGGCTATCCTCAGCGTGAAGGAGAAACTGGCCGACTCCAAGGTGGACCCGGAATTCTACAAGGGCTACATCGCCCGGAACGCCGCTTTCCTGGAGCGCAATCACCCCAATCAGATCCAGGAGATCCAGGGTATCGCCGAGGGGTCCGGCCTGCCCTATGAGGATCTGCTGACCCTGAACATCCCCGCCTACTTCCTCACCGAGTATTTCAATCAAGAATGCAGCATGCTGCTGGTGCGGGCCCCTGCCTCCATTGACGGCAACACCTACCTCATCAAGAACCGGGACATGGGCACCCACATTGAGCAGTGTGTCCTCCACCGCAAGCTGCCCCAGGGGGATATCATTGAGGTCAACGGCGTGGGCACCGTCACCTACCCGGCCAGCGGCATCAACAGCCACGGCCTGGGTGTGACCACCACCGGCTTCTGGTCCGACCTGGTCAAGCCCAACCTGGAGGAGATCGACTGCACTCATATCTTCGTCAACATCCGGGTCCTGCTGGAACAGTGCAAGACCGTGGACGAGGTGCTGGAGTGCCTGAAGACCTACCCCCGCATGAACGGCCTGAACATCATCGCCGCCGATGCCACCCAGGCCGTAGTCATTGAGACCACCCGGGACAACATGTATATCCAGCGGGACGACGGCTCCGGCCTGCTGTGGCGCACCAACCACTACATGCTGCCTGAGATCTCCCCCTTCAATCCCCCGCCCACCAAGTATCAGTCCACCCACAAGCGCTACGCCCGCATCGGCGAGATGCTGGAGGAGCGGTTGGCCGCAGGCAAGATCCGCTTCCAGGATATGTGGCGGATCATGTCTGACCACCAGAACGAGATCAACGCCATCTGCCGCCACCCCTCGGAGAATATCCCCGCCCACACCGCCTCCACCAGCATGGTCTGCATTGAGGATGGCGAGGCCTGGACCACCATCGGCAACCCCTGCGAGAATCTGCGGTACACCAAACTCTCCAACTTCTGATCTCTTCCAGCCAGGACCACACCCTGGATTCCACCCGGACAGCGCCGCTGTCCGGGTGTTTTCCGTCCCGCCAGCCGGGCGCTCCAGAAGGTGCCCCGAGCGGAGCGTTTTACATCTGCTTGATCTCCGCTTCCCCCGCCTCTGGCAGGGAGCCAGAGACCAATTTTCCCAGCGGGCACCTCGAACCTTTCCCCCGGCTTGACTTTTCCCGGTCATATCTGATAAAATTAATCTGAGATATTGTGGGCGCCCGCTCCGCTCGGGCGCCGTGGAAATGTGAGGAACAACCATGGCACAGAAGAAAACCTACGGCAACGAGTCCATCTCCGCCCTGAAGGGGGCCGACCGGGTGCGCAAGCGCCCGGGGGTCATCTTCGGCTCCGACGGGCTGGAGGGCTGCGAGCACGCCGTCTTCGAGATCATGTCCAACGCCATCGACGAGGCCCGGGAGGGTCACGGCTCCCTCATCACCGTCACCCGGTTTGAGGACGGCTCCATCCAGGTGGAGGACCAGGGCCGGGGCTGCCCGGTGGACTGGAACGAGAAGGAGCGGAAGTTCAACTGGGAGCTGGTCTTCTGCGAGCTGTACGCCGGCGGCAAGTACAACAACACCGACGGGGACAACTACGAGTACTCCCTGGGCCTCAACGGCCTGGGCTCCTGCGCCACCCAGTACGCCAGCGAGTTTATGGATGTCACCGTCTGGCGTGAGGGCAATCAATACTCCCTCCACTTTGAGAAGGGGGAGAACATCGGCGGGCTGAAAACCCAGCCTACCGACCGGGGTAAAAAGACGGGCACCACCATCCGCTGGAAGCCCGACCTGGAGGTATTCACCGACGTGAACATCCCCCCGGAGTACTACCTGGACGTGATGAAGCGCCAGGCGGTGGTCAACGCCGGGGTGACCTTTCGGTTCAAAAACCAGGTGGACGGCAAATTTGAGACCACCGACTTCCAATATGAGAACGGCATCTCCGACTACGTGGCCGAGCTATCCGGGGAGGACACCCTCACCCAGCCCGTCTTCTGGCAGGCCGAGCGCCGGGGCCGGGACCGGGCGGACAAGCCCGAATACAAAGTGAAGCTGTCCGTCTCCTTCTGTTTCTCAAATAAAACACAGGCCATCGAGCACTACCACAACTCCTCCTGGCTGGAGCACGGCGGCTCCCCGGAGAAAGCGGCCCGCTCCGCCTTCGTCTCCGCCATCGACGGCTGGCTCAAGCGACAGAACAAGTACACCAAAAGCGAGAGCAAAATCACCTTCCCTGACATTCAAGACGCCCTGGTGCTGGTGAGCAGCAACTTCTCCACCCAGACCAGCTACGAGAACCAGACCAAAAAGGCCATCAACAACAAGTTTGTCCAGGAGGCCATGACCGAGTTCCTCCGCTCCCAGATGGAGGTCTACTTCATCGAAAACCCCCAGGAGGCCCAGCGGATCGGGGAGCAGGTGCTTATCAACAAGCGCAGCCGGGAGACGGCGGAGCGCGCCCGGCTGAACATCAAGAAAAACCTCACCGGCTCCCTGGACATCGCCAACCGGGTGCAGAAGTTTGTCCCCTGCCGCACCCGGGACGTGAGCCGCAGCGAGCTGTATATCGTGGAGGGCGACTCGGCTATGGGCAGCGTCAAGCTCAGCCGGGACGCGGAGTTCCAGGGCATCATGCCCGTCCGGGGGAAGATCCTCAACTGCCTGAAGGCGGACTACGGCAAGATCTTCAAAAGCGAGATCATCACCGACCTGCTGAAGGTGCTGGGCTGCGGGGTGGAGGTCCGGGACAAGCGGGCCAAGGACATGGCCGCCTTCGACCTGGGCGCCCTGCGGTGGAACAAGGTTGTCATCTGCACCGACGCCGATGTGGACGGTTTCCAGATCCGCACCCTGATCCTCACCATGCTCTACCGCCTCACCCCCACCCTTATCCAGGAGGGCTATGTCTATATCGCCGAGTCCCCCCTGTATGAGATCACCTGCAAGGAGAAAACCTGGTTCGCCTACTCCGATAAGGAGAAAAACGACATCGTCGCCTCCCTGGAGGGCAAAAAATGCGAGGTCCAGCGCTCCAAGGGTCTGGGCGAGAACGACCCGGACATGATGTGGCTGACCACCATGAACCCGGAGACCCGGCGGCTGATCAAGGTCATGCCTGAGGACGTGGAACGCACTGCCCAGATGTTCGACCTGCTGCTGGGGGACGACCTCCAGGGGCGGAAGGCCCACATCGCCGGCCACGGCCACGAGTATTTAGAGCTGGCCGACATCTCCTAGGGGCCCGCCATGGAACGGGTCATCGTCATCGGCTGCCCCGGGGCGGGCAAGAGCACCTTCGCCCGCCGGCTCCGGGACCGGACCGGCCTGCCCCTCCACTATCTGGACCGGCTGTGGCACAAGCCGGACCGTACCAACGTCTCCACCGAGGAATTTGACCGGAGCCTGGGGGAAATCCTGAACACAGACCGCTGGATCATCGACGGCAACTACCAGCGCACCCTGGAGCCCCGGTTGATCGCCTGCGACACGGTGTTTTTCCTGGACTACCCCGTGGAGCTGTGCCTGGAGGGGGCCCGGGCCCGGGTGGGCGCTGTCCGGGAGGACATGCCCTGGGTGGAACTGGAGTTTGACCCGGAGTTCTGCCAGTGGATTCTGGACTTCCCCGCCGCCCAGCGGCCCAGAATATATGAGCTGCTCCGCCAATACGGCGGGGAGAAAACCGTTTTCATGTTCCAAACCCGCCAGGAGGCGGAGGACTATTTCAAAGGGAGGCAGTTATGAACCTATTCGACATTCTCGGCCCCGTGATGGTGGGCCCCTCCAGCTCCCACACGGCGGGGGCGGTACGTATCGGCCGGATGGCCCGCTCCCTGCTGGGCCAGGAGCCGGTCAAAGCGGATATTCTCCTCCACGGCTCCTTCGCCTCCACCGGCGAGGGCCACGGCACCCACCAGGCCATCATCGCCGGGCTGCTGGGCCTCGCCCCCGACGACAGCCGGGTGCCGGACAGCTTCGCCCTGGCCAAGGAGCGGGGGCTGCGCTTCACCTTCTCCCCCTGTACCCTCCGGGACGTACACCCCAACAGCGCCCTCATCACCTTGGAAGGGGCCCAGGGGGGCAGGCTGGAGGTCGGGGCCTCCTCCCCCGGGGGGGGGCGCATCCGGGTCTTCCGCCTGGACGGGCTGGACACCTCCTTCACCGGCGCCCTGCCCACCCTGGTGGTCCACAACTCCGACCAGCCCGGCTGTGTCAGCAAGGTCACCAGGGCGCTGGCCGACTGGGGCCTGAACGTGGCCACCCTCCAGCTCAACCGGGGAGGGCGGGGCGGCAGCGCCGTGATGGTCATCGAGTGCGACCAGCCCATCTCCCAGGACACGGCCCAGCAGATCCGGGCCCTGCCCGGGATCATGCGGGTCACCTGCTACACACCGGACGAGGAGGGCGCTTAATAATGATTGATTTTACTTCCATTCAACAGATGCTGGAGCAGGCCCGGGCCGACGGCCTGCCCCTGTGGGACGCCATCCGCCAGGCGGACTGCCATTTGCAGAACATCACCCCGGAGCAGTCCTGGGAGAAGATGCATGCCATGCTGGACGCCATGATCCAGGCCGACGAGAGCTACCGGGAATCCGACCGCTCCCACAGCGGCCTGGTGGGGGGCGACGGGGGCAGAATGGCCCGGTACGGCCAGGGCGGGAACACCCTGTGCGGCCCCTTCCTCACCGATGTGATGGCCGGCGCGCTGCGCATGGGGGAGTGCAACGCCTGTATGAAGCGCATTGTGGCCGCCCCCACCGCCGGGGCCTGCGGGGTGCTCCCCGCCCTGCTGCTGCCCTACGCCAAGCATTTCGGGGCCACCAAAGACCAGCTGGTACAGGCCCTGTATGTGGCCTCCGGCTTCGGGATGGTCATCGCCGCCCGGGCCTCCATCTCCGGGGCGGAGGGCGGCTGCCAGGCGGAGATAGGCTCCGCCGCCGCCATGGGGGCCGCCGCGGTCGTCCACCTCCAGGGGGGCGGCCCGGAGCAGATGGCCGGCGCCTGCGCCATGGCGGTGAAAAACCTGCTGGGCCTGGTGTGTGACCCGGTGGGCGGGCTGGTGGAGGTCCCCTGCGTGAAGCGCAACGTCATCGGGGCCATGGACGCCCTGTCCGCCGCCCAGATGGCGATGGCGGGCATCACCAGCCGGGTGCCCCCCGACCAGGTGCTGGACGCCATGGCCGAGGTGGGCCACTCCCTGCCCCACACCCTGCGGGAGACCGGCAAGGGCGGCCTGGCCGCCACCCCCTTCGGGCTGGAGTACGCCCCCAAAGACCTGTAATCCCCACTGGCCGCCCGCGCGATCCGCAAGGCAAGGGCTCTGCCCTCGCCTTGCGGCCTGGGAGATCAACTGTCACAGGCAAGGGCGCCTTTATGATGAATAGGAATTGATGTTATGGCCAAGAAAAAAAATCCCGAATCCAACAAGCCCCGGGCGGTGGACCCCAACGTGATGGGCCTGCGGGCCGAGGTGCTGGAGCAGCCCATCACCCAGACCCTGGAGGTCAACTACATGCCCTACGCCATGTCGGTGATCGTCTCCCGGGCCATCCCGGAGATCGACGGCTTCAAGCCCTCCCACCGGAAGCTGCTGTATACCATGTACCAGATGAAGCTGCTGGGCGGGCCCCGGACCAAGAGCGCCAACATTGTGGGCCAGACCATGAAGCTCAACCCCCACGGGGACCAGGCCATCTATGACACCCTGGTCCGCCTGTCCCGGGGATACGGCGCCCTGCTCCACCCCCTGGTGGACTCCAAGGGCAACTTCGGCAAGGTGTACTCCCGGGACATGGCCTGGGCCGCCTCCCGGTATACCGAGGTGCGGCTGGATCCCATCTGCCAGGAGCTGTTCCGGGACATCGACCAGGACGCGGTGGACTTCGTGCCCAACTACGATGGCAAGCTGACGGAGCCCACCCTCCTGCCCACCACCTTCCCCAACGTGCTGGTGTCCGCCAACCAGGGCATCGCCGTCAGCATGGCCTCCAACCTGTGCGGCTTCAATTTGGGGGAGGTGTGCGACGCCGCCATCGCCTACCTGGGGGACCCCGGCGTGGACCTGCTGGGCATTTTGAAGGCCCCCGACTTCTCCACCGGGGGCGAGCTGCTGTACGATGGGGCCGCGCTGGCGGAGATCTACCGCACGGGCCGGGGCCCTGTGCGCCTGCGGGCCAAGTGGCGGCACATCAAGGCGGACAACGTCATCGAGATCTACGAGATCCCCTACTCCACCACTGTGGAGGCCATCCTGGACAAGGTGGCGGAGCTGGTGAAGGCGGGCCGGATCAAGGAGATCTCCGATATGCGGGACGAGACGGATCTCAACGGCCTGAAACTGGCCATCGACCTGAAGCGGGGCACCGACCCGGAAAAGCTGATGGCCCGGCTGTTCCAGTCCACCCCCTTGCAGGACACCTTTTCCTGCAACTTCAATATCCTCATCGCCGGGGTGCCCCGGGTGATGGGGGTGGGGGAGATTCTGGAGGAGTGGACGGCGTGGCGGATGGACGGGGTGCGCCGCCGCACCTGGCACATCTGCAAGAAGAAGGAGGAAAAGCTCCACCTGCTCAAGGGCCTCAAGCGCATCCTGCTGGACATCGACAAGGCCATCCGCATCATCCGGGAGACGGAGGAGGAGGCCGAGGTGGTGCCCAACCTGATCATCGGCTTCGGCATCGACCAGATCCAGGCGGAGTATGTGGCGGATATCCGCCTGCGGAACATCAACAAGGAATATATCCTGAAGCGGACGGAGGAGACCGCCTCCCTGGAGGACGAGATCGCGGATCTGAAGGAGATCATCAGCTCCCCAGACCGGATCAAGCGGATCATCACCGAGGAGCTGCAAAACGTCAAAAAGAAGTACGCCGCCCCCCGGCGCACCGAGATCATCTACGAGTACCGGCAGGCGGCGGAGGTCCAGGCCGCCGCCGGGTCGGACATACCCGCCTACCCGGTGAACGTGTTCATCTCCCGGGAGGGGTACTTCAAGAAGATCACCCCCCAGTCCCTGCGCATGAGCGGGGAGCAGAAGTACAAGGAGGGGGACGGCCCCTGCCTCCAGTGGGAGGGGACCAACGGGGACGAGCTGCTGGTGTTCACCGACAAGCAGCAGTGCTACAAAACCCGCCTGTCCGACTTCGATGACTCCAAGGCCAGCCTGCTGGGGGACTACCTCCCCACCCGGCTGGGAATGGAGCCGGAGGAAAAATTCGTCTGGGCCTGTCCCCCGGGGGACTACTCCGCCCACCTGCTGTTTTTCTTCGGCAACGGCAAGGCCGCCCGGGTGGAGCTGTCCGCCTACCGGACCCAGACCCGGCGGCGCAAGCTCACCGGGGCCTACTGCGACAAATTCCCCCTGGTGTCCGCCTGTCTGCTGGCGGAGGATCAGGAGATGGCGGTGGGCTCCAGCGACGGGCGGTGCGTGGTGTTCCACACCGCCTCCCTCACCCCGAAAACCACCCGGAACACCCAGGGGGTGGGGGTGATGGCGGTAAAGGCCAAGCACCAGGTGGAGTGGGCCAAGCCCCTGTCCGCCACCCACATCGTCAACGCCGCCCGGTACCGGGCCCGTTCCCTCCCCGCCGCCGGGGCACTCCTCAAGGAGGAGGACCGGGGGGAGGAACAGATGACCCTATTGTGACCCGCCCGCCGGCTCCAGATCCCTTGAGAAAGAAGGCCGCTCTATGGCAACTGTGAAAAAGACCCTGATCCCCTTTCTGGTGATCACCCTGGGCGCGGCCGCCTACGCCCTGGGCTTCGTGTGGTGCTACGCCCCCAACGGCATCGCCTTCGGCGGCGTCACCGGCGCGGCCCAGATCATCAACTACCTGATCCCCGCCCTGCCCATCGGCGTGACGGTGATCGGGCTGAACATCCCCCTGTTCCTGCTGGGGTGGAAGCTCATCGGCGGGCGGCTGCTGGTGTCGTCGCTGTACGCCATGTTCGTCTCGTCGGTGTTCATCGATGTGCTCACCCCCCTCTACGACTGGCAGCCCATGGACCCCATGCTGGCCACCATTTTCGGCGGGGTGCTCATGGGGCTGTCCCTGGGGCTGGTGTTCCAGCAGGGGGCCACCACCGGCGGCACCGACCTGCTGGCCCGCCTGCTGAAGCTGAAGCTGGCGTGGCTCCCCATGGGCAAGCTGCTGATGGGCATCGATCTGGCGGTGATCCTGGCGGTGGCGGCGGTGTTCGGCGCACTGAAAACCGCCCTGTACGGGCTGGTGGCGTTGTATATCACCTCCATTGTCATGGATGGGGTGCTGTACGGCATGGACAAGGCGAAGGTGGCCTATATCATCAGCGACCGGAACCAGGAGATCTCGGACGCCATTTTCCGGGGGCTGGACCGGGGGGTGACCATCCTCCACGGCCAGGGGGCCTATACGGGCAAGGAGAAGGACGTGCTGATGTGCGCCTTCAAGCAGCGGGAG
>CAMTMC010000028.1 GCA_947073515.1 uncultured bacterium | reverse complement strand
CAACTACAAGGAAGGCTCAGAACGGGTCACTTTTGATGAGATTAAAAGTTCGGATTTGAAATCGGTCGGGGGACCAACAGAAAGACCGTCGATTTTTGTCGACGGTCTTTTGTTATGCTTTTGTTTGTGTGAGTTTTGAGGAATGCTCTTGAACGGAAATCCTATAATTACACTCACCCAACTTTGACAAGCTGATCGCCACCATCCGAAGCCGGGAAATCTCGGCTTCTATTATTTTGCAAAGTCAATCACAGTTAAAATCCATCTACAAGGACGCCGCCGACACCATCAGCGACAACTGCGACTGTACTTTATTTTTGAGTGGGCGGGGGAAGAACGCCAAGGAAATCTCCGATGCGCTGGGCCGGGAAACCATCGACAGCTACAACACATCGGAGAACCGGGGCAGCCAGACCTCCCACGGACTGAATTATCAAAAATTGGGAAGGGAGCTGTAAGCAGACGGTGTCCCCACCTCCCACGGCATCCAGGGCTGGACGTATCAGGTGATACGCAATATCCTGACCAATGAGCGTTATATTGGCGACACCCTGCTGCAAAAGACCTATACCCCCGACTGCATCAGCGAGACGATCAAGAAGAACCAGGGGGCCGCCCCATGGTCTATGTGGAACGGATCCCCCGCCATCGTCCAAAAGGCCATGTTTTATCAGGTGCGGGAGGAGATGGCCAGGAGGAGCAGCCAGCGGAAGGTGATGCGGAAAACGGGTAAGACCGAGCAGGGCAAATACTCCGCCAAATACACCCTGTCCGAGCTGCTGGTGTGCGGAGAGTGCGGTACGCCCTATAAGTGATGCACATGGGCCAGGAACGGCAAAAAGCGCATTGTCTGGCGGTGTGTCTCCCGTCTGGAGTTCGGCACGAAATACCGCCACGGCTCGCCCCGCATGGATGAGGACAAACTGCATCAGGCCATCCTGGAGGGCATCAATGAGTTTGTTCAGGCGGGGCTGGTGATCCCCCTGTCCAGCTATGAGAGGATTGAGGATGGACACATGATCCTATGCCATATGATTGTATGCTACTTCATAGGTAATGTGGAAATGGACCCGCGCAATGCAGGTTCGTTTTTTTGGTATCCACAGTTGTGCAAAACGACAAATTTCTGCTTTTTTTCACACCCGACTTTAATGTCGTGGGCTTTTATCGGTTTTTCCTGTAAAATTTAATCCGAGGACATACCCCAAAATTGTTTACAGGAGGGACATATCATGAAAAAAAGGAATTCAAAGCAAAAGTAGGCGGCGCACATCCTGAGAACCCTATCCAACGTGAACGAGTCAAAGCTGGTGTTTCACAAGAAGATGTCACCAGGGCGCTTGGCTGTGACCCCCATACTGTGCAGAGGTATGAGGCAGGAGAGCATAGTCCAACCCAAAAGATGCTCCTTATTATGAAAGATCTGTTTAAATGCGAGGTCGCTGACTTGTTTTCTAAAGACGATCTGCCTACTAAACCGTCCGACAACAAACTTCCGCCAGAAAGTGTGTGAGCATGAATGAGAAACTGACCCGCCTCTTGTACAACCTTGGCTTATCCGGGAACTACACCGGATTTTACTATACTGTATCCGCTGTTGAAATTGCGATCCGCAACCCCCAATCCCTGACCATGGTTACCAAATGTCTCTATCCTCAAGTTGCCAAACAGCGGGGAACCAACTGGAAAGCGGTTGACCGTAATATCCGCTCTGCTATTGATATTATTTGGAGGCGAAACCCTTTGGGTCTCCAGCAATTATCCAGTTGCCAGATGGATGCCAAACCTGCTACCGCTCAATTTATTTCGCTCCTCATCTTCTACCTGCAATTCGATCAATCTTAATCTGCCTCGAACTGCCAGACCTCTTATCTAGAGCTGGCAGTTCTTCATTTGACGCTTGTATGGCAATTACTGAAATTGACACAAAAAACCTCATGTGGTATACTCAGGCAGGATACAGATGGTTACTTCAATTTTCTGTTAAAACTGAATCAATGGGGGAAAATGCCTTGAAAAAGCGAGCTTTTTCGACTGCTTTAGCACTGTGCCTGTGTCTGTCCGCCACGCCGTTTGCGTACGCGCGGCAGGAACCTGTCCTGCCGCAAAGGGACGCCGCAGAGATTTTGACCCGCAATCCGGCCCCGCGCGCCGATGTGAAGGTCCCTACCCAGCAGGAGGCCTATGAGGCCATGATAGCTTTGAAGGACAAGGAGCGCTATCAGGAGGGCGCGCCCTGGACGAATGAGACCCATGAGTACCGTTGGAACGGTGGAACCCAAGGAGGGATTGCCGCCATCGGAGCGGGCTGTGTCGCCTTCGCCTATGAGCTCAGCGACGCGGCCTTTGGCGCGCTGCCCGCAAGAATGTATATGAACGGCAATTTCCAATTCTCTGACGTAAAGGTTGGGGATATTCTGCGGGTAAACGGCGGCGCCCACACGGTGATCGTCACCCAGGTGAGCGGTGCGGGCGTCGAGATTGCGGAGGGCAACTACAGCGTAAATGGAAGCGGCGGTAAAGTCCACTGGGGCCGTACCATGAGCAAGAGCGAGGTGGAGGCCTCATATCAGTATATCACCCGCTATCCGGAGGGCTACGACCCGGACGACCCTTCCACCGATGATCCCATTGAGGATGGGGCGGGCAGTGTTGGCCCGATTGCCTGGACACTGACCCGGTCGGGGACGCTTACCCTCTCCGGCAATGGGGCTATGCCGGATGGGGAGTATCCATGGAGCCGGTTCAATGACCAGATTCTGAATATTGTAATTGAAGATGGTGTGACCCATGTGGGCTCCGGTGCTTTTCAGAACAGCAAAGTGATCGGCGCGACCATTCCCGCCAGCGTAAAGTCTATCGGGGACAGCGCCTTCCGCATGTGTCCCAATCTGATCTCCGTGGCCATTCCAGAGGGGGTGGAGAGCATCGGCGGGAGCGCCTTCCAGGGCTGTACAGCCCTCCGGTCCATCGCCCTGCCCGCCAGTGTGGAAGCGGTAGGGGACGGGGCGTTTTTCCAGTGTACCGGGCTGACCCGGGCCGAGTTCGCCCCCAGCAGCTATCCTGTCACGCTGGGGGACGATTTGTTCTCCGGCTGCTGGAAGCTGACGGAAGCCACTCTCCCGAAAAAGGCGGATAAGCTGGGTAATGGTACCTTTACAAGCTGTATCGGTCTCTCCAGTCTGACTGTCCCGGAGGGCGTAACGAGCATCGGGGAGCGGACGTTTGCCTCCTGTGGCAGGCTGAAGTCGGTCTGGATTCCCAGCAGCGTGACACAGATTGGGTTCGCCGCGTTTTCATCCTCCGGCGTGACGGATATCTACTTTGGCGGCAGCCAGGAGCAGTGGGATAGCGTTCAAAAATTGGGGGACACCGGAGCGGCTGTGATGAACATGACCATCCACTACGACAGCTTGAGGCCCGGCCCGGATGAACCTGACCACGTCTGGGACAGCGGCGTTGTCACACAGCCGGCCACCTGCACGGAGGACGGCGTACTTACTTACACCTGCGAATGTGGCGAGACCCGGACGGAGGCCATCCCTGCCCTGGGCCATGACTGGGGCCGCTGGGCCGCTGACGGCCACAAGACCCACACCCGTACCTGCCGTCGGGACAACGGACATACGGAGACGGAGGCCCATATCCCCGGCCCGGGGGCGACCGCCAGCCGGCCCCAGACCTGTACTGCGTGCGGCTATGTACTGAACCCGGCCACAGGCGGCGGTCGGGATGATTATGACGATTACGACGATTATGACGACGCCTCGTCCTATGAGCCGCCCACCTTCCGGCCGGAGGTGAGTCAGCCCGACCAAGGCGGCGCGGTGAGCGTTTCTCCCTCCAGCCCGAAACAGGGCGACACCGTAACCATTACCCCTAAGCCAGACGGGGGCTATGAGGTGGACAAGATCACCGTTACCAGCTGGAACGGCAAGCGGGTGGAGATTAAAAGCCGCCGGGACGGCACCTATACCTTCACCCAGCCCAGTGGGCGGGTGAAAATCAAGGTGACCTATAAGCCCATTGAGACACGCTGGGACAATCCCTTCACCGATGTGTCCGAAAACGCCTGGTATTACGAGGCGGTACGGTTCGTTCAGGAGCGGGGCCTGATGGGCGGGTACAGCGATGGCCGGTTCGGAGCGGACGATACCTTGTCCCGGGCCCAGCTGGCCCAGATCCTCTTTGCCAAGGAGGGGGGGCCCGCTGTGGATTACCTTATGGACTTCTCCGATGTGGCCGGTGACGGGTGGTATACCGAGGCCATACGTTGGGCCGCCAGCCAGGGGATCGTGGGCGGATACAGCGACGGGACATTTGGCCCCGACGACCCCATCACCCGGGAGCAGCTGGCCCTGATGTTCTGGCGGTACGCCGGCAGTCCCCCCGCCAGCGGGGAGCTGGCGTTCAGCGACGGGGACGAGATCAGCGCTTTTGCCCTGGACGCCATGCGCTGGGCCTCGGGGAACGGCATTTTGAGCGGTAACGGCGGCGGGCGGATCAGCCCCCAGAGTCAGGCTACCCGGGGGCAGGTGGCGCAAATGCTCCAAAGGTTCATAGAAAACCTGGAGGAAAAGGCGTAAAACCCTGCGACCCTCTAACATAAAACCCAGGCGTCTGTCCCCATGTGGAACAGATGCCTGGGTTTTTGTTTAGCCCCGGTGTTATCATTTTAATCTGATCGTCTTTATCCTCCTACGATTGGCCGCCCGTAGAGCGGCTCGTCCCTCTCCTCCGTGGAGCGATTTAAAAAATCAATCCATATTTCCGGATTCTGTATTGCAAGCTCTGACGGAGGATCCCCAGCGTTTTGGCGGTCTGAGAGATGTTATAGCCGCAGTACTCCAGGGCCTGGACAAGGATCTCCCGCTCGTAGTCATCCATCAGTCCCTGGAGATCCTTTTGGGAGAAGTTGATGGCAGGGAAGGCCGCTGGATCATCCTGGCGCTTCAGCAGGTAGGGAGGCAGGTGCCGGACCTCCATAATTTGGGAGTCTGTGACATTCTGGGCGTAGTCCAGCACATGGAACAGCTCCCGCACGTTGCCCGGCCAGTGGTAGGCCCGGAGGATCTTGTAAACCTCCGGCTCGATCCGGGTGACCGCGTGAACAAATTGGTAGGCGGTGGCCTCCAGGTGGTAACGGATCAGCTCCTCCAGGTCCTCCAGGTGATCCCGGAGTGGAGGCAGTTCAATCATCACCGTGGACAGGCGGTAAAACAGATCCCGGCGGAAGGTGTTTTCTGAGATGGCCTTGAAGGGATCCTCGTTACAGGAGGAGATCACTCGCACATCCAACCGAATATCCTGGCTGCCCCCTACCCGGCGGAAGGTCTTCTCCTGGAGGACCCGCAGGATTTTGGACTGCATCGCCAGGCTCATGGAGTTCAGCTCGTCCAAAAAGAGCGTGCCGCCGCTGGCCTCCTCAAAATAGCCCGCCTTGTCCTCGCTACCGGTAAAACTGCCCTTCCGGGTACCGAACAAAAGGCTCTCAATGAGGGTCTCCGGGACGGCGGCGCAGTTGATGGCCAGGAACTTCCCGCCCCGGCGGCGGCTGGCCCGGTGGATGCTCTGGGCGAAAATTTCCTTGCCTGTCCCCGTCTCGCCCACCAGTAGGACGGGGCTCTCCTGGGAGGAGACCCGCTTCGCCAGGGCCACGGCCTCCCGCAGCTTGAGGCAGCCGCCGATCACATTGTCGAAGGTGTAGCCGGAAAAGCTGATCTTGGGCGGCCCCTTGGGGAAGTTGGCCAGCGCCCGCCGGGTGGCCTCCATCTTCTTCAGGTTTTTTTCCACCAGCTCCGCAGTCTGCTCAAAAACCACCGCCCCCAGCAGTTCCCCCTCCCGGAAGATGGGATAGGAGGTGTTGGCCGAGGCGATGGGCTCCGCGCTGAAGTCATTGACCCGGAAGCGGCCCACCCGGTCCAGAACCGGGGCCTGGGTCTGGAGGGCGGTCATGGTAGTGCTGACCGTCTCGTCCAAGTTGTACAGGTCGAGAAGGTGCCGCCCCTCCACACTCACCCCGCCGGGGATGTGGGAGATCTCCCGGCTGGCCCTGTTGAAGTAGACAGCGCAGGCATTTTTGTCATAGATCTGCACCCCGTCGGCAATCTGGTCCAGGGCCCGGCGCAGAAGATAGGCCTGGTTGTCCTCCCGCTTCAACAGCAGCCACCGCTTCCCCTCTGGAGCGGGGAGGAGCTGAAAATAAAAGGTGTCCTCCTCCCAGACCAGCTCCCCGCTGTCCGCCCCCTCGGGCAGGTCGAAAGCGGTGTCCACCCGGCGGCGGCGGGCGGCCCACTCCTCAAACAAGTCCCGGTACAGCTCCTCCGCCTCTCTGCTGCCCCAGGCCGCCCCAAGAAAGCGGCCCTCTCCGTCCGGGGTAAACAGAATGTCATAGAGCATACACGGTCCCCCTCTCTTCCCCAATTCTTTTTTTAATTGTAAATCGCGCCGGGTACTGTGTCAAAAGGAGCGCATAAAATTTTTGCGATACGCAAATAAATTTTGCATATTGGCGCCGCAAACCGCACCCGCACAATCGGGCTGTCCGCTCAAAACATTGGGATAGTGCATAAATTAAAACTTCGGCTTTTGTGCAAGAAGGATGAATTTGATTGGTTTCCTCCGGTTGGCTCCAGATTTGCTTGTATCTTATGGCAGAGTAAAAGGAAAGGAGAGTATGCGGCCCACCCGCCGCATACGGAGAGAAACATGAAACATGAGAACAAGCCGATCCGTTGGGACGTATTCATCCCCTGCTTTGTTGTCGTCGGCGGCGCGGCTCTGCTGGGCATTGTCAACAACGCCTGGCTGACCAATGTCACCTACACGATGTTTGACTGGTCGCTGAGTACCTTTGGCTGGCTGTACCAGATTGTGGCCATGGTTACCCTGCTGCTGGCCGCCCTGCTGCTGTTCACCAAGGCAGGCAAGATCCGCTTTGGCGGGCCGCAGGCCAAGGCCAAGCACTCCTTCGGCTCCTGGTTCGCCATGACCCTTACCGGCGGTATCGCCACCGGCCTGATTACCTATGGCGTGAACGAGGTCCTCATCTACTACGGCAACATCTACGGCGAGCTGGACGGCTATGGCATCACCCCCCTGACCCAGGAGGCGGAGCTGTTCGCCATGGGCCGCTGCTTCTACAATTGGACCTTCATCCCCTACGCCATGTATGCCCTGTCCGGCCTGCTTATCGCCTATATGTATTTCAATCGCAAAAAACAATTCTCCGTATCCGCCTCCCTCACCCCCATCTTCGGGGAGAAGGTGACCCAGGGCATCTGGGTGGTGCTGGTGGATGTGCTGTCCGTGCTGGCCATCGCCCTGGGCCTGGCCTCCTCCCTGGGCGCCGGGCTGGCCCTGATCGGCTCCGGCCTCTACTCCGCCTATGGCGTGGAGCAGGGCCCCATTGTGTGGATGGCCCTGACCGCCATCATTACCATCACCTTTACCATCGCCTCGGTCACCGGCATCGACAAGGGCATCAAATGGCTGGCCGGCCTGACCTCCAAGATCTTCCACGTGCTGCTGGTCCTGCTGTTCATCATCGGCCCCACCATCTACATCCTGAATATGGCCAACGTGGGCCTGGGCTACTGGCTGGACCGGTTCTGGATGTAGGGCTTTGACCCCTACACCGTGGGCGGCTCCGCCCTGGTCACCTGGTGGACCATGTATGACTGGGCCATCTGGATCGCCTACGCCCCCTTGATGGGCATCTTCTTCGCCATCATCGCCTACGGCCGCACTGTGCGCCAGTTCCTGATCGTCAACTGGATCCTGCCCGCCTCCTTCGGCTATGTGTGGTTCTCCGTGTGGGGCTCCACCGCCCTGGAGTGGCAGAAGAGCGGCAGCGCGGACATCATCGCCGCCATTCAGAGCGGCGGCGCCACCACCGGCCTGTGGGAGTTCCTGAAGCATGTCCCTCTGGGCATGATTATCATTCCGGTGATCATCCTGGCCCTCATCGCCGCCTTCTCCACCACGGCGGACACCATGTCCACCACCATCGCCGCCCTGTGCACCAAGGGGGCCCGCCACGACGAGGAGCCCGCCATCTGGCAGAAGATCGTCTGGGGCGTGTCCATCGGCGTGATCGCCTGCGTTATGGTGGCCTTCGGCGGCGGCGCCCAGGGCGTGGACGGCGTGAAGTACCTGGCGGCCTGCGGCGGCTTTGTGGTGCTGGTTGTATTCATTTTCCAGGTGGCGGCGGCCTTTAAGGTGTTCTTCTTTGACCCGGAGACCAAAAAGGATATCGTGGACAGCGCGGATCAGATTGAGGCGTAAACGAGGTGTTTTAAAGATGGAAGAGATGAAAACACTTGTACTGGGCGAACCCATCACGTTAGATGATTTCGTCTCTGTGGCCCGGTTCGGGCGGAAGGTGGAGTTTTCCCCGGCGTACACAGAGCGTGTCAGCCGCTCCCGGGCCCTGGTGGAGCGGTGGGTTGAGGAGGAGCGGGTGATGTACGGCGTCACCACCGGCTTCGACGCCCTGTGTACCAAGGCCATCGACAAGGAGTCCACCGCCCAGCTCCAGGAGAACATCATCCTGTCCCACTCCGTCTCGGTGGGAGAGCCCCTGAGCGTGGAGCGGGCGCGGGGCATCATGCTTATGGTATTGCAGAACATCGGCCAGGGGTACAGCGGTGTACGGATGGCGGTGCTGGAGCGGTACCGGGACTTCCTCAACGCCGGCCTGACCCCCTACGCCCCTGGGGACGGCAGCGTGGGCTATCTCTCCCCCGAGGCCCACATGGCCCTGGTGCTGCTGGGCAAGGGCAAAGCCTACTACAAGGGCGAGCTGCTGGAGGGGGCCGAGGCCCTGAAGCGGGCCGGACTGGAGCCCATGACCCTCAGCTCCAAGGAGGGGCTGGCCCTGGTCTCTGGCACCACCTCCGCCACCGCTATGGCGGCCCTGGCCCTGTATGACATGCTCAACGCCGCAAAGTCCGCCGATATTGTGGGCGCTATGTCCCTGGAGGCCATGAAGGGGGTCATTAACGCCTTCGATCCCCGGGTGATGGCCGTCCGGTCCCACCCCGACCAGCTCAACGCCTCGGAAAATGTCCGCCGGATCCTGAAGGGCTCGGGCATTATGAAGAAGTATGAGGGCGGGTGCAGGACGCCCTCTCCCTGCGGTGCATCCCCCAGCTCCACGGCGCGGCCCGAAAGGCCCTGGAGGACGCGAAGAAGACCATCGAGATTGAGATGAACTCCTGCTGCGACAACCCCATCATCTGGCCGGAGAAGGGGAACGAGGATGTGATCTCCGCCTGTAACGCCGACTCGGCCTATGTGGGCATGGAGATGGACAGCGCCTGTATCGCCGCCGTGGGGCTGGCCAAAATGTCCGAGCGGCGCAACAACCGCATTGTGGACGGCTCCCTGTCCGGCTACCCCTACTTCTGCATCAAGAACCCGGGGCTCAACTCCGGGCTGATGATCCCTCAGTACGTGCAGGCCGGCCTGCTCAACGAGATGCGGATGCTGGCCACCCCCTCCACCATCGACAACACCCCCACCTGCGGCAACCAGGAGGACTACGTGGCCATGGGCTACAACGCCTGCAAGAAGGCGGGGCCCATGGCGGAGAAGCTGGAGTACATGCTGGCCATCGAGCTGCTCAGCGTGTATGGGGTGCAGCAGTTTGTGGATCCGGATGTGAGCCGGGCACCGGCCACGGCGGCGGTGCTGGCTGAGATCGGCAAGACCGTGCCGGTAATGGAGAAGGATATGCTGCTCCACCCCTATATTGAGTACCTGAAGGACTTTATCCACTCGGGCGGGCTGATCCGGGTGGCTGAACAAGTGACAGGAGCGTTGAGCTGATATGAAAAAAGAAATCACCAGGGTGGAGATCGACCTGAAGAAAATTTTCCTCACACCCCCCAATAACCGGCGGGAGAAGATCACCCTGCTGGTGATGATGGTGGCGCTGTTCGTCATGTTCTTCGGCCCTATCTGCTTTACCGATGTTCATCCGGTGAAGGCCATCCTGCTGTCCTGCCTGCCCTGTCCGTCTCCTGGGGGTTCCCCCGCCGGAGGCGGGGGAACCCCCAGGAATAAATCTTTTCATCGTCCACTATCAACAGCGCCAAGAGGATTCAATCCTCTTGGCGCTGTTATTTTTTGTATCCAAGACGGGGTTATCTTCAAAGTATCTCGACATTTTTTACAATGCCAACAGGAATTGGCAGACAAAAACTGACAAATTCGATATCCTTCTAATAGGAGGTGGCAAAAATGTCGAAATCAAGAAGTGCATGTAGAGACTTCCCTAATGTAAGCAAATACCTGGAAGAAAAAATAGTTTGCAGAAGGAAGGGGATGAAGCTGTCTCAAACTGCTTTAGCCGCAAAGGCAGGAGTGACCCGAAACTGTATCCAGCAAATGGAGTGCCATGAGCATCTTCCACTGCCATCCACAATGTTCCGGCTGATTAAGGCCTTGGAGTTCAGCGAAGAAGAAGCGGCTGAATTTTGGATCGAAATCGACGCCGCCTATGCTCGGGACAGGGAGATGCAGGAAACAGCGTCGGATAAGGTGGGGCGGAATGATGGATAACGGGATTTATATGACGGATATATATGACTTGCTGTACAGCCTTGGCGTAACTGCGAACTATACCGGCTTTTTTCACACAGCCTATGCGGTATCACTGTGTGTGAAGCGGCCGGACAGCCTTCTGCTGGTGACGAAATGGCTGTACCCGGAAGTGGCGAAGCAGTATGGGACCAACTGGAAAGCTGTGGAGCGGAACATCCGGACTGTGGGCCGTATCATCTGGCGGAATGGCCGGCCTTTGCTGGAAAAATTGGCGCACAGGCGCCTGGAGCGGAAGCCCCAAAACGCCCAGATGCTGGCGATCCTGGCCTCCTCACTGGATACCGGGCCTCCGCCAGTTTACGGACTGGGAGAGGCGGCGGCGCTCCACAAAGGAGAACGCGATGCCAACCTTCTTTTGGGATGACATGAGCTGTTCTGACGGTATGCTTCTGTGGGTTCAGCCCTGATGAAGCCCCTCACAAGCCTGTATCTGCTTTTGAAACCGCTCCAGCCGCAGAACCAAATGTTGGAGGATGGTATCAAAAAAGGCAGGGTCCAACAGATCAGCGCCCAGGATCTTGCATAGATCCAGCACGCTGTATTTTCCGGTAGAGGCCAAGAAGCGGTCATAGGCAGGAACAAAAGCGGCCGGATTCTCCTTCCACATCTCTGCCATATAGACGGACATCAGTGCGCCAAACTGGTATGGAAAGTTGTAAAAACTGCGCTTTGCGCTGTAGTAGTGGGGCTTTACTGCCCAGGATCTGACGTTCTGTTGCTGAGGGTCCAGGACATCCCCGTAGCTTCTCCGCTGGGCCTGGGTCATGAGGGCGTCCAGTTCCTCCACAGACAGCTCCCCGTTCTGCCGGGCCGTAAACAGATCCTGCTCAAAGTGGAACCGGGCAAAGATGTCCACAATGGTATTGATTAAGGCGGACAGGCTGAACTCCTCGCAAAAGAGCCGGTCCCGTTCTGGCAGAGCGGTACGCAGCTGCCATTGAAACAGCTGCTCCGAGAACTTGGAGGCGGTCTCTGTCGCCGGCAGGTCGTAGCGGCAGTTGAGAATCTTCTGCCCGAATAGCTGCTGGAAATGGTATCCGTGCCCCAGCTCATGGGCTAGACTGTTTGCGCTGGCCACGGAGTTCTGGTACCGCAGCCGTAGACGGCTCTCTTGATTCAACCAGACGGCGTCACAGCTGGCACCAGTCTCCTTAAAGGGACTGTCTGACCAGTCAATCCAGCCCTTCGCGAAGAAGTCCCGGCCAAAGCGGCCCATTTCGGGGCTGAACGCCTGGAAGGCGTCCAGAATCAGATCTTTAGCGGTTTCGAAGGGAAGGTCTCCGCCGGTCCCGGTAATCAGCGTCTCACGAGCGTCGTAAGGCAGGCCGTTGGGACAGTTCAGTGCCTGGGCCTTGATCTGGAAGTATTGGCGCAGGGCGGGCAGATACCGCTCTACCGCCGCCAGCTGGTTTTCCAGGATGCGGGGATCGAAGTGGTACCGATCCAACGCCTCCCGCAGGGGGGAAGTATTTCCCCGGAAACGGCAGGAGGTCAGGACTTCCCCCTTGATGGAATTCAAAGCGGCGGCAGAAATTTGGGCGATTTCCCGTTCCGCCCCCTGGACGGAGGAGGCCTTTGCGTGGAAGCTGGCCCAGGCCTTGGAGCCCGTGAGTTCCAGGGCAGCAAAGAGTTCCTCCTCCTTGGGGGGCAGGGCGTGCAGCTGCTGGCGGATCAGATCCTGTAGATAGTAGGTGTATTCGCCAAACACGCCGTTCTCCACCAGGCGGCGGGCCTCTGCCTGGCATAGGAGGGCACGGAAGGCCGCCCGGGCCTCAACGGTGGTATTGTCGATCTCCTGAAAGCGGCTCAAGTTGCGGGAGGCCTCCCCGTCGCTGGTGTCGGCACTGAACCGAAAGGAGGTATAGGAGAACAGTTTTTGGTAGAGACCCTCAAAGGCCTCCAGTTTCTCCAGCCAAGTCCAGATGGTCTCCTGGAGGCGGGCCGGATCAGGCAGACCCACGCACCTCCGTAGTTCTCGGGACAGGCGCAGTATTGCGGCGCTGTCCGCGATGAACTGGGGGGCGTTGAACCCCTGATAGAGGCTGTCCAAATTCCATTGCTGTTTCATCATAACCCTCCGCTAAACCTGATGGCAGGCCACATAATGGCCAGGCGCGGCCTGGCGCATGGCAGGCTGTTCCGTACGGCAGCGGTCGCAGGCATAGGGACAGCGGGTGTGGAACCGGCAACCGGGGGGCACATTCGCGGCGCTGGGCACATCGCCCTTCAGAACGATCCGCTCCCGCTGTTCCCGTCCGGACAGCATGGGAATGGCGGAGATCAGCGCCCTGGTGTAGGGGTGCAGCGGGTGGAGGAAAAGCTCCTCTGTCTCAGACAGTTCCATCACGGAGCCCAGGTACATCACCACCACTCGGTCACTGATGTGCTCGATCACATTCAAGGCGTGGGAGATAAACAGGTAAGCAATACCGTACTTCTCTTTCAGGTCGGTGAGCAGGTTGATAATCTGGGACTGGATAGAGACATCCAGCGCGGAGACCGCCTCGTCGCAGACGATAAACTCCGGCTCCAGGGCCAGGGCCTTGGCGATGGCAACGCGCTGCCGCTGTCCGCCGGAGAACTCGTGGGGGTACCGCTCGGCGTAGATGGGATTCAGGCCCACCCGCTCCAGCAGTTCGCCCACCCGCTTATAGGCCTCCGAAGTGCTGTAACCCTTCTGAACAGTGAGCACCTCGGCAATCAACCGCTTCACGGTGTAGCGGGGGTTTAGGGAGGAGTAGGGGTCTTGAAAGACAATCTGCAAATTGTGGCGCAGCTTGCGCAGAGCCTCCCCCCGCAGGGAGAGAATGTCTTGATCCTGGTACAGAATTTTTCCGCCGGTGGCCTCGTTCAGCCGGACAATCGCCCGGCCCACAGTGGATTTCCCGCAGCCGGACTCGCCCACCAGGCCCACCGTCTCATTTTTGTCAATCTGAAAGCTCACATGGTCAACCGCTTTGACCACCCCGGCGGTGCGGCGCAGCAGGCCGCCCTTGATGGGAAAGTGAACCTGAAGGTCCTGAATATCAATGAGTGGATCATGTGTCATACTGTCCCTCCTCCGCGCGCAGCCAGCAGCTTACAGTCTGTCCTCCAATGGTGATCTGGGGCGGCTCCTCCCGGTGGCACCGGTCACAGGCACTGGGGCATCTGGGGTGGAAGCGGCAGCCCTCTGGGAAATAGAGAGGGTTGGGGACCTGTCCCTCAATGGTGCGTAGCCGCCCGCCTTTCTTTACCTTGATGCCAGGGATGGAGAGGATCAGCAGCTCGGTATACGGGTGCAGGGGACGCTCAATCACGTCCTTCAGGGGGCCCTCCTCCACGATCTTGCCAGCGTACATGACCGCCACCCGGTTGGCCAACTGGGAGACTACACCGAAATCGTGGGTAATGAGTAGGATGGAGGTGTTGAAATCCCGCTGCAGCTCCTTCAGCAAATCAATGACCTGAGCCTGGATGGTGACATCCAGGGCGGTGGTGGGTTCGTCCGCGATCACCATGGCGGGATTGCTGGCCAGGGCGATGGCAATCATCACCCGCTGGCGCAGCCCGCCGGACAGCTGGTGGGGAAAGACCTTCAGCCGCTCATCCGGATTGGGGACTCCAACCTTCCGCAGAATATCCACAGAGCGCCGGTGTACCTCCGTCCGAGAGATCCCTGGATTGTGAATCCGCAGCATCTCACCCAGCTGCCGCTGGATGCGATAGACGGGATTCAGAGAGGTCATAGGCTCCTGAAAGATCATGGAGATCTCTTTGCCGCGGATTTTTCGGGCCTCCTCCTTGGAGAGGGCTCGAATGTCCCGGCCATTCAAGGTAAGTTCATCAGCGGTGACCACGCTGTTCTTGCCCAGGAGCTTCATCAGCGACAGAGTTGTCACAGTTTTACCGCAGCCGGATTCCCCTACCAGGGCCAGGGTCTCCCCACGGTCCACGTGGAAGGAGACGCCGTTCACCGATTTGACCACACCTTCGGGGGTGTTGAACCAGGTGCGAAGATTTTGAACATTCAGCAATACATCTTGTTTTTCCATGGTGCTCCCTCTTAGGCTCTCAGTTTGGGGTCAAAAGCATCCCGGATACCGTCGCCGATCCAGTTGACCGCCAGCACGGTCAAGGAGATGGCGATCCCGGGGATGGTGGTTAAATAGGGGTAGTTCTGCATGTAGCTTCGTCCCTGGTTGAGCATCACGCCCCAGTCGGGCAGGGTGGCGTCACCGCCTAGGCCCAGGAAGTTCAGGCTGGCCGCCGACAGAATGGCGCCTCCCACCGACAGGGTGGTTTGAATCACCAGAGGGCCCATGCAGTTGGGCAGAATGTGGCAGAAAATGATACGGCAGCTGCCGAAGCCGGCCACCTGAGCGGCCTCTACATACTCCTGCTCCTTTACAAAGAGCACTTGACTGCGGGTCAGCCGGGCAAACTGGGGCCAGCTGACGATAGCCAGTGCGATGATCACATTTTTCTGGCTGGATCCGAGAACCGCCATTAGGGCGATGGCGATGACCAGAAAAGGGAAGGACATCATAATGTCTGTGACCCGCATCAAGAGGTTGTCAATGAGTCCGCCGAAATAGCCGCTGACGCATCCCACCAGGATTCCGACGGCGCTGGCCAGCAGGGCCACCACCAAGCCGGTGAGCATAGAGGTACGTCCTCCGTACAGCAGCCGGCTCCATACATCCCGGCCACAGTCGTCGGTGCCCAGAATGTGCCCCTGTGTCCCGGGGGGCAGAAGCATATCCATCAGTTCCATATCGGTGACCGGGTCGTAGGAGGTGAATAGGGGAGCTCCCGCACACAAAATAATAATAGTCAGCAACAGCACCAGTCCCACCAGGGCCAGCTTATTTTTGCGGAATTGCCGGCTGATATCCTGCCAATAGGATGTAGCTTTGACCTGCTCCTTGGATCGCGTTTCTTTTGCCATACTCAAAGCACCTCCTTACTGCTTATCCAGGCGGATCTTGGGGTTGAGCCATGCGCAGACGATATCTACCAGTAGGTTGATCGTGAGGAAAATAGCGCACATCACCAAGGTGTTGCCCTGGATCATGGGGTAGTCCCGTTTGTTGATGGAATTCATAGCCAGTCGGCCGATTCCCGGCCAGGAGAAGATGGTCTCTGTGACCACGGCGCCACCCAGCAGGGATCCGAATTCACTTCCGATGACCGTAACCACCGGGATCATGGCGTTTTTCATGGCGTGGCCAATAATCACAGCCCGTTCTTTCAGTCCCTTGCTCCTGGCAAAGCGCACATAGTCTTGTCCTAGGACATCCAACATGCTGGAGCGGATCATACGGGTCTGGGTTGCCGCCAGGCCCAGGGATAGGGAGGCGGCGGGCAGGATCAGGTGTCGGAAAAAGGCCAGCCACCCATCTTCCAGGGGGTAAGCGATGCCCTGACTAGGCAGCCAGTGCAGATTTTGCGAGAAGAAGATGATCAGCACCAGTCCAAACCAGAATTTAGGCAGAGAGGTGCCTATGGTGGCTAGGAATGTAGCCAACGTGTCCCAAATGCTGTTGTGGCGGATGGCGGCCAGAATTCCCAGTGGAATGGAGATCATCAGCGCAATGAGTATGGCGGCCAGCGTCAGGATCAGCGTGGCGGGCATCTTGCTGACGATGGTGTCAAATACATCCTCATCAGTGATGTAGGACTTACCCAGATCGCCGCGGAGAGCGCCAGTCAAAAACTCCCCGTAGCGGGCCAGCATCGGGCGGTCCAGTCCCATATCGTGCTTGGCGGCCTGATACTCCTCCTCGGTCATGGTCTGGTTGTCGCTGGTGCCCAGCATGATCAGGACCGGATCACCGGGTGTGATATAGAGCAGCGAGAAAATCAGGAACGAGATGACCAGCAGGGTGGGGATTGCCTGAAGCAGCCGTTTTATAATATATGTCCGCATATTTGTTCCCTTCCAGGCGTTGATCAGAGTCCCGGCCGGCCGGGCCGGCCGGGACTCATCGTTTTTGGGGAGAGGTTATTTGACCGTAATATTCCTCTGACTGTTGGTCAGGGAGAAGTACAGGGCGGGTGTCTGCTCAAAGTCCTGCACCCGTTTGTTCATACCCCACTGGGCGTACTCGAAGAACAGGGGCAGCTCCGCGCAGTCCTCCATAGCTATGCAGGAGGCCTCGGAGAGCAGGGCGGCCCGGGCGGTCTCGTCCATGGTGGCGAAGGCCTGGTCCAGCTTGACATCCAACTCCAAATTTACATAATTCAGCGCATGGGAACCTCCCTTGGACTTCACGGAGTGGAACAGGGAGTTCATTCCGGTCAGGGTGCTCCCGCCGCCCATGATGAAGGCCTCCTTGTTGCCCGCTTTCAGGTCGGACAGCAGCGTGGCCCACTCGGTCGGCTGGGATACGCAGTTGATGCCGATTTTCTTCAGCTCAGTGGAGACGATGATCCCGAATTTCATATTGGGGTCGTAGTTGGCGCTCTTCAGCGTGAAGGTCAGCTCCTGGCCGTCCTTTTCGTAGATGCCGTTGGCGTTCAGGGTGTAGCCCTTGGACTCGATGAGGGCTTTCGCACCCTCGGGGTCATAGGCGGGGGTGACCTTTTTCCAGGCCTCCTCATCCGCGCCCACAAACTCCAGCGGAATAGGACCGTAGGCCCGAACAGCGATGTCCACGTTGGCGTCATTCCGGAAGGTGGCGGCGATGGCGGAATCCACGTCAATAGCCATACAGACAGCCCGGCGGATATCAGGATCCTGGAACAGCTCGTTGTCAAAGTTGAAGCCCATATAGCGGTACCAGCCGGAGGCGTTGGCCACTACGGTCAGGTCCTCTTTGGCCAGCACAGAGGCCAGGTCGTTGGGCATGACGGTGGTAGCGAGGTCGATCTCATTATTCTGGAGGGAGATCGCCAGGACGGATTTGTCCGGGATAATCTTGAAGACTACCTCGTCCAGGCCGGGCTCAATGGCGAAGTCGGCGTTCTTCTCCAGAACGACCTCGTCATCGGTGGCGTATTTGACAAACTTGTAGGGGCCGGAACCCACGGGGAATTTGGTCAGGTCAAAGCCCGTTTCAATGGCCTTGGGCGGGAAGAGGTAGACGTTGGCCAGGGTGGATAAGAAGTAGGCGTCGGGGGTCTTGGTGATGAATTTAATGGTGGTGTCGTCTACGACCTCAATAGACTCCAGATTGGAGGAGACTGCCACCCGCTGGGCGGACTCGTTGGCCTCGTCCATGGTCATCTCAAAGATCTGCTTGACGTCATTGGCAGTGACCGGAACCTTCTCATCCTTAAACAGATCATTGCCGGTCTGCCAATAGGAGTTGTCCTTCAAGTGGAAGACCCAGGTGTGGTCGTCCTCGGTCTCCCAGGACTGGGCAAATCCCGGGACGAACTTGCCAGCGGAGTCGTACTCCACCAGGGACTCGTAGATGTTGCACAGCACATAGCGGTCTCCGTCGGCGGTGGCCTTCAGGGGGTTCAGAGTAGCGATGCTGTACTGGGTCCCGATGGTCATCACCTTTTCCTCCTTCCCGGCGGGCTCACCGCTTTGGGCGCCGGAGGGCTTGGAAGAATTGGGAGAACCGGAAGAGCTGGAGGGTGCTTGGGGGGCACAGCTGGCCAACAGACAGGCTGTCAGCAGCAAGGACAGGATTCTTGTAAACTTTTTCATGTTTTTTCCTCCTCTTTACGAAAGCGTATTGTGGTAGATGGTACCCTCAATCATGGTCAAACGGCACAGGGACAGGTTGGAGAAGGGATGCCCGTCAAAGACGGCGATATCCGCGTCTTTGCCCGCCTCCAGTGAACCGAGCCGGTGATCCAGCTCCAAATTTTCCGCGGCGTTGATGGTTACAGCCCGGAAGGCAGTCTCTTCCGACAGCCCCCGGCGCAGCAACAGGCCGATTTCCACTGGCAGCCACGCCGTGCGGGAGGCGGTATCCGCCATCAGGCAGATCTTGCATCCGGCCTTGTCCAGCACGCCGGCGGTCTCCAGGCAGATGGTTCTGGTCTCCTCCTTGTTGGGTTCCAGCAGGAGGGGGCCCACCACACAGGTGGCCTTTCGAACGCCGAGAACCTCCTTGATCCGGATACCGTCCGTAGCATGTTCAATGGAATATTTCAGATGGAATTCGTCCACTAACCGCAGGGCGGTGGCGATATCGTCCGCCCGGTGGCAGTGGATGCGTACCTTCATCTCCCCCCGGACCACCGGCACCAGATGGTGTAGGCTGTAGTCGAAGGGGGGCGGCACGCCTGTGCCCTGTTCGCTGTGAAACAGGGCATCGGAGTACCGCTTGGCCTCAAACAGCGCCTTACGGATTAAGCCAGCGGATCCCATCCGCGTCACAGGGGACTTGCCCTCCATGCCGTAGATGCGTTTGGGATTCTCTCCCAGGGCAAATTTCATCTGTTCGCTTCCGGGAATCATCATCTCGTCGGCGGTGTTTCCCCGCAGCTTGCAGCTGATCCCCATTCCTCCGATGAGATTGCAGGAGCCGGGGCCGGTGTAGACAGTGGTAAAACCGGCCTCTCGAACCTTGTTCACCGCGTAGTCAAAGGGGTTCAGCGCATCGGAGGCTCGGAGATAAGGAGTGATAGGGCCGCTCTTTTCGTTGGTCTCCGACTGAAGGGAGGGCATGGTTTTGGGCTCGCTCATCAGGCAGAGATGGGTGTGGCAGTCGATCAGGCCGGGCATCACCCAACAGCCGTGAGTGTGGATCACCTGGGCTTCGGAGGGGATGTCCAAATTTTTGCCTACAGCAAGGATTTTACCGTTTTCCGCCAACACGGTGCCCTCCTCCAGGATACCGTGGGTGATAGTCTGTACAGTGCCTCCTACTAATGCGGTCATCATTTCTTGCTCCTCCTCTCAGATGCCCGGGCGGTGAGGTCTGCGAACAGCCGGTTCATAATCCCGGAAGTCTCCACCAGCTCCTCCGGATGCCACTGGACACCGATCCACAGCCCCTCCGAATCCTCCAGGGCCTCCACGATCCCGTCATCGGCCCAGGCGGTCACCTTTAACCGATTCCCCGGGGTTCGGATGCTTTGGTGGTGCATGCTATTGACCTCCACCACCTCCTGACCGAGAATCTGACGCAGCCGGCTGTCTGGATTGAGTTTGACCTGATGTACCGGGTAATCCCGACGTCCCTGTTGACAGTGGAGCAGCACATCTCCCTTGATCTGGGAGTACATGTCCTGATACAGGCAGCCGCCGGAGTATACGGACATAATCTGCATCCCTTTGCAGATTCCCAAGCAGGGCAGCTGGAATTCCTCTGCCAGCTGCAGCGCCGCCATGGCGAAGCGGTCATAACCGGGATGAATCTCTCCCAGGCACCGGTGGGGGCCCTCTCCATATAGGGCCGGATCCACATCCTCACCTCCAGGCAGCAGCAGGCCGTCACACAAGGACGCCGCAGCCCGCAATTTCTCATTATCCCCATACATTGGCAGGATTACAGATATTCCTCCGTTTTTTTCCACGGCGGTGACGTATTTTTCGTTGACATAATGTTTTGGTATGTCGCCGAATATGGGGGAGTGGTGCCGCATGGTGTCACTCAATATGCCGATAATCGGCTGGTACATAGGATCCCTCCTTTCTGTGTTTTCATTTATTTAGTAAGCAAAAGTGATGCCAAGTTTTACGCCGGAGGATAGCGAGGTTTTTGTTCTCTAAACAGGAGGGAACTGGGGGAAATAAGTCCAAAATTGAGAAAAATGTAAGATGGGTCCCAAGCTGAGACCCATCTCATTCGACCAATTTAATATATTCATCCAATTATTCGGCCATTATTTTTCCTCCCGAAAAGCCCTGCCGGGAATAATCCCCCGGCGACCCCGCCGTATCTCAACGCGGCCCTGATTTTGCAGCTGATTCAGCAGTAACCGCAGTCGGTAAACGCTGATCTCCCGGCCGTGCGCCTGGCAGAGGCGGGTGTGCAGTGCCTCCCGGCCAATTCCACCGTCGGTTTCCCAGGCCCGGTGAATCTCATGGAGCAAGATCTGGATCTCCTCATCGTTCTGCGGTGGGCCGGTTTTTTCCAGGATGTACTGGGGGAGACTCTCTTCTGTGCCACGCATCAGCATATAGTACTCGGCGGCGTTGTGCAGTTCCCGGACGTTTCCGGGCCAGTCGTAGGCCAGAAGGACGGCTTCTTCCTGGGGGGTGAGAGCATAGCCTCCGTCGGGCAGATAGCTGCGGAAAATGGGCAGAATATCATCTTTGCGCTGATGCAGCGGCGGGATGCGGATGGGCAGGACGCTGATTCGATAATAGAGGTCCTCCCGGAAACGGCCCTGCCCCACCTCGGCCAAAAGGTCGTGGTTTGTGGCGCATATGATGCGGACATTGACGTTTTTAATCTGGCCGCCGCCTACCCGCATGATCTGCCGTTCTTGGATGACCCGGAGCAGCCGGGACTGCAGTTCATAGGGCATGTCGCCGATCTCGTCTAAAAAGATGGTCCCGTTGTTGGCATACTCAAATAGGCCAGATTTACCGCCCCGGGAGGCGCCGGTAAAGGCCCCCTGCTCATAGCCGAACAGCTCGCTTTCCAGCAGATTGGCGGGCACCGCTGCGCAGTTAATCGCGACAAAAGGCTGGAGACGCCGCTCGCTGAGGTTGTGAACTGACTGGGCCAGCAGCTCTTTGCCGGTTCCGCTCTGTCCGGTGATGAGAATCGTCTTTTCCGTGTTGGCGTAGATTTTAGCCAGCCGCAGGCACTTCTCCATGGCGGTGGACTGATAGACGATGTCGTCTACGGTATATTTCGCCACAAACCCCTGGGTATTCATCCGGCCAGAGACGGTCTCCTCCAAAGACTTGATGTAGGTCATGTCCTTGAAGAAGTAGATGTTCTGATAAATATCCCGCTGGTACACGATTTTATTCTGAGTCAGCAGAATATCCCGGCCATTGATTTTAACCAACAACCCCTTCTTCTCCTGTCGTTTGATGGTCTCCAAAATACTGTCATCAAAGATGTCCTGAAGACAGGTTTCCCCTTCAGCCACAGGGCATGACACCAACTGTTTAAATTTGTTGTTGCACAGAATAATTTTCCCGTCCTTCAAAGTCATGACTACGCCCTGATCCGTCATATCCAGCATCCGCTCCAGCTGAATGTTGCGGATTACTGTCTCTTTATAGCTGCGGGTAATTCCTTCGTTGGTATTGATGAGCTGGGCGCTGTAATTCAGCAGCCTGGTAGAGACGTCATTGTCCACAATGCCCAGGCGGTATATGATTTTTAGAAAGGTGGACAGATCCAGGCAGCGATCCCCGATGTCAATAATTTTGGCGATGTGGGAGGGTACTTTCCCAGGTTCCCCCGGCGTGATAGCCAGATTGATGGTCATATCATACTCGTCTTCCTTGTAGGGGACCATTTTAATATTTTCGATCTTCAGGTCATACAACAGAGATACTGTCTGTAAGGTGTTCTCGTAGTTGTCGTTTACAATCAAGACCTTGGTGTTCTGGGGGATCTCCAAAATCTTGACCAGTTCCTTTTCCTTAAATGTTCTGGTGACCACCAGAATATCGTCCGGATTCCGGATTTTGCTCTTCACCCGTTCGATACGGTTGCCCAGGGGGAATAGAAACAAGTCCCCCTTGAGTTCCAGCATCTGGTCCGCCTCGTCCAGCGTCAAAGCTACCGTGCGCACATGGTCTGTCAAAACCTGATGGAGGTCCTCCTCAATTTTTTTCGCAATCCGAAGGCGGTCTGTCACGACAACAATTGTTTTCTGCTCCATAACGCTGTTTCCATCCCGTTCTTTCAAGGCTGACTTTAAGGAACCACTTAAATCAACGTGCGCAGATTTGTGCCAGAAATTTTATCTGGGAAGGGAGAAAAATGCCGGAAATCTGTCAGACTTCAAGATTTTCTGACGTAATCCAGGGAGAATTAATGGCGTGAAGATGCCTGCGGGGATTGAATCAGTGGTTCCTTAAATCCGCGCACGTCGATTTAACCAGTACTTCCTTGATTATACGAACCGCCTGACGCACTGTCAACGGGGAACAGTGGACCGGACAGATGCAAAAAATTGGGAGTATCCAGATCACGGAGTCTTTATTAGGGTTTCCCCCGCCGAAGGTGGGGGAAACCCGGGAATAAATCTTTTCAGCGTACATTGTATTCACACTGGCTGATCAGATACTTTATTTGGAGGAGAGTGGTCTAGGATAAGCGAGCGATCATTCCTTCGCTTGCGTATCCAGCGCCACTGTTTTGCTTCCAGCAAATCAGTGAACACGATAGTAAATCAACAGCGATATGCCTTGACTTTCCATCGGCCAGGGCATAAAATAACCGTTGCTGAATTTTCCGGGACAAGGAGGGACGGAGGATGTTCCACTACTTTGACAACGCCGCCACCACACAGGTACGGCCGGAGGCCGCGCGGGCGGCGCTGGAGGCCATGACGGCCGGCTGGGGCAACCCGTCCTCGGTATATTCCTTCGGCAGGGAGGCCGCCGCCCGGGTGAGGGGTTGGCGGGCTGACGTGTCCGCCGCCCTGGGCTGCCAGCCGGAGGAGTTATATTTCACCTCTTGCGGCACCGAGAGCGACAACTGGGCCGTCTACGGGTCGTTGGAGGCCAACCGCCGGAAGGGGAAGCACATCCTCACCACCGCCATTGAGCACGCCGCCGTGCTGGAGCCCTGCAAGGCCCTGGAGGCCCAGGGGTACGAGGTGACCCGCCTCCAGCCGGACAGCCAGGGGCGGATCTCCCCCCGGCAGGTGGCGGACGCCCTCCGGCCGGACACCGTCCTGGTGTCTATGATGCTGGTAAACAACGAGGTGGGCTCCATCCTCCCGGTCCGGGAAGCGGTTCAGTCCGTGAGGGCCGCCGGCTGTCCCGCCCTGATCCACTGCGACGCCATCCAGGGCTTTTTGAAGGTGCCCTTCACCCCGAGGGAGCTGGGGGTGGACCTGCTGTCCGTCAGCGGCCACAAAATCCACGCCCCCAAGGGGGTGGGCGCTTTGTACATCCGAAAGGGCCTGAAATTCCCGCCCCTCCTCCGGGGAGGCGGCCAGGAGGGCGGCCTGCGCTCCGGTACTGAGGCCACCGGCCAGATCGCCGCCTTCGCCGCCGCGGCGAAGCTGGGGCGGGCCTCCATGGAGGCCGACCTGGCCCGTATGGCCCAATTAAAGGACTACCTGATCCGCCGCCTGGGGGAGGAGGTCCCCCGGGCCAAGGTGCTGGTGGAGGACGGCGCGCCCCACATCCTGCCCGTCACCCTGCCCGGCTACAAGAGCGAGGTGGTGGTCCGCCTGCTGGGAGACCGGGGGATCTGCCTGTCCTCCGGCTCCGCCTGCCACAAGGGGAAGCCCAGCCACGTGTTCGCCGCCCTGAACCTGCCCAAGGGGGAGCGGGACGGCGCGCTGCGGGTCAGCCTCTCCTACGACACCACCCGGGAGGATGCGGACGCCCTGATCCTCGGCCTGAAGGAGGCCGCCGGGGCGCTGTTTACCAGCTTGTCCTGAGCCGCCGGCCCCTGGCTTTTTGATCCAGATTGTAAAGGAGTTTTTTTGTGTTTGCCCACATGAAGCAGAAGCCTGGCTTTTACCGCCAGGTGGTGGTTCTGGCCACCCCCATTGTCCTACAAAACCTGATCACCAGCTGCCTGAGCATGGCGGACACCTTTATGGTGGGCATGCTGGGCGAGGTGCCTATGGCGGCGGTGACCCTGGCCAACATCCCCATGTTTGTCATCCAGCTGTTCATCTTCGGCGTCCAGAGCGGGGCCTCCGTCCTCATCAGCCAGTACTGGGGGAAGGGGGACCGGGAGTCCATCAATCGGGTGATCGGCGTGGCTTTGTGGGTGGTGCTGTCTGTCACCTCCCTGTTCGCCGCCATCCTGCTGCTGTTCCCCATGGAGTTCCTCAGCCTGTTCGGGAACCAGCGGGATGTGGTCACCCTGGCCGCCCAGTACGGCGGGCTGGCGGCGCTGTCCAACGTGTGCAACGCCTTCACCATGATGTATGTGGCTGCCTACCGGAGCATGGAGCGGCCCAAGCTGGGCATGTACATCCTGGCCACCTCCATGACGGCCAACACCTTCCTCAACTGGGTGTTCATCTTCGGCAACCTGGGGGCCCCCGCCCTGGGGGTCCGGGGGGCCGCGCTGGCCACCCTGGTGGCCCGGTCGCTGGAGGTGGTCATCGTGGTGGGCCACATGATCTTCAACCGGTTCTTCCAGGTGCGGGTGGACCTGTTCCTCCAGCCGGGCCGGAAGATGTTTGTCCGGTTCCTGCGGTACGGCGGGCTGGTGGTGTGCAACGAGACCTTCTGGGGCCTGGGCACCTCCGTCTTCCCCACCATTATGGGCCATATGGAGGGCAGCACCGAGATCCTGGCCGCCTACACCGTGGCCGGCAACGTGGAGAAGCTGGTCACCGTGTTCGTCTTCGGCCTGGCGGCCACCGCCGCTATTGTCATCGGCCGGGAGATCGGCGCCGGCCGGCCGGAGATGGTCAAGAGCATGGGCCTGGCCATGGATACCCTGGCGGTGGCCTGCGGGCTGGCGCTGTCCGGCATCCTGTGGGCCTTCGCCCTGGTGCTGGCCCCCCGGTATATCTTCCCCCTGTTCAAGCTGTCCGCCGGCGCCGCCTCGGTGGCCACAATGATGATCGGCTCCATGGCCGTCATCATGCCCATGCGCAGCTTCAATAGCGTGAATATCGTGGGTGTGCTCCGGGGGGGTGGGGATGTGAAGGCCGCCACCCTCATCGACACCACTCCTCTGTGGATTGTTGCCATCCCCTACGCCTTTTTCTGCGGCATTATCCTGAGGACGCCGGTGTTCTGGGTATACCAGGCCTTCCTGGTGGAGAGCACCGTCAAGATGTGCCTGGGTGTGCTGCGCCTGCGGTCCGGCAAGTGGGTGCGGGACCTGACAAGAGCTTAAAAAAATAACCGTCTGCCTTGAGGCAGACGGTTATTTTTCTTGTTCCCGCTCCTCAATGTACCGTTTTAAAATCCATTTGACCATACTAGAGAATGATCTAAAATCCTCTTCAGCGTAGGACTTGATTTTCTCCGCTGTTTCATGCTCCAGGAATGTGCTATACGCTCTTTTCTTACTGTCCATCTAGGATCACCTCACCTAAAATGATAGACAATGGAACTTCAGATTGTCAATGTTTAAATTGTATTATATTGTATTATAGTGTAATACGGACAGCTTAGGATTAGCACAACCCCGGCTGTTCTGCGAAGAATAGCCGGGGCTGGTTTGTTTTCAATAAATTCATAAAGTAGCTATTGACAATTCCGGGGGGGAGTGGTACATTATCTTTAGCACTCATGGACATTGAGTGCTAGATCCAGAACAACAAAGGGCGGTGAGTGCTGTGTCCCTGTCTGACCGAAAGAAACGGATTCTCCGGGCGATTGTGGAGACCTATATCGCCACCGCCGAGCCGGTGGGCTCCAAGGCCGTGTCCCAGCTGGCCGGCCTGGATGTTTCCACCGCCACCATCCGCAACGAAATGGCCGACCTGACTGACCTGGGCTATCTGGAGCAGCCCCACACCTCCGCCGGCCGGATCCCCTCCGCCGCCGGATACCGGCTGTATGTCAACGAGCTCATGGACCGCCAGCAGCTCACCCTTCAGGAGACCCAGCGCATCAACGACGCCCTGAACCTGAAAATGGAGGAGCTGGACCGGGTCATCGACCGGGCGGGCAAGGTGCTCTCCCAGATCAGCGACTACCCGGTCTTCACCCTGGCCTCCGCCAAGGAGCAAGTGACCGTGAAGCGGTTCGACCTGCTGATGGTGGAGGAAAACGCCTTCATCGCCGTGGTGATGACGGACAACAGCGTGGTGAAAAACAAGCTGATCCATATGCCCGGCGAGCTGTCCGACCCCCAGCTACAGATGCTGTCCGCGGTGCTGAACAGCTCCTTTGTGGGCCTGTCCCAGGGGGAGATGGCGGAGGCCCTGGACAAAATGGAGACCCACACCGCCCCGGGGGCCTTTGAGCTCATCGCCCTGGTGGTGGAGTTCGCCATGGAGGTGCTGGCCGACCAGAGCCGGCAGAAGATGCGCACCGCCGGCATCACCCATCTGCTGGAGCACCCGGAGTACCACAGCCTGGACAAGGCCAAGCCCCTGATGAACTACCTCAGCGAGGAACGGGACGCCTCCCGCCTGCCAGTGGCCCTGGACAGCGGCCAGAACGTGAACATCCTCATCGGGCCGGAGAACGTGAATGACGCCCTGAAGGACACCAGCGTGGTCATGGCCAGCTACGATATCGGGGACAACATGCGAGGGGTCATCGGCGTGGTGGGCCCCACCCGGATGGACTACGCCAAGGTCACCGCCCGGCTGTCCTACTTCGCTGACAGCCTTACCCGGATGTTTGGAAAAGAACTCCCTCCCCCCGGCGAGCCGGAGGAGGATTAACCCCCGGAACACGGGTTTCATCATGATTGAAGGAGCACGGTATCGTGAGTAAAAAGAAAGAACAAGGGGCCGCCCCCATCCAGGACAGCCCTGAGAACGAGATTTTAGAGGAGGAGCTGGCCGCCGGGAGCGGCGAGGCGCCCGAGATCCCTGAGATTCCGGCCAGCGAGGCTCAGGAGGAGCCCGCCGGCGAGGCCCTGGTCCAGCTCAATGACCGCTTCCTGCGGCTGGCCGCCGAGTACGATAATTACCGCAAGCGCACCGCCAAGGAGAAGGAGTCCCTGTGGGGCGAGGCCAAGTCGGACACCGTCACGGCCTTCCTGCCGGTCTACGACAACCTGGAGCGGGCCTTGAAGCAGGAGACCGCCGACGAGGCCTATAAAAAGGGCGTGGAGATGATTATGGCCCAGCTGAAGGACGTCTTCGCCAAGCTGGGCGTCACTGAGATCCCCGCCCTGGGCGAGCCCTTTGACCCCAACCTCCATAACGCCGTGATGCACGTGGACGACGGGAATTTTGGCGAGAACACCATCGCCGAGGTCTTCCAGGCCGGCTTTACGCTGGGGGAGAAGGTCATCCGGTTCTCCATGGTAAAGGTGGCCAATTAAGAAACCGCTGAATAAATGCCCGGGGGCATCACACGCGCCCCCGCAGGACCCTCACCGTCGTATATGCCCATTGAGGGCAAAAGGAGGCCAGACTAATATGTGTATGAGGAGTAAAAATGTCAAGTTTACGCTGATACTCAGCGCCGGAATGTTGGTCTGGCTGTCTGCCCTGTTCGGCGTGGGAGTCGTGTTCCTGCATTAACACTGTTAATACCAATCTTTGATATATCAGGAGGAAAATACTATGGCTAAGATTATTGGAATCGACTTAGGCACCACCAACAGCTGTGTGGCGGTGATGGAGGGCGGCGACGCCGCCGTCATCGCCAACGCCGAGGGCAACCGCACCACCCCCTCTGTGGTGGCCTTCTCCAAGGACGGCGAGCGGATGGTGGGCCAGGTGGCCAAGCGCCAGGCCATCACCAACCCCGACCGCACCATCGCCTCCATCAAGCGGGAGATGGGCTCTGACTACCGGGTGGACGTGGACGGCAAGAAGTACACCCCCCAGGAGATCAGCGCCATGATCCTCCAGAAGCTGAAGGCGGACGCCGAGGCCTATCTGGGCCAGCCCGTCACCGAGGCGGTCATCACCGTCCCCGCCTACTTCACCGACGCCCAGCGCCAGGCCACCAAGGACGCCGGCAAGATCGCCGGCCTGGAGGTCAAGCGCATCATCAACGAGCCCACCGCCGCCGCCCTGGCCTACGGCCTGGACAAGGAGGAGGCCCAGAAGATCATGGTTTACGATCTGGGCGGCGGCACCTTCGATGTGTCCATCCTGGACATCGACGACGGCGTCATCGAGGTGCTGGCCACCGCCGGCAACAACCGGCTGGGCGGCGACGACTTCGACGAGTGCGTGATGAAGCACCTGGTGGCCGAGTTCAAAAAGGCTGAGGGCATCGACCTCTCCAGCGACAAGGTGGCCATGCAGCGGCTGAAGGAGGCCGCCGAGAAGGCCAAGATCGAGCTGAGCGGCGTGACCACCTCCAACGTGAACCTGCCCTATATCACCGCCGACGCCACCGGCCCCAAGCACCTGGACGTGACCCTCAGCCGGGCCAAGTTCAACGAGCTCACCGCCCACCTGGTGGAGGCCACCATGGGCCCCGTGCGCCAGGCCATGAGCGACGCGGGCCTCAGCGGCGGCGAGATCAGCAAGGTGCTGCTGGTGGGCGGCTCCAGCCGCATCCCCGCCGTACAGGATGCGGTGAAGAAGATCACCGGCAAGGACGGCTTCAAGGGCATCAACCCCGACGAGTGCGTGGCCATGGGCGCGGCCATCCAGGCCGGCGTGCTCACCGGCGACGTGAAGGGCCTGCTGCTGCTGGACGTCACCCCCCTGAGCCTGGGCATCGAGACCATGGGCGGCGTGTGCACCCGCCTCATCGAGCGCAACACCACCATCCCCGCCAAGAAGAGCCAGATCTTCTCCACCGCCGCCGACAACCAGACCAGCGTGGAGGTCAACGTCCTCCAGGGCGAGCGGGAGATGGCCGCCGCCAACAAGAGCCTGGGCCGCTTCCACCTGGACGGCATCGCCCCCGCCCGGCGGGGCGTGCCCCAGATCGAGGTCACCTTCGACATCGACGCCAACGGCATCGTCAACGTCTCCGCCAAGGACCTGGGCACCGGCAAGGAGCAGCACATCACCATCACCTCCTCCTCCAACATGAGCAAGGAGGACATCGAGAAGGCCGTCAAGGAGGCGGAGCAGTACGCCGCCGAGGACGCCCGGATTAAGGAGTCCGTGGAGACCCGCAACACCGCCGACCAGATGGTCTACCAGGCGGAGAAGACCCTGGGCGAGATGGGCGACAAGATTCCCGAGGGCGACAAGGCGTCCGTCCAGACCGCCATCGACAAGCTGAAGGAGACGCTCAAGGGCGAGGACGCCGCAGCCATCAAGGCGGACACCGAGGCCCTCCAGCAGGCATTCTTCGCCGTTAGCGAGAAGCTCTACCAGCAGGCCGGCGGCCCCCAGGCGGGCGGTCCCGACATGGGCGGCCAGGCCCCCGGCGGGGACCAGGGCGGCCAGCAGTTCTACGACGCGGACTATAAGGTCGTGGACGAGGACGATCAGAATAAGTAAACCAACAGATTCCAATGGGACGGGGAGTGCTCCCCGCCCCATTTGGAGTGTTTTGTGATGATTGGATGTGAGAGGCTATGGCAGAAAACAAACGGGACTACTACGAGGTCCTTGGCGTATCCAAGACCGCCGCGGATGCGGATATCAAGAAGGCCTACCGGAAGCTGGCCAAGGAGAACCACCCGGACCTGCACCCCGGCGACCAGGCCGCCGAGGCCCGGTTCAAGGAGATCAACGAGGCATATGAGATCCTCAGCAACAGCGACAAGCGTTCCCGGTACGACCAGTTCGGCTTTGCCGGGGTGGACCCCAACTACGCGGCCCAGCAGGGCGGCGGCTTCGGCGGCGGGTTTGACGGCGGCTTCGACTTCGGGGACCTGGGGGACATCTTCGGCAGCTTCTTCGGCGGCGGCTTCGGCGGGGCGCGGTCCCGCACCGGCCCCCAGCGGGGGGAGAGCCTGCGCACAGGGCTGACCATCGCCTTCGAGGAGGCAGCCTTCGGCTGCGAGAAGGAGGTCACCCTGGAGCGTGTGGAGCAGTGCCCGGATTGCAAGGGCTCCGGCGCGGCCCCGGGCACCAGCCCGGAAACCTGCTCCAACTGCGGCGGCTCTGGCGCCGTCCAGCAGCGGCGGCAGACCCCCATGGGCGTATTCGCCACCACCGGTCCCTGCCCCCGGTGCGGCGGCAAGGGCAAGACCATCTCCTCCCCCTGTAAGAGCTGCGGCGGCACGGGGCAGATCCGCAAGCGGAAGACGGTGAAGGTTTCCATCCCCGCCGGCATCGACAACGGGCAGATCATTTCCCTCCGGGGCCAGGGCAACGCCGGAAAGAACGGCGGGCCCGCCGGAGATCTTCAGATTGTGGTATCCGTCCAGCCCCACCAGCTTTTCCGCCGGGACGGGTCCGATGTGTACTGCGACGCGCCCATTACCTTCACCCAGGCGGTGCTGGGCGGGGACCTGGAGATTCCCACCATCGACGGCAAGGTGTCCTACACCCTGCCGGAGGGGACCCAGACCGGGTCCACCTTCCGCCTCAAGGGCAAGGGCATTCCCAACGTCAACGGCCGGGGCCGGGGCGACCAGTTCGTCACCGTCCACATAGAGACGCCCCGGGGCCTCAGCCGGGAGCAGAAGGAGGCCCTGCGGAAGTTCAGCGAAACCCTGAAGGAGCACAATTACAAGGAACGGAAAAGCTGGTTCGACAAATTCAAAAAATAATGTGTGAAGAGGGAGGAGAAACGATATGAAGATTTCCATTGCGTCCGACCACGGCGGCTTTGATCTGAAGGAGGACCTGCGCCAGTGGCTCGCCGGTCTGGGCCACGAGGTAGTGGACTTCGGCTGCCAGGGGCACGACAGCTGCGACTACGCCGACTTCTGCGAGCCCGCCGCCCGGGCGGTGGCCGAGGGGAAGTGTGACCGCGGCATCGTCATCTGCACCACCGGCATCGGCGCGTCCATTACCGCCAACAAGGTAAAGGGCGTCCGCTGCGCGTTGTGCAGCGAGCCGTGGAGCGCGCAGATGACCCGGCGGCACAACGACGCCAACATGCTGGGGCTGGGCGCGGGCTGTGTGGGGCCCTTGATGGCCCGGCAGATCGTGGAGGCGTTCCTATCCTGGGAATTCGAGGGCGGACGGCATCAGCGGCGGATCGACAAGATCGCGGCGGTGGAAAACCGCTGAGGGACATGTCCGCCCGGTACCACTGGTACATCTGAACAAAGAGGGCGCGGCCAGGGGATCCTGGCCGCGCCTTTTCGCGCTATGTATCTTAATAGTTCTCCGCGCGGACCTCAAAGTAAGCCTGAGGATGGGCGCAGACGGGGCAGATTTCCGGGGCCGCAGCGCCCACCACGATATGGCCGCAGTTCCGGCACTCCCAGACCTTGACCTCGCTTTTCTGGAAGACCTCCTGGGCCTCCACATTCTTCAGCAGGGCCCGGTACCGCTCCTCATGATGCTTCTCAATCTCCGCCACCATGCGGAATTTGGCAGCCAGCTCCAGGAAGCCCTCCTTCTCGGCGGTTTCGGCGAAGCCGGCGTACATGTCGGTCCACTCGAAATTCTCGCCGGAGGCGGCGGCGGCAAGGTTCTCGGCGGTGGAGCCGATCCCCTCCAGCTCCTTGAACCACATTTTCGCGTGCTCTTTCTCGTTGTCGGCGGTCTTGAGGAACAGCGCGGCGATCTGCTCAAAGCCCTCCTTCTTGGCCTTGGAGGCGAAATAGGTATACTTGTTCCGGGCCTGGGACTCTCCGGCAAAGGCGGCCTCCAGGTTTTTCTCTGTCTGCGTTCCGGCGTATTTGGACATGGTTAATTCCTCCTTATGCGTCATTTTTGTTTAAATAGGGAAAATCCCCTAAAAACATACATTTTTAGGGGATCATGGTACGCCCGGCTGGATTCGAACCAGTGGCCTACAGAGTCGGAGTCTGTCACTCTATCCAACTGAGCTACGGGCGCGTATTCAATACTACACTGGGAGGCAGAAGCGGAAAAGAACCGCACCCCGCAATGCTTATCCAGTATAGCAGAAAAAACCGCTTTTGTAAAGAAAAACTTTGCCTGCAGAAGGAAATTTTTTCGCCGATACGTCCCCGCACATTTGCAATCCGGGGGCCGTCCCCGCCTCTGAAGGCAGACGGTCCCGAAGAACGGGGCGTGTTTTCCCCCAAAACCGGTAAACCGGCGGCAATCAGGGGAGAATGATACCAATACGTATCATTCTCTCCTGCTGATCATTTGTTTGATTACGCCGCGTATTTTTGCAATTGGACTTGCAGAGGCAAAACATTTCCCGTCATTTCTCAATCGGTTCCTACAAAACTGGCCCGGCCGCCGCAGATTTTTTGTACGGCGCATTCAACGTTTTCTCCTAATTGTACAGAGCGGCTCGCCTCTTTCCGGGCGATTTGCCGTATGCGGGCCCGCATTTTAGTTTACATAAATTCAATGGTAATTTTAAGTACGGAAAGTTTTAAACATTTTCCACAGAGTTTTCCACACCGGCACGGTTCCTTGCCCCAATGGGTCGGATAGGTTTTCAACAGCCTGGGGAAAACCCTGAAAGGGCAGTTTCCACGGTTTCCGGCCCTGGTTTTTGTTGACATAACGACATGGTTTGCATATTGCCGCCATTTCCCCGTCTTTCCCGTCAGGAAACCGGAGCGCTTACACCGCCTCCGCTCCGGCCTGCCGGATGGCCGCCAGCGCCAGCTCCAGAGTGGGGTCCGTCGCCGGCAGGCGGATGCCGTACTGCGTTATGGCCAGGGGCAGCTCCGTACAGCCCAGGATCAGCGTCTCCGCCCCCCGGCGGAGCAGATCCTCCATAGCGCGGATAGCGCCCCCGGCGTCGTAGTCCCGCCGGCCCGCCTTGACGCCCTGATAGACCAGGTCCATCAGCTCACGCTGGCCCGCCCGGTCCGGCAGCAGCAGCCGGACGCCGGTGCCGGCGAAGCACCGCTGGTAGATGCCCGTCTCCACGGTGCCGTCGGTAGCCAGCAGGCCGGCGGTCTTTACGCCCCGCTCCTCCAGCGCCCGGGCGGTCAGGCGGATCATGTGCAGCACCGGCACGGAGACGGCGGACTGCACCGCCTCATAGTAGCAATGGGCGGTGTTGCAGGCCATCAGCAGCAGCTCCGCCCCCTGGCGTTCCAGGCCCCTCGCGCTGGCGGTCAGCTCCGGCACGGGGTCCGCGCCACCGTGGAGGATGGCCTCGGTCCGGTCCGGTATGCCGCAGTTGCTGTCGATCAGCGTCCGCAGGTGGTCCTGGTCGCAGGACGCTTTGGTATGGAAAATAATTTTTTCAAACAGATCGGCGGCGGCCAGAGGACCCATGCCGCCGATGATGCCAATAGTTTTTTTCTGCATCAGCCTCGTCCTCCTTTGCCCGTAGTGTATCACAGGGGGGCGGAGGGCGCAAGCCCCCCGCCCCGGGCGGCTGACATTTAAGAACTGTACCAATAGGTGACGGTATGCAGATTGGCGAGAAAAATTTTCCGTCAAGATGCGTGCCGGCGCCTATTGGTACAGCTTCTAAGTTATTTATGACAGCCGCGTCACCGCCGGGAGCCCACGGCCTCCTCCTGGAGCAGCTCCCGCAGCCGTTCCAGGCTCTCCGCCGGCGGCAGGCAGGCACCCTCCCGGCAGAGGTAGAACCGCTCTCCATCCTTGGGGACCGGGTATCCCGCCGAATGGGGGGAGAGATTCGCCAGCGCCCGCTCGTTTTCCGGTGTCTTGGCCAATACCGCCAGCCGGTAGGCCTCCCCCACGCCCGCCAGCCATCGGGGCGGGGTTTTCCCGGACACGTACACCAGCTCCCGGCGGGGATACAGCTCCTCCATCACCGCCAGCAGGGCGAAGCAGCAGCCCGCCGGATAGTCCTGTGCTGCGCCCGCCAGCCAGGCCAGCTGCTCCCCAGCCATGCGCCGGAACCGCTCCTGGCCGGTGAGTCGGGCCAGCTTCGCCAGCGCCAGCCCCGCCGCCCCTGCGCCGGAGGGAATCCCAGCATCGAAGGCGTCTTTCTGCCGGACGATCAGACGCTCGCCCTCTGCGGCGGTGCGGTAAAGCCCGCCGCCGGATTCGTCCCGGAACAGCGGCGCCATGCGGTCCGCCAGCTCCGCCGCCTCCCGGAGGCAGGAAGCGGAAAAATCCGCTTCGTAGAGCTCCGCCAGGGCCCAGCAGTAGAACGCGTAATCGTCCAGCTGGCCCTCCAGGGCCGGCTCCCGGTCCCGCCAGCGCAGCCACAGGCGGCCGTCCGGCTGGGTCAGCCGGGTCTTGAGAAACAGCCGGGCGCTCCGGGCGGCGGCCAGGTACCGCTCCTCCCCCAGAACCCGGGACGCCTTGGCCAGGGCGGCGATCATCATGGCATTCCAGGCGGTGAGGACCTTATCGTCCCGGTGGAGCCGCCGCCGGCGCCGCCGGAAGGCCGCCAGCCGGCACAGCCGGGCCTCGTGCTCTGCGTAAAAGTCCGCCCAGCCCCGGTCAGAGAGGAGGTTGGGGATGCTGGGCCCCTCGCCGATGGACAGCCGCTGGCACAGTTCCTGGGCTTCCCCCGCGCCCAGGGCCTCCTCCACGTCGGACCGGCTCAGGAAGTAGAAGGCCCCCTCCTCTCCGCCGCTGTCGGCGTCCTGGCCGCAGGCGAAGCCGCCGCCGGGCAGGCCCAGCTCCCCGATGGCGTAGTCCAGCGTCCGGCAGGCCGTCTCCCGATAGCAGGGCCGGCCCGTCTGGGCGTAGGCCTCCAGATAGGCATAGGCCAGCAGGGCATTGTCATACAGCATTTTCTCGAAGTGAGGCGTCCGCCAGCTCCCATCCACGCTGTAACGGCAGAAACCGCCGCCCACCTGGTCGAAAATACCGCCCCGGGCCATTTGGGTCAGGGTGACCTCCGCCATATCCCGGGCCCCGGCGTCCCCCGTCCGCCGGGCGTACTCCAACAGGAAGAGCAGCTCATAGGCCGCCGGGAACTTGGGCGCGGTTCCGAAGCCGCCGTCGTCCCGGTCGAACCGCCGGCCCAGCTCCTCCGCCGCCCGCCGGAGCAGGGCCTCGTCCGGTGTTCGGGCGGCGACGGGTCGGCCGGCGATGCGCCGGGTGACCTCCTGGCCCAGCTCCAGCAGCCGCCGGCGGTCCGAACGCCACAGCCGGGAGACTTCGTCCGCCAGCTCCAGCAGTCCCAGCCTGCCGTCCCGGCCCCTGGGGGGCAGATAGGTCCCCGCCCAGAAAGGCTCCTGCTCCGGCGTCATGAGGATGGTCAGGGGCCAGCCGCCGGACCCGGTGAGGGCCTGGCAGGCCGCCATATACACCCCGTCGACGTCGGGCCGCTCCTCCCGGTCCACCTTGATGCAGAGAAATTCCCGGTTGAGCGTCTCCGCCGTCTCCCGGTCCCGGAACGTCTCCCGTCCCATGACGTGGCACCAGTGGCAGGTGGAGTAGCCGATGGACAGGAGGATGGGCTTATCCTCCTTCTTCGCCTCCCGGAAGGCCCCGGGGCACCAGCTCCACCAGTCTACCGGGTCCTGGGCGTGCTGGAGAAGGTAGGGGGATTTTTCGTATCGCAGGCGGTTCCCCTCCGCCGTGATGGATCTGCTCATCTGTTCGCGGTCCTCCCATACAAAGTTGTCGGAATGTGAAATTCTTCTCTTAGTATGGACAGGTACGGGAAAAACATGAGGTGCGGATATGATCCGGACGGCCGCGCGGTACTGCTGACGCGTTCCATCTGAAAATACGGACAATTCACATAGTATCATCTGGAGAGCGGTCAGAGCTTGGGCTTCGCCACAAAGCTGGCGGGAACGGAATGCCTTTGACAGCTCAAACGCCCGGAAGCGGTTGCTTCCGGGCGCTCTATATGCTTCAGTACTCTTTTACTACTTAGCGGCGGTGGCAGGGGCACGTCGGGGGGCAGATGGCCTGCGGCTCCATCTATGAGGAGGGCCGGGGGACGGCCGTCGATCTCAAGCG
>CAMTMC010000027.1 GCA_947073515.1 uncultured bacterium | reverse complement strand
TCACAAAGGAAAGAATTTAGGGTAACTGCACAATAAAATGTTGTTTTCAGTCTTGTCCTTTATCGGTAACGTCCTTATCCTAAACCTTAGTACTGTACCAAGGTCAAGGGCTTTTTTGAAATTGGGAGTGTCCACGGGAGGATTTATGCCTGGTTTTCCCCCGCCTCCGGCGGGGGAAAATACAATAAAAACTCCGGGGTTTGGACACTCCCTTTGAAATTTCCCGCCCTTTGCCAAGGCGTAAGGAAGGGCAAGGCGGGCCCTGACGGTCTGCCTTGCCCTTTTCTTGCAAAAAGCGCCATAGGGGAGGGGAAACCGGAACTGGTCAGACGGTAATCTCGATTTGATTCCCCTCAATTGCGACAATACAGCTCTCATAATAGCCGTCACCCGTCGTCCGGGGACCGCTGACCACCTCAAAACCGTCCGCCGCAAGTTTACGGGTCAGCTCATCTACCCGCTCCTTGCTGCCCACTGAGAAGGCGATGTGGATGTAACCGGTGCGGTTTAGGAGCTTTGGCTGATCTTCCAGCTGGGGCTTGTTCATGAGTTCTAGCCTTGCGCCGCCGTCGAAGGAGACGAAATACGACCGGAAATCTGTGGTCTGATTGTGGTAGCCGCTGTTGGCCTGCCCGCCCAAATAGAGCACAAAGAAGTCCTTTGCGGCCTCCAAGTCGTCCACGTACATAGCAATGTGCTCAATTTTCATATGGGCCTCCTCAAATTCCGGTTAACGGATGGGCGTATGTTTATGGGTTCAGCCGGGCGGACTGTTCCTCCAGCCAGGCGGTGGCCTGGCCCAGGCCCTCCTGGTTGAGGGGGAAGGCGGCGGTGTCCAGGATCTCGCTCCCCTCCATGGCCAGCGGCCCCCGCCACAGCTGGACGGTGAGGGTTCCCGCCTCCTCCCCCTGGGGGGCCTCGGGCCGGATGAAGAACCGGGCCTGTCCCTTACTGCCATACCAGCTGTTGCCGTTCTCCCAGAACAGCAGGGTGGGCAGCTCAATGGGTTTCAAAGTCATATTGTCTCCTCCATCAGTCGTGCTCGGCCCAGTCCAGGCTGCGGCCCACCGCCTTGTGCCAGCCCCGGAGGAGCTTTGTTCTGGTTTCCTCCTCCATGTTGGGGGCGTACTGCTGGTCCAGGGCCCGGAGGGCCTTCAGCTCCTCCAGCCCGGACCACACCCCCACCGCCAGGCCCGCCAGGGCGGCGGCGCCCAGGGCGGTGGTCTCCCGGATTTTGGGCCGGTGGACGGGCTTGTTGAGGATGTCCGCCTGGAACTGCATGAGGAACCTGTCCCGGCTGGCCCCGCCGTCGGCGTTGAGGGCGGACAGGGGGATGCCCGTGTCCTTCTCCATGGCGTCCACCAGGTCGGCCACCTGGTAGGCGATGGACTCCTGGGCCGCCCGGATGATGTGCTCCCGGGTGGTGCCCCGGGTGAGGCCCACCAGGGCCCCCCGGGCGTACATGTCCCAGTGGGGCGCCCCCAGGCCAGTGAAGGCGGGCACCAGGTAGACCCCGCCGGTGTCGGGCGTCTTGGCGGCGTAGTACTCGGCGTCCCGGGCCTCGGTGATGAACCGCAGCTCGTCCCGCACCCACTGGATCACCGCCCCGCCCGCAAAGACGGAGCCCTCCAGGGCGTACTGGATCTTGCCGCCCAGCCCCACGGCGATGGTGCTCACCAGGCCGTTTTGGCTGCGGCAGAGTGTTTCTCCCGTGTTCATCAGCAGGAAGCAGCCGGTACCGTAGGTGTTTTTGGCCTCCCCGGGGGAGAAGCAGGTCTGGCCGAACAGGGCGGCCTGCTGGTCGCCGGCCATCCCGGCGATGGGCACCTCCACCCCCTGGAGGTTGGCGGTTCCGTACACGGCGCTGGAGTCCACCACCTCTGGCAGCATGGACATGGGGATGGACAGCCTTTTACAGATCTCCTCGTCCCAGCGCAGCCGCTGGATGTCAAACAGCATGGTGCGGCTGGCGTTGGTGCAGTCGGTGACGTGGACCTTCCCGCCGGTGAGCTTCCAGACCAGCCAGCTGTCCACCGTGCCGAACAGCAGGTCCCCGGCCTCCGCCCGCTCCCGGGCCCCCTCCGTGTGGTCCAGGATCCACTGGATCTTGGTGGCGGAGAAGTAGGCGTCCACCAGCAGGCCGGTGCGGCGCTGAATATACTGGGTCAGCTCCCGGTCCCGCTTCATCTCCTCGCACAGGGGGGCGGTGCGCCGGCACTGCCAGACGATGGCGTTGTGGACCGGCCGGCCGGTGTGCCTGTCCCACACGATGGTGGTCTCCCGCTGGTTGGTGATGCCGATGGCGGCCACCTCCTCCGGGGAGATGCCGGTCTGGGCCAGGGCCTCGGTGAGGACGGACAGCTGGCTGGACCAGATCTCCATGGGGTCGTGCTCCACCCAGCCGGGCTTGGGGTAGATTTGGGTGAACTCCCGCTGGGCGGAGCCCACAACCTGCTGGGCCCGGTCGAAGATGATGCAGCGGCTGCTGGTGGTGCCCTGATCCAGGGCGATGAGGTACTGTTTCACGGCAAAGGCCCCCTTTTGGTGTTTTCTTTATTATGCCAGAAAAAGCCGGGGATGTAAAGGCGGGGGACAGCCGGGGAGTGTCCGCTAAGAAGATTTATTCCGGGGTTTCCCCCGCCTCCGGCGGGGGAAACCCCGATAAAAAGCGCTTCGGTTTGGACACTCCTGACAACCGGAAGGGATTCAATTCCCGCACCCCTGGGGCGGGGCGGCATAGTATGGGGTGTGGCATAGAGCTACAATCACTATGAACCATGTCAAAGGAGCGTTTCTATGAGACGACACTATGCTTCTGAGTGGGAGCAGAGCCGCCGGGACGGTGTAGTGGCCTATCTGAATGGTAGCGCCGCCGCCTCGACCAGCCCGGCCAGCTGCTGCTGCCCGCCGGTTGACTGCGGCTGTGGCTGCGGCTGTGAGCCCGGCTGTCCCACGCCGCCCCTGACCCCGGTACCGCCCTGCGGCTGTCCCAATCCCCCCATGCCCTGTAATGGCTGCACCGGGCCCACGGGACCGCAGGGATATCATAGAATAGTACAAAATTATTTAAGAATTAAATGCGGTATGTTATCCGCATCTATGTTGATGGTCTTAATGACGCCGCGCCAGAAGTCCTGCCTCCCTTTGCGGTCTAAAGCCTGGTACATCTGGTTAAACCCGCTGTCTAAAATGGAGCGGAGCGCTGAAAAATCGGGTGGCCGCTCTTCAGGCCCATCCTCCTGGGCCAGCTGGGCCTGGTACTTCTCTAAATCGGCTCTGTACTGCTCTTTGGTAATCAAGTCATCCAAATAGAGATCCTTCAGCCGGTCCAGTTTGCGGAGGACAGCGGCCCGGTCTAGCTTTGGCTTTCGCTTCTTTTGCTGGTGCTCGATTTTCCAGGCCCGCTCTGTTTCGGAGATTTGCCCTTCCAGGTTAGCCAGTAGCCATGCTTCCAGTTTACGCTCCGGCATCATCTTTGTATGGACACAGCGCTTCAGGACAGTGGCATTTTTATCCCGATAATAGAGATTTTCTCCATAGGAGGAGCTGCTGGCGTGTACACCTGTCATAAGCCCCCCGCACTCGGCACAGCGGACCAAGCCACTGAACAGGTAGATCCTTCCCGTCTGATTGTTGCGGACAGATCTTTTCCCTAGTTTGATCTGGATCCGGTCCCACATCTCAGGTGGGACGAGCTGAGGGCACCAGTTCTCATTATCCCGGCATTTCCCCTTGTACTTCTCGTTCCGCAGCATCTGCTTGATGTCATTGGGATGGATAGATATGCCATAGGTCTCCCGCATGTAGGAGCTGGTTCCGTTGAGATTTTCGTGGGTGTCGTAATACTCAAACATATCCAGCATTTTGGGCGCCATTTCCGGGTCCAGGACCAGGTGCTTATTTTCGATCCGGAACCCCTTTGGGACCCGCCCGGAGACCACCTCGCCCCGCTCAATCTTGCGGTTGACCACGAACTTGATCCGGTCAGAATCCCGGTCGCACTCGTCCTGGGCCACGGAGAGCCGGATGTTGATATGTAGCCGGCCGTTGGTGGTCTCAGTGTCGTAGTGCTCCTCGGTGGTCTTCCACTGGACGCCGTGGGCGTCCAGGATCTCCTGGATCTTATAGTAGTCATAGATATTCCGGAACCACCGGTCGAGCTTAATGAACAGGATCACGTCAATCTTGTCCGCCTTGACGTCATCCATCATCCGCATAAACTCGGGCCGCTTGGTATAGGCCTTCCGGGCGCTCTTGCCCTCGTCGATGTAAATACCGGCTACTTTATACCCGTGCTCCTTAGAGTAGGCCTTCAGCTTCTTCTCCTGGGCCTCCAGGGAGTAGCCGTGCTTGGCCTGCTCCTCGGTGGAGACCCGGATATACAGCGCCGCCCGGCGGGCCAGGTTTATGATTTCCGGCATAAAAATACCCCCTTTACTACCGCGAGAATATGCGGTATAATAGGGGAGTAGTAGCGTCCCGCCAGATGATACTACTCCCGATAGCCGTCCCTGGGTGCCAGCCCGGGGGCGGTTTTATTTATACGATATCCAATTAGGTGCCTAATCGATATTTCGATTTTTACCGTAAAAAACACGGCCAGAATGTAAGATTTTGCGATACCCACATTTTATAGCGTCTCTTCGGTTTGGATGGACACAAGCCATTTTGTCACTACATTCTTGATATCGTGAGCAACAGTCCCATTCTTTTGGATATCTATTAACGGTTTCCCCAACCACACACACAAGAAATTCTTTGTATGATTCTATGGGATGGTATTTATTTATAGAAATGCGAATATACTTCCGCTCGGAATCAGAGTTCATTCTTTTTGTTGGATAATTATCTGGTATTAAATCATCAAATATAGCTGGGAGAGAAATGTAATGAACATTACCACGAAGTTTTAAACGAAAAGAAGTAAGGCCAGAAAAAGAAACAACCGTGTAATTTTCGGTGGATTTATACTTTAAATCTTCTATCTCCCCTCCTTGAGCGAAAATAGAATCTTTCATTTCAGGCAAGATAGAGGATAAAAACAAGAATTCCTGATATTCGGGAGACTCAAAACCAGGAAAAGTGAACTGTTCATCCATTTAAACAAATTCCTCCTGTCCGACCATTTCAAAGAATTCTTTTTCGCCAATAACTTGTATGTGAGCCTTTCCTGTTTCATTTAACTGGTTGGCTATAACTTCTTTTCGGCTAAGTCCGGCTTCATTCGTAAATTCCGGATCCCTTTCTCCAACAACTAGATAATGTGCTTTTTTTGATATGTCACTTTTTATGATTGCGCCCACATCAACAGCAAGTTGCATAGCCGATCGCCGACCGATGGACATTTCTCCGGTAAAAACAATGATCTTTTGAAACAATGGATTTGTATTCTTGATATCGGTATTTTTGGGCGTAATATCTTTGATCCGGATGGAAGAATGGGGAACCTTAGAGTTCTTAATTTTGGAGGATCTTTTAGTGAAACTGTAGGTTTCAGCATCTGAAATATCAAAATAGGAATGTACTTTGATATTCTCTTTTGCGAAACACAGCGCGCCAATATTGGGAAGATGAGATTGTTCAAAACACCGCAAGACAATTTTTGCACAAGTCATAGCATCATCTAATGCGTTGTGATGTTGCCCCATATTGATACCCAGATATTCTGCGCAGTGCTCAAGAGATTTTTTTCCAGGTACGTAGTCTCTTACAATAGAAATTGAATCTACATATTTAAAATTAGGCGCTTTGTAGTGATTTAGTGATTGTTTTAGTACGGATATATCAAAATTAGCCTTATGAGCGACAACTAAGTGAGGGCCAAAAAATTGATGAATCCTTGATCTCCATAAATCGTCAAGAGTTGGACTCTCTTTAACCAAATCTGGAGTTATTCCATGGACTTTTATATTTTTCTCGTCAAAAATCAAATTTGGAGGTTTTATTAACGAGTAAAAAGTGTCTGTTATTTCTCCGTTATGTACGGCAACAATTCCAATAGCGCATGCGCTATCAAAGCGTTTTGTTGCAGTCTCAAAATCAACTGCTACAAAATCATAGATCACAGTAAATCCCATCTTTCTCTCTTGACAAAATAAAACTAATGTTCTATAATGGCCCCCACAATACAAACAGAGAGGGGTGTGCAACATGTTGCGGGACGAACTGCTCAAAACACTGCTGGACATACTGGAAAGGGCAAGTGTACGAGAGCTGAAAGGCCTGATTGAATTTGCTAAAAGCTACATCCAGTAAATATCCCTTTACTCAGCCGGCCCTTTGGGGTCGGCTTTTTTCATTTCCTCCACCAGTTCCCAGGCTTTCTTTTCGAGCAATGTCCATTCCTCTGGGGTCATCCGGGCCAGTACAGACAGCAGATGCCGCCGGAAATCAGGACTTCCGTGCATAACATCTCCCATAAAAGACAATATCTTGTCTTCCTGCGCTGTCTCAACAAACATATCTCCCTGTCCGGTGCGAAGCCAGATTTCATTGATATGGAACTCACGGCATATAGCCAAAACAATTTGGTCTGATGCCCCCCTGTTTCCGCTTTCAATTCTGGATATTGCTGTCCCTGTAACACCAAGCCTTTTCCCAAAAGCTTCTTGGCTTAAATCAATATCCTCGCACTGCCGGACCTGTTTTATCCGATCTTTCATGCCCTCACCTCCATTCTTGGCGCTACTATACCATACAATCTTACCACAGTCAAGAAATTTTTAAAAAAGCCCTTGACAAATATACCGTAGTCATGTATTATGGTGCCAAAGTCAAGAAAGGAGGTGACACAATGAATGATAACAAAGATGTGCTGCGGTCTCTGGCTGAAGCATTGGACGCCCTGCCCGATGAGGGCCGCTCTTATTTGGTTGGTTTCGCTGAAGGCGTGATCGCCGGCCGCCGGGCCCAGCCCGGGGCGTGAGGGGAACTGTTTGCCGTGGAAGGCAAGAACAATCATACTGACGCAGGAGGGAGGTGATCTACAGTGGGAATGATATCTTTCCTTCATTCCCTGCTTTTTGTACAGCATAAGTCTCCAGCCAGTCCCAACCCTGTACCGACTCAACGCGAACAGGAATCGAGGTCGATCCTCTCGAAGTGCGGAGCCTTAAGTGAAGCGGAGATAGACGCCTACATGGCCTATGAAACTGAAGGGATCGTTTATGAGGAAGTCCCTCTTGACTATGACTGTCCGGGGGAAGGATTTTCATATCTATATGCCGACGGAGTACTTCAAGTAAAAGTACATCGGCGGCATACGAATCAAATCTCACCGGAAACGCTGGCGAAAGTACAACAGGTCCTGCAGGAGCTTTCCTGCCCGGTTCCCCCTTGAAAAAGTATGTTCTGACCGTTCGTTCGACAGGAACGTCCTTATGATTGTGGCCAGTATCAATTCGGATATCGACCAACGAAAACGGAAGGTGTGTCTGATTGTACAGGCAAACATGAAAGAACACAGAACCTGGTATTTCAGGGGCGTCGATAAGGATGCAGCTTGTTGCTTTGACTTTCAACCTATTAGCAATAAACTGAGAGACGGCCAAAATGAGTGAAAGAGCGAATCCAGCTATACCAGCGATATCGACCGAGTTTGCGGCGATCCATTTAGTTATCGTAGTCACACTATCTATCTCCTTCCGCCGCAATTATAGCACAGGCAGCGGAAGGGGGCAAGGAACGAAAGAACAAAGGAGGGAGGTAAACACGGTGAGGTTTTCCTTTGTGCCTGGACTGCTGCTGGGTGTGCTTACAGCATTGTTTGTACTATCCAGGTTGCAGCTACTGTGACCAGGACGCCAGAGACAAAGCCGGACAAAAAACTTGCAATGTGCTCCTTGATGAAATTTTCCCGTTTTTCGGCTTTGTTGGAGAAGTAAGCCAGCCCGGCAGGGGCAAGCGTGACAAAAAACTCATTGTTTCCTGCGGGAGTCAGTGAAATTAACCCTTTTGCGGAAAGAAAGCGAAGCTGCTTTCCATCCATTTCGCAGTTTTTTTGATGTACCGGCTTACAGCCTCCATTGGACAACCCAATCAGTTTTTGTAGGTCTCGCTCATATTTTTTCATAATATCGCCTCCTTACGCCGCCATTATAGCACAGGCGGCGGGAGGGGAGCAAGGAACGAAAGAACAAAGGAGGGAGGTGAGATAATTGGATGTCGGGACTAGGAAGGACATCACGGAGAGCATCATTAAGTTGCTGGAACAAAGAAACTGCACGGTGCAGGAAAGCAAATATATCTTATCGCAAGCGTCAAGATATATCGACAGATTCAGCACGGTGCAGTTTTGTGGGATGCCGGATTATGAAATGTGATCTTCTTCCTGTAATTCCTTTTGGGGAAGGTATGTTACCAAATCATCAGCTGCAATTGCCAAGGCACAAAACATTAAATTATTTGTCATTCCACCAACGGCGGCACGTGCCATATGTCGAAAGGCGCAATCTTTACGACATTCGCCATTTATAAACGGGCAAAACATGGATTTCACCTCCTTCCGCCGCAATTATAGCACAGGCAGCGGGAGGGGGCAAGGCGGTGTGGAGCTGCTGGCACAGCCCCGCCGTGCCGCTGGAATTGCGGACAAGGTACCGCTCATATCATCGTGAGTAGTAGGAGGTGGTCACCATGATCGAAGGTGGGACGGTAGAAAATCGGGTCAATGTGGATCTGGTGTTCCAGACACTTGCCCGCCTTTTGGGCGAGCAGTACGGCTGTAAAATTACCGTTACTGTCCGCCCAAAAGAGGAGCGCAACGAAAGAGGTGAGAAGCATGTACAAAAGTTTGACGGCGTCCCTGGTCAACGGGAGCCGGGTGACGGAGCTGCTGATCCAGCGCTACGGGCCGGAGCTGATCTGGCAGGTTGAGCAGTTGAGCGAGCACATTTTCCGGGGCTGGCTTCGGGATGGCCGGGTGGCGCTGGCCATCCTGAGCGGTGACGGGACGCTGGATATCACGGAGATATTTGACTCCGATTTCAGGTATTACCGTCCGTGTCGATGGTGATACGATCAAGCCTGGCGTCTGGTACAGGCTGGATGGCGCGGAATTTGTGGAGGCGGATGAGGAGTGAAAAAAGAACATAAAAATCCCCGCCGGGCCGTCGGGGCGGCCAGACGGGGCGGCTTGTCACGGACAAGCACCACAAATACAGTTTTATTTTATCATATATCCGGCGGGAACGCAAGGGGGGTGCTGGCATGATTCCAGATAAATTACAGCCCGAATGGGCCCGCCCCGCCGGGACGGACAACCCCCGGGTGTTGTGGATCAGCCTGGCCGCCGGTGTGCGGGTCTGTCTGGAGGACGGGTTCGTCTGCTGGGAGGAGGTGCCGGGCCATGGCTGACCGCCCCGCCGGCGGCTACTACGCCGTCATCCCCGCCGAGGTGCGCTATGACCAGGACCTGAAGCCCAACGCCAAACTGCTCTACGGAGAGCTCACCGCCCTGTGCAATCAGTCTGGCTACTGCTGGGCTACAAACGAGTACTTCGCCGATCTGTACGGCTTGTCGGTCAGCACCATCAGCCGCCTGATCACCCAGCTGGAGCAGCGGGGATACATCCGCACGGAGATGGCCGCCACCGCAACAGGTTCTGAGCGACGGATTTACGCCGGAGCCTTTGTTGTCCAGACAAGGGGGTCTTGTCAAAAAGAGCAAGACCCCCTTGACGAAAAGAGCAAGAGGGGTCTTGACGAAAACGGCAACACCCATAATAGGTATAATAATACACGTGAATATTACACAGATAATACCCCCCAAAGCCCCCCGGCGGGGGGCGGGGCGGAGAAACAGGATAAGCCGAAAAAGCGGACAAGCCCATACGCCCTTCAGGAGGACGCTAAACCGGTACTCCGGGCTTACTGCACCAACTACCCGGAGCTGACCCGGCCTCTGGCCGACCTGATTGAGGTCCGCCAGGCGAAAAAGGCCATCAACTCCAGGCGGGCCATCAAAATGCTGCTGGAGGAATTGGACAGGCTGTCAGGCGGTTCCAGAGCCAACAAGCTAGCCCTTTTACGCCGGGCCATCGCCAACAGCTGGAAAACAGTCTATCCCATGCGTCCTGAGGAATTGCCGGAGAAAATACAGCCTGGAGCAGTTTCCGCCCAGGCCGAGGGAGGAGGCGGGGACTGTGGCTTCCGATGATGAGGCGGCGGCCTATGGCCGGGATATCTGGGCGGAACAGAGCGTGATCGGCTCCATGCTCATCGACCCCCGGGTGGTGGGCCTGGTGATGGCGAACCTCACCGAGGATGATTTCCTCCTGGCGGGGACCCGTCGGTTGTTCCAGGCGTTCCAGGCCCGCTTCGCCGCCAACCAGACGATAGATCCGGTGCTGGTGTGCCAGTCCGCGGCGCCGGACGATAAGGAGCTGAGGGACTATGCGGTCCAGCTGATGGACAGCACACCTACGGCGGCCAACGTGGCGGAGTACATAGAGCTGGTCCGGGACAACACCCGGATGGCCAAGTCCCGCCGCGTTGGCGAGGAGATCGCGGCCAGTCTGACCGAGGAGGATTCCGTCCGCCTGTATCAGCGGGGGCTGGAGCTGTTCTCCAGCCGGGGCCGGGACGATGAGGCGGACATGGCAAAAGCCGCCGTGGAGTTCAACGAATTCCTGGAGCGGGAGCTGGACTACCTCCCCTGGGGCTTCCCTCTGCTGGATGAAAACCTGGATGTCGCCCCCGGTATGCTGGTGGTGCTGGGCGGACGGCCCTCGGACGGCAAGACCGCCCTGGCCCTCCACATGGCCTACACCCAGGCGGAGACGAAAAACGTGGGTTACTTCACTTTGGAGGACGACCGGAATACCCTGTTTTCCCGTCTCAAGGCCTCCGTTTCGGGGGTGCCCCTGCGGAATATCCTGCGGAGAAAGCTGAGCGAGTGGGACTACAAGCTTCTGGCCGAGGCGAACGACGAGATCGTAAAGCGTAGGCTTACCATCATCGACGCCGCTGGCATGACCGTGAACGACATCATCACCCGGACCCACGCCCACAAGTTTGACGTTATCTACGTGGATTACCTCCAGATGATCCGCCCCTCGCTCCGGGGCAGGGGCACCCGCCAGGACGAGGTGGCTGACATCTCCCGGTCGCTGGCCGACATGGCCCGCAACAACGGGGTCGTGGTGGTGGCCCTGGCCCAGCTCTCCCGCCCCCCGCAGAAGGGCAAGCGGGAGGCGCCCCTCATGGCGGACCTGAAGGAGAGCGGCCAGATCGAGCAGGACGCCAATGTGATTCTGTTCGTCTGGCGTGAGGATGAGACGGACAGCAAGACCCGCCGGCACCTCACCCTGGCCAAGAACAAGCTGGGCTTGCTGGGACAGTGGGGGATCACCTTTGACGGCCCCACGCAGAAATTCCTGCCGGAGCTGACCATAGACCGGCAGGTCGCGAAGCGGAAAGAGCCAGAATATAAGCAGAAGTCATTCTATCTGCTTCCCGACAGCGAACCGCTGCCCTGGGAGGATGAGTATAACCACGTTGAAGCGGCGCCGAATTCATGAAAGAGAGGAACAGAACGATGAGGACAACGGTGATACTCAATTTAAAGGGCGGTGTGGCCAAGACAGCCACCGCCGTCAATCTAGCGGCTATCCTGGCCCGGGTCTATCGAAAGCGGGTGCTCCTGGTGGACGCTGACAGCCAGTGCAACGCCACTGAGTTCTTCGGCGGCGACCCGGCCAAGGGCAACCTGGCGGACGTGCTCCGGCACGAGGCTGATGAGGGCCTGTTCGCCGCGGCTAGCATCCAGAACAGCAATTTCCCTGGGGTGGACCTACTGTGTGGGGCGGATGAGCTGATGGACCTGGACCTGACCAAGGTGGAGATCCAGAGCGTGCGGGCGCTGGTGCTGCGGGAGATGGTCCATCGGCTGGCCGCTCAGGAAAAATACGACTACTGTATTGTGGACTGCCCGCCGGCGTTCAACGCGGCCAGCACCGCGGCGCTGGTGGCGGCGGATGATGTGGTGATCCCCATTAAGCTGGATGCCTTCGCCCTGCGGGGGATGGGGAACCTTATGCGGCAGATCGCCAACATGCGGAAGATCAACCCGTCCCTGCGGCTGTCTGGCTGTCTGCCGACCATGTGGTACAACAGCCCCCTGATTGTGGAGGCGGAGAAAACGCTGGAGGCCAGCGGCCTGCCAATGTATCCCCACATCCGCCGCACCAACAAGGTGGACGCCATGACCTTTGCCCAGGAGCCGCTTCTGCTCACCAGCCCAAGGAGCTCCGCCGGGGTGGATTACCGCGCGTTTGTCCGGGCGTACATAGAGAGGGGGAGCTGAGAGTGGCTGATAAAAAGGGCTTTGACCTGGCCGGCCTGCTGAAGGATGTGCCCAAGTTGGACACCGCCGGCGATCGGGAACAGATCGAGTATATTGACATCGGGAATATTGAGGGCGACCCGAGTAACTTCTATACTTTGACCCAGCTGGAGGAGCTGGCCTCCAACATCGCCGTGGTGGGCCTCCAGCAGCCCCTTCGGGTGCGGGCCTCGGAAACGGACCCGGAGAAAGTGGTCGTTGTGTCAGGCCATCGCCGCCAGGCGGCGCTGAAGCTGCTGATCAACGAGGGGCGTGAGGATCTGCGGGAGGTCCCCTGTATCCGGGAGCGTGTTACAGGTTCCACCGCCCTCCAGGAGCTGAGGCTGATTTTCGCCAACCGGGATACACGGGTGATCTCCTCCGCCGAACTGGCCAAACAGGCGGAGCGGGTGGAGATGCTGCTCTACCAGCTGAAGGAGGAGGGCTTTGAGTTTCCGGGCCGGATGCGGGACCATGTGGCCCAGGCCTGTAAAATCTCCGCCCCCAAGCTGTCCCGTCTCAAGGTCATCCGGGAGAACCTGATCCCGCAGTACATGAGCCTGTTTGAGAAAGACGATCTGCCAGAGCAGACCGCTTACGCGCTGGCCCGTCTGCCCGGGGACTTCCAGCTGCGCATTTTTACTGCCCTGTCCGACAAGATTCCTAGCGGGGACAAGGCCGAAAAGGTCCTGAGTAAGTACAATGAGGGCTGGCGCTGGGAGCCCCAGCTGACTTGTCCCGACGGCAAAGCCTGTAAACGAGGGGATGTGTTTCTGCGCCGGGACTGCGAGACCCAAAGCTGGGAGGGCTTCTGCGGCGGGAATACCTGCTGTCTGGAGTGCCCCCAGGCAAAGACAAGCTATTCCCCCTGCGAGCGGATGTGCAGCAAGGCCAAGGCTCAGCGCAAAGAGGAAAGCGACAAGAAAAAAGAGGAGGAGCACAAGCGCCAGCAGAAAAATGGCCGGAAGTTCCAGAAAGAGACCCAGGGCTATGCGAAGCGGCTCCTGCGGGCCATCGACGCCGCTGGAGTGCCAGACGACGCCAAAATCAACTGGAGATATTATGACGGTATCCCTGTGTCAACCATCCGCCAATGGGCCGCAGGCGAGTTTGACGACCCGGCCGGCTGGCATGGCCCACGATTGGTTCCAGGTAGATGTAACAACGACCACATGGTAGGGCTTTCCAAGCTACTGAAGTGCTCCACTGACTTCCTGATGGGTCTGACGGACGAAATCCGCCCGGCGCCGGTCCAGGAGGAACCGGAGGCAGCCCCGGAGAACCCCATGGAAGCCCTGGAGGCGGAAACCGCTTCGGCGGATTCCTGGGATGATATCTCAGAAGTCCTGGACCAGGCGGCCGCCCCGGAGGAATCCGCCCGCCGTATCCGCTGGGAGAGTCAGGGCCGAACCCCGCCCATGGACAAGCTGATCCTCACCTACCAGCTGACCAGTGACGGCCCCACATACTGCCCGGCCCTGTGGGATGGCAGCACATTCCGGTCACCCAACGGGAAGAAAGAGCTGACCGGCCTGGAATATACCCACTGGCTGGAGGTTCCAACCCCCGGCAGCGGGGAGGCGTATCAGGTAGCCCAACTGGATCTGGCGGAGGGGCAGCTGATGTTCTGCGGATGGATGCCAGGCGGAGTTTTTCCCGGGGAGCCCTGTGAGGTGGTCGCAGACTTTTGCGTGGGCGGGGAGACCTATATCCGTCAGGCGTGCATTTATGACCAAGGAAACTTTTACTTCCGGACCCAAGGAAGAAAGGGCGCTAAGATAGAGGCTGAAATCATCCGCTGGATGCGCCTTCCGCCGGTGGGGTGAAAATGTGCCCAACTTGGGCACAAAGATTGAAGTTTTGAGAAAGTGGGAGCGAATATGTTCGCAGAAAATATAAAGAAAAGAAGAAAGGAACTTGGACTTACGCAGTCGATGATGGCTATGCAGTTGGGTGTGGGACCGGCTGCGGTTTCAGCATGGGAAACTGGAGTAAGAACGCCTTCACTGAAAAAGATGCAAAAAATTGCCGCTTTGCTGGGGTGTAGTGTATCATACCTAGTCCAAGAGGATGAAAGCAAAAGGAGTGAGCCCGTGTGGAAGGAAAATCTGTTGTCCCGGTTCAGCCGGGTGGTCTGACCGGCGGCCACAGCGAGGAGAAGCGTGAAATCATCCGCCGGTTGAGGGAGTACCGGAAAACCGGCGGCCCGGGCAGCCTGGTCAAATTGGCGGAGGCGATCCGCCCCAAAGGCAGGATCACGGACGACCTGCTCCGGGAAATGTGCCAAGACCGGGTGGGGGAGATGCCCATCAGCCAGTGGCGGAGGATCGCCCGGGCGCTAAGTCTGTATGGCAGTTGAAAATACAAGATGAAAGGACGAAGGCCATGAGGGCTACGGTCTGTTGGATAACAGGAGGCAGACCTCATGGGAAAATACATGAAAGTCATTGTTGCTGGGGCGCTGGTGAAAAAATGTATCTACCCCGCGCCCAACCCCAGGGACAGCGACGGCGTCCGGGCCGGGAAAAAGGCGCTGTCATCGGCGGCCCAGCAGCTGATGAACTTGAAATACGCATATCAAAAACTGGAGCTTCTAATTGCCGCTAACTTTGGCGTCCGGGACCTGTATGTGACCCTCACCTATGACAACGCCCACCTGCCCCGGAACCGGGCGGAGGCCAGAGAGGCTATGCGGGCCTTTTGGAAGCGGCTACGGAAAGCCCGGAAAGGGAAGGGTCAGGATCTGCGTTATATTTACGTCACCGAGCATAAGCACGGGGATGGCCGTTGGCATCACCACGCTTTGATCAACGGAACCGGAGAGGACTACGACCTGATCCGCCGGCTGTGGGACCAGGGCGGTGTGGAGTTTAAGCAGCTGCGCATTGACCGGGATAAGAATTTTGAGACTCTGGCCCGGTATCTGTGTAAGGAGCAGCGGGACAAGGTGGGGCAGCGGCTGTGGTCTGGCTCCCGGAACCTGCGCAAGCCGGAACAAGAATGCTTCCGGGTGCCCAATGATACGACACTGAGCATACCCGACAGCTCTCCGCTGCCCCTTATGGATACCGGCGATGTCGTCACCGCCTACGGCCATTACCGATATATTAAGTATCTGGCCGCCGGGTGGGAGACCACCATAGGCCCCAGGCCCAAGGCCAAACGCCGGCGCCGGCGGAGGCGGCCGTAACCTTTTTTAATATTTTTTCAGCCTTGAGGACTATATTAACTAATGGGAAAAGGAGTGGAAACCCTTGCAGGGAAAATCAAATCGTGGTAAAATGTTGACAGTGAGAGGCAAGTGGCTGGAATGTCCAACTTGCCGCCGCAACCGGCAGATGATGCAGATACGACCGGACACTGAGGGGCACAATATCGTGGTATTCTGCCGGGTCTGCAAGACAGAACACATCGTGAATATCGCAAAGGGCGAATGCTTTGAGAGCTACGGCCAATGACTGACACGGGGACGTGTGGTCATTGGCCGTGGTTTTTTGTTTTGCCCGATGACCGTGGAGGTGATAGCCCATGGCGAGCAAACCACTCAGGCCCTGCCGGCATCCAGGGTGTGCCGCGTTGACCCGGGATGGCTGGTGCCCGGCCCACAAGCCCAAGCCGGCGGCCCGCCGTGAGAGCGCGGCGTGGCACGGCTGGTACAGCCTGTCCATCTGGACAAATGACCTCCGGCCGGCCCAGCTCCTGCGGGAGCCCTTCTGCCGGGTATGTGCCGTCCAGGGCTTGCGTACCTACGCCACAGTGGTGGACCATGTGAGGCCGTTCCGGGGGGACTGGGCGCTGTTCATCGACCCAAGCAACCATCAAAGCCTGTGCAAGCTCCATCACGACCAGAAAACAGCCAGGGAACAAGCGGAAGAACGCAGAAAAAACAGCGGAAATTAACAGGCTCTTGGCCGGTGAGGCTACGCCCGCCCGTCTGCGGGGGCGTGCGTCTGCCCCTATACTCTTGCGGCCTTGGCGACTGCGGGAGACCGGTCCCTACGGGACCGCCCCCCACCCCCAAAAAGTTTTGGGCGGGGGCCGTCCAGACCGCGGCACCCCTCGTCTGCGAGAAAAAGTCCCCGATGGAGATTTCGGGAGGTGAACCATATGCCGACGCCGCCGAAAGCGGTGGATAACATGAGCAAAAACTTGACCGCCGAGGAGCGGGCGCTCCGGGAGCAGGCCGAGCAGGGCGTGATCCCCGACCGGGGCCGGGAAGTTTGTTTGGAGCGGCCGGCTGTCATGGCCAAAAACGCCGCCGCCGGCCGGTACTGGAAGAAAGTGCTGGAGCGGATGCGGGGGCTTGTCATCCTGGACGACCTGGACAGCGACGCCCTGGGCGTCTACTGCGTGATGATGGCCCGGTATGAGCAGCAGTGCAAGCTGCTGGCCCTGGTTTCCAAGCAGCTGAAAGAGGCTCAGGATGATCCGGAGGCTGTGACCGAGGCGGTGGCCAAGCTGGACGCTGTGAGCGGGAAAATGCAGTCTCTGGAGCGAAATATCCTTCAGTACGCGGAGAAGCTTGGCCTCACCCCATCCGGGCGGATCCGCCTGGCCCAGAAACGGGCGGAGCAGGCCGCCGCAAAGGACCCGAACGGTGATCTCTTTGGGGACTAGGTGGCAAAGCGGCCTGCACCACCCCGTCAGTGTCTACGCCAAGCAGGTGACCCGGGGGCGGCTGCGGGATCAGTGCTGTAAATACGAGATCCTGGCCTGCCAACGGCACCTGGACGACCTGAAGCGCCAAGGGACGGAGGGATTTCCCTACGTCTTCGATGCCACCCGGGCAGACCGGATCATCCGGTGGTTCGGGCAGTGCGTCCAGGTCCGTGGGGTGGAGGCCAGAAAGCCCATTGAGCTGGAGCCCTGGCAGGTGTTCGACCTGGGGTGCACCTATGGCTGGATTCACAAGGACACCGGGGCCCGGCGCTTTACCCACACCTACAACAAGCGGGCCCGGGGCAACTACAAGTCCACCGAGAAATCGGCCCAGGGCCTGTACCACATGTGCGCTGACGCCATCTACCCGCCTTACCAGCCCGAGCTGGCCGCCTTTGAGCAGGAGCCGGAGGTGGAATGCGCCGCCGTGGACCGGGGCCAGGCCATGCGGGTGCTGGGGGACGCCAAGAAAATCGCCCTGGCCAGCCCGAATTTGGCCCAGCGGCTGCTGGTGCCACGGTCCAATCCCATTGTCCACCGGAAACGGGGCGGCTATATGCGGGCCCTGTCCAAGGATACCAAAAACAAGGACTCGGGCGCCCCCAGTTATTTCATCGTAGATGAGTATCACGCGCACCCCAACTCGGAGATCTACGACCTGGGCACCAACTCCTTCGGCAAGCGGGCGCAGTCCCTGCTGGACGTAATCACCACCGCCGGAGACGACGCCCAGAGCAAGCCCTGCTATGTGGAGGAGACCTACGCCAAGCGGGTGCTGGAGGATCCCACTGTTACGGACGAGCGCTACTTCATCATGGTCCGGGAGCTGGACGAGGGGGATAACCCCCACGATGAGGTGAAGTGGCGCAAAGCAAATCCCTGCCTGCGGTACCCCAGCGCCTACAGCGCGATCCTGCTCAAGCAGATCCAGGACGAGCACAGCGCCGCCTACGCGTCCAATGACCCAAGCAAAATCCGGAAATTCCTGACCCGGCGGCTGTGTTTGTGGCAGATTGGCAGTGAAAACCATTACCTGGATGAGCGGTGTATGGCTTTGGCGAAGGAGGCCATGGTTTCCCGGGAGGAGTTCGACAAGCTCACCGATGGCCTGCCGTGCCACTGCGGCTTCGACCTGGGCAAGCGGATCGACCTGTCCGGGGTAGCGGCGGTGTTTGATCTGCCGGACGGGCGGATCGCTGTAAAAATGCACGCCTTTATGCCGGAGAACGGCGCCCAGCGCCATGAACACACCGACCGGGTGCCCTATCTCTTCTGGGCCCAAGGCGGCTACTGCACGCTGACGCCGGGGGACGTGACAGACAACAGCTATGTGTACAACTGGATCTGCACCGGGGAGCGGGAGCACCGCTGGAAGGTGGACGAGGTGGACTTCGACGGCCACAACGCCACTGACCTGGCTATCCGGATGAACGAGGACCGGAACCGGGAGGACTTCTGCGTAGAAGTGGCCCAGACTTGCGCCGGGCAGAATCTGGCGGTGAAGACCTTCCGGGAGCTGCTATTGCAAGGGCGGGTGGTGCTGGAGGAGAGCCCGCTGGCCCTGTGGTGCCTGGCCAATGCCATTGAGATCCAGAACCATTACGGGGATATCAAGCTGAGCAAGCGGCACAAGGATGACACGGAGCGGATTGACCCGGTGGCTGCGGCGATGAACGCCTTAGCTCGGGTGCTGGTGAAGCGAGACGGAAAGCCGGATCTGGCCCAGGCTGTGCGGGCTGGGGGCTTCCATTTGTAAAATAAGGGCGGTGCCCAACTTGGGCACGGGAAAGGAATCAAGCATGAAAAAAATGGTTGATGGGCTCATGGGGCACCTGGGGGAGCTGGTGCTGCTGGCCGGCGCCGCCGCTGTGACGGCGGGGGCCGGGATGATCTATCTGCCCGCCGGTCTGATTACCGGCGGCGGGCTGGCCATCGCTGGCGCGGTACTCTCCATGTGGGGGGATGACAAATGAGCCTGCGCGGGGGATTGGCCAAGGCCGGTCAGAGCCGGGCCGGCCCTGTCCGGAAGGCCCTGGGCGGCGGTATGCGGGTGCTGACCCTGGATAACCCGGAGGGATGGCTGAGCGGAGAGGAATCCCCGGCTATGAGCCGTGATAAGGCCATGAAGGTCAGTACGGTCAACCGCTGTGTGGAAGTGCTGTCCAACTCTATGGCGGTGCTGCCCATCTACATCATGGACGAGCTGACCAAGGAGAGGCTGACACAGCACCGGCTGGGGCGGGTGCTGTGGGGCCGGGCCAATGAGGCCATGACTTCCTTCGACTACCAGAAGCTGATGATGTGCAATCAGCTTCTCCGTGGCAATGCCTACGCCTGGATTTTTCGGAATCCGGCCAGCGGAGCGCCGCTGGAGCTGATCCCACTGCCGCCTGACTATATGACCATCCGGGTGGATCTGGACGGGCGTCCGTGGTATTTCTTTTCTCACCCCGTTACGGGAGATGTTACTATGCTGCGGCCGGAGGATGTGCTCCACTACAAGGCCTACAGTGAGGATGGTATTGAGGGGATCAGCGTGCTGAAGCGGGCTTCTATGACCTTATCCACCGCCCGGGCGGCCCAGCAGTATGAGAACGCGACCTGGATGAACGGCGGCCAGCCCTGCGGGGTGCTGACGACTGACGCGGACCTAGGCGATTATGAGGAGACGCTGGCGAATGGGACAGTACGCCGCGTAGACCCAAAAGAGGAGGTCCGGCAGGCCTGGGAGGCGGTCCACCGGGGGCCGGGCAACGCCTTCCGGCTGGCGGTGCTGGATCTGGGACTGAAGTACCAGCCTATTTCGATGAACAACACTGACGCCCAGTTTGTGGAGAGCAACGAGGTGCGTGTGGCGGATGTGTGCCGGTTCTTCGGTGTGCCTCTCCACTTGGTTTACGCCGGGAAGCAGAGCTACCAGAGCAACGAGCAGAACGGCATTGAATTTGTCAACTACACTTTGCTGGCCTATGAGACACAGTGGGGCCAGGAGGACAGCTATAAGCTGCTCCTGCCCAGTGAGCGGGCCCGGTCTTTGAGGATCAAGCGGGAGCTGAAAGTATTCCTGCGGGGGGATACCACAGCTCAGGCGGCCTGGTACTCGTCCATGAGGGAAATCGGTGCTTACAGCGTGGATGATATCAGGGCCTTGGAAGACCAGTCCAAGGTGCCCGGAGGAGATAGCCGGTACGCCAGCTGGAACTACGGACCGCTGGAGCGGTTTGTGGAGTTGAGCGTAATGAGGGCCATGAAGGGGCTGGAAGGAAAGGAGGAGCCGGTTCATGAATGAGATTTTGAAAGCCGCCGAGGCTCGGGCGGCGGAGCTGACGGACGGGGAGCTTGCCCTCATCAACCGGCAGGCGCTGCGCCCGCTGGTCAAGGAAGAGGTGTACAGCTTCAAGCTGGCGGCCTGTGACAACCAGGTAGACCGGGATTTCGAACGGTTTACTGACGCTTCTTTGGAGGAGCTGGCCGGCCTTTTTACGGGGAAGAGCGTGCTGATGGATCATTGGTGGAGCGCCGGGAGCCAGACCGCCCGGGTCTATGCCGCCCAGGTAGAGGCGGAAGGGGAAGTCAAGCGGCTGATCCTGCGATGCTATATGCCCCGGACAGAACAGACAGCGGGCACCATTACCGCCATTGAGACGGGAATCCTGCGGGAGTGCAGCGTGGGCTGTGCGGTGCGGCGGGCGGTCTGCTCTATCTGCGGGGCTGACCAGACAAAGGCCTGCTGCCAGCATATCCCGGGAAAGGAGTATGACGGGCGGCTGTGCGTGATGGCGCTGGACGGCGCCGCGGACGCCTATGAGGTCTCGCTGGTGGCGGTCCCGGCCCAGCCCAAGGCCGGCGTGGTGAAAAGCAAGCGGTACGGCGGCGAGGAAGCGCCGGGAGCGGAACCGGCTGAAGATGCTGGCGCCGCGGAGGAAAAAGAAGCGCTCCTGATGGCCCGGGCCGTACAGGAGCAGGAAGAAAAACGATATGGAGGTATTAAGGCATGACGTATCAGGAATTGCTGGAGCTGAAGGCCAAGCGGGCCGACAAGCTGAAGGAGGGCCAGGCGCTGCTGGCAAAAAAGGATCTGGACGCCCACAAGGCCCTGATGGGCGAGGTGGAGAAGATGAACCAGGAGATCGACGCCGTGGAGGCCCAGCTGGCTCAGGAGGGCCGGTTCAGCGAGCAGGACGGCAAGCTGAAGGGGATGTATCAGGATCATGAGGCCAAGAAGGCGGAGGAGGCCAAGGGCAGGGCCATTGACAATATCCGCGGCACCAACGAATACGCCGCCGCTTTCTGCAAGGCGCTTCGCAACGGCGTAAAGGTCAAGCAGGCATGGGGGCTGGAGGAGTACGCCCCGCTGACCAAGGCGCTGACTGAGAGCGGCGGCACCCCGGAGGGGGCGGACGGCGGCTACCTGGTGCCGGAGGAGTTTGACCGGATCATCCACGAGTATGAAAAGGAACTGCTGGACCTGTCCCAGTTCTTTACCGTGGAGACCGTGCGGAGCCTGAGCGGCTGGCGGGCTTTCGAGAAGGGCGCCCGCAAGCCCCTGCCCAAGGTGCTGGAGATGGGTACGATTGGGAAGGAGGACCAGCCGGAATTTGAGAAGCTGACCTACACGGTGAGCAAGTACGGGGACCGGCTGGCGGTATCCTCTGAGCTGCTGGACGACAACGTTTTCGGCCTGCTGCGGTATCTGGCCGGCTGGTTCGCGCCCAAGTATGTGCTGACCAAAAACGCCCTTTTGCTGGAGCTGCTGACCGGCCTGACCAGAGAGGTGAGCCTGACGGCGGGGAGCGAGGCCAGGGAGCTTCGACAGGCCCTGATCCGGGATCTGAACACCGCCCACAGCGGACGGGCTGTGCTCCTGACCAACCAGACCGGGTTTGCGGAGATGGATGGATGGGCGGACGGGAACGGGCGCTCCCTGCTGGTGCCCAACCCCGCAGATCCCCAGGTTTACCGGATGTCCGGGCGCCGGGTTGTGTATGCCGACAATGATCTGATCCCGGATGAGGGCGGGAAAACGCCGATTTACGCCGGGAACTTCAAGGCCCTGGGCACCTTGTTTATCCGGAAGGGCATTGAGGTGGCCGCAACTGATGTGGGCGGCGATGCCTGGGCCACTGACAGCTACGAGATCCGCGGCCTGTGCCGGATGGGCGTGATGGGCGTGGACAAAAACGCCGCCTTTAAGGCGACGATTGCCGGCCTGGATGGGGCGCAGGCCAAAGCCAAGGCCAAGGGAAAGGCTGACGGTGATGTCTGATCCTGGTTTGGAGCGTAAAGCCGCCGCAATGGCCTACTGCCGCATTGATGAGCTGAGCCCCGAGGAGGAACCGGTTTTTGAGGGGATGATCCAGGCGGCGATAAGTTACATGAAGGGGGCTGGGGTGTCAGAGCCGGAGGCGGGCACCCCCCGGCGGAGGCAGTACGACCTGTGTGTCAACGCCCTGGTGCTGGACGCCTGGGATCGGAGAGGGGCGGCGGTCCAGGCCCAGGGAAGCTACGCCGCCGTGGAAAACCGGGCGTTCCGGCAGATGCTGAACCAGCTGAAGCTGACGGAGCCGGTGTCCAAGTTGGACACCGGAGAATAGGGGGGCTCTCATGTACGTCAATGCGGGAGAGCTGAACAAGCGGATCACTGTCTACCGCAAACCGGCGCTGGACGAGGACGGATATCGGCCCGAGAGCCCGGATCCGCTTCCGGTACACACCTGCTGGGCCAAGTTCAGCCAGACCAGCGGGACGGAGCTGGCAAAGGCCAACGCCGACATTGGGGAAGCGAAGGTTCGTTTTCTCATCCGCTGGACCCGGAAAGCCATCGACCGCAAGATGTTCGTCCGGTACAAGGGGCTGGACTATGAGATCGTCTATATCAACCCCTATGGGGACAGCGGGGAATATATAGAGCTGTGGTGCAAGTGGGAAGGGACGGGGACAGGCCTGTGATTGACAGCAAAATCAGGGCGGCGGTGAAGCCGCTGGTGGGCGTGTGTGTGCCCGACTTGTACACCGGGGACGCCGGGGAATACTGCACCTTTAATTTCAACGAGCTTCCCGCCGGGTTTGGGGACAATGTGCCCCATGTCATCCGGTACCTGGTGCAGGTACACTGGTTCCTGCCGCTGAAAAAGCGGCCCCAGCCCACAAAAAAGGCCCTGCGCCGGGCGCTGATGGCCGTCCGGGGGTTTACCGCCCCGGAGATCATCAACGCCAGCGACGAGATGGGCCAGCACTATGTGTTTGAATTTGAGGCGGTGGACGGTGATGTGTAAATGGCGAAATTGAGTGTGGACGGTCTGGACGACCTGATTTTGTCCCTACAGGAGATCGAGGACATCCCCGATGATGTGGCCGCCGCCATGCTGGACGCCGAGGCCCAGGTGGTAGAGGAGGCCCAGATTGCCCAGGGCGTGACCATGGGGGTATATGATACCGGTGATACCCTGCGGTCTATCCGCCGGGGCAGGATGAAGCGGGCCAAGGACGGGGGCCGGGTGGTCTATGTGACGCCCCAGGGCGTGAATGACAAAGAGGAGCGCAACGCCGCCGTGGCATTTATAAACGAGTACGGCGTTCCCAGCAGGAAGATCCCGGCCAGGCCGTTTATCAAACTGGCCAACGAGGCTGCCGCCGGTCCCGCGGTGGAGGAGGCGGCGAAGATTTACGATGAGTTTCTAAAATCAAAAAATCTGTAAGGAGGAAATTATGGATTACGGAGCGAAGTACATCAGGTGGGCCCCCTTCGCGGCGGAAAGCCCGCAGAAGATGGGCAAGCTGCCCAGCTACGGCCCGGCCATCACCCTTGGGGCGCTGAACAAGGCCACCGATACCCCCGCCTTCAATGAGGCCAAGGGCTACGGCGACAACGTCCTGAAGGTCTACGTGAACAAGTTCAAGGAGACTGTCATCGCCATCGAGACCACCGAGGTGCCCCGGGACAGCATGTCCGCCGTGTCCGGCACCACGCTGGAGAGCGAGACGAAGAAGAACATGCGCTTCCGGAGCACGGACAAGACCCCCTACGGCGGCCTTGGGTTTTTCGTCAGCAAGATCCTGGACGACGGCCGGGATGTGTGCATGGGCATTTTTTATCCCAAGGTCAAGGCCATGCTCCAGGGCGCCACATACAACACCGACGGGGAAAATATTACCCTGTCCACCAGCAAGCTTCAGTTTACCGGCTCGGCCTGCGACTCGGGGGACTGGAAGATCGAGTCGGACTTCTTCGAGACGGAGGAGGAGGCCCAGGCCTGGGTGGACGGCATGTTTGACGGCACCTCTACTGACATCGGCAATGAAGCGGGCGGCGAGATCCAGGGCCAGAGCGCCACAGCCCGGGCGGCCGGCAAGGCGGCCACGGTATGAAGCTGATCCCCTTTGAGCTGGACGGCCGGGAATATCACCTGCTGTTTAACGGGGCGGCCCTGTTCGATGTCTACGACCAGTTTGGGGCTGAGGGCTCCATACTGGATCCCATTAAGGGGAACGGCCGGGAGGACTTTGAGGCGGTGTGCTGGTACCTGGAGGAGCTGGCCACCCAGGGGGAGCTGTACCGGAGGCACCAGGGATATGACCCGCTGCCGGTTCCCACGGCGGAGCTGTTTGAGACCGTCCTCTCCCCGCTGGACGTGCCCCTGGCCAGGGCCGCGATTCACGCGGCCATTGCCGCCGGATTTGACCGGGAGGAGGGGAAACCCCGGGAGATCGACAAGGGCCTTCTGGAGCTGGAAAAAAAAACGGGCGCCGGCTCACCCGGGCCCAGTATTTAAGCATGGCCTCTAAATTCCTGGGCCTGTCGGTCAAGGAGGCGCTGCTGCTTCCCCCGGGCCTGGTGATGGACATGGCGGCGCTGGAGATTGACCGGCGCAAGCCAAAGGACGGCCAGGGGAAATGAAAAACCGCCCCAGTCGGGGCGGCTGGCCGGTTTGAACCTTGACAACTCAATATCGAGACAGCGGAAAACATTTTTTAATCAACGAAAGGATTGAGATTATGCTGAATGTCGAAATCGCAAAATTCCAGAAAGAGGAACGAGCCGCCGTCACCAGCTTGGATGTGGCGGAAACTTTCGGAAAAGCACATGACAAGGTAATGCGGGACATTAAAACCCTTGGCTGTAGCGAGGAATTTAATACCGCCAATTTTGGCGATATCTTTTACTCGGATTCTATGAACCGAAAGCAAAAAGCCTGTGTTATGACCCGTGACGGCTTTACCCTCCTTGTCATGGGCTACACCGGCGAACTGGCAATGAAGTTCAAAGAGGCCTACATCAAGCAGTTCAACGCTATGGAGGCCGCCCTGCAAGGCAAGCTGATCGAACGGCAAAAAGGGATTGCTGTCCGGCAGGCTCTGACAAAAGCCCTCCAGCAGTCCACTGAGGATGCCCGGATGCACGGCCACGCTTACCCCACCTACACCAACTGTATCTACAAGGAATTGTTTGGGCTGAGCGCCAACCAGCTCCGGGAGAAGTTTGGGATCACCAAGAGAGACAGTCTGCGGGACTACCTTACCCAGGAGGAGCTGCGGGCCGTCCAGTCTATGGAGTGCCTGGTGAGCGGCCTGGTGGATTGCGGCTGGGAGTATGCGCGGATTAAGGAGTTCATTCACACCAACAACACCAGGCGGCAGATCGCCGCATAAAAAGGCCGGGGATTTCTCCCCGGCCTGCGGAAATCACGCCTCCTGGTCTTTGGCCTCCGCAATGGTGTCGATCAGGTCGCAAAGCTCCTGGTTGGTGTAATCCTTGCCGCTCTTCTTGATCAGGCGGCGCAGTTCATACAGAATCGCCTGCTGGGCGTCCTTTCGCTCTTTATCTGTCATTTCTGTTCACCTCCTTCCGTGTCCTGCCAGGCGTAAATCACGCCCTAAGTTCTGGCCTTGGGCTTGTACTGCTCGTCGCCCAGCTCGATATACAGGATGAAGTCATTGATCTCCTTCTCCGACCACCCCGCGGCCCTGAGCCCCAATATCAGCCGGCTGGGCTCCGTCATGTTCACGGTGTTCACCTCCTTCTGTGTCCTGCTCCATGGTTTGGTCGATGGCCCGGTTGATGAATCTATTGACGCTCTCACCCCGGGCCTCTGCGTGGGATTGGATAATGGCTTTTCTCTCTTTGCTGACCCTTACTTTAATTTCTCCTTGCTTATCAATATATTTTTGATTAGCACGTTTCCTTGCTTCACTAAGGGGCATGTATCGAACCTCCTTCCTGCCTATAGTATACCACACCGATATGAATGGGTACATACATACTTTTCACAAATGTATGGGCACATGTTTGTGCAGTTTACCTATTGAAATGTATGGGTACATGTATTATACTGACATTGTCAGCGGGGGAAGCCCCCCGAGAAAAATTTAAGGAGGCAGCGATTATGGGACGAGTAAAGGAATTTTTGTACGACCGGATCTACCCGCTGGCTGAGGCCAGCGGGTACGATGAGGAAAATCTGATGGAGCTGTGGTTTGACTACGTGGAGGAGTGCTACTCGGACGGGGATTCCCCCAGCTGGGCGTACTTCCGGGATGTGACCATGGAGCGGGACTGGTGAGGGCCGCCGTATGAAAAGCATTGAGGTGACGATCCGGGAGGACGGCCTGACCATCAAGCGTACCACAGAGGAGCCCCTGAGCGCCGAACAGAAGTATACCCTGCTGCTGGCCCTGCTGATCGCGGTGTCGGCGCTGGGGTTCTTCTGGATGATGACGGGACACTAGGGGGTGAAGGCATGAGCGAAGAACGCAGACATTATGAGGAGCTACTCCTGAAACTAATGGAGCGGGCCAGCGTCCGTGAGCTGGCGGGGCTGTGTCAGTTTGCCAGCGCCTACCTGGGAGGAAACAGGGAGGCGGAGGTATGAGCGACCTTCATATTTTCAACAACCCCGACTTTGGAGATATCCGCATTGTGGAGCGGGACGGGGAGCCCTGGTTTGTGGGCAAGGACATTGCCCAGGCTCTTGGGTATAAAGATACCAAAAACGCCCTAAAATCACACGTTGATACCGAAGATAAGGGGGGGGTGGCAAATCACCACCCCCTCCGGGGGCCAGAAAATGACCATCATCAACGAAAGCGGCGTATACTCCCTGATCTTCTCCAGCAAGCTGGAAAAGGCCCAGCAGTTCAAGCGGTGGGTCACGGCGGAGGTTCTGCCCTCCATCCGCAAGACCGGGGGCTACCTGACTCCGGCGGCGGAGGGGAGGCTAGAACAGTTGCTGGAGGGGAAACTGGTGCCGTTTCAGGAACTTATCCTGGAGGAATTCCAAAGGCTGGCCGACCGGGTGCTCACCCTGGAGGAGGCGGAGACAGACCCGTTCCAGAGCGTGCCCGCCCTCCCGGCCCCTCTGCCGGAGGGCAAGGCCCCGCCCCCGCAGCCGCCGGGCCGGGACTACCTGCGGCGGTGGATGCGGACGGCCTCCAGCAAGCTGGATCTGATGGGGAGCCGGTACAACATGAGCAACAACGCGATCCTGCACCGGCTGTACGGATTCCTGGAAGAGGAGTTCGACGTGGTTCTGGCGGATGAGCGCCTACGAATTATGGAGGAGTACGACCTGGACGACTGCTCCACCCTGAAAGCTATTTTTTACGATGAGGAGCTCCGGAACTACCTGGAGGAGACCATCGACCACAACCTGGCCCCCGAAAACCGGGGGTGGTAAAGGGGAAATCCCCGCTGTCTCGATATTGAGTCGGCGGGGATTTTTTGTATATCCGGCCGGTCATTCGGCGGAAAGGCGGGCTTTCAAAGCCTCCTGGAGCACTTTGGACAGGCTGATCCCCGCCGCTGTGACCTGGTCGTCCATCCATTTGGGGATGCTGACCGTGCGGCGGACGGCCCGGTTTTCCTGGACAACGGCCCGGATCAGGTTGACGAACTCACCGGGGCCGGCCTGTACCTGCTGAATGGCGGTGGAAGCGGGGAGGGCTTCTTTCTCATCCAGAAGATAGCCAAGCCAGACACGCAGCGCGTCCTGGGCCATATACAGGGCGTTTTCCAGCGATTTCCCTTCGCTGACACAGCCGGGCAGATCGGGATACGTGATGGTGTAGGAGCCGTCGTCATTCAAATGGAACAGGGCGGGGTAGACGTATTCTGCCATGTTATCACAACTTCCTTCCTGTTTTTATTGGGAGGCGGGGCTTACCTGAGCCCCGCCATCCGCAGGATTGTTTTTGCTGTGTTTTCGTTGATTTCCCGATGGCGGGGAATCGCTATAGGCTGAGCGTTTGGCTTGGCGTAGACTGTGTGGCCGCCGTCGTCCCGAACCATCCGGTACCCGCTGGCCTCCAGCTGCTTGACCAGGTCCCGCCGCTTCATTTGGTATTCCCCCTCTCGATGATCTTATTATAATACATAAATTACGTAATGTCAAGAAGGAAATACGCATTTTAAGTAAAAAGTTTTATGGACATTGAATGGGCAGATGAGTTGGAGGTGGAGCCGGATGCCTGTTAGACAGATAACGACCCAGCTGGCGCTGAACGGGGAGACCCAATTCAAAAAGGCCATGGCGGGGGTCAACGCGTCCCTGCGGGAGATGAAAAGCGAGCTTGCCCTGTCTGAGGCCCAATTTAAGGGCCAGGCCAATACTGTAGCGGCCCTGACCGCCAAAGACAAAATCCTGCGCCAGGAGATCGAGCAGCAGACGGTGAAGGTGCGGGCGCTGGAGCAGGCCCTGAAGGACGCCGCCAAGGTATTCGGAGAGGACAGCAAAAAGGTTTCAGAGTATCAGGAAAAGCTGAACCGGGCGCAGATTGAGCTGATCAATATGAACCAGGCCCTGGGGGAGAACACAAAGTACCTCCAGGAGGCCAAGGACAGCGCCACGGGGACGGCGACGTCTATTGACGCATTTGGCCGCCAGGCAAAGGAAACTGAACGAGATGTAGCGGGGCTTGGGGACTCGACCGGAACGCTGAAAGACCAGCTGAAAGTATTTTTGGATGAAGCTGGAATTGGAAGCGGCGTTTTAAATCAGTTTGGCGGGAATCTGAAATTTCTGGGAGCCGCGGGCGCTGCCGGCATTGCCGTGGCCGGCCTCTCCAAGGTTGTTGGCGCCATCACGGAGCTGGAGGAAAGCACCAGGGAATATCGCAGGATCATGGGAACCCTGGAGGCGTCAAGCAGGGATGCGGGATATTCCGCAGAAGAAACGGCACAAGTGTATGGAAGGCTCCAGGCCGTACTGGGGGATACCCAGACGGCGGCTACGGCGGCGGCCAATCTCCAGGCAATTGGGTTTTCTCAAAAAGACCTTATGGCTATTACAGACGCCGCTATCGGAGCTTGGGCAAAATATGGAGACTCCATCCCAATTGACAGCCTGGCAGAGGCAATCAATGAGACGATCCAGGTGGGGAAGGTAACCGGAACCTTTGCGGACGCCCTGAACTGGGCCGGGGTAAATGAAGACCTCTTTAATGAGCGGCTTCAGGCGGCCGGAGACGCAGCGGAACGAGCCAATATCGTCCTGAAGCAATTGAGTGATCAAGGCTTGGTGGACGCCGCTGAGAGCTGGTTTGCCCTGAATGAAGATATTGCTGGGGCGAATGAAGCCCAGGAAAAAATGGACGACGCCCTGGCCCGGCTGGGGGAGCGGCTTGCTCCAATCACGGAGGGGCTCAAGAGCCTGGGGGGCGACGCGCTCAATGGCCTGATGGATTTCTTCGACCACTTGACTGGCTCCGCGGAAGCGGCTACAAGCGAGCTGGAGGAATTTCAGGCCAAAATCAAAGAGGTGATTGCTGAAACAGAAGCGGCCGCCGCCAGCGCCAAGGACAGCGCCCAAGGGCTTTTGTCAATGGCCGAATCTATTGTTACCTTATCTGAAGCGGAGGACAGATCAAATCTACAACAGCAAGCTATGCTGGAGTTGATTGATGAACTGAACCAAAAAATTCCCGGGCTGAACCTGGCTTATGATGAACAGACCGGCCACCTGAATATGACAGCGGACGCCTTACGCAATGTGACGGCGGCGGAGGGAGAGCGGCTTGTTCAATCGGAGGCGGCGGCACGATATAACGATCTATTGCGGGAGCAGGCCACTATTGCGGCCCAGATTGAGGAAGCAGAGATCAGCCTTGAAAAGGCGAGAGCGGCTAACGAGGCGGCCAAAGAGCGAGTAATTCAAAACGGGAAAGAAGTAATCCTTGTAAATTCCGAATTGGGTAAGTCCCAGTGGGAAGCCGTCCAGATTTTGGCCAAGCTGCGAGATAAATATGATGAGCTGCAAATTGCGCTGGATCAGCTTGAATCGGAGTATGGAGATCTTGAAACAGTCTCTGGTTCCGCCACGGCCTTGATAGCCGGGATGGCGGAAAGCGTCCAGTCGGCGGCGGATGCCCAGCGGGAGGCCGCTGAGGCGGCGGCGGAGCTGGAGGAGGCCACCCTCTACCTCTCCGGGGCGGCTGACACCCTGGCCGAAGCCCTGAAGGAGCAGAGCAAGGAGGGCAGTCTCAGCTATAAGACCACACAGGACCTGATTGAGGCGGGGTATGGGGCGGCCCTGGCTATTGATGAGGAGACCGGGGCGGTCACCCTGAACCGGGCGGAGTACATCAATCTGACCAACGCCAAGATTAACGACCAGATCGCCTCTCTGGAAACGCAAAGAAACGCGCTTTTAAATGCGGAAAAAATCGACGAAGAAGAGGCGGCGGTCCGGCGGGACGCAAGTGCTCACTGGGATCGGGCTGCTGGTATGCTTGCGGCTAAAAGCGCAGAAGAGGACAATATCAAGTCCGTTGAAGCCCAGATCGCCGCTTTGAACCGTCTGCGCTCCAACTTGAGTAATGTGACCACGGAGGCCACACGGGCCTCCAGGGCGTCCAGGAGCGCCAGCAAGCAGGCAAAAACCCAGGCGGAGGAGGATCTGGAGGCCTATAAGCGGCTGAAGGCGGAGCTGGACCACCAGAAGAATACCGAGCTGGTGGATGAGGCCGAGTACTACCGGAAGATGGCCGAGTACCGGGACCAGTATCTCAGGGATGAGGCCAACGTGAGCGAGTACCGGAAGGTTACGGAGCAGATCTTCCAGTATGACAAGGACCTGGCCGAGCGGGAAATGGAGCTCTGGGAGGACCAGAGCGACAAGCTGCTGGATGAATTTGATAAGCGGATAGACGGCGTGGCCAAAGAACAGGAGAGGCTGGAGAATAAGCTGGGAGGCTATGGCGACCTGTTCTCCATGGAGAAGGACAGGGGCAGCGGAAAAGAGCGGATGGAGCTGGAAAGCCTTCAGGAGCAGATTGACGCCATCAACGCCTACGAAAACGCTTTGAGCCGCCTAAAGGAGCGGGGGGCTTCCGGCGGACTGCTGGACGAAATCCTGGGCATGGGCGTGGATGAGGCGGCACAGTACGCCGGGAAACTGCTGGCCATGTCAGACGCCCAGTGGGATCAGTACAACGACCTGTTTGATGAGAAACAGCGGCGGGCCATTGAAGTGGCGGAGCAGTATTTTAAAGACCAGATGGACGCCCTGGAGACGGAGTACACCACCAAGCTGGGGGACGCGCTGGACAGCCTGACGGATACCTCGTTCACCGCCGGGGTCAACACCGGGCGGGAGCTGATCGGCGGGCTGGCCTCCATGGAGGAGGCGCTGTACAGCCAGGCCCAGGAGATGGCCAACCGGGTGAGTGAAATCCTGGCCGGAGCGGGGCGGATCCCGTCCAACTCAGAGCTGGCCGCCAGCTTTTCCACCGACCGGATCCGGGAGCAGTTCAACGGCGTTACCCCCCAGCAGCTGCAAAACGTGGGAGTGGGGATGGTCAACGCCATGAATACCATGAACGGGGCGCCCCAGCCCCTGAGCATCACCATCCAGACGGAGGACAAGCTGACCATTGCCAGGGCCTTTGTCCCTGATATCCGGACGGCCAGCCGGGAGAACCCAGAGACGCTGGACGACAAGTAAGAAAGGCGCAATATGGATCAATTTATCATCATCGGCGGCTGGCCGCTGCCCGAGCCCCCCTTTGACCAATATTCCTGCTGGGAAGACATGCTGTCGGTGCAGGTGGACATGATCTCCGGCCGGCGGGTAGTGGAACAGCGGGGAAAGGTCTGGAGGGTATCGGTATCTTACGACTATCTGACTGAGGCCGAGGTGAAGCCGGTGATGGCGGCCCTGCGGACCGCCGGGCCGCTGATCGCCACGGTGCTGCCGGATAACGGCGAGGGGCGGATTACCAGCTCTTTCCTGGTGGAGAGTATTACCCAGCCGACGCTGTTGGCTTTTGACGGCGATCAGCCGCTTTGGCACGGGCTTGGCTTTACCCTGCGAGAGGAGCGGCCCCACGACTGACAGGAAGGAGGCGGGCGGCTTTGTTACAGACAAGCGAGGATTTCAAGGCGGCGATTGTGGGATCGCCCCGGTACATCCAGCTGTACGCCCTGGTGGATATCTCAGACCCGGACCGAAAGATTTTTCCTGTGGAGTCGTCCGGGGAGGCGCCGTGGAGCAAGAGCGAACAGCTGTACAACTACGAGCTGGACCCGCCTGACCGGTACGTGACGCTGGAGCCCGGGCGGGCGGTGCTGGACAAGACCTTTGACCTGTACCCGGACAGCTACGACGTGCCCGGGGAAGTGGGCTTCGCCTCGGACACGCTGAGCGGGCCAGGGGGGCTGTTCCCCAGGCCGCAGCCGTGGATCACCATGCGGTTCTCCGGCGTGCGGATTTTACAGGCGGTGTCCCTGTTCTTCTCCTCCGACCCGGCGGACGGCGTCCCCCGGGACTTCACGGTGGAGGTGATGGTGGGGGACCAGGTCTTCCACCGGGAGGAGGTGGTGGGCAACAGCAAGGCGGAACTGGCGGTCAAGGGCTTTACCGTCCACACCCCGGACACCGTGCGGCTGACGGTGAGCCGGTGGAGCCTGCCTGGGCGGCGTCTGCGGATGGTCGAATTTGTGATCGGGTATCTGGAGCGGTGGGGGCCCGATATGCTGGCCTCCTTCACCGCCACGCTACAGGGCTCCTTTGACGCTTTGTCCCTGCCCTACGGGTCTGTGACCCTGGCGATGGACAACGCCGACCGGCGGTTTGAGCCCCGGCGGAAGGACTCCCTATTCCAGTCCATTGAGGAGCGGCAGGGGATCGAGCTGTTTATCGGCTGCAAGCTCAGCCGTGGGATTGAGAAGGTCCGGCTGGGGATCTTCTACCAGGCGGGGGACGGCTGGAAGACCTCGGCCAATGAGCTGACCATGCGGTGGTACCTGGTGGACATCATCGGCCTGATCGCCAACCGGACGTTTATCGTGCCGGAGGAGCTGCCCACCACCCTGGAGGGGTGGATCAGGGCGCTGGCGGCCCAGCTGGGGGAGGCGTTTGAACCCCGGTACCACGTGGACCCGGCGTACGCCAACAAGCCCGTGACCGCCAACAGCCGGGAGGATGTGACGGGCAAGAAGTGCGGGGATATCCTGCGGTGGGCCTGCCAGGCCACCGGCACCTGGCCCCGTGCCCGGCAGGAGGACGGGGCGCTGACAGCGGAGCCGCTGTGGAACCAGGGGAGCAAGATCACCCTGGACAACCTGAACACCTACCCCACCATGAAGGCCAACCGCAGCCTTGCGGTGCTGATCTTCCAGCTGGCGGACGGGGAGGGGACGGAGTACTCGGTTTCAGGCAACTCCACCAACAGCGAGGAAACGGTGACCATCATCAACCCGTTTATCCACACCCCCGCCCAGGCGCTGGAGGCGGCCCGGCTGATTTTGAGCCAGTACGGCGGGAACCAGATTGAGCTGACCGGCCGGGGGAACCCGTCCTGTGAGATCGGGGACGTGGATACCGTATGGCTGGACGAGTCCAACGCCGCCGCCGCCCGGCGGATGATGCAGACCTTCCAGTTCCAGGGCGGTGTGATGCGGGACTGCCGGTCAACCCTGCTCCAGGCGGACGGCTCCTACCTGTGGGAGGAGTTCGCCATCATGGAGGAGGAGGACGGGACATTCACCGCCCCGGAGGGTGTGACGGACTTCCGGCTGGTGCTGTCCGACGGCGGCCAGGGTGGCAGCAGGGGCCATGACGGGTATGTACACGGCTCCGGCCTGCTTCCGGGCCAGGGGGTGGCCTCCGGCTACGGCGACCCGGGCCTGGACGGAAACGGGGGCCGGGTGTGGTTCGGCACCATCAAGCTCAACCCCGGGGAGCGTGTGCGCTACCACCGGGGCCGGGGCGGGGCGGCGTCTGATACCGCCGGTGTCCCTGGGGCGGAGGGGGAACACTCCACCTTTGGGGCGTACTCCTCCGCGAATGGCGGGCTGTACCCGGGCGGGTATACCGACATCGCCAACGGAAACACCTTCTGCCGGACGGGAGTGGAAAAGCCCCTGCCCGGCACCGGGGACGGCGGCAAGGGCGGCCGGGGCGGCGATCCCGGGGAGGGCTACTGGCAGCAGCTGTTCTGGCCGGACGGCCGCCCCAGGGGCTGGGATTTTATTGTGACCGAGCCCCCCGGGCCGGGGCATCCCGGCGTAGCGGGGGCCAGCGGGTTTATTATGATCACCTGGCAGAAACCAGAGAAAAAATGAAAGGAGACCGGCATGAAAAAGATTGCTGAACACATTGACACTTTAGCCAATAAAAGGGGGGGTGGACACCTCTTGACCTGAGCCCCGTGTTTCCTGCCGCCGCCAAGATCGGGGGGTGGCGGCGGAGATGAAAGACACAATTATCAAGGGCACTGGCAACAGCCGCACGCTGAAATCCGTGCCCAACCTGGCCAACCTGGCCCCCACTTATGAAGATTTTCTGGCCCTGCTGGTGGGGGACGGCTTGCCCGTTGACCTGGGCTCCCTGAATGCCGCCGGGCTTTCCGTCCGGGGGACCGACCTGAACAAGGCCAACCTGCTCACCGACGCCACAGCGAGGCTGTTCGGGCTGACCTCCACGGCTACCCCCAATACCACGTTCGCAAAAATCAAAGACCTTTTGCAGGAGACGCAGAGCGATATGGCCGGGAAGTGTAATTTTGTTACAGGGACCTATGCTGGGACACTATATACGAGTAGTGATGATGCACTAGACGACTACGTAACAATCCGAACCCCTTTTAAGCCCTTGGCTGGAATGATTGAAATTGTTCCCCACACCCAGATGTATAATATGCCGTACGGCAATTTTATTGCTCCAGGCCAGCTTTGTATCAAAGCGAATGGATATCATGGTGGTCTTGTTTACATGGATACAACGTATTCCAGCAATTCTATACGGTTCAAGAGTACATATACAGCAACATCCACCAGGTGGTCTCTTAATCAAATAAATTTCACCTACGCATACGCGATTTGGGGGTAAGCTGGGGCCATCTATGATGACATAGCGATTTTGTAAGGACGGTGATTTTTTGGCGGAATACGTGCCGGTAATCATCTCCGCCGTGTTAAGTCCCAACCCGGTGCTGGCCGGGGGGAAAGTGCTGATCTCGGTGGCGGCGGAGGACATCGCCCTGATCCCGTACACCCAGGTGATCACCAGCGGCGAGCTGTCCAGCGGCGGAATATAAGGCGGTGAGAGCATGGCGTTGACCCGGGTACGGGCAAAAATCAAAGACCAGTGGGTGACCCTGGCCTACAACCCGGCCACAGGCCGGTACGAGGGGGAGGCGGACGCCCCGGGCACCTCCGCCAACGAGCCCGGCGGGTACTACCCGGTGGTGGTGGAGATCACCAACGACACCGGGAAAACCGCCCAGCTCAGCGGGGTGCAGCACCAGTCCCTTCGGCTGGTGGCGCGGGAGACCGTGGCCCCCCGGCTGGCGGTGGTATCCCCTCCGCCTGGGTATCTGACCACCAGCGTGCCGGAGATCGTGGTGGAGGCGGTGGACGAGGAGGGGGGCTCCGGCATCGACCGGGACACCTTCACCCCCACGCCCAGGCCGGTGACGGCCATCCCCGGCGGGTACCGGTACACCTGGACGCCCAGCCCGGCGTGGGGGGAGGGGCGGCACCTGGTGACCTTCTCCGTGCGGGACCGGGACGGCAACGTGGGGACGGTCTCAGCGGCCTACACGGTGGACACCGTGCCGCCCCAACTCCTCCTTCTGAAGCCCTACATGCGGCATGTGGTGGACGATTACTCCATCGCCGTGACGGTTTCCGCCCAGGACAGCACGTCCGGCGTCAAATCGGTGACCGTCGGCGGGGAGGCGGCCGCCCCCTTGGGGGACGGCCGGTTCTGGGCCCCGGTGCCCCTGGAG
>CAMTMC010000026.1 GCA_947073515.1 uncultured bacterium | reverse complement strand
CGCTCCGTCAGCCCCAGGCCCCCGGCGGGCGGCGGAACCGCTGCCCGCCGGGGGCCTGGGGCTGACGGAGCGGGCCGCCGCCCGGGCCGGCCCTTCCCCAGGGGGGCGGGCTCCGGCCCCAGCTCCAGCTCGTTCCCGGGGGCGGCCTGGATAAACTCCAGCCCCCACTCCCGGGCGTGGCGCTCCGCCTGGCTCCCGGCCCCGCCCCGCAGGGCCGGGCCGGTGGTGCCCGCAGGCTGATTCCCCTCCAGCAGCCACACCGCGAAGGCCTCGCTGTCTATCCGGGTCACGCTGTCGGGGATGTCCACCCCCCGCAGGCTGACGCAGTTGCCAAAAGCCCCCTGGCCGATCTGGGTCACCGTGTCGGGGATGTCCACCTGCCACAGGGAGATACAGTCCCAAAAGGCCCCCTTGTCGATCTTCTTCACGCCGGGGGACAGGGTCACCCGCTCCAGGGCCAGGCAGCTGACAAAGCCGTCCCGCACGGTGGTCATGCTGGCGGGGATGGTCAGCTCCGTGATGCCGCTGCAATCCCCGAAGGCGTACTCCCCCAGGTACTCCACCCCCTCCTCCAGCACGATCTCCGTCACGCCGGTACAGCCGGAGAAGGCCCGCTCGCTGATGGTGCGCACGCTGCCCGGGATCCGCAGGGAGGTCAGGCCGGTACACTCGTAAAAGGCCTCCTCCCCGATCCAGGCCAGGCCCTCCGGGAAGGTCACACCGGTGATGTCCGTCCGGCCCCAGAACACAAAGTCGCCGATCCGGCGCACCCCGTCGGGGATGACCACATGTCCCCCGGGGCCGTTGTAGCCGGTGAGGGCGCTGCCCTTGAGGACAAATTCCTCCTCCGCCGCCAGGGCGGGGGCGGCCAGGGCCAGCAGGAGGGCCCCCAGCAGGGCGGCCCCCAACAGTTTTTTCAAGGATCTCACAGCGCTTCCCCATTTCCTGTCGTTTTGGGATATTGTACCCCAGCGATGGGCCGTTGTCAATCGAGGAGGCTGTCCGGGCAAAAAGCCGCCCCCCTTGGAAAGGGGGCGGCTTTGGCGGTATAGTCCAAATGACATTGATTTATGGACAGGATACTTCATCACACGCCCTGGGCGTACTCATAGCGCTCCCTGTCATAGGGGACTTCATTCAAATAATGGGACTCGTACTCGTCCAGCCCGGAAGAGATCATATTCACGCCGTCCTCCACCAGCTCGCAGGAGTTGGGGCCGGACACCAGCAGCGTCCCGTCCTCCTGGACGCAGGCCGTGATGGCGTATGTCTTCCCCGGCTCCAGCAGCAGGTCATCCTCATACAGCACCACGCTCTTCCCATCCCGGGCGACCCCGCCGGCCTTTGTCAGGGGGACAGGCCCGTCCTCCGGCAGGGCCCCCTTCACATTTCTCAGGACGGTGACCGTGTAATCGGTGTAGGGGGTGGACAGGGTCTTTTTCCCGCCGCCCTCCGTCTCAAGGGTGACCTCGTGCCGGTAGGACGTGGCCGTGACCTCGTCCACGGAGGCGATGAAATAGTAGTCCGAGAACCCCACCAGCTCACAGGGGTTGTAGACATCCACAGCAAAATCCCCCAGCAAATAGTCCACAGGCAGGTTTTCCGCCCCGGAGGTGCCAGCGGGGGCCCCGCAGCCCCCCAGGAGCAGGGCGCACAGGCCGAGAACCGCCGGAAGCCGCGCCGCTTTTCTTTTCATTGTCACACGCCTCCTTTTTGTTCCAGTATAACAGGTTTTACCGGGAGCGGCAAGGACAAACACAAAACGGGCGGGACGGGACGCCAACCCTGTCCCGCCCGCCCCTATATCATCTGCTGGCGCAGCTTCTCCAGGGCCCGGCGCTCCAGCCTTGACACCTGCACCTGGGACACCCCCAGCACCCGGGCGGAGTCCATCTGGGTCATCCCCCGGTAGTACCGCAGCAAAAGCACCTGCTGTTCCCGCTCGGGCAGAGCGGCGATGGCCGCGCGCAGGGCCAGCCGCTCCACCAGGCCCTCCTCCTCGTTGCCGGTGGAGAGCATCCCCTCCAAAGTCAGGCCCCCGTCCCCGGTCTCCGTCTGGAGGGAGACCACCGGCTCCGCCGCCGTCTCCGCGGCGGCGATCTCCTCCGGGGACAGGCCGGTGTCCTCCGCCAGCTCGCTGAGGGTGGGCTCCCGGCCCAGCTGGGCGGCCAGCCGCCCCCGGGCCCCCCGGATGGCGCTCCCCCGCTCCTTCAGCCCCCGGCTCACCTTCACCGGCCCGTCGTCCCGGAGGAAGCGGCGGATCTCCCCGGCGATTTTGGGCACGGCGTAGGTGGAAAACTGGGTGCCGAACTCCGGATCGAACCCCCGCACCGCCTTCAGGAACCCCAGGCAGCCCAGCTGGTACAGGTCGTCAGGCTCCACCCCCCGGCCGTAGTAGCGCCGGACCACGCTCCAGATCAGGCCGTTGTTCTCCAGCAGGACCTGCTCGCAGGCGGCGCTGTCCCCGCCCCGGGCGGCCTCCAGCAGGGCGGGGCCGGACAGGGTCCCGCTCACCGCCCCGCCCGGCGGGCAATCTTCCGGGCCATGGTCACCGTGGTGCCCTTGCCGGGGGCGGAGCGCACCTTCAGGGTGTCCATAAAGCTCTCCATGATGGTAAAGCCCATGCCGGAGCGCTCCTCGCTGCCGGTGGTGAACAGGGGGGTCCGGGCCTGGTCGATGTCGGCGATGCCCACCCCCCAGTCTTTTACCACGATCTCCAGGGTGTGGTTCTCCCGGATCCGCAGCTTCACCGCGATCTTGCCCAGGGTGTCCGGGTAGGCGTGGACGATGGCGTTGGTCACCGCCTCGCTGACGGCGGTCTTGATGTCGTTGACCTCCTCCAGGGTGGGGTCCAGCTGGGCGGCGAAGCAGGCGGCGGCGGTCCGGATGAACCCCTCGTTGGCCGACCGGCTGGGGAACTCCAGCGTGACGTGGTTTTCCACTTTCATATGTATCGGTCCTTTCTTGTGGCTGTCAGGCGGCGGCGCCCGCCCTACTCAAACTGGATGATCCGCCCCAGCCCGGCGGCCTGGAACACCTTGTCCGCCTGGGCGGGGGTGTTCACCACCCGCAGCCCCCCCTGGACCTGGCTCATCCGCCGGTGGGCCCGGAGGAGCACGGCGATCCCGGAGCTGTCCGTAAAGCTCAGCCCCTTCAAGTCCAGGGTCAGCTCCCGGGGGCGGGCGGCGTCGATCCCCCGGTCCAGGGCCTCCATCACCGCCCGGGCCCCGTGGTGGTCCAGCTCCCCCTCCACCAGGGCCCTCAGCCCCCGGCCCTCCTCTTTGCAGATCACCGGCATGCCGTCCACTCCTCACTGTCTCAGATTTCCCCCCCATTATAGGACAGGCCCCCCGTCGAATTTGGGGGAGGCCGGTCTTCCCCCGGGGGAAATTTTCCAAAAAAAATTCCTCCGCCCCCCTTGACAAACCGTCTATAGCTGATATACTGTGCATATAGTATATATACACTATATCCCAAGCCACCATCCCCGAAAGGAGAGGCCCTTCCAGGGCGCCTCCGGCCGGGGGGAGAGGGCTGTGTACAGGCCCACCCCCGCCGGCGGCGGAACGCCAAGCCCTGTCAAGTGTCTGACTGGTACAGCATATGGATATCATTTTAAGCAATTCCAGCGGCAAGCCCATCTACGAGCAGATCGCCGACCAGGTAAAGGAGCAGATCATGACCGGCGCCCTGGCCGCCGGGGAGGCCCTGCCCTCCATGCGGCTGCTGGCCCAGAGCCTGCGGGTGTCGGTGATCACCACCAAGCGGGCCTATGAGGAGCTGGAGCGGGAGGGTTTTTTGGAAAATGTCCCGGGCAAGGGCTGCTTCGTAGCCCCCCAGAACCGGGAATTCCTCCGGGAGGCCCAGCTCCGCCGGGTGGAGGAACGCCTGGCCCAGGCGGTGGACGAGGCCCGGAAGGGCGGCTTCCCCCTGGAGGAGCTCCACGAATTACTGGACATTCTGTATAGAGGTGAGTGATTATGACGAATAGTATTGAAATTCATGGACTCCGCAAGTCCTACCCGGACTTCACCCTGGGGGACATTGACCTCACCCTCCCCGGCGGGTCCATCATGGGCCTGATCGGCGAGAACGGGGCGGGCAAGACCACCACCATCAAGTGTATCCTGAACCTGGTCCGCCTGGACGCCGGCTCCATCACCGTCATGGGCCACGACAGCGTCCGGGAGGAGCGGCTGGCCAAGGCGGACACCGGCGTGGTGCTGGACGAGTGCTTCTTCCACGACTCCCTGCGCCCCCGGGACGCGGACGGGATCCTCTCCCGGGTCTACCCCGCCTGGGACAGCCAGCTCTACCGCCGCTACCTGGAAAAATTCAAGCTGCCGGAACAGAAGTACGTGAAGGAGTTCTCCCGGGGGATGAAGATGAAGCTCTCCCTGGCCGCCGCCCTCTCCCACCGCCCCAAGCTGCTGATCCTGGACGAGGCCACCGCCGGCCTGGACCCGGTGGTGCGGGACGAGATCTTGGACGAGTTCCTGGCCTTCATCTCCGACGAGGAACACTCCATCCTCATCTCCAGCCACATCACCAGCGACCTGGAGAAGGTGGCCGACTACATCACCTACATCCACCAGGGCCAGGTGGCGCTGTCCGGGGCCAAGGACGAGATTTTGGAGCGCTACGGCCGGATGGCCTGCGCCGCCGCCCAGCTGGAGGGGGTGGACCCGGCGGATCTGGTCCGGGTACGCCGGGGGGAGTTCGGCTGCGAGGCCCTGGTGGCCGACCGGGCCGCCTTCGCCCAAAAATATCCCGGCCTGCTGGTGGAGCGGGCCACGTTAGAGGAAGTTATGCTGTTTATTGGAAAGGGGGAGGCAAAATGACCGGCCTCATTTTGAAAGACATGCTCATCCTGCGCAAGACCTTCCGCTCCTACGGGATATTCCTGGTGCTGTACGCCGCCATGGCGTTGGCCGGCATCTTCCCGGTGGGGGCCATGGCGTCAGTCACCCAGATCATCATCATGATGCTGCCCATGTCCGCCTTCGCCATTGACGAGCACGCCAAGTGGGACCGGTACGCCCTCACCTTCCCCGCCGGCCGGCGGGCCGTGGTGGGGGCCCGGTACCTGTTCGCCCTGGTGATGGCCGCCTTTGGCGCCCTGTTCAGCCTGGCCGCCATCCTGCTCCTGCCCGCCATCCAGGGGGGCGGATGGGGGCCCCTGCTGGATAACCTGGCCTCCCTGCTGGTCTCCCTGGGGATGGGGCTGGTGATCTGCGATTTCCTCCTCCCCCTGTGCTTCAAGCTGGGGGTGGAGCGGGCCCGGCCCTACATGTACCTCATCGTCTTCGCCCCGGTGGTGGCCATGTTCCTCCTCATGCAGATGGAGGTGATCGACCTGTCCGCCATGAACGCCATGGACCCCGCCCTGCTGATGGCCTGCTTCGCCGCCGTCCCCCTGCTGGCCCTGCTGGGGATGGCCCCCTCCTGGCTGATCTCCCTGGGGATCATGGAGAAAAAAGAATTTTAAAAAACACGAAACACAGCTTAAAAGCACAGCGGCCCCCTTTGGAGCGTTGTTGTAAGAAACCCGTAGGGGCGGCTATCAGCCGCCCAAGGGCGCATCCTATGCGCCCCTACAGACGTATTCTTACCTCAACGCCCCATTCGGCGGGCCGCTGTGCTTACTGCTTCCGCATACTGTCCACCAGCCGGAACAAAATCTCCTGCTGTTCCTCCGTCAAGCCGTCCAGGTGCAGCGCCCGGCTGTCCTCCCGCTCCGGGAAGATCAACCCGTCCACAGAGAAGTCCAGCAGCCGCATCATCCGGAACAGAAGCGGCACAGAGGGGTTGTTGACCCCTCCCTCAATCAATTTCAGATGCCCGGTGGTGATCTCCAGCAATTCAGCGCACTTCTCCTGGGTGTATCCCGCTCTTTTCCTTGCGCTCCGGATTAAAGCACACAGGTCTGTGACAACTTCTTTCATAGATTCTAAAACTCCTTCCAGGTTATTTTAGAATCTTACATTTCCCTTGAAAATATATTTTAAATGCGCTACAATGGTATTTATAAAATATATCTAGGGGGGATATCCATGGGCATCAAAGAGATGCGGATTCTGGCGGAGGAGGGCAGCCTGCCCCATATCCTGGCCTTCGCGGACATGCACTTCGGCTTTGGGGACTACCAGGAGGCCCTGCGCTGGTACCGCATGGCGGCCCAGCAGACCGCCGCTCCCCAGGTAACCCAGCGGGCAGCCCAGTGCGAGGCCTGCCTGGCCATGACCCCCCAGGAGCTGGCCGCCTGGCGGCAGGAGCGCTATCAGGCCCATCTGAAGGAGCAGGCCCCCCGGGGCTTCCGTTTCCCCCAGAGCCTGCGCCTGGACAGCGGCGACACCTCCCCCTTTCCGGACGAGGACTGGTAAAAACCATTCCCGCCCCTTTTTAAGAAACCCGTAGGGGCGGCTACCAGCCGCCTGCGGGGGCGATAATACGCGCCCCTACAGACGTATTCTGATCTCAACGCCCCCTTTTCCAGGGAATTTTTGTGAATCCCCCTTGCCAAAAGGCGGAAAATAGGGTAGAATAAATCAGCTAACAGCCGATACTACAAGGGAGGATGATTCCTATGGCAATGATTTCCGCCAGCGATTTCCGCAACGGCGTGACCTTCGAGATGGACGGCAAGGTCATGCAGGTGGTGGAGTTCCAGCACGTGAAGCCCGGCAAGGGCGCCGCCTTTGTCCGAACCAAGATGAAAAACGTCATCACCGGCGGCGTGACTGAGACCTCTTTCAACCCCACCGCCAAGTTCGAGCAGGCCTTCGTGGAGCGCAAGGATATGGACTACAGCTACAACGACGGCGACTTGTACTACTTCATGGACCCCGAGAGCTTCGACATGGTGCCCATCGGCGCCGACCTGCTGGGGGACAGCTTCCGCTTCGTCAAGGAGAACATGACCTGCAAGGTCATGTCCTACAAGGGCAGCGTCTTCGGCGTGGAGCCCCCCAACTTCGTGGACCTGGAGGTCACTGAGACCGACCCCGGCTTCAAGGGCGACACCGCCACCAACGTGACCAAGCCCGCCACGCTGGAGACCGGCGCCGAGATCAAGGTCCCCCTGTTCATCAACCCCGGCGACAAGATCAAGATCGACACCCGCACCGGCGAGTATCTGGAACGGTGCAAGGCCTAATCGTAATCAGCCCGTCTGTTGCTTTGCAGGGGCGGATACCATCCGCCCGCCACACTCGGAACCGTATCCGGGCGGCCTGTGGCCGCCCGTGTGTTCCATCGCCTGAAAAGGAGTAACATTATGACTATTTCCGAAAAAGTCGCCTATCTGAAGGGCCTGGCCGAGGGGCTGAACCTGGACGTGGAGAAATCCAAGGAGGGCAAGCTCATCTCCGTGATGATCGGCATCCTGGAGGAACTGGCCATGTCCGTGGAGGACCTGGAGGAGAACGCCCTGAACCTGGGCGAGGAGATTGACGTGCTCTCCGACGACCTGGCTGACGTGGAGGAGGTCGTCTTTGACGAGGACGAGGACGGCGGGGACTTCGACGACGACTGGTTCCAGGTGGAGTGCCCCAGCTGCGGCGAGGAGCTTGTCATTGACGACGAGGCCCTGGCCGAGGGGGAGGTGGCCTGCCCCAGCTGCGGCTCCCGCTTCGCCATGGACCTCACCGATGAGGACGAGGACGGCGAGGAGGAGTAAATCCCACAAAAAAGACCGCTCCCGCGGTCTTTTTTTATCGTAATTCCGTAGTAACTTGATCAGATATACTCGAAAGTATTGCCTGCGCCAATTTTCGCTTTCCTTCCGCCGATGTTGTCAACACTCACACTTCCAGTGAGGGAGATGGAAATATTGCCAGCTCCCGGGCCTACTGACAGGGTAGGGCTACCAAGGCCTAAAAGTGTATGTCCATAGAGACCGGCAATCTTAATGTAGTTAATAACCGCACCAGACTCCTCCTCAACTTTAACTTTCACCCTCACCTCTCCATGTTTCGCATATGCGTATGTTTGATCGCCAAGGCTTTTGAGGACATTAAACTGCATATTAACAGTATTAAAGTCAAGGTTAGGCTCTTCAGTGCCACTTCCTACATATAATTTTTGATGGCCAACATAATAATCAATGGTGCATGTAAGCTCATATTGGGTTACATCAAATGGCTGGCTAACAGCATTAAACGCAACCCATTTCATCGCTGCAGAATCAGCCAGCCCAACCGCAGGAGCATGATTCCAATCCCAAATATAGGAAAATTGTGCATATCTCGTCCCGCAGTTATACATTTTAATAGTTCCAGTACACTCCCCCGCAACTGCCCGTAACTGTTCTGATGTCAAGGTTCCACCCTATGCGTAATCCCGAAGCAAACTCACTTCCTGGACGGTATATCCAAGGTTGAATAATGCTTTATCAGACATTTGGGCACGTTTTTCAATACTATCTTTGAACTCTAACGAAATAGCAACAACGTCTTTTTCCGTTAAGCCTATTTCCTTTAGTTCAGCCGCCGAAGCACCTTCCAATGTCATAACATAATCATATTCATTGGCCTTTATGGTACTAACAGAAACGTACGTAGCAGAAACTGGGAATACTAAGCTAGTAATAATCACCGAAAGAGTTAAAAAATGGTAAATACTCGCTTCCCCATAATATTCTCCTCCAAAAACAATTAGCCTAATTCATCCTCACTGTCGGACTGGGAATGTTGATCCATATACCTGCATATTCTGTTGGCGCATACCGCAATAGTTACACATATTACCACTGTGCAATATATAATCTCTCGCACAACCATATCATCCGCGGGAAAAAAGCAAAAATCAAACATTCCCCCCAGAAAACACGCGGCATACACACTTGCGGCAATCTTTAGACAGAATAACATACCCTTCTTTTTCACATGCCCCTCCTGTCACAACCGTTCCCAATCTCTTGATACAGAATCAAACGGCCGGTCAACTGCTGAATTATGAACAGATTATAACTTGGACACATCTCTTCAAATCATTGGAATCATCTTCTCTCCACTATATTTGTTTGAATTATACAATAATGAGAGCGCATCGTCAATAAAAATCATGTATTTTTATAGTTTGAAAGAAACCCGCTCTACCCGTCGATGTCCACCAGGATATTGTCGGTGCCGTGCTCCTCAAACTCGGCGATATAGGCGTCGATCCGGCTGGTGAGCTCGGCGTAGTTGCTCTCGTCGATGGGGGCGTCGTCCATGTCCCGGCGGGCCAGGTCCTCGGCCAGGATGTCAAAAAACACGTTGTTCTCGTACTCCACAATGGCCTCGTGGATGCCCCCCTCCACAAAGGCCCGGGAGGGGATGATCTCCCCCTGGTACAACTCGGCCAGATTGGGCATCCCCTCCAGGGCGGCCCGGCCGAACAGCAGGCTCTCCACCTGGTCGTAGTCGGCGAAGCGCTGGTCCCCCCGGGTGGAGTTCAAAATCCAATTTCCGATGTACACCAGATCCAACAGACGGCGGAACTGCTTTTTGTTCAGCTCCAGATTCACAATGTCCCCTCCTTCTGTCCCGCCCCGGCCCGGGGCGGTTGCTTATCACACCTATTATAGCGGCCCTTTGGGATTTGTCAAATGGAGAAAGACGGGAAATCCCCCGCCGTGGAAATTATCCTTGTCATTTGGGGGAAAATAGCATACAATGGACAGCGCGCCCCCAATCCCCTCCCGGGACGGGGCAGACTGTGTATCATTGGGGCGGCGTTCCGCCCCTTGGGAGGCGCTATGGAAAAGGATGTGGTCATCTCCATCCGGGGGATGCAGAAGTACGAAAACGCCGATCCGGACGTGATCGAGCTGGTCACCGCCGGCCGCCTGGCCCGGGACGGGGAGCGGTATACCCTCACCTACCAGGAGAGCGAGCTCACCGGCCTGGACGGCACCCAGACCGCCATCCAGGTGGAGGGGGAGCAGGTCATCATGACCCGCTCCGGGGAGTTCAACACCCAGATGGTCTTCCAGGAGGGCCGCCGCCATCTGTCCATGTACAATACACCCTATGGCGCCATGGCCATCGGGGTGAATACCCGGCACCTGCTGGCCCAGATGGACGACCAGGGCGGGAGCATTGAGGTGGACTACACCATTGAGGTGGACCACGCCCTGGCCGGGCGGAGCGTCTTCCAGATCCAGGTCCACGAGGCGGGCGGAAGCAGCCTGAAGCAGTAGGGGCGGATATTATCCGCCCGGGGGTCCCGCCGCCCCCCCGGGGCGAACCCCTCCCCCCCGCCGCTGGCCCGGCATCAGAAAACCAACTTGGAACCTGTATTCACAAGCTCAAACGGCCGTCTAAGCGGGAATTTTGCCGCCCCGCCTCGTTGGGAAATCTTGAAATCCATCCAGGATTCCGGCGATTTCCCGCCTTGCGGGCCAGACAAACTTCCTCGTTCATCCGGCATTTTCACTTATGAATACCGGTTCTTACATTTCAGACAAAGGATGTTGCCAAATGACCAACATGATCCAATCCGCCAAGGCCCAGGCGGCCCGGCTCACCCAGGCCGCCTATGAGAAAGCCGCCGCCGCCGGCCTCCTGCCCGCCGGGGTGGAGGTGAAGGCCGCCGTGGAGATCCCCAAGGACACCAAAAACGGGGACTACGCCTCCTCCTTCGCCATGGCCGGGGCCAAGGCCCTGGGCATGGCCCCCCGGCAGATCGCCCAGATCATCCTGGACAGCCTGGATCTGGAGGGCAGCTACTTCCAGAAGGCGGAGATCGCCGGCCCCGGCTTCCTCAACTTCACCCTGGGCCCCAAGTGGTATGGCCAGGTGCTGTCCGCGGTGGAGGCCGAGGGCCCCGCCTACGGCTCCGGGCATGAGGGGGGCGGCAGGAAGGTGATGGTGGAGTTCGTCTCCGCCAACCCCACCGGCCCCATGCACATGGGCAACGCCCGGGGCGGCGTGCTGGGGGACACCCTGGCCAACGTGCTCTCCCGGGACGGCTGGGACGCCTGGAAGGAGTTCTATGTCAACGACGCGGGCAACCAGATCGCCAAATTCGCCACCTCCATCAACGCCCGGTACATGCAGCTCATCCTGGGGGAGGACGCCTTCCCCTTCCCCGAGGACGGCTACCACGGGGAGGACATCAAAGAGCTGGCCCAGGCCGTCTACAACGAGCACGGGGCCGCCTGGAAGGACCTGCCCGACCAGGAGCGGCTGGACAGGCTGGCGGAGTACGGCCTGTCGGTGAACCTCCCCAAGATGAAGGCCGACCTGAGGAAGTACGGCATCGTCTACGACCAGTGGTTCCTGGAGTCCTCCCTCCACAGCTCCGGCTACGTGGAGGACACCGTGGCCCTGCTGACGGAAAAGGGCTGGACCTACGAGAAGGACGGGGCCCTGTGGCTGAACACCACCCAGCTGCTGAAGGAGAAGTTCATGCGGGAGGGCAAAACCCAGGAGCAGGCGGACAAGCTGGATTTGAAGGACGACGTGCTCCGCCGGGCCAACGGCTTTTACACCTACTTCGCCGCCGACATCGCCTACCACCGCAACAAGCTGGAGGAGCGGAAGTTTGACCTGGTCATCAACATCTGGGGGGCCGACCACCACGGCCACGTGGCCCGCCTCCAGGCCGCCCTGGACGGCCTGGGCCTGGACGGCTCCCACCGCCTGGTCATCGTGCTGATGCAGTTTGTCAACCTCCTCCAGGACGGCAAGCCTGTCCGGATGTCCAAGCGCACCGGCAAGGCCATCGCCCTGCACGACCTGCTGGACGAGATCTCGGTGGACGCCGCCCGGTACTACTTCAACAACCGGGTCTATTCCACCGCCCTGGACTTCGACCTGGATCTGGCCGTCCGCCAGGACAGCGAGAATCCGGTGTACTACGTCCAGTACGCCCACGCCCGGATCTGCTCCCTGGTGGCCCGTATGAATGAGAGCGGGGCCCAGGTCTGCCCCGCCGGGCAGGTGGACGCCGGCGTCCTCACCCAGCCCGAGGAGCTGGCCCTCATCAAATCCCTGGCCCAGTACCCGGAGGAGCTCCACCTGGCCGCCCGGGACTACGACCCCAGCCGGATCAACCGCTACCTCACCGCCCTGTCCGGGGACTTCCACCGGTTCTACAACGCCTGCCGCTGCATGGTGGACGACCCCCGCCTCCAGGCCGCCCGGCTGAAGCTGGCGGACACCACCCGTTCCGTCCTGGCCAACGGCCTGAACCTGCTGGGGGTCACCGCCCCGGAGAAGATGTAAGCGCCGCCCCGTTGACCAAGTGGGTATGCGTGAAGGGCAATCAGGAGATATGGCGATTCATCTGACAAATCTGAGACAAACCCTCCAAACCCGGGCCCCCGGCCTGATGGACGCCCGCCAGGCCTACGCCGTCCTGGTGCCTCTGGTGGCCCTGGACGGCCAGCCCCACCTGCTCTACGAGGTCCGGGCCAGGACAATGCGCCGCCAGCCGGGGGAGGTGTGCTTCCCCGGCGGCCGGATGGAGCCTGGCGAGTCCCCGGCGGACTGCGCCCTGCGGGAGACGGAGGAGGAACTGGGCATCCTCCGGTCACAGATCCAGCTGCTGGGGCCGCTGGACTTCATCGCCCACCGGGCCAACTTCATCATGTACCCCGTGCTGGGGCTGGTGGACAGCCAGGCCCTCTCCCCCCGCCTCCGGACCAACCCCGCCGAGGTGGAGGAGTATTTTCTCGTCCCCCTGTCCTATCTGCTGGAGACCAAGCCCCTGGAGTATGAGTACCAGCTGTTTCCCGCCCCGGCGGACGATTTCCCCTATGACCTGCTGAACATCCCCCGGGACTACCAGTGGCAGCCCGGATGGGAGAACGTCCCGGTCTACCCCTGGCAGGGCCGGGCCATCTGGGGGCTGACGGGCCGGATCACCCGGCATCTGGTACAGCTCATCCAAGAACAAAAGACTGGCCGCCCGTAGGCGGCCAGTCTTTTTCTGTTCCCCGGGCCGGCCATGGCAGACGGCCAGGGTTATTCCTATTTTTCCTGGGGAGGCTCCGCCTCCTTGGGGGCCTCCTCCCCGGCTGGGGTTTTCTTCTCGGGCGCTTCCTCCCCGGGCGTCTCCGCCCCGTCCGGAGTTTCCCCGCCCTCCAGGGCGGGGGGCTTGATCTCCTCGCTCACCATGTGGATGTGCCGGGCGGGAGGCTCCACCTCCCCGGGCAGGGGGATGGCCTTGGTAGAGGCGTAGGCGTCCTCCACCTGGCTGGGGTCCCGGCCCTCGATGATGGCCACCATCTCGCCGCCGGTGATGGTCTCCTTCTCCAGCAGATAGGCCACCACCTTGTCCATGTCCTCCCGGTTCTCCCGGATGACCTGCTCGGCTTCGGCGTAGCACACGTCCAGGATGGCCTTCACCGCCTGGTCCATGACGGCGGCGGTGTCCTGGGCGCAGTCCAGGCCATAGCCCCCGTCCAGGTACTGGCTGCGGACCGAGCCCAGGGCCATCATGCCAAACTCCTCGCTCATGCCGAACATGGCCACCATGTTCCGGGCGATGTTGGTGGCCTCCTGGATGTCCTGGCTGGCCCCGTTGGTCATGGTGTCCAGCACCACCCGCTCGGCGGCCCGGCCGCCCATGGACACGGCGATCTTGGCCATCAGCTCCTCCTTGGTGCGCAGGCTGGTCTTGTCCTCCTCGGGCATGAGGAGGGTATAGCCCAGGGAGCCCTCGGTGTGGGGCACGATGGTGATTTTCTGCACAGGCTCGGCGTTTTTCTGCTTGTAGGCCACCATGGCGTGGCCCACCTCGTGGTAGGCCACCAGCTTGCGCTCAAACTGGGTGAGGACGGAGTTTTTCTTCTCGCTTCCGGCGATGACGAACTCGAAGGAGGCCAATAAATCCTCCTGGTTCACCGCCTGGCGGCCGTGGCGCACCGCCCGGAGGGCGGCCTCGTTCACCAGGTTGGCCAGGTCGGCCCCCACGGTGCCGGCGGTGGCCAGGGCGATCTTCTTCAAATCCACGTCCTCGGCCAGCTTGATCTTCCGGGTGTGGACCTGGAGGGTGGCCAGCCGTCCGGCCAGGTTGGGCCGGTCGATGGTGATCCGCCGGTCGAACCGGCCGGGCCGCAGCAGGGCCTTGTCCAGCACCTCGGGCCGGTTGGTGGCCCCCAGGACGATGACCCCCTTGCCCGGGTCGAAGCCGTCCAGCTCCGCCAGCAGCTGGTTCAGGGTCTGCTCCCGCTCGTCGTTGCCGCCCATGCGGTTGTCCCGGGATTTGCCGATGGTGTCGATCTCGTCGATGAAGATGATGCAGGGGGCCATTTTGCTGGCCTCTTTAAAGAGGTCGCGGACACGGGAAGCGCCCACGCCTACAAACATCTCCACAAAGTCGGAGCCGGAGATGGAGAAGAAGGGCACCCCCGCCTCCCCGGCCACAGCCTTGGCCAGCAGGGTTTTGCCGGTGCCCGGAGGGCCCACCAGCAGAGCGCCCTTGGGCAGCTTGGCGCCGATCTCGGTGTACTTCTGGGGATTGTGGAGGATGTCGATAATCTCCTCCAGACTCTCCTTGGCCTCGTCCTGGCCGGCCACGTCCCGGAAGGTGACGCCGGTTTTTTTCTCCACATAGACCTTGGCGTTGGCCTTGCCCACGCCGCCGATGCCGCCCATGCCCCCCTTGCCGCCGATGCCCCGCATGAGGAACACCATGGCGCCCACCATGATGACGATGGGCAGGACGGTGGTGAGCAGCAAATAGAGGATTTGAGAGGAGTTGTCAACCGGCGGGGTGTGGTAATATACCCCGTGTTCCTTCATCAGGTCATAGATGCCCAGGTCGGCTACAGGGGGCGGGGTGGTGACGTACTCGGTCTCCCGGTCATTTTGGATGGGCATCCAGGAGAACATATTGTTCATTGGCTGCTGGCCCTCATCCTGGTGGATATAGGACAAAGCCTCCTCCTCCACACCCTCCTTGAGGGTGATGGTGTACAGCCCGCTCTCCATTCTGACGGACTCCACCAGCTCCGCCACCACCCACTGGTGGAAGACGGAGTAGTCCACCTGGACCTGATTGGAGCTGTTGTAGGAGCTGGTGCAGCTGCGGAAGAGCAGCGTCAGCATCAGCGCCCACAAAATCAGCGAGATCAGGCCAAAGGTGTTTTTTCGATTATTTCCTTTATCTGGTTTCAAAGGAGCGTACCTCCAATTTTCGCGTTTTTCTTAAAACAGGTCAGAGGGTATCATACCACAGGAGGGAAATAAAAACAAGAAAATACCGTGTAAACTTCCAGTAAACTTTCTGTGACCGATTTTCGACAGGATGGCACAGGCCCCGCCAAAGCCGGCGGGGCCTGTTTTCGGGGATGTTACCGCTCCATTTTCCAGAAAAAGGCGCTGTAAGGGGGCAGCTCACTGCCGCCGCCGAAGTCGTGGGGCTGACCGGTGATGAGGTCCACCGCCCGGCCGCAGCCGGCGTCGAAGTGGGCGGTATAGGGGGCGGCGTCGGCGTTGATGGCCACCAGCACACGCTCGCCGTCGCAAGCCCGCTCGAAGATGATCTGCTTGTTGGTGAGCACTACATTCCGGTAAGCCCCGTAACACAGGGCTTTGCTCCCCTTTTTAGCCTCGGCCAGCCGGGAGATCCAGTCGGTGAGGGCGGTGCGCTCCGGCTTCTCAATGGCGGGCCGGAGGGCCGCGTCGCTGCCCTGGCCCTTGGAGCCGGTGAGGCCCCACTCGCTGCCATAGTAGATGGAGGGCACCCCGGGCATCCCGAAGACCATGGCCCAGGCCGGGCGCAGATGGTCAGGGTTGGCGAGCTGTGAGGCGATGCGGGTGACATCGTGGTTATCCAGGAAGGAGAGGAGGCGCTTCCCCTTGTACAGCGTCCACTGCTCCGGACCGAACTGCCGGGCCAGGGAGTGGCCGATCTCAAACATATTCATGGAATTGAAAGCGGACCACAGCCCCTTGTAGCACTCGTAGTTGGTCACCGAGTGGCACATGTCATCGGCCATCCAGCGGTTGTAATCCCCGTGAAGGGTCTCGCCCATGAGGACAAAATCAGGCTTGAGGCCGTTGACAAAGCCCCGCAGCTGCTTTAAATACTCCGGGGGCAGGCAGTAGGCTACATCCAGCCGCAGGCCGTCCACCCCAAAGCGGTCCACCCAGGAGCGGATGGCCTCGAACTGGTGCTCCACCACCGCCGGGTTGAACAGGTTCAGCTTGACCAGCTCGTTGTGGCCCTCCCAGCCCTCGTACCAGAAGCCGTCGTTGTAGTTGGTGTCGCCGTCGAAATTGATGTGGAACCAGTCCTTGTAGGGGCTGTCCCACTTTTTCTCCCGCACGTCCCGGAAGGCCCAGAAGCCCCGGCCTACGTGGTTGAACACCCCATCCAGCATTACCCGAAGGCCCGCGTTATGGAAGGCTTCGCACACCTGAGCAAGGTCGCTGTCGGTGCCCAGGCGGGGATCGGTGTGGAAATAATCCCGGGTGTCGTAGCCGTGGCGGTCGCTGTCAAAAGCCGGGTTGAGCAGAACTGTGTCCGCCCCAACGGCTTTGATATGGTCCACCCAGTCCAGCAGGCGCAGGACCCGGGGCTTGGTGTTTCCGTCGTTTTCCTCCGGCGCGCCGCACAGGCCCAGAGGGTAGATCTGATAAATGACTGATTCATCGAACCACATGATTAGATATCTCTCCTTTCGCCCAAAGACGATTTATTGTCTGATACATCATACTACGGGGGCGGGGGTTCGTCAAGGGCGGGGGAGGACGGCGCGGCAGGTTACTTCAGGGCGTCAGATACCTTCAGGAGGGTGTCGGCGTGGGTGTGGTCCACCAGGTGGGTGTAGATTTTGCCGGTGGTGGCGGGGGTAGCGTGGCCGAGGGCCTTACCAATATCGAACAGAGGCACCCCCTGGAAGGAGGCCACGGTGGCAAAGGAGTGGCGCAGGCCGTGGAGGGTGACCCGGGGCAAACCGTTTTTCTTGACAAAGCGGGTAAAGGCCAGGGACAGAGCGTTGGGGGAGTAGGGCCAGCCCTTGTGGTCCAGCACCACGAACTGGCTGGGCTCGGACAGCCGCCCTGTCCGGAACAGCTCGATCTGCCGCTCCTGCTCGGCCCGGAGCAGCCGGACGACGTCGTCCGGCATATACAGGGTGCGCACCGAGGAGCGGGTTTTGGTCTCCTTCTGCACAATGGTGGCCCCGAAGGCGGTGCGGGCCTCCCGGATGGAGAGCAGCTGGCGCTGGTAGTCGATGCACTCCCACTTCAGCCCGCAGATTTCCTCCCGGCGCATCCCCAGGCTGCCGGCCAGCTTGGCGCACAGCTCCAGCGGGTGGCCCTCCAGCAGGGTGTACAGCTGCTTGAGCTCCTCCGGGCGGTAGTAGGAGGCCTCCTTCTGCTTGGCGCGGGGTGGCTCCACCCGGTCCATGGGGGAGAGAAGCAGCTTGTCCTGCCGCACCGCGGAGCGCAGGGAGGAGGAGAGCAGATCGTGGTGCCGGCGCAGGGTGTTGGAGGACAGGCTGGCGTTCTGCTGAACCTGAATGTAATACTGCTGGATATCCATGGGGGTGAGCTTGAGCAGAGGGATGTCCCCCAGGGCAGGGACAAGGTGGTTGTCGATGATCTTCTGATAGCCGTATACAGTAGTCTCCGCCCGGGTGGGGCGGACAATATTGTCCATCCAGCTCTCCAGCCAGTCGGCCAGGGTCAGTTCATGCCGGGGGGTGCGCAATTCCTCCTCCCGATGGGTGAGAAAGTTCCGAAGGCCCATCCGGGCGGCGTAGAGGGTGCGGTAGGTCTGATAGCGCTTTATCCGTCTGCCGGCCTGGTCCTTGCCCAGGTCCATGCTGACGTAATAGAGTTTGCGCTGGTCGTCATAGGAAATGTTGCGCTCCACAGTTTTTCTTGCCATAGTGATTTACCTCCATAATCTTTATCTACGGAGAATTTTCCCCCAAATTTGGTGGAAAATTCTCCCTAAATGAAACTATGGGGCATAACAGTGGATGAGGCAAGCACAAATTGTTCTAAATTGACAAAATTTGTCGAAAAACTTTCAGTGGCGCAAATTCTGTGGTAAAATAAAGAGATGATAAGGAGGGAGTTGGATGCTGCGGATTGGGAATTTACCCCTGCCCATTGAAGGCGGGGAGGAGCAGCTGCGCAAGCGAGCCGCCCGGGCGCTGGGGGTGCGCCCCGGGGCGCTGGGCGAGCTGGAGATTGTACGGCAATCGATCGACGCCAGAAATAAAAACGACGTGCGCTATGTGTATACTGTGGAGGTGGCCATGCCCAATGAGGCAGCCCTGCTCCGCTCCGCCCCGGGGAGGAATATTGACCTGATCCAGCGCGTCCCCTATGTCTTTCCCCAGGTAAAGCGGCGCTCCTCCCTGATGCCGGTGGTGGTGGGCATGGGGCCGGCGGGGCTGTTCGCCGCCCTGTTCCTTGCCAGGAGCGGTCTGCCCTGCGTGGTGCTGGAGCGGGGCCGGGATGTGGACAGCCGTGCCCGGGACGTGGAGGCGTTCTGGGCAGGAGGAGAGCTGGATGAGGGGTCCAATGTCCAGTTTGGAGAAGGGGGAGCGGGGACCTTTTCTGACGGCAAGCTGACCACCGGCACACACGATCCCCGGATATCCGCCGTGCTGGACACGCTGGTGGAGGCGGGGGCTCCCGCTGATGTAAAATACTCCCACAAGCCCCATATCGGCACCGATGTGCTGCGGGAGGTGGTAAAAACAATCCGAACGGAACTGATCGCTCTGGGGTGCGACGTCCGATTCGGTCATAAGCTTACCGGATTGACTGTCGGCACCGGGACGCTGGCCGGGATAGAGGCGGAGGGGGCCCAGGGGCGGTATCTCCTGCCCGCCGACGCGCTGGTGCTGGCTCCGGGGCACTCCGCCAGGGATACCTTCGCCATGCTCCGGGAGGCAGGGGCGCCCATGGAGCGCAAAGGCTTTGCTGTCGGTGTCCGGCTGGAGCACCGGCAGCGGGATATCAGCTCCTGCCAGTTCGGGCCCGCCTGGGAGCGGCTGCCTCCCTCCGACTACAAACTGGCCTGCCACCTGCCCGGCGGCCGGTCTGCCTTTACTTTCTGTGTCTGCCCCGGGGGAGAGGTGGTGGCCGCCGCCTCTCAGCGGGGGGGTGTGGTGACCAACGGAATGAGCCGCCGGGCCAGAGATGGGGAGAACATCAATGGCGGGCTGCTGGTGGGGGTGGGGCCGGAGGACTTTCCCGGGGAGGACGCACTGGCCGGTGTCCGCTTTCAGGAGCAGTGGGAGAGGGCCGCGTTTCGGCTGGGCGGTGGGGCGTTCCGGGCCCCGGCCCAGCGGGTGGAGGACTTTCTCCAGAACCGGCCCTCGGAGGGACCGGGAGCGGTTGCTCCCACCTACCGCCCTGGTGTTGCCTGGACGGAGCTGACCCCCTGTCTGCCCGGCTATGTGACGGATACCCTGGCCAAGGCGCTGCCTCTGCTGGACCGGAAGCTGCGGGGCTTTGCCGCGCCTGACGCTGTGCTCACCGGAGTAGAGACCCGGTCCTCGTCCCCGGTGCGGATTTTGCGGGACGAGAGCTTTCAGTCGGCGATCCGGGGGCTGTACCCCTGCGGAGAGGGGGCGGGCTATGCAGGGGGGATTGTGTCCGCCGCCGTGGATGGCATCTGGGTGGCGGAGGCGGTGGCGGCACAGGAATTTTTTTGAGGGGATGGGGTACACTAAGGACATCCAAAACAAGGAGGTCTTACCCATGAGCAAAGGAAAAAAGCAGCAGGCGCGGGATCCCCGCACCGGCCGGGACCTGCGGGGCTCCGCCCCCATCGCTGGCCAGAACCGCACCGACACCGCAACCAACGCCCAGGACCCTATGGCCGATCCCCTGGAGATGAGGATGAAGCGGGAAGGACATGATATGTAAAAAATGCCGGGACGGTGGAAGCTGTCCCGGCATTCTTCATAAATTCTTTACAAAAAGTTCCAAGTATGGTGAAGATTGAATGGGGGAGGCGTGGTATCCTATGGGCAGATCAAGCAGCTGATTTGGTTTCTCATTCCGCGTAAATTACGCGGCCCTACTGCCGCCCCGCAGGCCGGGGTTCCGGTTACCGGCGCGGCAGACCAGAGATTCCCGTCCTGGACGGTTTATCATATAGAATGGCCTCTTTCTCTTTTTCTCCTTTCAACAGGGAAGCGCCCGCCGGTTTTCCGGCGGGCGCTTCCCTGTTTCACACCGTTAGTTTCTCTCGCCGGCGATCATGCCGGCGCGCTCCAGAACCAGACGGTAATAGTCAGTATCTAAAATAGTGGCCGAGTAAGCCACCCGGTTTTGAACCTCGGCGACCATCTGGGCCACCTCAGCCAGGTCGGGCTCCTGGCCGTCCCACCGGATGAACTGGTCCAGAATGGAGTTGTAGCAGCCATCCTGATTGATAAAGCTGTAGTTGGCAAAGATGACCAGAGGCTCCTCGCCGGAAAGGATGTCGGAGCCTATGATGAGCCGGGAGTCGTAGTCCAGGCCGAACAGGTTGGACAAGGTGGGCATGACGTCCAGAGAGGAGCAGTATTTATCCACCTGGACGGAGGCGCCTTCCATGTCGCCGCTCCAGAGGATAAGGGTGTTTTGAAAAATCTCAAAGACGGGGTCTGCCGTGTGGCCGAACAGCTCGCTGTACTGTTCATCCGTCAGGCCGTAGGGGTAGTGGTCGGCGGAAAGGACGATTACCGTATCCTTCAGCTTGCCAGCCTCATCCAGCTGGTCCAGGAGGGACTCTATCGCGTACTCAAGCTCAAGCTGGCAGGCCAGATAGCAGCGGACCTCCTCGCTGTAGGGCAGACCGGCTACCTGGTCCCAGTGCCGGGCGGACATGGCGTTAGACGCGCGGGTATAGTTCAGGTGGCCGCTGACGGTGAGGCAGTAGACCATGAACTTATCCTCCTGGATGAACATGGGGACAATTTTCTCCATCATCTCCAGATCGGAGGGGGGCCAGACCTCCTCCAGCTCCAGCCCCTGGCCCAGGGCGTAGTAGTCATAACCCATGTTGGGGTGAGATTTGTCCCGGTCGTAATAATTATAGAGGTAGTCGTGAAAAGCAAAGGTGGAGTAGCCCGCCTTGCGGAACTGATTGCCCAGGGCGAAGGGCATATAGTTCTCTGAGGACAAGGAGTAGCTCCATACCCCTGATTTGGGGATGAGGCCGGTGGTGGTGACATACTCCCCGTCAGAGGTGGACACCCCCCACAGAGGGGTGTAGAAGTTATCAAAAACAAAGCCCTGGTGGGACAGCTTCCACAGGGTGGGAGTGCGCTGGGGATCCATGGCCAGGGTGGAGAAGCCCTCGGCGACAATCCAGATCAGGTTTTTGCCCTCGAAATAGCCTGTCCACAGGTTTTCCGGGGTAGGCCTGCGCTGGGAAAACCACTGGTGGGCGGCCTTGAGCCCCTCGTCCTCCTCGTTGGCGATGAGGGTGTCAAAATCGATGGGGAGGGTGTGGTAGCCGGAAACGGCCTCCGGGCGGAAGACGCTGCCCTCGGGCGGCGGGGCATCCTCCGGCGGCAGGGTGGGCTCCAGATCGGGCGGGGCCTTGTCAGGCTCGGGCTCGGCGCTGACGTCAGGGCTGTCCGGCTTGATGCCGAAGAGCACCCGGCTCAGCTCCAGCTGGGTCTGGGTGAACACGCCGAAGTTCTGAACCTCCAGCTCCGGGGTGGCGGTGCGGTAGTAGATATACCGCAATGACAGCACCCCGCCGCCGCACAGCAGCACCAGGCCCATGGAGATGAGCTGGACGGCGGCGGCCATGGCCGCCCAGCGCAGACGCCGGCCGGGGCCGGCGTCGAGGCCGTCAGGAATCAGCCTGTTCCGGAACAGCCAGGCCAGAACGGTGGGGATGACCATCATCAGAATGGGGAACCAGCTGGCCAGTACATTGCCCACCGCCATTTCCCCGAAGGACTGGGCCACCATGGCCATTTTGGTGAGAGAAAAGATGGTAAGAAAGGCCTTAAACAGGTGGTAATACACCAGCTGGGCGCCGATCCAAAGGGAGACCAGGCCGGTGCACAGCACCAGAAGAATCCGTCCGCGCCTGGGCGCCACACCGCCGCACAGCAGTCCCAGCAGCAGGGCGGCGGGAAGGGTGAACAAAAAGGTGAAGAAAGCACCCTCTGCCGTGAGGGAGCGGAAGCAGTATAGCTTCAGGAACAGTTCCTCATAATAGATGACCCCCAGCAGAAAGAGGGAGGGGAGGGACAGCCGTTTCCATTGCAGCCACAGAGAAGGAGGGCTGTTTCCATTATTGTCCAAAGGCAGTCGCCTCCTTAAACTTAATTTGAACCATTGTACTGTATCACTGCCCGCTTGTCAACGGAGGATACTTTTGCAAAGCTGTGCATTAAAGAAAAAAAGAGGATAAGAAAAGCGTGTATTTTGTGCATATGAACTAATTACTTTTCCTTGAAAAACCAGGAGCAATCTGGTATGATTATTGTGCTTTACAGTTTATTCATAAAGTCCCGCCAGCGGGAGAGAAAGAGAGGAACGGAAGTGTCTCAGCGCAGCGAAAAGGTGATTCAGGGACTGAAAAAGGCCTACACCGCCTACTTTGACATTGAGGAGATTGATGACGGTACGGCCCTGAGGGCCCGATGCGCCTACCACATGCGGGATAGTCAGTATGTGCTGGTGAAAAAGGCAGAGCTGTGGGCGGCGGAGTGCCATGAATATCTCTACCTATGGGACGCAGGCTCTCTGGACGGGAAACAGCTGGAGGAGATCGTCCGCCGCACCCTGGAGGACGGAGAGCCCCGGGTGACGCCCCACGCCCAGCACATGTATACCTATTTAACCGCCGTGACACTGTATGACAGTGCCCAACCGGACGCCCTGGAACAGCTGAAAAAGCTAAGGAAGCGCCGGGAGTATAAGCTATCACTCCATGGATGGATGGAGTTCAGAATAGCCGCCGTGGACCTGTCCACCGGCGAAATTACCGTCAACCGGGCCGGGAAAACCTTGGTAAAGGACCTGAAACGGCTGACGGACAGCATGATCTCTGCAAACTAAATATAAGGAGAGGAGAAAACCCAATGAACGCAATGCTAGTTGTCACCGTTGGCATCGCCATTCTGGTCGTAGGCTATATCTTCTACGGCGGCTGGCTGGCCAAGCAGTGGGGCGTGGACGACGCCAAGACCACCCCAGCTCATGAGCTGGAGGATGGCATGGACTACGTCCCTGCCAAAGCCCCCGTCCTGATGGGACACCACTTTTCCTCCATCGCCGGCGCCGGCCCCATCAACGGTCCCATTCAGGCGGCCGTCTTCGGCTGGGTGCCTGTGGTGCTGTGGATTCTGATCGGCGGTATCTTCTTTGGCGCCGTCCATGATTATGGCGCTCTGTTCGCCTCCATCCGCCACAAGGGCCAGTCCCTGGGCGAGGTGGTGGCCGTGAACATCGGCGAGCGGGCCAAGAAGCTCTTCCTGGTCTTCTCTTACCTGACCCTGGTGCTGGTGGTGGCCGCTTTCGCCTCCATCGTGGCCGGCACCTTTGAGGCCAAATACACCGAGGCCGGCGCTGTGGATCTGGCGGCTTCCGCCACCAACGCCTCCGTGGCCATGATTTCCATCTTGTTCATCCTGATGGCCATTGTTTTCGGTCTGCTGGTGTACCGCCGGGGCGCCCCCCTGTCCGTGGCCACCGTGGCCGGTGTGGTGGGCATCATCGTCTGTCTGGTGATCGGCCTGAACTTCCACCCTGTGTATCTGTCCAACACCGCCTGGATGTGGATCATCGCGGTGTACATTCTGATCGCCTCTGTAGCTCCGGTGTGGATTCTGCTCCAGCCCCGTGACTACCTCAGCTCCTTCCTGCTCTACGGCATGATGATCATCGCCGCCGTGGGCGTGATTGGCGCGGGCCTCACCGGCGCGGACGCCGCCCACATGGATATGCCCGCCTTTACCGAGTGGAAGGACCCCATCACCTCTCTGGGCACCATGTTCCCCGCCCTGTTCGTCACCATCGCCTGCGGCGCTATCTCCGGTTTCCACTCTCTGGTTGGCTCCGGCACCACCGCCAAGCAGCTGGACCATGAGAAGGACGCCAAGCCCATCGCCTACGGCGGTATGCTCATCGAGTGCGCCCTGGCCCTGATCTCTCTGGCTGCCGTCTCCTTTATCTGGCAGGAGTACAAGGCCGGCGATATCCGGGTGCCTACCCAAGTGTTTGCTACCGGTATCTCCCGGATGGTCGCTTCCATCCCCGGACTGGAGGCCACCCAGACTACCGTGAGCTCCCTGCTGGTGCTCACCGTGTCCGCTTTTTGCTTGACCTCTCTGGATACGGCCACCCGTTTGGCCCGGTACATGTTCCAGGAGTTCTGGCTTAAGCCCGGCGAGACCTATAAGGACGTCACCGGCATCAAGGCCACCCTGTGCAATCCCTTCGTGGCCACCGCCATCACCGTGGTGCTGGGCGTTGGCCTGGGCATGACCGGCTACGGCAAGATTTGGCCTCTGTTCGGCGCCGCCAACCAGCTGCTGGCCGCTCTGGCCCTGCTCACTGTGTGCGCCTGGCTGGGCAACATCGGCCGGAACAACAAGATGTTCTACATCCCCATGGTTTTCATGCTCATCGTGACCCTGACTTCCCTGTTCCAGACGATTACCAGCCGCGTTGGCATGATTACCGCCGGCGCTGAAAATGTTGACTGGGGTACTTATGCGCAGGCTATTCTGGGCGCCCTGCTCTTCGTGCTGGCAATTGTGCTGACGATTGAGGGCGGCATGACCGTTTTTGGTAAGGGCAAGAAGAAAGCCTAAAATTCCCTGTTCCATCCAAACAGAGCAAAAAGCGGGCCCGGAGTACCGGGCCCGCTTTCTGATTGCCCGGGAGCGGACTTTGTGATAGAATATAGGGGCGGCTGCAGGCCGCCGCTAGATAGAGTGATCGGAGGACTTACCCATGAAAACCAGCAAGTTTCTGTCTGTGCTGCTGTCTGTCCTTACTGCCCTGGTGGTGCTGACGGGCTCTATCGCCGTACCGCTTCTGTGCCGGAGCTTTTACTATGCCCACATCGGGCCCATGGGCTTGGAGGGGTACGGATTAAGTCGGGAGGAGATCGAGACCGCCTACGACGAGATGATGGACTTCTGCCTGGGCAGGCGGGAGGACTTTTCAGCCGGGGTGCTGGCCTTCTCCCAGTCCGGGGCGGATCACTTCGCTGATGTGCGGGGGCTGTTTCTGCTGGACCTGCGGGTACTGCTGGCGGCGCTGATCCTGCTGCTGGCGGCGCTGGCCATTTGTAAAATGAAGCGTGTGCGCCCCTTCCGGTTCCGGGGACATGGGCCAGGCTTTTGGGCGGCGGCAGGTCTGGGAGTATCCTTTCTGGTGGTGGGCGGCCTGGCTGCTCTGAACTTTGACCGTGCCTTTGTGATGTTCCACGCCCTGTTTTTCCCGGGAAAGGACAACTGGATTTTTGATTGGCAGAACGACCCCATCATCCTCTTCCTGCCCCAGGACTTCTTCCGCAACTGCGCTCTGCTTATTCTGGCCCTTCTGCTGATCTGGTGCGGTGCGCTCATTGCCGCCGACTGGTGGGAGAGAAACCGGCGGCGGAAGAGCTGAAATTTGTGTAAACCGCTAAAACTGAAAAAACTGCCCGGTTTCCCTTGCGGAACCGGGCAGTTTTTGGTATAATGCCCCGGATAGAAAAGGAGGGATTGCCATGTTCGCGCTGATGTATCTTAGCCCGGTGCTTGGCGGTCTGTCTGTTTCTATTCGTTGACGGCAATCACGTTTGTGATTGTTTTTTTTATGTGTACGAGAGAGAAAGGAGAACAAAATGAACAACAACCAACCCATCCGCGACGCCCTGCAGCTGGGATTGCCCAAGATGCTGATTTTGGGCCTGCAGCACATGTTTGCCATGTTTGGGGCCACTGTTCTGGTGCCCATTCTGGTGCAGGGCTATGGACTGCCCCTGTCGATTCAGACCACCCTGCTTTTTGCCGGCCTGGGCACCCTGTTTTTCCACTTTTGCACCAAGTGGAAGGTGCCCGCGTTTCTTGGCTCCTCCTTCGCCTATCTGGGCGGTTTCGCCGCCGTAGCGGAGCTGGACTCCGGCATCTACGCCGGTATGTCCGGGGAGGAGAAACTGCCCTACGCCTTGGGCGGCATTGTAGTGGCCGGCCTGCTGTATCTGGCGCTGGCCGGACTGATCAAGGCGGTGGGTGTGCGCAAGGTGATGCGCTTTCTGCCCCCGGTGGTCACCGGACCCATTATTATTCTGATCGGACTGTCTCTGGCGCCCAGCGCCATCAATAACGCCTCCACCAACTGGTGGCTGGCTGTTTTGTCCATCGCTGTGATTGTGGCCGCCAACATCTGGGGCAGGGGCATGGTAAAGATTATTCCCATTCTGCTGGGGGTGCTGATCCCCTACGCTGTGGCCCTGGTTACCAGGCAGGTGGACTTCTCCGGTGTGGCCGCTGCCAACGCCGTGGGCATCCACCCCTTTGTACTGGCTAAGTTTGACGTGACCGCCGTTCTGGTGATGGCCCCCATCGCCATTGCCGCCATGATGGAGCACATTGGGGATATGTCCGCCATCTCCGCCACGGTGGAGGAGAACTTTATTGAGGACCCCGGCCTGCACCGCACCCTCATCGGCGACGGCGTGGCCACCTCCATCGCCGGCATGTTCGGCGGCCCCGCCAACACAACCTATGGTGAGAACACCGGCGTGCTGGAGCTGTCTCAGGTCTTTGATCCCAAGGTGGTCCGCCTGGCCGCGGTTTATGCGGTGGTGCTCTCCTTCTCTCCCAAATTTGCAGCGGTGATCAACTCTATCCCCACCGCCATTATCGGCGGGGTGTCCTTTATCCTCTACGGTATGATCTCCGCCATCGGCGTGCGCAACGTGGTGGAAAACCGGGTGGACTTTACCAACTCCCGGAATCTGATTATCGCTGCTGTCATCATGGTATGCGGCCTGGGATTTAAAATCTGGGGCTTCAGCAACGAGTTCTCCGGCCTAACCTTTACGGTTGGCGGCACCTCCATTACCCTGACCTCTCTGGCCATTGCCGCCATTGCCGGAATTGCCCTGAACGCTGTGCTCCCCGGCAAGGACTATGAGTTTGGATCCGACGTAACCAAGGGCCGCTCCGGCGACTTTGGACGGTATTGAGCCCTAAGCCCCCTGTACAAGGGGGCTTTTTTGCGGACAGATGAAACAGAGCTGTAGATGAGATGAAAAAATTATTAAATAAAGCTGAATCCCCTTGCACCCGGAGGGGAAATCGGATAGAATAGAGGCAGCAAGCGGGAAACCGTAATTTAAGGAGGTCACAAGCATGGATCTGAAGAGTACGTTTGAAACCTTAAAGGACAGAGCCACCGACCTGGCTCAGGCGGGCGTGGCTCAGTCCAAGCGGCTGGCCGAGATTGCCAAGCTGAAAACCGCCAACATGGCGGAGGAGGACGCCATCAGGAAGGCCTATATTGAGATCGGTAAGCTGTATTATGCCGAGCAGGGTGTTGCACCTGACGGGGCCTACGCCGCCGCCTGCGAGCGGATCACCGCCTCGAAGGCCCTTATCGAGACCAACAACGAGCGCATCGCGGAGCTGAAGCAGCCCGGGGACCCTGAGCCTGAGGCGGAGGCTGCCGCCGAGGCGGTGGAGGAGGCTGTGGCCGATGCCGTGGAATCCGCGGTCGAGGCCGTGGCTGACGCTGTGGAGGATAAGCAGGACTGAGCGTTAGGGAGACTGCCCCGCGGGCAGCCTCCCTTTTTGTATTTTTGGGCCTGGTCCCGGGCAAACTGGAGCCGGGAGGAGAGGCTGTGGAACAGTTTGAGCAGTATTACCGTTTGCCGCAGGATGTAGTGGGCCACGACGCCGCTTTGCTGTCCTATTGGGACACCATGCCGGCCAGGGCGCGGCTGCGGCTGCTGGAGAGCGATATTTCCGTTTCTACCCTGGGGGAGCTGAAAATGCTGGCTGAGAGATTTGGGGAATAGCTTGCGCAATTTGTAAAAACATGGTACGATGGAAAAAATAAAAAGGAGCGTGGCGCTATGCTGTTTCTATGGTACCCCAAATGCACGACCTGTCAGAGGGCCAAAAAATTCCTGGACGAGCGGGGAGTGGAGTATACCCCGCGGCACATCAAGGAGGATAATCCCTGCGCAGATGAGCTGCGGGAATGGTTTAAGAGGAGCGGTTTGCCGCTGAAAAAATTTTTTAACACTTCTGGAATACAGTACCGGGCCCTGGAGCTGAAGGACAAGCTGCCGGCCATGAGCGAGGAGGAGCAGCTGGAACTGCTGGCCAGCGACGGGATGCTGGTGAAGCGGCCTGTTCTGGTAGGTGATGGCTTTGTGCTTACCGGATTCCGGCAAAGTGAGTGGGAGGAAAAGCTGTAATTTCTCCCCACGGTTGAATCGGGATAACTCCGGCCATAATGAGAGGGCGGGCGGCTTGTCCGCCCGCTCTTTTTTTATTTCTGGCAAGGGGGTGGAGTTTTGGAACAGGAAAAGAAAAAAGGCCCCGGAGTGCTGGGCTTGGGTGTTTTGGGGGCGGCGGTGTGCCTGTCGCTGGCGCTGGCGGGAGACCGGGCCGCGGCGGCCTCCGCCCCGGCGGTGATGGCAATGGCGCCGCAGGGGGCTGCCCCAGCCGCTCCGGCGGCAGTGGGGCGCACCGTGATTCCTCTGGGAAAGGCGGTGGGTATTAAGCTGTTCTCCGACGGCGTGCTGGTGGTGGGCCTGTCTCCGGTGGAGACGGAGGAGGGCGCCTGCAGTCCCGGCCGGGACTGCGGCCTGAAAACAGGGGACGTTATCACCCATATCAACGGCGGCGAGGTGGACACCATTGAGGAGGTTCAGGCCCTGGTGACCAGGGCGGAGGACGAGCCGCTCACCATTCAGGCGGTACGGGGGCAGCGGCAGCTGCAGCTGACAGCGGCGGCGGTGGAAAACAACCAGGGGGTCTGGCAGCTGGGAGTGTGGCTGCGGGACTCCATGGCAGGCATCGGCACGATGACCTTCTACGATCCGGCCAGCGGTGTGTTTGGGGCGCTGGGCCACGGCATCAACGATGTGGACACCGCAATGCTCATGCCTCTGGAGTCGGGCAGCATCATGCCGGCCAGCGTGTCGGAGGTGAAAAAGGGAGCCAGCGGGGCCCCCGGCGAGCTCCACGGGGTATTTGACCTGAAGCGGGACCTGGGCACTCTGTACGCCAACACCAACCTGGGAATTTTTGGGCAGATGCCCAGAGAGACGGTGGGCACGGCGGTGGAGCCGGTGGAGGTGGCCGGCCGTGACCAGGTGGAGACCGGACCGGCTACCATTCTCTCCAACATCCGTGGAGACGAGGTGGAGGAGTTTGATGTGACCATTACCCATCTGTATCCCGAGGGGGATGGCACACGGGGGATGATGGTGCAGGTCACCGACCCGGAGCTGCTGGCTGCCACCGGAGGCATCGTGCAGGGGATGTCCGGCTCCCCCATCCTGCAAAACGGCAGGCTTGTGGGGGCGGTGACCCATGTGCTCATCAATGACCCCACCCGGGGCTACGGCATTCTGGCGGAGAATATGCTCAGGCAGGCGACAGGCGGATAGAGCCGGCAAACCCGGGAGATGGTATTGGCCATCTTCCGGGTTTGTATGAGGGGATTGGTTGTGTCAAAGCTTATCAATATCTAAATAATCAGAATCACTACTATCCTTTATTGATATGTATTGATTTAATTTATCTATATTTACACCCAGTTTTTTCCAAAAGTCCAGAGAGGAACGTTCAAGGCAACCCCAATTCTCGTTCCAGGCATCTCTAAAATATTTTTTTGCGTCCTTCAGAATCATAGCGTTACGCAAGATTCCGAGGTAGTTGGGATCAGGTTCGGAGGCCCATATTTTGGCGGGCTTTTGCCGCAATAAAGCGTCCAGATCCTTTAAGGTGAAGATTCCAAAATCCGATAACTCCTCAATTACAGTGTTGTTTCTAATAGAGTAATTGTAGGACAGGGCTTCCGGGTCGCAGGACTCAAAATATTTGTCCAGGAACTGGAGCAGCGATGTGGAGTCGATGGGGATATCCAGTTCCCCTTTTTCCGTCTGCTCGGTTACCATGTGAGCGTAGCTGTCAATTTCGCCGGACAGGGCGCAGAACTCCTGGTCCATCAGCTCCAGCGTGCCGGCGATCAGATAGAATTTTCTTTGAATTTCGGTGGGAAGTATGCCGGCAAATTTATAGCCGCGGTCGTGTTCAATTTCCGCCCAGGCGTGCTGAAGCAGAGAACGCACCTGAATTTCAAAGCACATATTGTTGAACCGCTCATATTCAGGCAGCTTTAGACGGTCCGGGCTCAATGTGACAATGTAGTGTACCGAAAGGTAACCTACCTTATCAACGCCCATGTCCTGGGACTTATCCCCGGAGTTTTGAGCATCGACGGCAAATTCTTGCTTGATAACCTCGCACACCCGTTGAACCTCCGCCGTGGTATGGGTGATGATGCGAAGCCCCGCCACATCCATGATCTGCTCCGGCGCGGTGTATTTCTTGCGGTTCCATTTGTCTAAAAAGCTGGTCCTGTCTTTCAGTCGTCCGCTGACGCTGTGATATGGGATATCCTTCCGCCGCAGGAGCGTGGTCAGCAGGGTGGCCGTGGTGTCGATCAGATCCTGATACCGGGAAGCATTTTGGTCATACCAGGCTTCAATATGGAAGCGGTCCATACAGTGTTCCACCTTTCTGTGAAAAATTTTTCTATATATTGACATTATAGCAGAAAAAGTGGAAACGATCAAGAAATCTGGGGAATTTTATCGTATTTTGACATCACCTCCACTTGTTTTTTATTTAGAAAGTGGTTCGCTGCCAATGTATATGCTTTTTCGACAGGGCATAAGGAAGTGACGGGCGATTTAAACCCGTATTTTTGGAGATAAGTTGTATATATGTAGAAAAATGGTCGAATAATCTGATAAAAAGTCCTATAAAACATGAAAAAATGACTTGCATATTTTGCCGTAATGTGATAGATTGTAGGCGGCCGGTCGAAATGCACCGTATATGCTCAAGTCGGGAACTTTTACCGGTCATCTCAGATTTTATGAAGAAAGGAAGATCAACGAATGGAGAACACGAAACGAATCGTGGTGGCCGATACGGGGATGGAATTTAGGAAAAACCTGATCCGGGCGCTGTCGGAGGAACCGGACTTTCAGATCGTGGGCGAGACCGGAGATGGCAGCGAACTGATGCGCATGGTCCAGAGGGACCGTCCGGACGCGGTGATTATGGACGTGGTGCTGACCGGTGGGATGGATGGAATGGATGTGCTGGACGCTATGTCTAAGCTGGCGGAGCGGCCCAAGGTGCTGATTTTGTCCGGCTATATCAAGGGCAGCGTGGTGGACGCGGCGGCGGCCAAGGGGGCGGACTTTTTTGTGACCAAGCCCTGCCGGATCACCGCGGTGGGAGAGCGGCTGCGGCAGGTTATGACCCCCGGCGGAACCGAACCGGAAGTGGACCGGGGAACCAGCCTGGAGAGCCAGGTGACCGCCATTATCCACGAGGTGGGAGTTCCCGCCCACATCAAGGGGTACCAGTATCTGCGGGAGGCCATTATCATCGCCGTGAATGACATGGATGTGATTAACGCGGTGACCAAGGTGCTCTATCCTGAGGTAGCCAAGCGGTTTGGCACGACGCCCAGCCGGGTGGAGCGGGCCATCCGCCACGCCATTGAGGTGGCTTGGGACCGGGGTGATCTGGAGACGCTGCAGAAGTATTTTGGCTATACCGTGTCCAACGCCAAGGGAAAGCCCACCAACAGTGAGTTTATCGCCATGATCGCCGACAGGCTCCAGCTGGCCAGGCGGAAGCAGGCCCTGTGAGGATGGAGTGCTTGCCATTGACGGAAATATGTGGTATGATGCCCATTATACCGTTTGAGGGATGGCGAGGATAATCGCAATCTGTCGAAGGTCGATCGATTTTGAGAGAAAGGCGGCTGCGATATGACCATAGACTACACTCCCCGGGGCACCTGTGCCCGGCGCTTTGAGATCCAGGTGGAGGAGGGCGTGATTCAGGACGTTCAGGTGGAGGGGGGATGCAGCGGCAACCTCCAGGGCCTGTCCTCCCTGCTGAAGGGAATGAGGGTGGAGGAGGCGATCCGGCGCATGGAGGGTATCCGGTGCGGCATGAAGCCCACCTCCTGCCCCGACCAGATGGCCCAGGCGCTGAAAGAGGCGCTGTGAATTATGAGAAGGCCCGGAACCGTCAGCGGTTCCGGGCCTTAAATTCATGTCAGACGGCGCCCTATGCCGGGGATGAGACAGATCAGCCAGGCGAAGGGGAGGGAGAGAAGGAAGAAGAGCAGGGCGAACAGGGGAACCGACAGCACCGGGGAGAAGGACAGCGCAGTTACCCCGAACCAGCGTAGCGCCAGAGCCCACAGCTGATGGAACAGGTAGATGCCAAAGGCGTAGGCGCCAATCTCATTGACCGCCCGGCGGCGGGAGCGCTCCTCGCTGATGCCCAGCACGTAGCGGAACAGGGCGCAGAAAGCGGCGGCCGTGAGCACCACGTTGGGGGCGGTGTACTGCCGCAGAAGGGCTGGACTGTAGACGGGGAACGTGGGGGACATTACGGTGAGCACAAGGCCAAGAACACCTAGTATGTACAGCAGATACTCCGCGGCGCGGCTGATGGTGTAGTGCCGCAGATACCAGCCCCCCACGTAGCACCCCGTCCAGCCCAGCACCAGATGGACCCCCAGCCGCTCCAGCTGGGCGGCGATGGTGTGAAGAGGGGCGCTGGAGACGGACAGCAGGGGGAGCAGGGAGGAGAAGAGAAAGCACAGGGCCAGAAAGTAGCGCACTTCTCCCCGACTGGCGGAGGAGGTGAACCGGTGGAGCACTGGGTGGACCAGATACAGTCCAATAAGGGGATAGAGAGGCCAGAGATGGAAGTAGGTATTTCCGCGGGCGGCGGACACCAGGGCGGTCCACACTCCGCTCAAGCTCAGCGCGCCGCCCCCCAGCAGATGGGAGACAACGGCGTACACCGCCCCCCAGATTACCAGCAGGCAGAAAGCGGGCAGGGCCAGGCCTAAAAGACTGGCGGAGACCAGGGGCCTGCCCTCCTCCAGGGCGGACATGCCCCACAGCATGAACAGGGCGGGAAACGCCCAGCAGGTGAGCCCCTCATATACAGAAAATACCTGCCAGCCGCCTGACCCGGCCGCGGTAAGTCCCTGGCCCTCCTGAGCCAGCAGGAGCATAAGGGCGCACAGAACGGTGAATACCCGGAAAAAGCCGGGCCAGCCAAGATTGCGGTCTCCCTTAGCCATTACCGCTTCTCCGGAACGATCTCGATCCAGTATCCATCCGGGTCGGAGATGAAGTAGATGCCCATGTCCGGGTTTTCAAAGCAGATACAGCCCATCGCCTTGTGCTTTTGATACAGCGCGCTGTACTCGGTGGTGCGGAAAGCCAGGTGGAATTCGCACTCCCCCAGGTTGTAGGCTGTTGTCCGGTCTCGGAGCCAGGTGAGCTCCAGCTGGAAGGGGGATCCCACTTCGTCTCCCAGAAAGACCAGCTTGAAAGAACCGTCTTCCGCTTCCTTCTCCCGCAGGGGGGAGAGGTTCAGGGCCTCACGGTAGAAGGACAGGCTGCGGTTTAAGTCCAGGACGTTGAAGTTGAAATGATAGAAAGTTGTCATGCCGTATACTCCTTTTAATGTGTTTTTTTGTCAATCCACTGGGGTTTGAATTTGGAATAAATAATCTTCTGCTCGCTGTACAGCCCGTAATAGCCTGACAGCATGTAAGACGCCCCGCAGCACAGCGCATACAGGGGCAGGCCGTCTCCGCCAAAGAGCTCGAAGGCCAGGAAAATAGAGCTGAGGGGACAGTTGGTGGCCCCACAGAAGGCGGCAGCCATTCCCAGCGCCCCGGAAAAGCTGTGGGGCAGCCCCAGCATGGGGCCGGCCCAGACGCCGAAAGCGCAGCCAGTGAACAGCACAGGGACAATTTCTCCTCCTCGGAAACCGGCCCCAAGAGTGAGCGCGGTGAAGAGAATCTTCAGGGCGAAGGCCTCAGGAATGGTGTCCCCGGCCAGCAGACGGCGGATCACCGAGTCCCCGGCGCCGTTGTAGGTCTGGCTCCCTGTCAGCAGGGTGAGCAGCAGCACCAGGGTTCCGCCCGCTGCCGCCCGGACGAGGGGGTTGGGAAGATATTTGGCGTAGAGCCTGGGGGCGGCATGCATGGAGACGCAGAACACAATGGACAGCACCGCGCACCCTATGCCCAGAGCGGATACCTGTAGGATGGGGAGAAGGCTAAGATCCAGGGCGTCATGGACAGGATAGCCGTGAATGGCGTGGAGATTGAAGCCGTGGGCCACCAGCGCCGCGGTGTAGGAGGACACCATGCAGGGCACCATGGCGGCGTAGTACATCCGGCCCACCGTGACAACCTCCATGGCGAAGACGGCGGCGGTGAGCGGGGTGCCGAAAAGGGCGGAGAAGGCGGCGGCCATGCCGCACATCACCACAATGCGGCCGTCATTCTCGTCCAGCCGCAGCAGGCGGCCTATGTAGGCGGACAGGGACGCCCCAAGCTGGAGAGCGGCGCCCTCCCGGCCGGCGGAGCCCCCCGCTAGATGGGTGAGGATGGTGGACAGAAAAATCAGAGGGGCGGTGCGCAGCTTCAGACGCTCCGCGTCCCTCACCGCGACCAGCACCAGATTGGTGCCCCGGTCCTTTTCCATTCCGCACCAGCGGTACATCAGGATGATGGCCGGGCCGGCAATGGGCAGCAGCCAGATGATTTGGGGATGCTCCCCCCGCAGCTCAGAGGCCAGATCGATGCCGATGTGGAAAGCCACCGCCACCAGGCCTACCGCCACCCCGATCAGACAGGAATACAGCAGCCATTTGACGAAGGCCGCGGCGTTTTCCACACTGGCACGCGCCCGGCCAGACAGATGGGGCATGTTCCATCTCCTCCTTTTACGGAATGGGTCAAGTATATCATATTTCGGAAAAATTTACACCCCCAATTCGATTTTCCGCTGAAAACGCTGGCCACCCCTTGCAATGACCGGGCGTTTGTGCTATGATGCAGGCGTATCCATCAAGTTTCACCTTTAAAAGGAGGTCATTTCCGTGGAGGACGGCCATATATGGCTGGCACTTTTTATCATCAGCCTTTGCCTCAATATTGTTCAGCTGCTTTGGAGACCCATCCTGAACCTGTTGCACCGAAAGAGCCAGGTGTCAGAGGACAACATCATGGCCATGGTGGAGGAGGGGGAGGAGTCCGGAGCAATTCAGAGCAATGAGAAAGAGTTCATCGAAAACGTGCTGGAGTTTGACAACAACACCGCCAAAGACGTGATGATTCACCGCACCGACATGGTTACCCTCTCCGCCGATGCCGGGGAGGGGGAGATTCTGGACGCCATCCGGCAGTCGGGGCTTTCCCGTTTCCCGGTGTATGGGGAGGACGCCGACGATATTCTGGGGGTGCTGTCCACCCGGGACTACTTACTGAACTTTCATCAGCCTGAACCGCTGCCCCTGAAGCAGCTGCTCCGGCCGGCCTATTTTGTGCCGGAGACGGTGTCCGCCGATGTGCTCTTTCGTGACATGCAGGGTAAAAAAACCCACCTGGCTCTGGTGGTGGACGAGTACGGCGGAACCAGCGGCCTGGTGACCCTGGAGGACTTGCTGGAGGAGCTGGTGGGCAACATCTATGACGAGTTCGACCCCCAGGAGGAGCAGGAGATTATCAAGCTGGACGACGGCCGGTGGCGGGTGTCCGGCTCGGCGGACCTGGAGGAGCTGGCGGAGGCCATGGACTTTGAGCTCCCCGAGGATGAGGAGCGGGACTACGACACCCTGGGCGGACTGGTGTTCTCCCAGCTGTCTGTGATCCCGGAGGACGGCAGCCGCCCCCTTGTGGAGGCCCTGGGCCTGCGCATTCAGGTGGAGGAGCTGTGTGAGCGCCGGGTGGAGTGGGCCCTGGTGGAAAGGCTGGAGCCCGAGGAGGAACAGGGCGCGGAATAAGCGCATAAAAATCCCGTCAGCTGGGCTGACGGGATTTTTTCACCGCACCTCGATGGCGCTTACCGGGCAGCCGTCGGCCGCAGCCTGGACCTGGTCGGCCAGATCGTCGCCTACCTCCGGGGAGAAGGCGGCGGCGGTGCCGCCGTCGGTCATGAAAAACTCGTGGGGGCAGGCGGCGGCGCACATGCCGCAGCCGATGCACTCGCCGTTGACATGGACCTGCATGGGGGATACCTCCTTTAGAGATTTACAGGAAAGTATGCCCGGAAGAATAAATATCATTCATATGGGCAATGCGCATAAAGAAGTTTTGCCTATTGGGAGCGCAACCGCATGATGCTGTGGTGTCATGCGGTTGTCG
>CAMTMC010000025.1 GCA_947073515.1 uncultured bacterium | reverse complement strand
GTGGGTATAGCTCAGTTGGTTAGAGCACCGGATTGTGGTTCCGGGTGTCGAGGGTTCGAATCCCTTTACCCACCCCATAATAAGGCGGAGGGCCGGAGCTTCGGCTTCGGCCCTCGCCCTTTACCCAACACATAGGGGTGTAGCCAAGTGGTAAGGCAAGGGACTTTGACTCCCTCATTCGCTGGTTCGAGTCCAGCCATCCCTGCCACTTTGCCGGAGCAAAGTCCGCTAAAATTCCCAAAATTTTATAGATGTGACCCAGTAGCTCAGTTGGTAGAGCAACTGCCTTTTAAGCCGTGGGTCCGGGGTTCGAGTCCCCGCTGGGTCACCACGTCGGAGCAAGCTTCATATCGCTTGCTCCGACTTTTTTAAAGTCAGAGCGCGCTCATTGCGCTGCTCCTCCTTTCCAAATCGAACCCGCTTCGCTGGGCTTCGATTTGGGTTTGGACGCATACCAGATAGGAAAATCTGTTTTAGCCCCTTACTCTAAAACAAAGGACACGATAAAATCGTGTCCTTTGTTTTAGTCTTCGGCCACCGGCCAGAAGGCCGGTTCCATGTGCCGCCTTATAAAACGAGGGACACGGCTGCGCCGTGTCCCTCTGCCGCTTTACTTGATTGTCAGGTTATTACCCTCCAGGGTGACGGTCTTCCCCAGCATCTCAAACAGCTGGGCAGGGGCCCAAGCGGTGCCGGGCTCCACGATATAGGGGGCCTTACCGTAATCCTGGGGGGCAGTCATCCCAACGGCGCCAGGGATTTTGGTGACGCCTACGATCTGGTTCTCCCCAACGTTCAGCCGGACCTGGAAGCTCTCGCTCTCCACCGTGACCAGGGCGGGCTGGCCCTCCTGGACGGGGGTGTAAGTCACGTCAAACCCCAGGGCCTGGGCCACGGCGGCCACAGGGACCATGGCGGCGCCGCTCTCATACCGGCCTGCCATATTGGGCACCCTGCCGTCCAGCTCCATGGTGATCTGGGCGCCCTCTTTAGGAAGGATCAGGGGCAGCTTATCGGGCAGCTCCTGGACGGAGGGCTCCCCGGCCTCCTGAGGCTGTTCCTCCCCCTGGGCGGGCAGGAGCATCAGACGGCTGGCGGAGGTCTGGCCGGGATAGGACTCCAGCACGATGTCATACCAGGCCATCACCCGCATGCCGGGCTTTAGATCCGCCAGGGTGAAGCGCTCCCCCGCCACATAGGAACTCAGAGGGGTGTCCCCGTTCACGGTAACGTACAGGCCGCCGTTGTCGGTGAGGTAGCGGAGGGAGCCGTCCTCATTGGCGGCCACCTCCTCCACCACGTGGTACATGGCGCAGCCGGCGTCCTGGGGGATGTTCCGCACTACCACAAAGGCGGCGGACTGGGGGGGCAGGGACCGGGTGGACACAGGGCTGTGGAAGACATAGACGCCCTCCCCCTCCTCCAGGCTGGCGGGGTCGGAGGCTTTCCCCTCACCGGAGTCTACCCACAGGGTATCCTCCGACAGGTTAAACACATACTCCCCCAGGTGGTCGGACTCCATCATCAGCCGGGTGGGGACGCCGTTCTCATCCCTGGAGATCCCAGTGACCCGGCCATAGTAGAGCACACTGTGGGGCGCGGTCTCCACCACTCCGGAGATGGGGATGACGGGCTCCGCCATATCGCTCCCCTCCTCCCCGGCGGTGTTGACATCCTCCGCCGGTCTGCCAGCTTGTGTGGAGACGGGGGTTTCTGCCGCCAGGGCGGGGACAGCTAGGGTCAGGGCCAGCGTACTGGCCAGGATAAGGGCGGTAAATTTTCGGTTCATAACAATTCCTCCTGTTGGAATATTGTGGGCTTTACTTTCTTCTGTCTCTATAGACGGCAGAGAATCAAAAAGGTTCCCCATTTATCTGGAAATTTCCAGAAAAAAGGGGCGCGTCTTAACGCGCCCCTTTTGCGTGGCTTTGGAATCGCCGATCAAATGAGATTCTTCTCAGTGGCCTTGTCGAACAGGTGGATGGAGTCAGGCCGGAACACGAAATTCATCTGGGTTCCGTAGCGGATGCCGCCACGCAGGCTGTCAGGCAGGTCGGCGGTGGGCACACGGACCACCACGTCCTTGCCGCCGCAGTTGACATGGAGGTAGTACTCGCTGCCCATCATCTCGGACACCTCCACGGTGCCGTTCACGATGCCCTCGCCGCTCTCGGTGGTAAAGCGGATATGCTCGGGACGGATGCCCAGGATGACCTCCTTGCCATCGGCCCCGCCCAGGGCGCTCTTGGTGGCGTCGGACAGGGGGATGTTCAGCCCCAGCACCTGGGCGCCGCCGCCGGACAGCTTGGCGTCGAAGAAGTTCATCTGGGGAGTGCCGATGAAGCCGGCCACGAAGATGTTGATGGGGTGGTCAAAGACCTCCTGGGGGGTGCCGATCTGCTGGATGAAGCCGTCCTTCATGATGACGATACGGTCAGCCAGGGTCATGGCCTCGGTCTGGTCGTGGGTGACGTAGACAAAGGTGGTGTTGATGCGCTGGCGCAGCTTGATGATCTCAGCCCGCATCTCGTTGCGGAGCTTGGCGTCCAGGTTGGACAGCGGCTCGTCCATGAGCAGCACCTTGGGCTCCCGGACGATGGCCCGTCCGATGGCCACACGCTGGCGCTGGCCGCCGGACAGCGCCTTGGGCTTGCGGTCCAGGTACTGGGTGATCCCCAGGATCTCGGCGGCGTCCTTCACCCGCTTGTCCATCTCCTCCTTGGGCACCTTCTTCAGCTTCAGGGGGAATTCCATGTTCTCCCGCACCGTCATGTGGGGGTACAGGGCGTAGCTCTGGAAGACCATGGCGATGTCCCGGTCCTTGGGCTCCACGTCGTTACACAGCTTGCTGTCGATGTACAGCTCACCCTCGGAGATCTCCTCCAGGCCAGCCACCATCCGCAGGGTGGTGGACTTGCCGCAGCCGGAGGGGCCGACCAGGACGATAAACTCCTTGTCGGCGATGTCCAGGTCGAAGCTGTGCACAGCAGTGACCGCGTTGTCGTAGATCTTCTTGACGCCCTTCAGAGTAACAGTTGACATAGGTTCTGGCCGTAGTCCCCGGGCCTCCGCCCAGGTCCCTCCCCGCTGGAAGGGTGAACCTCCAGGGGTTTACGGCAGGTCTCCACACTGCCGCACCGCCGGCCGGCGGGTTTTCCTCCTTTTTGTTGGTGCCCGCCCCTATAAAAATGGAGTAGGGGACGGACCCTGGATTATATCGCGAGGCCTCAGCTCAGGGAGCCGGAGACCAATTCGCCGTGGAACAGGACCGCTTTCAGGTCAAGACGCTCATCCAGGACGGCCACATTGGCCTGCTTGCCCACGTCCAGACTGCCCAGCCGGTCGTAGATGCCCAGCACCTTGGCCGGGTTCACCGCCGCGGCGGTCACCGCGCCAGCCAGGGGGATGCCGAAGGACACCGCCGTCTTCAGGCAGGCCATCAGGTCGGACACCGAGCCGGCCAGGGTATTGGGGTCGCCGGCCATGGTGGCCCGGTTGCCGTGAACCTCGATCTCCTGGCCCCCGAAGGGGTAGCGGCCGTCGGGCATACCCGTCGCCCGGAGGGAGTCGGAGATCAAAATGACCCGGTCCGCCCCGAACAGCTTGAACACCGCCCGCACCACAGAGGGGTGGATGTGGACGCCGTCGCAGATCAGTTCCACCTTCACCTCCGGGGAATCAAAGGCGGCCCCCACCACGCCGGGAGCCCGGTGGGTAAAGGGGGGCATGGCGTTGAACAGATGGGTAGCCTGGCGGGCGCCGGCCTTGTAGGCGGCGCTGGCTGTGTCGTAGTCAGCGGTGGTGTGCCCCAGGCTGACGGTGACCCCCTCCTGGCGGGCGGCCCGGATGAACTCCTCCGCCCCCGGCTGTTCCGGGGCCAGGGTGACCAGCTTGACCAGCCCGTTGGCCGCCTTCTGAAGGCGGCGGAGCATCCCGGCGTCAGGGTCGTGGATAAAGGCCCCGTTCTGGGCCCCCTTCTTGGCCATGGACAGGAAGGGCCCCTCCAGATGGAGGCCCGCCAGCTCCGCCCCGCCGGTGTTTTTGGCGCTGTGGGCGGCGGCGTTCTCGCAGATCCGGGTGAGGGTGTCCTCCCCCAGGGTCATGCCGGCGGGGCAGATCTGGGTAATGCCCCGGCTCAGCTCGTAATCGGCCATGGCTTGGAGGCCGGCGGCGCTGGCGTCGGAGAAGTCCTCCCCCACGCAGCCGTGGAAGTGCAGGTCCGTAAGTCCAGGGATCAGATAGCAACCGGGGAGGGAGATCTCCTCTCCCCCCTCCGGGGCGATCTTCCCGTCCTGGATGGACAGATCCCTGCGTACAAAGCCCTCCTTGGGGTCAAACACCATCGCCTCGGTCAGTCTCATCCCGTATTCCTCCCTTAATCACCGGGGATTTTCCCTATGATTGGATAAATTTCGCCATTATGGTATGATCTATTTGTAAGAATTATACAAAGATTCCGGGCTTTTGTCAAGGGGAGCGGTGGATTTTTTCCTCCCCGCCCGCAAAACCTCCCGTCTCCTGTATGTTCCGGCGAGATGGCTCATATAGATGTACCATCTTAAAGCTAGGAGTTGTGCTGTATGTTGAAACGGGGAAAGGAAGTCAAAATTTTCTTCATTGAGCGGAAATGGTGGACGGCGTGCGCCTGCCTGTGCCTGGCGGCCATCATGTTTTACATCGTCAACGCCCCGGCAGTGGTGGGGGCCTCCGCCACCACCCGGCAGCTGCCCATCTACTGCGTCCAGCGGGATCAGAAGCTGGTGTCCATCTCCTTTGACGCCGCCTGGGGCAACGAGGACACCCAGCAGCTCATTGACATCCTGGGGCAGTACAACATCCCCGCCACCTTTTTCGTGGTGGGGGACTGGGTGGACAAATACCCCGAGTCAGTGAAGGCCCTGGCTGACGCCGGGCATGAGATCATGAACCACTCCAACACCCACGCCCACTACCCCCAGCTCTCCGCCAGTGAGATCACCGCCGACCTCAACGCCTGCAACGACAAGATCGAGGGGGTCACCGGCGTCCGGCCCACCCTGGTCCGCCTGCCCTACGGCGACTACGACGACCACTCCATCAACGCCGTCCGTTCCATTGGGATGGAGCCCATCCAGTGGGACGTGGACAGCCTGGACTGGAAGGATTTATCCGCCGGGGAGATCACCCAGCGAGTGACGGGGAAGGTCCAGCCCGGGTCCATTGTGCTGTTCCACAACGCCGCCCTCCACACCCCGGAGGCCCTGCCCGGCATCATCCAGGCCCTGTTGCAGGACGGCTACACCTTCATCCCCATCTCCCAGATGATCCTGGCGGGGGACTACACCATCGACCACACCGGCCGCCAGTGCCCGGCCTAGGCGAAAAGAGCGGTGAAAGGGAAGCCCTTTCACCGCTCTGATTTGAGTTGATTGGATGGCACGGCCCGCCTCTGTTAGGCCAGGGCGCTCTGAAACGCCCGGCAGACCTTCTCCCGGTCAATATAGTCCGTCCGGAAGGTGGAAGCGGCCCAGGGCCTGACGGCGGCAAAATCCCGGTTGCTGTCGATTGTGGCGTCTAAGGTGTCCATCAGCCGGTCCATATAGGGGCGGAAGGAGGCGCCCGGCAGCTCGTTCATTTTCTGGCTGACGCCGGCGCTCTCCAGCTGCCATCTCCTCCCTGGACTGGGGGAAGGCCTCCTTCCAGCGTCCGCAGCCGCTGGGCGTATTGGGTGCTGGGCATATCCCGGTAGATATCAAGGAACACACTGGAGAAGGCGCCCTCTGACTCATAGTAGGGCCTGTAGTAGCTCTCTTCACCCAGGCCCCGCCGCCTCAGCTCCGCCAGGACGCGGGAGGCCCCCTCCCGGCACACGCCGTCCGCCCGGCGGGTGGCCTCCAGCGCCCGGTCAATCTGGCCATAGATATCCCCGGCGTCCGGGTCGAGCCGCCACCGGAAGTCGCCGTTTTTGGCCCCCTCCGGGTCGCCCAGAAGCTGGTAGGCCCCCTTGTACGAGATGTCCAGGCCCGTGTCCCCCATGGGGTTCAGCGTCTTGGCGCCCTCCCGCAGGAACCGCTCCCGGTCCGCCCGGGTCTGCTCCAGCAGGGCGGCGACATCCTCCACGCCCAGCTCCTGGGGCAGTTCCGCCTTGCCGTCCAGCATATCCTGGTAGTCCTGGATGGTCTGGTCAAAGGCGGACAGCTGGTTCCGGTACTCCGTCAGGGCCTCCTGCTCCAGCTGGTTCATCCTCCCCGCAAACTGGAATACATGGTAGTAAAACTCCAGCAGCTCCGTGGGCATCTGATCGAGGGGGGATTTGGGCTCGACGTTCAGGGCGTCCAGGGACAGCTCCAGGGTGTCGAAACGCTTTTTCGGGTCCTGCTCCCCCTTCCGGGCGGCGAGCATGTGGTTGGACATCCGCTGGAGCAAGTCGTCCGCCGGCCGCCGGGCCTCCTTCAGGCCCAGGGGCTTATTTTGCTGGAGCACGCCGTTTTGATGGAACAGATTGGCTAAATTGGATACGTTCATGGCGATCCCTCCCGAACCCCCGCCATGGCGGGGATATGATATCCTATCATATCCATCGGCAGGAATCCGTCCAAACTTAACCTTAGGCCAGTTAATCGTCGTCCTTATAGGGGTTCAGCACAATATAAACCACGGCGCACAGGATGCCGGCCACGGCGAAAACCCACCAGGCGGTACGCCACAGGCCCAGGGCCAGGCCCAGACCCACATAGAGCGCGGCAGTAAGAGTCATGATCACCCCGCAGATCGTGCCGATGAGATTGAGGCGTTTTTGGGCCTCCGGGGTGGGGCTGTTGTCCCGGTTGTACTTGTTGATCTTATATTTCTCCTCCTGGATGCCGGCGTAGACGAGGGCAGTCACCGCCCCGGCCACAATGAGCAGGAAGACAGAGATGGCGTAGGACTCAAAGGGCTCCTCCTCGGGGAAGCGGGAGAAGAACAACAGCAGCAGGGCCACGTCGAAGAGGATGGCCCCCACGCCCCCGGCGATGAACCAGATGAATTTCTGCCGGAAGTCCTGCCGCTCCTGCTGGGTATAGAAGTCGGGGATCACCGGGTGGGCTTTGCGGAAGTTGTCATTTTGCAGGCCGCTGACTACCATGACCACCACGCACACCGCAATCACCAGCAGCAGGACGGCGGCGGAACGGTACTCATCGACCCCTTTGGCCTCCAGCAGGCCGCACAGCCCCACCCCGGCGATGATGCCTCCGATGGAAAAAGCCATGCGCCTGGCGAAGCGGTTCATAAACTTGTCATACTGGGCGGTGTCCTCCACCATGCTGTCCTCCACGCTGCCCCGGAGGAGGGTGTCCAGATCCACTTGGTAGAGGTCGCAGATCCGGAGGATGGTGTCCATCTCCGGGTAGCTCTGGGCGCTCTCCCACTTGCTTACGCTCTGGCGGGAGACCTCCAGGATCTCCGCCAGCTGCTCCTGGGTCTGGCCCTGCCGGGCCCGGAGAAATTGAAGGTTATCAGAAAATGCCATTTGGGTGTACCTCCTTGGGTTTGGGATGCCCCCAGCATAGCCCGGCAGGGGCCGCAACTCCAGGGATTTTCTGTTGCGTTTGCGGATTTTCCTGTCAATTTCCGGTTGCGGGGAGGTTTATTCCCCCTTCTTGCCCTTTTTCCATAGCACAAAAGCCAGGGCCAGCCCGCCAATCACCATAATAAGTCCGATGACCAGGATCACAGTGGCAAAGCCCAAGGCAAAGCTCTCAAACCCGGACAGGGGGGACACCTGAGGGGTGATGCCCAGCGCCTCCATGATGTCTCTCTCCAACTCCGGAGGGCCGTCGAAGGACCAGCCGCCCACCGTGCCGAAGCCGCCCATCATCTGGCTGCTGGTTTGGAACATGCCGCTAAAGCCCCAGCGGGCCAGGGCCCCCACCAGAGTCACCCCCGCCCCCTGGAGGGAGATGTAGATCCCGGCCAGCCAGCCCCACCGGCGGACCATCCTGCCAATCAGGCCGGTCAGGCCGCCGCCGGGCTGAACCCGCTCTTGGGGCGGAGGGGGTACGGGGGCCTCCTTCGTCCCGGGCCGCTCCGGCCCCTCCCCGTCGTCCAGCAGATGGTCGGCGCTCACCCCGAAGGCCCTGGCCAGGGCCAGCAGGCGGGTCACGTCCGGGGCCGCCTCCCCCAGCTCCCATTTGCTCACCGCCTGGCGGGACACCCCCACCCGGGCGGCCAGCTCCTCCTGGGACAGTTTCCTCTCCCGGCGGTACCAGGCGATCTTCTCGTTTAACTTCATCGGGAACCCTCCTTGTCATCGCTGTTGTTTTCCGCCCCCCATTCTACCATAAAGAGCGGTTGCGTTCCACCAAGAAGGGCTGGAAATTTCCGCAACCCGGGGTTGCGAACAGCATGTAAACCGAAATTAACACCGATGTCAATCAAATGTAAACCAGATGTCAATAAAAGTTGGTTGACCTTCATACAAATATTTGGTAAACTGAAATAACAGAGCGGCTGATCCAGCGGCTCGGAAGGAGGTGGGTCCCATGGGCAGGTAAGAGATCATCCCGCCACATGACAGTTTGTACTTCGGCGTATTCAAATCTGGGATAGAGGGACAACGGGTGAATAGAAAAAGAGAAGATAAAAGGCAAGGGATACTATGAATAAAAAAAAGTGGCAAATTATTATCTTAATTATCCTTGGTCTTCTTGCGGCAGCGGGCCTCTGTTACTCAATCAGTAAAGGCAAAGACTGGTATGAGCTCATCAACTGGACGTTAGTCGGTATGTTGTTGGGAGCAATATACAGAAACAATTCACAGAAATGAGAGAGGTAAACATGAAAACAAAGATTAAAAAATTTATATCTTTCATATTGGTTTTGTCAATGGTTCTTCCTACTTCTGTAGGAGCATTTAATTTTTCAGAAAATAATACTGTAGATCTCATAAGTGCAAACCAGGATTTTGAATTTTACGAAATGGCAGGTTATCGTGACGGCAAGAAAATCTACGTTTTGAACTATCTGCCAAATGGCACTGTTGAAAAGACCTTCTCTTTTAATAATGAGTCCCCTTATATTTCTGTAACTTGCTCAAATGGTGAAGAATACGTAATTGATATCACCGAATATGTCACTGTAGAAACAAGCCAGATTGACTCTTCCGAAATCATGCCATATGCGAGTGGCTTACGCCGAAATCTTGGGGTCGTCTATTATAACGATCTTAAAACCCCGGTTCTCAACGCACCTCGTGCAAACCTAGTTTTCGATGTGGTGAATACCTATAAAAACACATATACAGTACGGACAAATTACGGAGACACCTACAGCGATTGTATAGCTGTTCTTACGAAGATTCTTTCTACTGTAATTGGTTTTTACATTCCTTCAAAGGCGATCCCACAAATTGCCGCTATACTTCTTGATGAAATAGTTATTAAGACAGGTGCGGAATTCGTAAAAGACCGTATAAATCAGGCTTTAAATGAATCCTTTAATAGTGTTACTTCTGAAACAACTGTTACTGCTGAATTTACCGCACTAAACTACCCATCCGTACTTCGTCCTAGCTACAAGGGCCAAATTAACATGATTTTTTATTCAGATACTGATGTGTGGCTAGATCACACCGGCTATACCAATGCTGAGTCATCCTGGCGCACCCCTACTTTTGCATATACCATTTGGGATGATACTTATTACAGAGTTTCCAGAGTTCCCTGTCCTGGAATTAACCGCTGGATCGTCAACTACGATTGAGATAACCGATTATCTTAGTTGTGCTACGTATAACTCCTGTTTTTAAAAAATATTGCAAACCGTATTTTACATTTATCACCTCAAGTATTTAGGCGCCGCCTGGACAGGCGGCGCCTTTCTCATCCCTGGCGGGGGAGGGACGTTTCCCCCGCCCCCGGGGTTATCCCTACTTCTTCCACTTGGAGAAGTCGGTGTGGCACACGTTCAGGTCCACCCGGGTGGGGATGCCGGGGACAGCGCCGTTGCTGGAGTACTGCCACATATTGTAGTGGTAGCGGAAGCTGGTGGGCACCCAGTCGGTGGTGTAGTGGGCCAGCCAGAAGGGGTACTCCTGGAGCTGGGCCAGGTCCAGCCCCCCGGCGTAGATCTTGGAGGGGCTGCCGTAGGTCATGGCGATGTAGCCGGCGTCCTCCACCATCTGGCAGAAGGCCTGGGCGCACCGGGTGGTGGTGGCGCCGTCGGCGTCCTTGGTGCGGGAGATATCCTTGTCCACCTGCTCCCAGTCGAAGACCACGGGGTATGTAATGTCGTAGCCCCGGATCCAGTCCAGGGTCTGGCGGGCCTCCTCCAGGGCCTCAGTCTCATTCATGGCCTGGGAGAAGAAGTACACCCCCACCTCAATGCCGTTGGCCAGGGCGTTTTTGATGTTGTAATCAAAGTAGGCGTCCTTGTTGATGGAGCCCACCGAGTAGCCCCGGTAGCCCACCCGGATCATGGCGAAGTCCACCCCGGCGGCGGCCACCTGCTTCCAGTCGATGTCCTTCTGGTGGGCGGACACGTCGATGCCAATATAACTGGGGCCCTCCCCGGTGTAGGTGAGGAAATCGCCTTTCTTTACATATTTAGAGCCGTCATACCGGTTGGGGGCAATGGGGCCGGGGTCAACGGCCTCAGGGATATGAATAAAGGTCTGGTCGTAATTCATGAAAATGACAGCGGCCTGGGCCCGGGTGGTGGTGCCGGCGGGGTCAAAGGTGCCGTCAGGCTGGCCGCCGATCAGGCCAGCGTACCAGGCCCACTCCACAGCGTTGATGGCCCACTTGGAGATCTCCGGCCGGTCGGTGAAGGGGGCCCGGAGATAGGCCAGGGGGTGGCCCAGGGAGTTCCACAGGATGACGGAGAGCTGCTCCCGGGAGACCGGGATGTCCGGGCCGAAGGTGCCGTCGTCATAGCCGGTGAACAGCCCCTCCTGCCAGGCCCACAGGATGGCGTCGGCGTCCGGGTCGTCCAAATCCACGTCGAGGAAGGGGCTCTCAGCGGATTCGGGCTCCTCCCCCTCCTCCGGCTTGTCCTTGCCCTCCTCGCCGCTCTCAAACTCCTCGGGGGTGAGATCCACCTCCGGCCGGTCGGACAGCTGGTAGAGGGCGGCGGCGATCATGCCCCGGGTCATGGGTTCGTCCGGGTTGAAGTCCCCATACCGGTCTGGGGTAATGATGTCATTCTCCAGGCAGTAGCTCACCGCCTTGGTGTACCAGGCCCCTGGGGCCAGGTCGGCGGGGGCGGCCCCGGCGGCCAGGGGGAGGGCCAGGGCGGCGGTCAGGGCTCCGGCGGTGAGGAAACTCAAAATTTTCTGTCTCATAGGATTCCTTTCTCTGTGCTAAAGTTTGCCAAATCTTCCATCCCAGTATAACGGCGGGGGCGGCGGCCCGTCAACAGTATTTTCCTGGAAACAGCAAAACGCCCCGGTTTTAGCCGGGGCGTTCCGCCTGTGTGTTGTAAAAGGAGAGGGAGAAATGGGAGATACAGTGTTGTAGCTTGGCTACGGCGTTATCTTAAAACATAAATGCGGCGATTTCATGACCTGCTCGTGAACTTTTTGTGAACGATAGACCCACAGGCGTATTCAAAGCGACAGCAGCTCCAGGAAAACCCGGCCTCGCTATGGGGAAGTGCGGCATCCGCAGCCAGCACGGCGACATCAACTTGGAAATTTACATAACAAATCAGAAACTCCGGCAGTTAAAGGCACGTATCTCCAAACTGCAAAGTGGCGGAACGGGGAACAGGATCATCTTCCAAAAACCATACTTCGGTTTTTGGAACGTTTGACCGACTCGGGTCCCTTCCCAAGAGGGCGAGCCTCCGGCGAAGACCGATTGGCATTAGAGACGCAGGGCAAAACAAAAACCTAAAGTACGGTAGAACACCATACCTTAGGTTTTTGGCACGCCCGAAGGGACTCGAACCCCCAACATTCAGAACCGGAATCTGACGCTCTATCCAATTGAACTACGGACGCATCTCATGAACGCTCCGTTATTATAACAGATATCTCCCCGCTTGTAAAGAGGAAAATGCCCATTCTCCAAAATGTTTCCAAATTGGCGGGACCGGCCTCCTGCCAGGGGTGTCCGCCAAGAAGATTTATTAGGGTCTCCCCCGCCCGACGGGCGGGGGAGACCTGATATCACCTGTAGGAGTCGGCCAGGGCCTGGAACTTGGGCAGGGCCCGGCGGATCATATCCGTCTGCACGCAGTAGGAGATCCGGGTATGGCCCGGAGCGCCGAAGCCGGAGCCCGGGACGATAAGCAGGTCAAACTCCTTGGCCCGTTCGCAGAAGGCCACGTCATCCGGGATCAGGGTACGGGGGAAGAGGTAAAAGGCCCCGCTGGGCTCCACCACGTGGTAGCCCATCTCCCGCAGGGAGGACACCAGGAGCTGGGCGTTCTCCTCATACACCTTGATATCGGAGGTCATATCGCAGCACAGTGACACCACCTGCTGGAACAGGCTGGGGGCGTTCACATAGCCCAGGGACCGGCCCGCCCCGGCCACAGCGGCGTAGATATCGGCCGAGCCGGTGACTTCCTCGGGCACCAGCACATAGCCCAGGCGCTCGCCGGGAAGGGACAGGGACTTGGAGAAGGAGTAGCACACAATGGTATCCCGATAGATATGGGGGAGCCATTCCGCCTTGTCGCCGTGGTATACGATCTCCCGGTAAGGCTCGTCGGAGATCAGATAGATGGGGTGGCCGAATTGGGCGCTCTTGGCGGTGAGGATCTGGGCCAGCCGCTCCAGGGTGGCCCTGGAGTACACCACGCCGGAGGGGTTGTTGGGGCTGTTGACAATGACGCCCTTGGTGTTGGGAGTGAGGGCCTGCTCAAAGGCGTCGAAGTTGATCTGGAAAGCTTCGACCTCCGGGGGAATGAGCGCCATTTTGGCCCCGGCCCCCTCGATGAACACCTTATACTCCGGGAAATAGGGGGCGAAGACCACAAACTCATCCCCCGGGCAGGTCAGGCCGTGGAAGACACAGCACAGGGCGGCGGCGGCCCCCACCGTCACATAGAGGCGGTCGGCGGTGTAACGGGTGTCAAAGCGGCGGTTGAGGGAGTCGGCCAGCCGCTGGCGGGCGGCCAGGTCCCCCTGGGCACTGGTGTAGGCGTGGACCAGATCCGGCTGCTCCCGAAGCAGACGGATGGCCTGCTCATTGATGGCGGCGGGGGCCGGGACACTGGGGTTGCCGATGGAGAAGTCGTAGACGTTCTCCGCCCCTACCTGGGCGGCCCGGAGCTTTCCATACTCAAAGAGCTCACGGATCACAGACCGGGCGGAGCCCAGGCCTTTCATACGTTCCGATACCATAGATCATGTCCTCCTTATCACGGGTTGCGGGAGTGTCCGAACCGGGGAGCTTTTATTTGGGTTCTCCCCGCCAGGGCTGGGGGAAACCCGGGGATCAATTTTCTCAGAACCTGTTTCATATCTCAACGTGTGCGGATTGCAAGGATTTTTAACACAGTCAGGGCAGAAAATCAGCCGCTAAGACGTGTGTGGGAAGAGGTTAAACAGGCTCTCAGTAGGCGCTCCTCAGTTGATTGGATGTGCCGCCTATTATAACACAGGACAGCCCAGGCGTAAATGGGCAGATTTCCACCTGGAGTGCCCGCTTTCAGAATTTATTTTCAAAGTTCCCCCGCCCGAGACGGTAGCACCAGATCGAAAAAACGCCCCGCTTGGGACGCGCCTGTTTCACTACCTGTCAATTTGGAAAAAACTGACCTTTACAAAGCCGTGGGCTGGCGCTATAATCAAGGGAATATGAGACATCTTGTTCCGCTGGGAGGTGTTGAGATGCAGATGATATCCGGCAAGGCGATTATGGAACAGATCGTCGCGGGGCGGCTGTGCTTCTACCGCCGCCCGGTCCCGAAGCCGGTTCTGTACACCCAGGGCAACTGGCGGCAGGAGATCACCCGCTTCCACCAGGCCCAGCAGACCGCCATCACGGAGCTGGCCGTGTTCCACGACCGGGCGCTGTCCCAGGTGGGGGAGGGGGTGGCCGCCATTTTCCATATCCACGGCCTGCTGTTGGAGGATAACGACTACGTGGAGACGGTCCGTACTCTCATCAAAGGCCAGGGGGTGACGGCGGAGTACGCCGTGCAGATTGCGGAGCTCAGCTTTTCCGCCGCTTTCTCCGCCATGGATAATCCCTATATGCGGGCCAGGGCGGCAGATATCCGGGACATCTCCCAGCGGGTGCTCCGGGCCCTGATGGGGGCCCGGCAGGAGCTGCTGATGGAAGAGCCCGCCATTTTGGTGTCAGATGAATTTCTGCCCAGCGAGGTGATGGATTTCGACCAGCGCCGCCTGCTGGGCCTCATCACCCGGAAGGGCAGTCTGGACAGCCACACCGCCATGCTGGTCCGGGCCTACCACATCCCCGCTATTGTAGAGGTAGACCTGCCCCCTAAATTCGAGGGGCGCCTGGCCCTGATGGACGGCTACACCGGCAACGTATATATCGACCCCGAGCAGGCGCATCTGGAGCAGCTGCGGAAGATGTATCAGGCCAACGGCCGTCCAGCGGGGTACACCTACGCCTGAATCAATCAAAATATCCCCGGTCCGGGGCCAGCAAGCTGGCTCCGGACCGGGTTTTCATAACTGGTATTCCTACGGGGAAACGGCGGGTCAGCGGGAGCGTTTGTCCAGCCCCCGGGCGGGAATCCGGCGGAGTCCTGCCAGACGGCGGTCTGGGCCTGTGAATACCGGTTCTCAATCCTTGTTCACGGGGCAGGCCGGATGGTAGGCGCGGACCCTCTCCTGGCCGGTGAGCAGCCGCAGCGCCCCCAGGGCCAGGGCCTCCATCTCGTTCTCCCCCGGGATCACCACCACCCGGCACAGGTTGTGGAGATAGCTGATGACCATGCCGGTGAGCTTCTCCGAGTTGGCCAGGCCGCCGGTGAGGATGACGGCGTCAATGAGCTCCCGGAAGCAGCCCAGCATAATCCCCACCCCTTTGGCGATTTGCAGGGCCTGGGCCTGGTACACCAAGGCGGCCCACTCATCCCCGGCGGCGATACGGCGCTCCACCTCCCGGCAGTCGTGGGTGCCCAGCAGGGCGGACATCCCGCCCTCTCCCCGGAGCTTGGTGAGCATCTGGGATTTTGTGTACTTACCGGAGTAGCACAGATCCACCACGTACTGCATATTCAGGCTCCCCGCCCGGTCGGGGGAGAAGGGCCCGGCGTCATCGGACACGGAGTCGATGATCCGGCCGTGGCTGTGGGCGGAGATGGAGATGCCGCCCCCCAGGTGAGCCACCACCAGATTCAGATCCTCGTATTGCCGGCCCATGGCCTGGGCGTACTTGTGGGCGGTGGCCCGGGCGTTGAGCACGTGGCAGAAGCTGGCTCGGGTGACCTCCTTAAACCCGGTGACCCGGGCCTCCGGGGGCAGCTCGTCGCTGGTGACGGCGTCGTAGATATAGGCGGGGATGCCCAGGGGCAGGGCAAACTCCCGGGCCATCAGCCCCCCCAGGTTAGAGGCGTGGTCAAACACCGTGTGGTGGAGCAGGCAATCGGCCAGATCCTCGTTGACCTCGTATCCCCCGGCCACAATGTTGGGGATGATGCCCCCCCGGCCTACCACGGCGGATAGTTGGGACAGCTCAAAGCCTTCCAGGGCCAGCCAGCTCCGGACCAGGGACACCCGGTAGTCCAGCTGGTCGTTGAGGGTGGCGTAGGGGGCCAGGTCAATGTTGGTGTGGACCATGCTCCGGACCATCAGGGACCTCCCGTCTTCATAGACCGCGGCCTTGGTACTGGTGGAGCCGGGGTTGAGAACCAATATTTTGTAGGACATGGGCGACCTCCTAATTCATGGCTGTACAGATCAGGATGGAATAATACTTCTCCTCCGGGGTAGCCCCCCGGGAGTTGACGGTGATGGGCGCCTTGGCCCCCAGCACCACCCCGGCCATCCGGCCGCCGGCCAGGCCGTACAGGGCCTTGCCCAAGAAGTTCCCGGCGGCGATGGCGGGCACCAGCAGGATATCGGCGTCCCCGGCCACCGGGCTGTGGTAGCCCTTCACCCGGGCGGCCTCCCGGTCGGTGGCCAGGTCCAGGGAGATGGGGCCCTCCACCAGGCAGGGGCCGAAGTCCCCCCGCTCCCCCGCCTCCTTCAGGGCGGCGGCGTCCGCTGTCTCCGGCATCGAGGGGGTAATGGTTTCCGCCGCGCACAGGGCGGCCGCCTTGGGCCGGCCGTATCCCAGGAAGCGGCAGAACTCCACAGCGTTGCGCAAAATATGCCCCTTCTGGGCCAGGTCAGGGGCCACCACCATGCCGCCGTCGGTGATATACAGCAGCTTGTGGTAGCTGGGCACATCCAGGATCGCCACGTGGGACATGAGCTCGCCAGTCCGGATGCCCGACCGCTTGTTCACCGCCGCCTTTAGAATCGTCCCCGTCTGTAACATCCCCTTGATGAGCATGCTGCCCCGGCCCTCCCGGATGAGGGCCACAGACTGGGCGGCGCAGTCCTCATCGTCCCCGGCGTCGATGACAGTGTCAGGGTCGAGCTCCTCGCCCAGAGCCCGGGCGATGGAGCGGATCTCCTCCCCCCGGCCCACCAGGATGGGGCGGATCAGCCCGTCCCGCCGGGCGGCGAACACCGCCTGGAGGGTATGCTCGTCGTGGGCGGCGGCCACCACGGCGTCCTTGGGCGGCAGGCCCCGCAGCCGCTCTCTCAGCTGCTGAAATCCGGTAATCATCATTCCTCTCCCCTTTGTGTCAATATCCAAGTGGGTCTATTGTACCATCCGCCCGGAGAAAAGTATAGGACAAAATGGCCCTTTTCTCTTTCGTGCTGAGAAACGCTTATTAAATTCTCCCATCGTCAAAATGGAGGAGCTTTTATTTGGGTTTTCTTCCGCGGCCGACGGGGGAAACCAGGAATAAATCCTCCCAGCGGACACTCCCGGCAAAATTGCCCCCTTGACGAGCGGCGGGAAAGCCGGTATAATAGCACCCGTGCTGGTGTAGCTCAGTCGGTAGAGCAACTGATTCGTAATCAGTAGGTCGCCGGTTCAAATCCGGCCTCCAGCTCCACGCCGGAGCAAAGTTCGCTTTGCTCCGGCGATTATTATAAAAATCGCCATCCCTTCCCCTGCTCCCCTGTTGCCGGAGGGGTGATTTTCAAGCGTCAATTCCCGCTGATCCCATCCGAGGAGGGACCGACTATGAAAATGAGAGCCGCGCTCACCCCGCTCCTGCTGTGCGCCGCGCTTCTCGCCGCCTGCGGCGGCGGGGCCGCCCAGGTGGAAGTCAACGGCCTGATCACCCAGGTACAGAGGGGGGAGGACGGCGGTTTGGACGCCCTGGTGGTCCAGACCGGCACGGGGGAGGAAGTGGGCCTCCTGCTCACAGGGGAGGGCATTTGGATGCAAGCGGAGTTTCAGGCCGCCCTCCGGCCGGACACGGCGGTCCGGGCCAGCCGAGCCAGGGCGAAGACATCCATCACGACAGCGGACGGGACGGAGGTCGCCGCCTACAAGGTAAATCATATGGATGTCACAGGCCGGCTGGAGCGGGGCGCCGCCGCCCTGGAGGACGGCACGCCCATAGACATATTTGAGGAGGGCACAGGCTTCGCGGGCTTCGGCCCCACCGACAGCCGTACCTACCAGCTGGCGGACGGCACCGAGCTGCTCCGGGTGAGGACTCCGGCGGGGCCCGAGCGCCACTACGTCAGCGGCGTCGAGAACTTTGACGCCCTGGGCCAGCGGGCCCGGGAGCGGATTCTGGACTACTACGAGGGCCGGGGGCCGCTGTACGATGAGGAGCGGATTCTGGAGCGGATGTACGCCCTGTATCAGGAGCTGGGGGCGGACTTTCAGGACGGCCTGGTGGAACAGACCGTCTCCCCCTGTGGGGCCAGCGGCCGGGTGATGTATTTCCTCACCTCTGTGACGCTGCCCACCGGCAGGGGGAACGGCAATATGTGCTACGATATACGTCTGTGCGACGCTTTTAACCAGGAGACCGGGGCCCGGATCGACCCCTGGGAGCTGTTCAGCGCCCCCAGGGACAGGGTGGCCCAAACCATCCTGGACGCCGCCGGGGTGACAGATTCCGCCCTCCGGGCGGAGATGGAGAAGGCCTTCTGGGACGGGGGGCTCATCCTCTCCCCCGGCGGCCTGGAGTTCTGGCTGAATCCCCCGGCCAGCGGGGAATACAGCACTGGGTTTGCCCTGGACTACACCCCGGAAATTCTGGATTTGATGTGGGATTGGGCGGTACCTGATCCCCAGGAGTAAGACATGATCCCACCAGAAACCAACCCGGGGCGGCCATTAGCCGCCCCGGGTTTTTTACTGCTTGATGATTTTCAGTACAGTGCCGTCCTCCCGCCACACCAGCTCGTCCACCCCCAGGAAGCGGGCCACCGAGGGGCTGGCCGGGTTCTGGTACAGCTCCTCCGGCGGGGCCAGCTGGGCCAGGGCCCCCTCCTCCATCACGGCGATGCGGTCGGCCAGGATCAGGGCCTCCTCCTGGTCATGGGTGACAAAGACCATGGTGATGCCCAGCTCCTCCTGGAAGCGCTTGAGCTCATGGCGCATTTTGGTGCGCAGGGCGGCGTCCAGGTTGCTGAAGGGCTCGTCCAGCAGGCACAGCTTTGGTTCCACCGCCAGGGCCCGGGCCAGGGCCACCCGCTGCTGCTGCCCGCCGCTGAGGGCGTGGATGCGGGAGCCCGCCCGGTCGGCCAGGCCCACCAGCTCCAGATAGTACAGACCCTTCTTCCGGGCGGCGGCCCGGTCCATCCCCTGAAATTTCAGGCCGTAGGCCACATTCTGGAGAACTGTCATGTGGGGGAACAGGCCATAGGACTGGAAGACAGTGGCCACCGGCCGGCGCTCCGGCGGGAGGGCGGTGACATCCTGGCCGTCCAGCAGGATACTGCCGCTGTCAGGGGCAAGGAACCCGCCGATCAAGTTCAGCGTGGTGGTCTTGCCGCAGCCGGAGGCCCCCAGGATGCATAGCAGATCCCTCTGGGCCAGCTCCAGGGACAGGTCCTTGACCACCTCTTTCTCCCCGAAGCGCTTATTTAACTGGTGCAGTTCAAGATACATGGGCCTTCTCCTTTCTGGAGGCGAGCAGATAGACCAGCCCCTCCACCACCACCACGATCAGGATGATAAACGTGGCGATCAATGCGGCCATGGAATACTCCCCCTTGTTGACCGCGTCAAAGAGGCGGAATACCGCCAGCTGGTTGCCCGGGTCAATCAAAAACAGCACCGCCCCGGAGGTGGTCATGCTGCTGGAAAAGTTGTAAGCGAAGCAGCTCAAAAACGCCGGGCGCATCCCGGGCAGGATCACGTCCTTGATGACGGTCAGCTTGTCGCCCCCCAGATCCCGGACCGCTTTCTCCTGGGCGTCTGGGATCTGGGCCAGGGCGGCGGTGCAGATCTTGGTGGTGGTGGGCAGCTGTTTGAAGAGCATATTGGCGATGACGATCAGGGCGGTGCCGGTCAGCTTCAGGGGCGGATGGTTGAAGGCCAGAATATAGCCGATGCCGAAGCAGGTGCCCGGCAGCATGTAAGGCAGGGTGGCCAGGCAGTCGAAGAAGCTGCCGAAGCGGACTTTCCTCCGGTAGACGTAGTAGGAGAACAGCATGGCGAAGAAGGTGCCTGCCAGCGCCACGATCAGGGCGTATACCATGCTGCGGACCAGGGTGTCGGCGTTGTACCTCATCAGCCGTTCCAGGTGGTCCAGGGTGAAGACACTGACGCCCTTCACCCGCTTGATAAAGCCCGAGGCGAAGATACAGATATACTGGAGCACCAGCACCAGGAAGAAGAAGATCCCACCGCCGGCCAGAATCCCCCCCAGCGCCCCGCACCGGTGGAGGGGCAGCCACAGCCCCCGCTGCTGGGAGCGTTCGCCGGACGTGCTGCCGGTTTTGACCATCAGATACCGGTAGAGGAAGAAGGCGGCCACCGAAGGCAGCAGCAGGGTCATATTCATGGCGGAGGCCTTCTCCAGATCGGAGAAGCCCATCAGCTGCATATAGATGTCCGAGGCGATGGTGCTGAACCGCCCGCCGATGATCACCGGGGTGCCGAAGTCGGCCAGGGAGCGGACAAAGGACAGCAGCAGGCACACCAGGATACCCGGCCGGATCAGGGGGAGGACCACATCCCGGAGGATATGCTTGGGCCTGGCGCCCAAATCCCGGGCGGCCAGCAGGCTGCCCTGGTCCATCTTGGTCAGCATCCCCATCAAAAACAGGGCGTTCACCGGCACGAAGGACAGGCTCTGCATCAGGATCACCCCCCAGCAGTTATAGGGGTCCAGAGACAGGCCCAGCACCCGGTAGGTGATCCAGCCCCGCCGGCCGTACAGCTGGATATAGGCCAGGGAGGACACAAAGGGGGGCGAGACCATGGTGATCAGCAGTAGCCCCATGCCCAGCACCCGGAGCCACCCCTTCCCGGTGGCGGTCAGCAGGGCGGCGGCCACAGAAAAGGCCGTACACAGCAGGGCTGTACAGGTGGCGGTGAGCATGCTGTTATACAGGCTCTGGCGGTATTTCCGCCAAACATGGGCATACATGGCAAAGCTCACCCCGTCCCCGTCCTGGAGGCTGCGCCACAGGATGCACACCATGGGATACAGGATGAACAGGCAGATGGATGCCAGCAGCGCCAGCAGAATCAGTTGATCCGCCAGCTGCCGGACAGCAGGAAAAAGGGCGTCATGAGACGCCCTTTTTCTGAGAGGGAAATCAGGTCCTGCCGCTTTACTCATTGACGGCCTTGTCGCCCATCAGGGGCTCGAACTTCTCCAGGATCTCGGCCCGCTGGGCGCCGAACAGGGACAGGTCCTCTTTCATGAGGATGGCGGGGTCGTAGCCCAGCTCGATGCCCTCCAGGTTGGGCTTGATGATCTTCACGCTGGTCTTCTGGTCGATCTCGGCCAACAGCCGCAGGTTCTCATCGCTGCTGAACAGCCACTCCACAAAGTACTTGGCGGCCTCCACGTTCTCGGCGTTCTTGAACACAGCCACGCCGTCGGGGATCCAGGGAATCCCGTCGCTGGGGTACACGATCTCCACGTCATACTGGTCCAGCAGCGCGTCGATGGTGCCGTCCAGGTAGGTGATGCCGATGGCGAACTCGTCCGCGGTGACCTTGGTCATCGGGTCGGCGCCCCGGCGGCCATACTGGGCGATGTTCTCGTTCAGGGCCTCGAAGTAGCTCCAGCCGTCCTCCTTGGTCTGGAGCAGGGCGTTGACCACGGCGTAATTGGTGCCGGAGATGGCGGGGTTGGACATGATGATCTCGCCCTTGTAGGAGGGATCCAGCAGGTCATCCCAGGTGGCGGGGGCCTCCAGGCTCAGCTCGCCCATCAGGGTGTTGTTCAGCAGGAAGCCCACGATGGTCAGGCCCTTGGAGTACCAATACCCCTCGGCGTCCTTAAAGTCGTCCGCCAGGTCAGCGGCGGCGTCAAAGGTCACCTGCTCCAGCAGGCCGTCGGCCTTGGCGCTCATGAAGGCATCAATGCCGCCGCCAAACCACAGGTCGGCGGAGGGGGTGCCGCCCTCGGCCCGGAGCTTGGACAGCACGTCGCCGGAGGACATGGACAGCAGCTCCACCTTCACGCCGGTATCAGCGGTGAACTCGTCGAAGAGGGTCACATAAGTCTCATTGGTGGCCACTACCTTCATGGTGCCGGACAGCTGGGGGGCGGCGGGCTCCTGGGGCTCCTGGGACTGGGAGCCTGTCCCGCTCTGGGAGCCCGTCCCGCTCTGGCTGCCGGTCCCGGAGGAGGACACGGAGGACTGGGCGCCGTTGCCGCCGCCGCAGGCCACCAGGGAGACTCCCAGGGCCAGAGCCAAAGCCAGGGAGGCCAGCTTCTTCATCTTCATCATTCTTTTCCTCTTTTCATTCGTCTTTTACACCTGTTCCCAGGCGCTGAGACAGTATATCAGCGCCCTGTCAGAAAATCAAATACGAAATACCAATTGCCACCGCTATATTTTGTTTTCCTCTCAACAAAATTCATAGAAAAGTTCTATGGCTAGATCTGTGGCCCTCTCTCGCAGTATCCCGGCTGGCCCGGCGGCGGGCCGGAACCACCAACAGGTAACAGGTGCCCTCCGGCTGGCCGGAAAAGATTTCGGGGAATTCCTGGGGAAGCGGCATAATAACCGGAAACTGTGACAACCTCAGAAAGGGGTTGTATGTTATGACAGAATTATTTCTCGGCCTGGGGCTGCTGCTGCTGGTCCTGGCGGCCTTCTCCCTGTTCAGCCTGAAAATGCCCAAGGGCCAGAGGGCCATGTCCGGCCTGGCGGACGCCGCCATCGCCAGTTTTCTGGTGGAGGCCATCCACAAGTATATTTTAGGGGAGGCCCTGGGCTTGCCGCTGTTCCAAGAGGTCGGCCAGCTGTCCGGCGGTCTGGGCGGCATCGCCGCCGCCATCCTGGTGCCTATCAGCATGGGGGCCAGCCCGGTGCTGGCGGCGGCCGGCGGCCTGGCTGTGGGCCGCTTTGGCATCCTCCAGGGCTTTATTGCCGGCTACGCCATCGGTTTTCTGGCCCCTCTCATCGAAAAAAACCTGCCCAAGGGGGTCAATATCATCGCTGGAGCCCTGGTCTCCGCCCCGGCCGCCCACCTGATCGCCCGGGCGGTGGACCCGGGGGTCAGCGCCGTGCTCACCTATGTGGGCGGCGCCATCACCCTCGCTGCGGAGCAGCAGCCCATCCTCATGGGCCTGCTGCTGGGCGGCATGACCAAAATCATCTGCACCGCCCCCCTCAGCTCCATGGCCCTCACCGCCATGCTGGGGCTGACGGGACTGCCCATGGGCATCGCCTCCATCGCCTGTGTGGGGGGCGCCGCCTCCAACGGCGTGGTCTTCAAGCGCATGGGCTACGGGGACAACAGCAATGTGATCGCCGTGATGCTGGAGCCCCTGACCCAGGCGGTCATCGTCACCTCCCACCCGCTGACGGTGTACAGCGGTTCCTTTGTGGGGGGAGGCCTGGCCGGCGTCGCCGCGGCGGCCCTGGGAATTGTGAACAACGCGCCTGGCACCGCCTCCCCCATCCCCGGCCTGCTGGCTCCCTTCGCCTTCAACGACCCGGCGAGGGTTCTGGCGGCCCTGGCCATCGCCATCCCGGCGGGGGCGGCAGGGGGCTTTGTGGTGTCTGAGTTCTTCCGCCGCTTACACGGCCGGGAAAACGGGGACCAGCGCCCCCTACTTTAATATGAGAGATGGGCGTCCGGGAAACGGGCGCCCATCTTCCTATTGCATAGCCGCGATTCAGCAAGGCGCGTGTTGGTGCGGCCTCTCCCGCCGCGCCCGCGCCTATTGACATTGTATTTTATACAGGATATATTGGGAATATGGTTTCTCCCGTCACGCCCGAGGACGATAGAATTTACAAATCAGAGAAGAAGGTGAGCGAATGTCTACGCGGCTGTTTCAACGGAATAAGGCCGGCGAACCGGTGGATCAGCGGGCTAGGATGCTGGAGACCCCTGTCTCCCGGCTGATCCCGGTCCTGGCGGTACCCACCATCATCAGTATGCTGGTCACGTCGCTGTACAATATGGCGGATACCTATTTTGTCTCCCAGATCAACACCAGCGCCTCCGGGGCGGTTGGAATCGTCTTCTCTGTGATGGCGATTATCCAGGCGGCGGGCTTTACGGTGGGCCTGGGGACAGGCGCCATTGTCTCCCGCTTGCTGGGACAGAATAAGCGGGAGGGCCGCCAGGTGGAGACCTACGCCTCCAGCGGCGTGTGCCTGGCCCTGGTGGTGGGCGCGCTGCTGGCGGCGCTGGGGCTTTGCAACCTGGACGGGCTCATCTGGCTGCTGGGCAGCACCGCCACCATCCACCCCTACGCCAAGGAGTACGCCTGGTACATCCTGCTGGGGGCGCCGGTGATGGTGCTGTCCTACACGCTGAACAACCTGCTCCGGTGGCAGGGCCGGGCCCAGCTGGCCACCATCGGCCTGGCCACAGGAGGGATCCTGAATATTATTTTGGACCCGCTGTTTATTTTTGTATTTGGCATGGGCATTGGCGGCGCCGGGGCCGCCACCCTCCTCAGCCAGTGTATCAGCATGTCCATCCTGGCCTCTATGTTCCTGTTTAAGCACAGCGATGTCCACCTGAGCCCCGCCTTCATCTCCCGCTCCCCCAAGGTCTATCTGGCGATCCTGAAGCAGGGGATGCCCTCCTTCTTCCGCCAGGGCAGCATGAGCGCCGCCAACGTGGCCCTGAATTTCAACGCCAAGCTCTACGGCGACGCGGCCGTGGCCGCCCTGGCCATTGTCGCAAAGGTGTTTATGCTGGTTCAGTCCATCATCATCGGGTTTGGACAGGCCTTCCAGCCGGTGCTGGGCTACAGCTACGGCGCCCGCAAGCTGGATCGGGTGAAGGAGGCGCTGGTCTTCTCCCTGAAAATCTGCACCTCTATCCTGCTGGCGGCGGCGGCCATCGGGCTGCTCTTCGCCCCCCAGATCATCGCCCTGTTCCGCCGGGATGACCCGGATGTCATCGCCATCGGCACCTGGGCCCTGCGCTTCCAGTGCCTCACCCTGCCCCTGTCACCGCTGATGATGTTCACCAATATGCTGTTCCAGTCCCTGGGCAAATCCGGGCGGGCCAGCTTTCTGGCCATGTTCCGCCAGTGTATTTTCATCCCCCTGGTGTTTTTCCTGTCCAGCCAGTTCGCCCTGACCGGCCTGGAGCTCACCCAGGCCACCGCCGACCTGCTGGCGGCGGCGGCCACCGCTGTTTTCCTGACCCAGTATTTCCGCCGGGAATTCTGGAAAGAAGCCGGCGCCGAGCCATAAGATTTTGATCCGATAAAAAGGCCGCCTGGGTCCCACGATCCAGGCGGCTTTTCTCCTCCCCGATTCCGCCGCTGGGCAGAGCCCGGAACCCGGCGGAAAACGGGCCGCTCGGAATCCGGGCGGCCCGTCGTGATGGATTAGCCGATGGAGACGTAATCCTTGGAGACATAGCCAGTGTTGCTGCCGTTGTAGGCGATCTTATACCAGCCGTTCTCCTCCCCCAGGATGGTGACCTTCACTCCGTTGGAGGTACTGGCCACTCTGTCGTAGTCCTTACCCGGGCCGGAGCGGATGTTCAGGCCGGAGCCGGCGTTGACGATGGTGCCCCGGGTGTTGGGGGCCACCGGCGTGGTGTTATTGCCGTTGCTGGGGGCCTCCGGCTGCTGAGGCTCCGGGGGCTGGGGCTCGGTGGTTCCCGCGCCTGTGTCCTCGGACTCATACCGGCAGTACATGATGCCCTCCACGGACACGTCGCCGCAGGTGGCGGTGATGGTCACCCGGACCCGCTGGTTGCCCTTGTTCCGGTTTGTGAGATTGCCGTACTCGTCGATGGGCGCCACCTCGGGCAGGCTGCTGGACCACACGATGGGCTCCGTCACGCCCTCGGGCAGCACCGTGGCCTGCATGGTGAACACCTCCCCGTACCGGAGGGTCAGCGCGTCCCGGACCAGAGTGATGGACTGGGGCTTGAGCTCCACCGGCTGGGACTGGTCCCCGGTGGAACTGTCCCCCGGGCCGGCGGAGGAGGACCCGCCGGGCTGGATGGCGGAGGACCCGCCGGGGGCGGAGGTGTTGCCGCTCTGGCTGGTACTGGAGGAGCCCTGGCTGGAACTGCCGCCGCCCCCCTTGCCCTCAAAAATGGAGCTGCCGAAGAAGCGGAACACAATGAACAGGGCGGCGATGATCAGCAGGAAGGAGATCACCAGCCACACGACCTGGATGGGGTTCACCGGGCCGCCGTAGCCGCCCCCCCGGGTGTTGGCCACCCGCTTGCCCCCCCGGGAACCGCCCCGGCCGGGGCGCTCGTCACAGAAGGGGCAGCGCTTATAGGTAACGGAGTAGTCCTCTCCGCAGTTCGCACAGCGAATCACGTCGTTGCGCCGGAGGGGCGCCCGCCGTCCGCTCTCGCCGCTCTGGCGGGGGGGAGGGCTGTGTCTATCTGCCATGGTCAGTTCCTCCATTTGACTTTTTTCTTTCAGGTGCAAAAGGAATCAGTTTTATTTTACAAGGAATTCTCCCTCCCGTCAACGGAAAATCGTAAAATAACAAAATATTCACATTTTTATGTCTACCTCGCCCCTCCGCCGCCCCCTTTACTTGACCGTCCGCCCCCTTTTTATTATAATAGGGTCACACTGAATGATTGGAGACACGCCTTATGAGTGGAACCGTGACCGCCAGCGAGGCCCACAAGCAGTACAGCGAGATCATCACCGCCTACCGCAAGCTGATCCCCGACCCAGCCCTTCGGGCCGCCTTCGGCCGTCAGGCGGACGGCTGGCTGCGCCAGTGTGTCCTGGGGCTGTGGCAGGCGGACGACGCCAGCTCCATCACCCCCCGGCACGTGGAGTTTTACAACAGCCTGTGGTCCCCCGGCAACCCGGTGCCCTCAGCCCTGTACTGGGAGGTGGCCTCCGGGGTGGCCAATTTCGATGGACTCCAGCCCCCCGCCTTCTTCGGGGATCTCCGGCGGTACGACCAGGCCCGGGGCACCGCCCTGGCCCGGCGCCTCGTGGATCAGCTCACCCTGATCCTCCTGCTGTTCGCCGCGGTGGACAACGTGGTCAGCGAGCGGGAAGCCGCCTATGTGAACGCCTGCGCCGACACCCTGCTGGCCCTGTGCGACCAGGACGGCCTGGGCGTCCAGCGCCCCGCCCTGAAGGCGGATGAATTCATCTCCCGCCCGGCCCCGGCCAGGCAGGCCTCCACGCCCCAGGAGGAGCCGGAGCCCCCGGCCCCCACCCTGGAGGAGCTGCTGGCCCAGCTGGACGGGCTGTGCGGGCTGGAGAAGGTAAAGGCCGATGTCAAGAGCCTGATCAATCTGGTGAAGGTGCGGAAGCTCCGCCAGGAGGCCGGACTGCCCGTGCCGCCTATGTCCCTCCACCTGGTATTTCTGGGCAACCCCGGCACCGGCAAAACCACCGTGGCCCGGCTGCTGGCCCAGATTTACCGTGCCGTGGGGGTGCTGTCCAAAGGCCAGCTGGTGGAGGTGGACCGCTCCGGCCTGGTGGCCGGCTTTGTGGGCCAGACCGCCCTGAAGGCCCAGGAGGCCATCCAGAAGGCCATCGGCGGGGTGCTGTTCATTGACGAGGCCTACGCCCTGGCCAATTCTGAGAACGCCAACGACTTCGGCCGGGAGGCCATCGAGGTTCTGTTGAAAAATATGGAGGATCACCGGGACGACCTCATTGTTATTGTAGCGGGGTACACCGATGAGATGGAGCGGTTCATCCACTCCAACCCCGGGCTGGAGTCCCGGTTCAACAAGTACCTCTACTTTGAGGACTACAACGGTAGCCAGCTTATGGAAATTTTCCGCTCCATGTGTCAGAAGAACGGCTACACCCTCTCAGAGGAGGGAGAACGGTTCATGGAGAAGGACCTGCAAGCCCTCTACGACCAGCGGGACGAGAACTTCGGCAACGCAAGGGACGCGCGCAACCTCTTTGAGCGGGCGGTGGCCCGCCAGGCCGACCGGGTGGCCCAGCTGGAGGGCCCCACCCGGGAGCAGCTGATGGAGCTGCTCCCGGAGGATTTGGAGAAAGGTGATTAGCGGCATGGACACCTTTTACACGGTTTTGGAAGATGCGGAATACAGGCAAATCTGGGATAGAATAGACAGCGAATTACAGTTCCAGCCCAGCATCCGGGTCAATCAGCTGCCCTTCCGGCTCTCCGCGCCCTATCTGATTCTTGACCTGGCCCAGGCGGCAGAGGATCAGGTGGACAAACTGTTCTCAGAGGTCCCCCAGGCCTTTGCCAAATGCCTGGGGGCAGGCCCCTGGATGTATGCGTTGGACTGGCAGCACAGCGGCTTCCGTTATGACCCCCGCCTGCCCGTCACGGAGCACGACCACTGGGTGGAGGACGAGCGGCACGGCGGCTTTCTCGGCGGGAGATACAATGCCTATTTTTCCGACCTCTACCCCGACGGTGATTACTACTTTTTCGTCCAGCGGGATTTGGAATGGGGGTGGCTGGGCCACCCCTGGCGGCGGGAAATCTGGCTGTTTGGCACGCCGCTGATTGACGCGCTGTCCCCCAAGCTGGAGGAGCTGGGCTTTCCAGTCAAGGAACGTATATGATCCAATCCATAGGAGGAGAAGAAAATGCTGCTGAATTTTACTGAAATAGAGGAGACCGTCCTGCCCAACCCCCGGGGCGGGCAGGGGGAGATGATCTCCCGCATCGTCCAGGATGGGGACAACAAGATCATGTACGCCCGCCTGACCCCGGGCAGCTCCATTGGACTACACACCCACGAGCGGGACAGCGAGGTGGTCTACATCCTCTCCGGGGCGGGGAAGGCCCTGTACGGCGGGGAATACGAGCCCCTGTCCCCCGGCTCCTGCCACTACTGCCCCAAGGGCCGGGCCCACAGCATCATCAATGACGGAGCGGAGGATCTGGTCTTTCTGGCCGTGATCCCCGTGCACAACCCATGAGAATCGCCTTTTACACCCTGGGCTGCAAGGTCAACCAATACGAGACCCAGGCTCTGGAACAGCTGCTGTCCGCCCGGGGCCACCAGCTGGCGCCCTTTGAAGGGGAGGCGGACGCCTACCTCATCAACACCTGCACCGTCACCGCCGTGAGCGACAAGAAGTCCCGGCAGGTGATCCGCAGGGCCCGGAAGCGGGCCCCGGACGCCATCATCGCCGTGTGCGGCTGCTACCCCCAGACCCACCCGGAGGACATGGAAAACCTGTCTGTGGACCTGGTGTCCGGCACCGGGGACCGCCAGGGCTTTGTGGAGCTGCTGGAGCGCTCCTTTGCCCGGCGCCAGCCCGTCACCGCCCTGGACGACGCCATGAAGCGCCGGATTTTCGAGGAGCTCCCCGCCGGCGGTCTGGAGGGCCGCACCCGGGCTATGCTCAAGGTGGAGGACGGCTGCGTCAATTTCTGCTCCTACTGCATCATCCCCTACGCCCGGGGGCCCGTCCGCTCCCTGCCCCTGGACCGGGCCCGGGAACAGGCCGCTCAGCTGATGGCCGGGGGCTACCGGGAGTTGGTGCTCACCGGCATTGAGCTGTGCTCCTGGGGGCAGGAGTGGAAGGACGGCCCCGCCCTCATCGACCTGGTGGAGGGGGTGTGCGCCGCCGCCCCGGAGTGCCGGGTACGGCTGGGCTCCCTGGAACCCCGGACGGTTACGGAAGATTTCTGCGCCCGGGCGGCGAAATTGGAAAACCTGTGCCCCCACTTCCACCTGTCCATGCAGAGCGGCTGCGACGCCACCCTGGCCCGGATGAACCGCAAGTACGGCACCGCCCGGTTTATCGAGAGCCTCGCCCTGCTCCGGGCCCACTTCGACCGCCCCGCCATCACCACCGACATGATTGTGGGCTTTCCCGGGGAGACAGAGGAGGAGTTCTCCGCCACCCTGGACTTCATCCAGAGGAGCGGCTTCGCCGCCATGCACATCTTCCCCTATTCCCGGCGGCCGGGTACCCCGGCGGCGGCGATGCCCAGCCAGATCCCCAACGAAATCAAGGAGGAGCGGGCCCGCCGGGGGGCGGAGGCCGCCGCCCGGATGGAGACGGCCTACCTGCGGCAGTTCATCGGGGAGAGCCAGCCCGTCCTCTTTGAGGACCAGCGGAACGGCCTGTGGCGGGGGTACACCACCCGGTATGTGGAGGTAACCGCCTCCAGCGGCGAGAACCTCCACAACCAAATCCGCCCCGTCCGCCTTGTGGAAGCCGGGGCGGGCTATCTGGCGGGGGAACTATTAAATTTGGAAAACCCGTAGCGCGCCGGGTATAATAGTGGTATAATTTTCAGAAACGGGACCCGCCCGGGCCCCGTCAAATCCCACCAATGAGAGGAGCGGCGCCCCATGAGCCAGGAACCCAACCCCACCGCCAACCCCGGCAAGCGTCTGGTCCGCGCGGTAGACGGCGTGGACTATCTGCGTATCCCCATTAAAACCCACCTCATCACCAAGGACGACGACATGGTGGACGTGGTGAACCAGTACCCCAAGGGGCAGCTTCAGCCGGGGGACATCCTGTTCATCTCGGAGAAGGCGGTGGCCTGCACCCAGAGCCGGGCCATCCCCATGGAGGACATCCGCCCCCGGAAACTGGCAATTACCCTCAGCCGGTACGTGACCAAGACCCCGGCGGGCATCGGCCTGGGCATCCCGGAGACCATGGAGATGGCCCTGCGGGAGTGCGGCACCCCCCGGATCCTGTTCGCCGCCTTCTGCTCGGTGATCGGCAAGATTTTGGGGAAAAAGGGCTGGTTCTACCTGGTGGCCGGGGCCAAGGCCCGGGGCATCGACGGCCCCACCGAGGGCACCATCCCCCCCTACGACCACTATGTCGTCCTCACCCCCGACGACCCCATGGGCACAGCCCGGAAGCTGGCCCAGGCCCTGGGGTACCCGGTGGCCATTGTGGACATCAACGACCTGGGGGCCAATATCCTGGGCTTCTCCCAGAAGGAGCCGTCCATGGACTTCCTGGCCCGGGTTTTGGGGGACAACCCCCTGGGCCAGGGGGAGGAGTGCACCCCCATGGGGATTTTACGCAAGGCCTAGCCAAAAAGCCCGCCGGACGGCGGGCTTTTTTATGCTCAAAATAGGCGCAATGCGGCCTGATTTCCATTAAATGTATGGAAACATACAATTTCTCCTCTCCGCCCGCCTATAGTGAAATCAAAAAAGGAGGAATTTCTTCTATGAACCGAACCACAAAATACAAGCTGTGCCAATTCGAGGCCAGCGACCAGGTACAGCGCACCGACTTCAACGAGGACAACGCCAAGATCGACGCCGCCCTGTCGGGCCACGACAGCTCCCTGGGCTCCCTGTCCAGCAAAATCACCAGCCTGACCTCCACGGTCAACGGAAAAGCGTCCCAGTCGGCCTTAAACACCCTGAAAAACCAGGTGGCCAAGCTGGGCAACTGCCGGATCGAGGCCCTCACCTACACCGGAACGGGCAGACATGGCACCGCCAATCCCACCCAGGTGACCTTCTCCGCACGGCCGGCTTTCTTCATCATCCACGGCCTGGCCCAGTTCATTATCGGCCCGTCCCCTGTGAACAAGCTCATCACGACGCTCTACAACGGCCCCGTTTACTGCGACTGTTCCTGGTCGGGGAACCGGCTGTCCTTCTGGGGCACCGACGCCGACACCCAGCTGAACCACAACGGCACGGTTTACACGGTGATCGCCCTCTACGCACAGGACAAGTGAGATAGGGGAACCCCCCGGGCCAAAGGCCCGGGGGGTTCATAGAACTTTAAGCGGTCTTCTCGCTCGCCACAGTTACGGTAAACACCAGCTCCCCGTCCTTGATCACAGGAGCAGGATCCTTGGTCTCCACAGTAAAGGTAACGGTATTAACCTTAGCGATATCCGAAATCTCGGGCACCTCGCTGAAGTAGTAGCCAGCAGCAGCGGTGACAGTGATCTCGACATCAACCGCCTCGGCGTCCGCATTAGCGGGAACACTCTTGCTCTGGTCGCTCGCCGCAGTCACAGTCGCAGGCCTGGCGCTGTCCACCAGGGTCACCTTGTCACCCTCCTGCGTGCCAGTGCCGGTCAGGGCCACAGTCTTGATCGCCTGGTTCACGGTGATCGCGACACCCTTAGTGGGGTCGGTCACGGCGGGGATGGCCTTGCCGGCCCACCAGTCCTCGGCATCGCCGGTGCCACCGACCACGGCCATAGCCTGGAAGGACTCGCCCTTCTCGCCGGCGAACTCCATGGTCTCGCCGGCCTTCACGAAGTATTCCTTCGTGTCCGCAATCACCGTCTCGTCGTTCCCAACGATGAAGGCGGCATCGGCGCTGCCCTTCTTGGCGAAGGTAACCTTGGTCACGGGCACCAGGTAGATCTCGCCGTTCTCGTCGGGGGTCAGAGTGCCGGTGACGGTCACCTTGCCGGCACTTCTCGCCACGGTGACGGCAGTCAGGCCGTCAGCCGCAATCCACTTGCCGTTGGGAATGGCGCTCTTCAGCAGGTAGTTGCCCGCCTGGATCTTGGCGGTGCTGGGGTTGTCGATCAGCTCCAGGTTGGCCAGCGCCTTGTCCACAGTGATCTGGGTGTCGCCGAAGTAGACGGTGTAATCGAAAGCGCCCACTTCCGTGACGGTCCCGATCACACCATCGGTGACCATCCCGCTGGTCAGGCCGGCCATGTTCACGGTGTACTTGGCCTCCTCAGCGGCCACGGCCTGAACCTCACCGAAGATCTTACCGCCGATGGTCAGCTTCACGTGGGTGTTATTGCCGGAGTTAGCGCCCGTCTTGATCTTACCAGTAAAGGTGACAGACCCATCGGTGGGGATGTACAGGGGGCTGGACAGGGCGGTCTCGGTGGTCTCCTCGCCATCGTTATAAATAACGTTGGTGAGGGAGCTGTCCAGGCTGGCCAGCTTGTAGGCGTCAACCAGCTCCAGGTTGCCGGTCAGAGTCTTCAGATCGCTGGCGCCGGTAGTCACAGACAGCTTGTTCAGGCCGTTCACCGCATAGCCCTTGGTCCAGTCGGCCTTGTTCACCAGGAACTGGGCGGTGCCGGTGTAGGGAATCTTGAGGGTTCCGGTCTCGCCCTTGGCGAACTGGAGGGGGTTGCCCTCCTCGTCCAGAGCCTTCTCGCCGTTCACGAGGACGAAGTAGCTGGCCTCATCGCCGATGGTGGCAACCACGGTGGTCCCGTCGGCGGCGTAAATCTTGGTGCCAGTGGCGTCATCGGGGTAGACGGTGGCGCCCTCATAGGGCTCCTTGCCGGCGGCAACCAGCTTCTCGTTAAACATCTTGACGATGTCAGCGTTGCTGGGACGGTCGCCGTTGTAGATCAGGGTCACGGTATAGGGGGCCTCGTCGCCGGTGACCTCCATGTCGAACTTAGCGCCAGCGGACTCGCCCTGCCAGGCGTCCTGATCCTCCTGGGAGACATTGCTGTCCAGGTCCAGGTTCATGTCGCTGCCGGTGAAGTCGTTCAGGGCGGCGATGAGGGCGTCCCGCATCTCAGCGGTGAAGTTAGCGCCGAAGAACAGGCCCTCCTCACCGGGCTTGCTGGCCACGGTGTAGGTGGGGTTCTCAACGCCATTGACGGTCAGGCCCTGGAAGGTGACATAGAAGAACACGTTCTCGCCAGCGGCGGCCCGGCTCCGGGGGCCAACGCTGTAGTCGGCGGGGGCGTCGGGGTCAACCTCAACGCTGACCAGCTTGTCGCCGGTGAACTCGGCCTTCATCTTGTTGACCTTCACGGTGACGGTCTCAGCGCCCGCGCCGGGGGTGACAGTCCACCGGGTGAAAGCGGTGCTGTTCATCACGGTGGCGGTGCCAGTCACAGGGGTGACGGTGCAGTTCTCCACGGCGTAAGCTTTGACGCCCAGGGCGCTGTTCACGGCGGTGATGGTGTAGGTGCCGTCGTCGTTCTTCACGTAGGTGAAGTTGGTACCCTCCACGGCGGAGCCGGTGAAGGAGATGCTGTTGTCGATCTCAGTGACGGTCACGGTGACGTTCACACTGCCGTCCTTCACGATGGTGACGGTAGCGGGGGCGATGGCCACACGGTGGGTGGTGTCGTCCACCAGCTCGGCGGTCAGCGTGTACGCGCCGGGAGCCAGGTTCACGGTGTAGGTGCCGCTGCCCTCCAGGGCCCGGGTGACCTTGTCCAGGTTCAGCTCGTTGCCGTTGGCGAAGATCTTCACCAGCTGGCTGTCGGGGTCAGTAACGTCGATGGTCATGGCGCCCTCGTCAGGGGTAAAGGTGCCGGTGCCCACACGGATGTCGGTGATCTCCACCCGGACACGGCTGACGTCCTTGCCCAGGAAGTTCTTGTCCTGGATGTCGTCGCCGACCCACAGCTTGTAGCTGCCTCTCTGGCCGGGCTCCAGGGTCATATCGGCGCCCTTGATCTCCATCTTCTGGGTCCACTCGCCGTCCACCAGACGCCATACCACGTAGTCGAAGACCACGGGCAGGGTGCCGTCGGCGGTGTAGCCGTTGGTGCCCAGCAGGTCGTTGTTGTTGTTCTTGTTCTGGACGGTGAACTCGAAGCTCAGGCCGCCGTTGTCATGGACAGTGACCTTGTTGCGGGTCAGCTTGTACAGCAGGTCCATGCCGGTACGGTCGCTCAGGAAGACGTCGTCGTCCAGGCCCTCGGCCCAGCTGCCGTCCTGGCCCTGGATGTCCCGGTCAACCACGATGATGGTGGTGGCCCGGCCGTCCTCGATCACGGCGCTGATCTCATAGGTGTAGTGGTTATAGCCCTGGTTGTCCTTGCTCACAACGTGCAGCTCGTCCAGCACGTCGTTGACGCCGGCGGAACCCTGCCAGAACTCGGTGTACCACTTGTTGTTCTCCGCCTGCTTGAAGACGACCTTGGTGTCCTCGGTGTAGCGGATGCCGGAGGCGTCGATGGTATCCATGTACAGGGTGTGGCCCTTCTCGTCGTTGTACAGGGTCGCATTCTTGAAGCCCTCGTGGTACAGCACGGTCTTGGTGGTGGGCTGGATGATGGACTTGTAGATCACGTCACCGATGGTGGGCTCGTTGTAGTCGGTCACGTAGATGATGGCCTTGCCGCTGTTCCAGGCGTTGGGGGCGCTCAGCTCCCAGTGCTTGGAGAAGTCGTTGTCATAATCCAGGCAGTTGTCGCCCACGGTGTGGTCGGCAGCGTTGTGGCTCATGACCTTGGTGACCTCGCCGTCAGCGTTGTAACGGATGCGGTACCACTTGTCCTGGTTCATCTTCTCCAGCATGGAGATGCCGCTGTCGTCCACCTCGACCAGGGTGACTTCCTCACCGTCGACGATGGCCTTGCGGGTCCAGGTCCACTCCTCGGTGGCCTTGTCGTAGCTCTCCTCGTCCACGGAGCTGCTGTGGACGTACACCAGGTTGTCGCTGGTGCCGTTGTCCTCGCCCACGACGACCTCGGCGATGATGTAGCCCTTGTTGTTGTACAGGGCGTACACGCCGTAGCTGTTGTAGTCAGTGGGCACGGGCTTGGCGTCCGCCATCTTGCCGGGGATCTCGCTGTAGTCCCAGGTGTCGATGTCCACGTTGTCAACGCCCACAGTCACGTTCTCCACATCGCCGATCACGGTGGCGACGACGGTGCTGTTGACCCGCACGGCGTCCAGCTCGGCGGTCAGGTAGACAGTGTCGTCCTCGCCGTAGATGATGTGGGACTTGTCGGAGGTGTTGTTCATCTCCTTGTCGTTGCCGATGGCCACATCATACCAATTGTCGCCGCCGAGGTCGGTGGGCTTGTCGCCGTAACGGTCGTTGTCCTTGTCCACCTTGATGTTGTGGTGCTTGTAGTCCACAACCTCGGTGCGGTCCTCATGGTACTGGCCGGTGCTGCCCGCAACGCCGTAGTCCACCAGCTTCACGGTGTACACGCCGTCCTTGCTCACGGAGTAGCTGTACCAGCGGTTCACGGTGGCGGCGGCAATGCCAGTGGGGGTGCCGATCTTGCCATCGTTGCTGGTGAAGTTGCTCTTCTTCCCGTTGATGGTGACAGTATCCATAGTGCCGTCCAGGAAGATGGCGTTGGCCTCAAGGGTCACGTTGGACAGGTTGCTGTAGGTGCTGTCGATACCGGTGATGAACAGGTAGTTGGTGGGGGCGTTGTGCTCCACCACGCCGATGGCGTAGCCATACTCGTCCAGATAGACGTCGTAGGTCATGTCCTTCAGGTTGACCTTGCCGTCAATACCGGTCCACTTCTCCAGGGTATCGTGGTCGCAGTCAATGGTGCTGGAGAAGTCGTACTTGGTGCCGCCAGTGGTCAGGCTGCGGTCCACGGAGAAGGTGGAAACCTCCACGCCGGACAGCACCTCGGGGGCCTTCATGGTCTGAACCTCGCCGTCAGCCACGGTGACCAGGAAGAACTCGCCCTCCTTCACGCCCTCGATGTCGAAGCTCTCACCGGCGACGGTGAAGTTCTTATCGGTGGCCTTGCCCCGGGCCTTGATGAAGGCGTCGTGGTACTCGTCGATGCCGTGGACGGTCAGGCGGACCTCGTCCTTCTTCGCGTCATAGTCCTTGCTGGCCTCGGCCAGGTAGGTGTTGATGACGGAGATGTAGACCACATGGTGGTAGGTGTCCACGAAGACCTGGGTGAGCACGCCGTTGCCGGTGGCGCCAACGTTGGCGTCGTTGCGGCGGTTCAGGTAGGTCTCGTTGAACAGGGGCCAATACTCGTTGTGGATGGTGCCGGCGGTCTTGACATCATAGCCCTTGAAGACCTCCCGGTCGCTCTCGCCGTCAATGGAGATCTCAAAGTCGTACTTGTTGGAGCCCTCCACAACGGAAGCGCCCAGCAGGTCGTACAGGGTCTTGCCGGTGACGGAGGTGTTGTACTCGGACTTGAGCAGCTCCTCCTTCACGTAGGTGCCCACGGCCTTGCCGTCAAACTCCCAGTAGCGGGCGGGACGGCCGAACACGTCGGTGGTGGACTCCAGCTTCAGGTCGCCGCCATACAGGTACTCGCCCAGCTGCATCTCGTACTGGCCGGTGGGCTTGTCGATGGTGGTGGCCAGGTTGTCGATCCGGTT
>CAMTMC010000024.1 GCA_947073515.1 uncultured bacterium | reverse complement strand
GGCGGTGGCGCCGTTCTCGGCCTCCACCCGCATTTCCAGGTTCTTCTTGGTGGAGTCGGTCACCACCTCGCCCAGCAACTCGGCGAACTTGGCGGCGTGCTCGGCCTCCTCATAGGCGGCCTTCTCCCAGTACAGGCCGATCTCGGGATAACCCTCCCGGTGGGCCACCCGGGCCATGGCCAGATACATGCCGACCTCGGTGCACTCGCCCTGGAAGTTGGCCCGCAGGCCCTCCAGGATCTCGGGATCAACGCCCTTGGCCACGCCCACAACGTGCTCGGCGGCCCAGGACAGCTGGCCGCCCTGCTCCACGAACTTCTCGGCGGGGACGCCGCACTGGGGGCACTTGGCGGGGGCGGCGTCGCCCTCGTGGACATAACCGCAGACGCTGCAAACAAACTTCTTCATGATAATCGTTCCTCCTTCAAATAATTACAAGTCAAATGGTTCCTGCTGGATACAGTCGGGGCACAGCCCGTGAAAGGTGAGCTCGCAGTGCTGGACTTTAAGCCCGTATTGCCGGCTGACGGCCCGGTCCTGGCCCGCCTTGGGCGTGACCCCGGGCAGGTCGATCACCTGGCCGCAGCAGTTGCAAATGAAGTGGCTGTGGGGGGACAGGTCCCCGTCAAACCGTTCCTGCCCCTGGATGACCCCCACGCTGTGGATGGTGCCGTTGGCCTGGAACAGGGCCAGGTTGCGGTACACCGTCCCCAGGCTCAGGTCGGGGTGGTCGGGCTTGAGCCGCTGGTACACCCACTCGGCGGAGGGGTGGCAGCGGGTGCTCTGGATGGCGGCGAGGATGGCCTCGCGCTTTTTGCTGTATCGTGTGGCGCGCTCCATGACAGGCCTCCTGCTTAAATAGTATTGATTCTTGTTACCGGAGTTATTATAGCATTGCCCGAGAAATTTGTAAAGAGGGATTTTAATCTTTTTTCCCCCGGCCCCGCAGCCGTTCCAGCACCAGCCGCTCCAGCCGGTCGCCGTACCGCATCCCCAGCAGGAACAGGGCCAGCCCGGCCAGGCCGATGGGGACCATGGCCCACAGGGGCAGCTTCAGGGCGGAGCCCCCCAGGGCGCTAGCGAACAGCAGGCCCCAGGGCCGGGCCAGCACCACGATGAGGAAAAAGCGGCGGGGGGACAGGTCGGTGAGGCCGGCCAGGATACACAGCATGTCGTCCGGGAAGAAGGGGAAGAGGAAGGCCAGGGTCAGGAAGACCGGGGCCTTGGCCTGGAGGACGGCCTGGTACTTGTCCGACAGCTTCCGGCTCACCAGCCGGCTGGCGAAGTCCCGGCCCAGGGCCCGGGCCAGGGAGAACACCACCAGGGAGCCCAGCGCCACCGCCCCGAAGGTGAGGAAAAAGGCGGGCCAGGTGCCGAAGAGCATCCCGCCGGCGGCGGCGGTAATGTTGCTGGGGATGGGGGCCAGCACCACCGACAGGAATTGCAGGAGGAAGAAGACGATATGGGCGCAGGGGGAGAAGTAGGCGATGTAAGCCCGCAGCCCCTCGATGGAGGCGGCGGCCCGGAAAAAGCCGGTGCGGTACAAGAACCACCCGCCCCCCAGCAGCAGCAGGAGGGTGAGGGCCAGCAGCCCGGCGGTGCGGCGCTTTTTCGTAAAAAACGCCCCCTTTCTTTGGTTAAGAAGATTTTACCATAGAAAGATTGAAATTCGACAGAAAAGTTCTGAACTTTTCATGAACATTTTTCAAATTTCCCCGCGATGGCGTATAGAAACTGCTGTGCCCCTCCCGCCGGGCCTGAAGCGCCGCTCCGGCGGGGACCACCCTATACAATAGTGTGCCCGTCTGGGCGGTGGGAATACACAGCCGCCCCCTCTATGGCCCGGTTGGCGGCTGGAGGGGCCGGGCGCCCGGGTCTAAAGCTCCAGCTCCAACAATACCGGACAGTGGTCGGAGCCCTCCACATCGCTTAAAATCTCCGCCCGCCTGATCCTGTCCCGGAGGCGGTCGGACACAATAAAATAGTCGATGCGCCATCCGGCGTTGTTCTTCCGGGCGTTGAACCGGTAGGACCACCAGGAGTAGGCCCCCTCCCGGTCGGGGTACAGGAAGCGGAAGGAGTCGGTAAACCCGGAGGACAGCAGGGCGGTCATCTTCTCCCGCTCCTGGTCGGAGAAGCCGGCGTTGCCCCGGTTGGACTTGGGGTTTTTCAGGTCGATCTCCTGGTGGGCCACGTTCAGGTCCCCGCAATAGACCACCGGCTTCGTCCGGTCCAGGGAGATCAGGTACTCCCGCAGCTCGTCCTCCCAGGCCATGCGGTAGTCGATCCGCTTCAGGCCGTCCTGGGCGTTGGGGGTGTAGCAGCACACCAGGTAGAAGCTCTCGTACTCCAGGGTGATGAGCCGGCCCTCGTGGTCGTGGGCCTCCACGTCCATGCCCAGGGCGGCGTCTATGGGGGCGTGGGGGGTGAACACGGCGGTGCCTGAGTAGCCCTTCTTCTCGGCGGAGTTCCAGAACTGGTGGACGCCTTCCCCCAGGGGGACCTCCGCCTGCCCCCGCTCCATCTTAGTCTCCTGGAGGCAGAGGAAGTCCGGGGCCTCCCGCTGGCAGAAGTCCAGGAACCCCTTTTTCATGCAGGCCCGCAGGCCGTTCACGTTCCAAGAAATGAATTTCATCGTAATCCTCCTATGATACGGCTTTGATTTGATTTATTATATCCCCCGCGTGGCCCTTTGGCAAGAAAAAGGGACGCCCGCCGGCGGCGGGCGTCCCGAAGGCTGACTCAAATTTTCTCAAACAAGGCTGCCGGAGCCCCCCATCAGGGCGGTGAGCCGCTCCAGGTGTTCAATGGGGAAGGGGGGCAGGGCCAGGGGTTTCAGGGCGATGGACATGAGCTTCATGGGGTTGTCATCGGCGGCGGAGCGGTTGGAGTCCAGCTTGCCGCACCGGCGGCACCGGTGGATCACCGCCCACTCGCCGTTTTTCCGCACCCAGACCCCGATGGGGTCCATCACGCCGCCGCAGCCGGCGGCCCGGTCGCCGGGCTCGTCGTCCACGTGGAGGCTGGACAGGCAGTTGGGGCAGTGGTTGCGGTGGGCGGTGCCGGCGGCCTCGGGCACAACCGGGCGTCCGCACACCTTGCAGGTGAAGCTGTCGTGGCAGGGGTGGGTTTTGTAGTAGCCTTTTTCAAATGTTTTCCGTTTATTCTCCCGGTTCATGGGAATGTTCCTCCTAAAAGATTATGTGAGATTCTTTCGGGAGGGTTGCGGGGCTGTTGGGCGCAAACCTCCCGGTTTAACCCACAGTCACCGAATCAAAGTTACCGTACATCATAAAAACCTCATTCATAAAAGTATCACGCCGCTGTGGCCACAGCTGAGCGGATTATAGGCCAGGGCGGGGGGGAAGTCAAGAGGGCGGGGGGAAGTGTAACAGAAATGTAAGGATCTGTATGAATACCGGTTCTACAGCAGTCATCAGAAATGTTGACAAAGCCTCCGTAGGGGCGGGTATTACCCGCCCGCGATTCATATTCAGCAGCCCTTTGGAAGCAGGCGGATGATATCCGCCCCTACCAGTTGTTACAAATTCTGATGATTGCTATCATTTTCAAATTTTCCTTGTCCTGGCCGGGGGATCGGGCTATAATAGGGGAAATTCATTGGGAGGGAGTGTCCGCCATGTCCATTACCATACCGCCGGGGTACCGCCCCCTGTTGTCCATCTACGAGACCCAGAAAGCCATCGGCCTGCTCAACCGCCTGTTTGAGGACAAGCTGGCCGGGGCTTTACGCCTGCACCGGGTGTCCGCCCCGCTGTTTGTGTCCCAGGCCTCCGGCCTGAACGACGACCTGAACGGCGTGGAGCGGCCGGTGGCCTTTGACATCAACGGGGTGGAGGATGCCGCCGTGGTGGTCCACTCCCTGGCCAAGTGGAAGCGGCTGGCCCTGAAGCGCTACCAGTTCCAGGCAGGGGAGGGGCTGTACACCGACATGAACGCCATCCGCCGGGACGAGACGCTGGACAGCCTCCACTCCGCCTACGTGGACCAGTGGGACTGGGAGAAGATCATCGCCCCAGAGGACCGGAACCTGGACTGCCTGAAGGGGAGCGTCCGGGCCATCGCGGGCGCCCTGGCGGAGGTCCAGGACTTCCTCCACACCGTGTTCCCCCAGCTGTCCGCCCTGCCCAAGCTGGAGCGGGAGGTGGCCTTCGTTACCGCCCAGGAGCTGGAGGACCGGTACCCCCGTCTCACCCCCAAGGAGCGGGAGGACGTCTTCACCCGGGACCACCCGGTGACCTTCCTCATGGGCATCGGGGGGAAGCTGCGCTCCGGCCAGCCCCACGACGGCCGGGCCCCGGACTACGACGACTGGTCCCTCAACGGCGACCTGCTGGTGTGGGACAGCGTGGGCCAGCGGTCCTTTGAGCTGTCCTCCATGGGCATCCGGGTGGACCCCCCCGCCCTGGAGCGCCAGCTGCGGCTGGCCGGCTGTGAGGAGCGGCGGGAGCTGCCCTTCCACAGGATGCTCCTCAACGGGGAGCTGCCTTTGACCATGGGGGGCGGTATTGGACAGAGCCGGGTCTCCATGCTCATGCTGGGCAAGGCCCACATCGGGGAGGTGCAGTCCTCCCTGTGGGACGGGGAGAACGTCAAGGCGGCTGAGGAGGCCGGGTTCACGCTGCTGTAAGAGCCGAATGGGCCTTGACCAGCCCCTGCGGAGCAGGGGACGGCGCGGCCGCGCCGTAAATTCGGAACGAAGTGGAGAATTTCCGCAGGGCGAATTCATTTCGCCCGAGGATTGAAATAAAAGGGGCCCCATTCAGCCAGGGCTGAATGGGAGGAGAAATCCTTCCGGCGTTTTTTTCGTTGCGGTCTGGGGGAATGGCTGGTATAATAGGGAAAAGAGCCGAATAAAGGAGGATGCCCTATGTATGACCCCCAGGCGCAAAATCCCGCCCCCCCTTCCGAGGAGGAGGGGCCCGCTCCCCAGCCGCCCCAGACCCCCGAGCCGTCACAGCCCCTCAGCCCGCCCCAAAACCGGGGGAGCGGCTGGACCGGAAAGGCGGCCCTGGCCCTGTCGGCGGTGGCCGTGCTTTTGGCGGCCGCCACCCTGGTTGTGGTGCTCCAGGGCCGGAATGAGCCGGAGCCCCCGCCGGAGGAGCCGGGGCCCCAGGGGAACACCTTCCAGTACCGGGACCGGATCATGACGGCCCTGGAGGGGGTGCCTGTGAACGCCTATGCCAAGGGGGACTTTTCCCTGAATGACAAGGGCCGGGTGGCCTACCCCGGCGCCCGGGCGGGGATTGACGTGTCCACCCACCAGCAGGAGATCGACTGGCCGGCGGTGGCGGCGGACGGCGTTGACTACGCCATCCTCCGGGTGGGCTACCGGGGGTACACGGAGGGCGGGCTGTTCGCTGACAGCCAGTTCGCCCGGAACATCCAGGGGGCCACCGGGGCCGGGCTGGACGTGGGGCTGTACTTCTTCTCCCAGGCCATCACCCCGGCGGAGGCGGAGATGGAGGCCGCCTTTGTGCTGGAGGCCATCGGGGACTATGAGATCGCCGGGCCCGTCGCCTTCGACTGGGAGCGGGTGGAGGACAGCGCCGCCCGCACCAACGGCCTGGACGGGGAGACGCTGACCCGCTGCGCTGTGGCTTTTTGCGAGAAGATCAAGGCGGCGGGCTATGAGCCGGCGGTGTACCTCAACCAGGACCAGGCCTATCTGCGGTACGACCTGCGCCAGCTGACAGACTATACCCTGTGGCTGGCGGAGTACGGCCAGCTTCCCGACTTCTACTATGATTTTGACCTGTGGCAGTACAGCTGCACCGGAACGGTGGCCGGCATCCAGGGGGATGTGGACCTGAACCTGGATCTGCGGGGGGCAAAAGAGGAGGGGGAAACCCCGGAATAAGGACGCGCCTCAATCGAAAAGGGCAGGGCAGGCTGATGCGGCCTGCCCTGCCCTTCAGTTTTTGTGAAGCCTTTGGCCCGCCTCTCTTTAGGGCTGGAGGGACAAAATCTCCTCCGCAAGCTCCTGGGAGATCCGGGAGACCAGGCCGAAGTCCACGTGGGGGTTGTAGACCAGCTCCAGCTGGTCGTGGAGGGCCTTGGCCTGGGCCAGGGCGGACACCCCCTCCTCCAGCAGGGCGGCGGACACCTTTTTGGCGAAGCGCAGCCGGGGCCGGTTCCGGCGGGGCAGCTCGCTGCCGGCGGCGTCCTCCAGGCGGATCCGGCGGTAGGGTTTCCCGCCCGGCGGGGCCAGCTCCCCGGCACGGGAGAGGAAGGCCAGCCCCAGCTCCGGCACCAGCAGATGGGCCAGCCGGTGGGGGGCCATGGGGTCGGGGCAGGCTACCACGTCGTACCCGGCGGCGGCCGCCCCCTCCAGCAGGGGGGCCAGCAGCCCGTGGGCCAGGCCGTGGGGGTCCATCAGCTGGTAGATCCGGGGGCACTGGTCCAGGGCGCTGTCGTAGAGGGTCATGGCCCCCCGGCAGGTCACCGCCCCCAGGAAGCGCCGCTTCACCCGGCCGGCGGGGACGCCCTTCCGCCTGGGGAACTCCCGGGAGAGGATGCCCTGGGCCCGCTTGGCCAGCTTCCGGTCCAGGCCGGCGGAGGCCATGGCGGCCCGCTGCTCCTCCAGGATCTCCCCCGCCGCCCCCAGAATCCGGTAGGCCCGGGTGTAACAGCCCTTGTAAGCGGCCATCAGGTCCATGATCTCACGGCGGAGGGGCCACAGGGCCGCGGTGTCGTAGCAGGCCCCCATGTTTACGTAGCGCTCCACCGCGCCGGGGTATTTGGGCTCGATCACGTGGGGCGCGGTGCCGTCCACAATGGCCGCCCCCAGGCCGGGAACCAGGATGGCGTCCAGGGAGGCTGGGTCCCCGGAGCAAAGGATGTACTCCACCGGGTGGCCGGCCTCCTCCAGCCGGGCGGCCGCCTGGCGCATCAGGGTGGACTTGCCGCAGCCCGGGCCGCCCTTCAGGATGTAGATGGCCCGGGCCTCCTCCGGGGGGAGGAGGTGGTCATACAGGGAGTAAAAGCCGGTGGGGGCGTTGGCCCCCAGGAAATATTGGATCTGTGGCAAAGCAGTCATAGCCGACCCTCCGTATCAACGAATCTATGCCCCAGCTTATGCCGGGCCGGAGGGGGTGGTGCGGCGGGGGAGGCAGGAAATGGCGGGGAATCCCCCTTGACAACTGGGGGCTCCCTCAGGTAAAATAGGGCGGAAATGAAGGGGAACTTGCAAAACAGCCCGGCTCGGCCGGGGGAAGAGGAGAGACGCCATGCGTACCTTTGAGACAAAAATTCAGGAACTGAAGACTTCGGTGCTCACCGAGGTGGCCCGGCTTACCTGGGAGGACCGGCTGCCCACCGGCGTGCTGGACGTGCCGGAGAAAATCATCCCCGGCCCCAACGCCAGCCTGCGGTGCTGTATCTATAAGGAGCGGGCCATCATCGGCAGCCGGGTGAAAATGGCCATGGGCGGGGATAAGACCAACCCCAGCGTGGTGGAGGTACTGCCCATCGCCTGCGACGAGTGCCCGGTGACCGAGATGGCCGTGGGCCCCTCCTGCCGGGGCTGCCTGGCCACCCGGTGCGTCCACGCCTGCCCCAAGGACGCCATCACCATCGTGAACCACCGGGCCCAGATCGACCACGACAAGTGCGTCCTGTGCGGCAAGTGCCTCAACGCCTGCCAGTACAGCGCCATTGTCCGCAACCAGCGGCCCTGCGAGAAGGGCTGTCCCGCCAAGGCCATCTCCATGGGGCCGGACAAGAAGGCCTCCATCGACATCAATCAGTGTATCTCCTGCGGCAGCTGTGTCAACCAGTGCCCCTTCGGGGCCATCCAGGACAAGTCCTGGATTGTGGACGCGGTGCAGATGCTCCAGGGGGGCGCCCACTGGGGCTACCGGACCTATGCGGTCATCGCCCCCTCCATCGCCGGGCAGTTCGCCCCCGCCAGCTACGGGCAGCTGGTGGCCGGGCTGAAGGCCCTGGGCTTCTCCGGCGTGGCGGAGGTGGCCCTGGGGGCTGACCTGGTGGCCGGGCGGGAGTCGGAGGAGCTGGTGGAGAAGGGGACCCTCACCTCCTCCTGCTGTCCCGGCTTCGTGGGCTACGTGAAGAAAAAGCACCCGGAGCTGGAGGGGTACATCTCCCACACCCCCTCCCCCATGGTGATGATCGGCCTGCACCTGAAGGAGCGGGAGCCCGACGCCAAGGTGATCTTCATCGGCCCCTGCGTGGCCAAGAAGAAGGAGTTCCAGCTGGGCCGTACCATGAACGCCGTGGACTGCGTGCTCACCTACGAGGAGCTGTATGCCCTGTTCGCCGCCCGGGACATCGACCTGACCAAGCTGGGGGAGGAGGCGCTGGACGAGGCCAGCCCCTACGGCCGGAACTTCGCCCGCAGCGGCGGGGTGTCCCAGGCGGTGGCCCAGGCCATGGCGGAGAAGGGGCTGGACTTCGACCTGAAGGCCGTGCCCTGCAGCGGCATCGACCAGTGCAACACCGCCCTGCTGAAGCTGAAGGCGGGCAAGCTGGACGGCAACTTTATCGAGGGCATGGCCTGCGAGGGGGGCTGTGTCCAGGGGGCGGGGTGCCTGGTGCGCTCCCCCAAGAACCGGATGGACGTGGAGAGCCACGCCAAACAGGCGGAGGGCCGGGGGATCCTGGCCGCCGTCCAGGCCGCCCAGGACAGCAAAGAGGCGGCGAAGGCCTAAAGCATATAGGGAGGGGGCGCCGGGGGCGCCCCCTCCTCTTTCTTTTTGTCTGAAAAAATTTTTTTCCGGCTGTGGGATTTTTCCCCGGGTTCAGGGATATTACCTGGTGAAAGGCCTTTCAAACACAGACAGGAAGGAGGTGGGCGGCCTATGACGGGGGAGGACTTCACCCAGGCGGTCCAGGCGTACGGCGACACGGTGTTCCGGGTGGCCTATCACGCCCTGGGCAGCCGGGAGGACGGGGAGGACGTGATGCAGACGGTGTTCCTGCGGCTCTTTGAGCGGTCCAAGGGCTTTGAGAGCCAGGACCATCTGAAGCACTGGCTCCTTCGGGTGGCGGTGAACGAGAGCCGCAAGGTGCTGCGGGCCTTCTGGCGGCGGACCAGCGTCCCCCTGGACGACTGGCCGGAGCTGGCCGCGCCCAATGGCGGGGAGCGGGCTGACCTGTTCCGGGCGGTGATGGCCCTGGAGCCCAAATACCGGGTGAGCGTCTATCTCTACTACTACGAGGGGCTCACCGTGGCCGAGGTGGCCGCCGCCATGAGAGCCAATCCATCCACGGTGCAGACCTGGCTGCTCCGGGCCCGGGCCCGGCTGCGGGGGGAGCTGCTGGAGGAAGAAGAAGGGGAGGGAGCTGTCTATGTTCGACCCAGAGGTATATCGTGACATGTGCCGGGAGCTGCGGGCTCCCCAGGAAAAAATCGAGGAGATGATCGCTATGACTGAAAATAACAAGAAGAAGTTCCATAAGCCCCTGCGTACCGCCCTGGCGCTCTGCGCCACCGTGGCCATGATGGTGGTGGGGGTGGCCGCCGCCAACCCGGAGGGGCTCCAGGAGTTTGTCATCAACCTGGGCTCCATTGTCCGGGTGGACCGCTACCGCTCCGATGTGACCACCAAGGACGGGGAGACATTCTCCATGGTGGAGTCCCCCGCCGCCAAGGTGGAGAACCGGGACGGCAGGGCCATCCTGGTGCTGAACGGCGAGGACGAGGCCGACATCACCGACGCCCTGGCCCAGGACCAGCACTATGTCTTTGAGGACTTCACCGGGGATACCAAGATTACCATCACCGTGGACGGCACCGCTGACCAGTGGGTTATGGAGAAAGAGATGGGTGTCGTGAAGGAGGACGGCAGCTACCACTGGTTTGGCAGTGAAATCATCACCAGCGAGGACGTGGATGATGCCCTGGGCGGCATCTTCGCAGACGGGGCGTTTTGGGTGACGAGCGAGCTGGACAAGAACGGCCAGGGGGCGGGGACGGACACCAGCGACGTGACGGCATCGGTCACGGTGGTGGACGAGGACGACGTGGCCGCCATCCGGGAAAAATTTCAGGATTAAGCCATCAAAAAGCGGCACACCGGAAGGTGTGCCGCTTTTTCCGATTACCGTTGGTTGGCGGGGTTGTAGGGGCAGGCCCCGCCGATACACTCCTTGTTTTCCGCCAGCCAGCGGCAGACGGTCTGTTCGGGCAGCTCCAGCTCCACCCCCAGGTGTTCCCGGAGGAAGCCCGCCGCCGTCCGGAGGGCGGTGAAGGAGTTGCGCTTGCAGCACCTGGGCCCGCCCAGGGCGGAGATCTCCTGGAGGCAGGCGGCGGTGACGCCGTTGGCCCAGGCCCAGCTCTGGCCGGTCAGGGGGGTGGCCCCGGTGGCGATGGACAGGGCCATCCCGGCGCTCACCGCCGCCCCGCAGGCCCCCCAGAAGCCGCAGGAGCCCCCGGGGTAGGCCCCGCCCCGGGCCTTCATCTCGTTCAGGGCGGCGTCCAGGTCCAGCTCCATGCCGGCGTTCCGGCAGGCGGCCAGCAGGGCCGCCCCCACCAGGATGTGGTGCTCCGGGCCGTGCATGTAGATCAGGGGGTTGTCCATCATCTCCTGGGCCATGGTAATGGGGTTTTGGGACGTGCTGCCCTGACAGTAGTCCAGAATGGCCGCCACCCCCTGCTGGGCATGGCAGGTGTCGCAGATGTAGTGGCCCTCCCGGCAGCTGGCCCGGCTGGGGAAGGTTTTTTTACAGAACGCGCACACCATCTCCCGCTCCGTCTCGAAGTACTCCAGGGGCTGGCCGCATACCAGGCAGGCCTCTTGGGTTCTGGCCATGGTTCATCCTCCTCGCGTGTATTTGGTCTGTGCTTAAACTATACCACAGCGGGCGGGGAAAGGCCAGGGGAAGTTTTTTTGAAAAAGTGGATATCCCCCCTTGACAAGCGGGCTCTATAGTGCTATGGTTAGTTACACAAGTAATGAACCGGCTAACTTGAATCACACATGGAGGTGATCCTTTGCGTGGAACCTTAAATGACCAGTCCCTGATCTATTTGCAGATTGCCCAGATGCTGGAGGACGACATCCTCCGGGGGGTCTACCGGGAGGAGGAGCAGGTGCCCTCTACCAACGAGCTGGCCCGGGGCTACAACATCAACCCCGCCACGGCGGCCAAGGGCATCAACCTGCTGGTGGGGGACGGGATTCTCTACAAAAAACGGGGCATCGGCATGTTCGTGTCCCAGGGAGCGGGTGAGCGGGTGAGACAGAATCGGAAGGCCGCCTTTTACGACGGCTATGTAAAACCCCTGGTGAAAGAGGGGGCCTCTCTGGCCCTCACCGGGGAGGAGCTGCTGGACATGATCCAGCGGGCCATCAAGGAGGGGGAAGAGAAATGAACACCGGTATCTTAAAGGCCGAGGGCCTGTGCAAGTCCTACAAGGACAAGGAGGTCCTCCACAACCTGGACCTGACCATCCAGCCGGGGAAGATTTATGGCCTTATCGGCCGGAACGGGGCGGGCAAGACCACCCTGCTGGGCATCCTCACCGCCCAGAACACCAAGGACAGCGGACAGGTCACCTACAACGGCCAGCCCGTGTGGGAGAACCAGAAGGCCCTCAACGACATCTGCTTCTCCCGGGAGCTGGAGCCCACCATGTTCTCCGGCCCCAACAACCTGAAAATCAAACACTATCTGAAGTCCGCCGCCATCTACTACCCCCGCTGGGACCAGGGCTACGCCCTGCGGCTGCTGGAGGAGTTCAAACTGGAGCCCAAGAAGAAGATCTCCCAGCTGTCCAAGGGCCAGATGTCCATGGTGACCATCCTTATCGCCCTGGCCAGCCGGGCCCCCGTCACCATCCTGGACGAGCCCGCCGCCGGCCTGGACGTGGTCATGCGGGAGCGGTTCTACCAGCTGCTGCTGGAGGACTTCGCCGCCACAAACCGCACCTTCATCGTGTCCACCCACATCATCGAGGAGGCCGCCTCCGTCTTTGAGCGGGTCATCATCCTGGACGAGGGGAGGATCATCGAGGACGCCGAGACCGAGGGGCTGGTGGCCCAGTTCCACTATGTCTCCGGCCGGGAGGACGTGGTGGACCAGGCCGTCCGGGGGCTAGAGGTCCTCACCACCCACCAGATGGGCCGGCACAAGACGGTGGGGGTCCGGGGGGAGCCGGTGAAGCTGGAGGAGGCCCAGGGGGCCGATGTGGACATCTCCCCCATGAACCTGCAAAACGTCTTTGTGTCCCTGTGCGGCCACGGGGACGCCCAGTAAGGGGGCGGGAGTGATGGGAAAATCCTTTCGGTTTCTGCTCCAGTTCGCCGTGGGCAACCTGGCCAGCCTGCTGGGTTTCGCCGCCCTGGTGATCGCCGGGTGCTACCTCACCGGAGCGCCCGCCGCCGCCAGCAGCACCAACCTCTTTGAGAAATACTACGCCATGTTCCCACTTATGGTGGCCTTCTGCCTGTTCCTGTTCGCCTTCGCCCTGTGTACCAGCAACCTGCGCTTGGGGCTGTCCATGGGGGCCAGGCGGAGCGGCTTCTTCTGGGCCCTCCAGGGGATCATCCTGTTCTATATGCTGGCCTGCTGGGCTTTGCAGCTGTTTATGTCCGCCTTCCCCGGCCTGGCCGGCTGGGCGGCCCGGGAGCGGTGGCTGCTGCTACGCGTATTCGATGGCAGGCCCTGGGCCTACCCCCTCATCTGCGGGGCGGTGATGATCCTGGGCTGCCTCAGCGGGATGCTGATGATAAGGCACAAGGTGCTGGGCACCCTTGTGGTGGTGCTGTCCGTTTTCGCCATGATCGGGATTACCATGGTGCTGATGCTGTTGGCGGATACCAGCATGATGGATTTCCTCTACGATACACAGTGGGGCGGGCTGTGGTCCGCCCTGCCCGGGGCCACGGCCGCCGGGCTGGCCCTGGCGTCGGCAGGGGGAGAATACCTGATCTGGCGGGCCATCCAGCGCTTTGTAGTGAGGTGAGAGAGATGCTGAAAAAATTAATCAAGCTCAATGCCAACGACCTGCTGCTCTACCTCGTGGCGGAGGGCGGGGCGTTCCTCCTGGTCCAGATCATCATCGGGTGCGTGATGCGGTTCGGCGGTCCGGAGACCAGCGTGACGTTGGGCTGTATTCTGTTCCCCATCATCGGCGTGATCTGCGCGGTGATCGCCGGCATCTCCCACGTGGGGGTCAGCTTCGACCAGGCCCTGCGCTTTGGGCAGACCCGCCGCCGGGCCCTGGGCCTGACCCTGGGGCTGATCTCCTTTGAGGCCGCCTTCGCCCTGGCCCTGGGGGCCCTGCTGGCCGCTGTGGAGCGGTTCCTCGGCCCGCCCCTGTGGGCCTGGCTGGCGGGGATGAATGGCTACGCCTCGGGCAGAATCTTTTTCGCCCCCGAGGGAGCGATGGTGGACGGCGAGCTGGTCTCAGGAAAGACCCTGCTGATTGAGACCTTCACCCTGGACTGGTACTGGTGGCCGCTGGCCTTCGCGGTGGCCGTGGCGGGGGGCCTGATCGTGGGGGCGGTGATCCAGCGGTTTGGCGCCAAGGGGGGCTGGTTCATCTGGGGCGTCTGCATGGCCCCCATATTCCTGGAGCAGCTGATCCCCTGGGAGAGATTCGGGGTAAGCTGGCTCATCCCCGCCCTGGTGATCCTCTTTGTGGGGGGCCTCCTGTGGTCCGTCTGGTCCCTGCTCCACGCCGTGGTCAAGGCGTAGGGGGGCGGAGCGTATGACGGTCTCACAGCTGGTAATCCTCCTGGCCCTGGTGGTGGGGGCGGTAAATTCCGGGCGGTACCGTTAGGATGGAAAATTGTCAACTATTTAAAAATAATGGTTGACAATTACCGGGGCTGACTGTATACTGAAAAACGAAATCAGCTAAGAACCGGTATTCATAAGGGAAAATGCCGGATCAGCGAGGAAGTTCGCATGGCCCGCAAGGCGGGAGATCGCCGGAATCCTGGGTGGATTTCAAGATTTTCCAACGAGGCGGGACGGCAAAATTCCCGCTTAGACGGCCATTTGAGCTTGTGAATACAGGTTCTTACAATTAGGAGGCCCCACTATGGAAAACAAGACCAACAGCTCCGTCTACCCCCTGGCCATGACAGCGGTTATGGCCGCCGTTATGGCCGCCGCCGCCCCGTTCAGCATCGCCATCGGCCCCATCCCCCTGTCCCTGTGTACCTTTGTCATCTACCTGACTGCCTACGTGCTGGGCTGGAAGCGGGGAACCGCCGCCACCCTGGTATACGTCCTCATGGGGGCGGTGGGCCTGCCAGTGTTCAGCAACTTCGGTGCCGGGCTGGCGAAGGTGCTGGGCCCCACCGGCGGGTACATCCTGGGCTATCTGCCCCTGGCCCTCATCGCCGGCCTGGCGGTGGAGCGCTTCCCCCGGAACCGCCAGGCCCAGTTCGCCGGCCTGGTCCTGGGCACCGGGGTGCTGTACGCCTTCGGGACCGCCTGGTACTGCTTCCAGGCCAAGGCCGGCCTGGGCCCCGCCCTGATGGCCTGCGTGGTGCCCTTCCTCCCCGGCGACCTGATAAAGATCGCCGGCGCCATGGCCCTGGGGCCGGTCATCCGGGACCGGCTGGCCCGGGCCGGGTTCCACCCTCAAAATTGAGTAAAAGACACCCCCGGCGCTACACGCCGGGGGTGTCTTTTCTTATTCCTGAAGCAGCCGGTTGTTGGACAGGCCCACCTTCTTGAAGTACAGGAAGATGAGGACGCTGCACACCAGCCAGCCCGCCGGGTAGCCCAAGGCGACAGGCAGCACGGTGTTGGAGATGAAGTTGGCCATCACGTACAAATAAATCTGCCGGAAGACCACAAAGGAGGCCAGCATGATGAACATGGGCACCCGGCTGTTGCCCGAGCCCCGCAGGGCGCCGGAGTAGATCTGGTTGAAGCAGCACAGCACGTACAGCGGGCCCATCCACCGCAGGAAGAGGGTGCCGTACTCCACCACCTCGGGCTTGCTGTTGAAGAAGGCCACCAGCGGCGGGGCGAAGACAAAAATGACGGCGGAGATGGTGACGGTGAGGGTGGCGGCCAGGGCGAAGGCCTTGTTTGCCCCCTCGGTGGCCCGTTTGACCTGGCCGGTGCCCAGGTTCTGGCCCACAAAGGTGGTGGAGGCCAGGGCCAGGGACTGCATGGGCAGGATGATAAAGGGGTCAATCTTGTTGTAGGCGGTCCAGCCGGACATGCAGTCCGAGCCGAAAAAATTGATGTAGGACTGGACAAACACGTTGGAGAAGGAGGTGATGGCCATTTGGAGGGCGGCGGGGATGCCCACCTGGATGATCTTCCGCAGGATATTGGGGGTGAGGCGCAGCTCCGGCACCCGCAGCTGGATCCAGGAGTCGGACCGCAGCAGCAGCCACAGCACCAGCAGGGCGGAGATCCCCTGGGCCAGGATGGTGGCGTAGGCCACCCCGTCCACCCCCATGCGGAAGCCCAGGACGAACAGCAGGTCCAGGGCGGTGTTCAGCAGGGCGGACACCACCAGGAAGTAGAAGGGCCGCTGGGAGTCCCCCACCGCCCGCAGGATGCCAGAGCCCATGTTGTAGATCAGCAGGCCCAGCATGCCGGAGAAGTAGATGGTCAAATAGGTCCTGGCGGCGGGGAAGACCTCCGCCGGGGTTTTCATAAAGTGGAGCATGGCCGGGGTGATGAGGATGCCCAGCACCGTGAGGGCCAGGCCCAGGATCAGGGTCATCACCAGGGAGGTGTGGACGGCCTGGCGGACCCGCTCCTCCTTCTTGGCGCCGTAGTACTGGGAGATGACCACGCCGGCGCCGCTGGCCAGCCCCATGAAGGTGCCGATGAGCATATTGATGATGGGGGAGACGGTGCCCACGGCGGCGAAGGCCTCGTTGCTCACAAAGGTGCCCAGCACCCAGGTGTCCACTGTGTTGTACATCTGCTGGAACAGGTTGCCCGCCAGCAGCGGGGCGGCGAACAGCACCAGGTGCCGGATCACGTTCCCCTGGGTCATATCCACGTCCCGGTCCCGGCTGGGGGATTTTATTTTTTCCACGGGCGGTCCCCTCCTTTTCCTTCCCGGACGGCGGAACATCCGCCGGGGGAGCGGGCATCTTCCGGTGGGTGTTGAATCCTATTATAGCCCTCTGGCAGAAAAAAGCAAGCCAGAGTCTGTTTTAAGGAACCACTGATGAAATCCTCGCCATTTTTCACGGGCAGGGCCTTCCGGGCTTTTGAATTTATGCCGTCTGGCAAATGCAAGGCAAGGGCTCTGCCCTTGCCTTGGTTGGTTTCTCCTGTTGTTTCAGAAGGCGGGGGCGGAGCCCCTGTCAATCGAAGGTACCGCTCGCCGAAGGGAGATCACGGCGGGCATCTGTGGGAGCAGGGCAGGCCCGCCAGGCACTTGCCGCACACGTCCTCCCCGTCGGGGCCCTGGAGCGCCATGTTCTCCATGCACCGGGCGTAGCACCGCTCCCGGAGGAACCCCTCCGGGGAGAGGGCGCCCATGGGGCACCGGGCCATACACAGCCCGCAGGAGCCGTTGCGCTTGTGGAGGCACCGCTCCCCCTCTGGCCGGGAGTCCGGGGGGACGGGCAGGGTGGTGACGATGGAGTAGTACCGGCCCGCGCAGCCCTGGTCGGAGATGAGCATATTGTTCCGGCCGAAGGTGCCGTGTCCGGCGATGTAGGCCACGTGGCGCTGGGACCAGCGGCTGACCAGCTGCTGAGGGCTGATGGTGCCGGCGTTGACGGGGACGGCGGCGTCATAGCCCAGGCCTTGGATGAACTGGCACAGCCGCTGGTTGACCTGGGCGGCCATGGCGTTGGTGGCGGTGTAGGCCTGGTGCCACTGGGGGGAGGGCCGGTCCCCCGCCTCGTTGCCCTGGGAGACGGCGGGGAGGAAGGGGATAAACCAGGACAACACGCTCACCGCCCCGGGGAGGAAGTCCTGGGGCAGCTGATGGCTGTCCACCACCAGCTCCCTCAGCTTGGGGAACAGGGGGTCGTTGGCGCTGGCGTATTTGATAATGGGGGTCTGCCACAGGGCGGGCAGCTGGTTCTGGGCGGCGTAGTCCTGGATATAGGCACACAGGGCCTGGCTGATGTTTTCTTTCACGGTGGGCCTCCTTTTTATCCCTTCTCAAGTGTGTCGGCAAGATCAGGGGTTCCCGTCCTCAAAGGGCAGGCCGGCCAGATAGCGCCGGGCCAGATCGAAGGCGTGGCTGGCCACCTGGGTGCGGATACGCTCCCGCATGGGCCGGGGGCCCAGGCGGAGGGGGCGGACATAGGTCTGGTCCCCGGCGGCGATGGCCACAAAGGCGGTGCCCACCTCGTTGCCCCGGCCGTCCCGGTCCGGGCCGGCCACCCCGGTGGAGGCCAGGGCGATATCACAGCCCAGGGCCTTCCGGGCCCCCTGGGCCATGGCGGCGGCCACCTCCCGGGACACGGCGCCGAACTGGTCCAGCAGGGTTTGAGGCACCTGGAGCAGCTGGGCCTTCACCTCATTGGTGTAGGACACCACGCCCCCCTGGAAGGCGGCGGACGCCCCGGGCACATCGGTGAGCCGCTTGGCGATCAGCCCGCCGGTGATACTCTCCGCCGTGCCCAGGGTGAGGCCCTTCTCCTTCAGCCCCTCCAACACCACATATTCCAAAGAGGGCACGTCCACCCCGTAGACCTTGGGGCCAAAGAGGGCCTTGACCTGCTCCACCGTGGGGCGGAGGAGGGCCTGGGCCTCCCCGTCGGTGGGGGCCTTGGCGGTGACCCGCAGCTCGCACTCCCCCTCCTTGGCGTAGGGGGCCAGGGTGGGGTTGGTCATGGCGTTCATCTGGGCGCGGAGCTGGTCCTCCATGGCGGACTCGCCGATGCCGAACATTTTAATGGTATGGGAGGCGATGACCCCCTCAGACAGGGCCAGCAGATAGGGCTTTGCCCGGTGGTGGAACATGGGCCGGCACTCGCTGGGGGGGCCGGGGAGCATGATGACGTGGCAGCCCTCCGCCTCAAAGGCGCAGCCCGGGGCGGTGCCCCAGTCGTTCTCCAGGATGGCGCAGCCCTCGGGCAGCATGGCCTGCTGGAGGTTGTTCTCCGTCATGGGCCGGCCCATGCGGGTAAAATAACCTCTGATCCGCTGGGCGGAGGGCTCGTCAAAGACCAGCTTTTTCCCAAAGGCCTCCGCCAGGACGTTTTTGGTCAGGTCGTCGCAGGTGGGGCCCAGGCCGCCGGTGGTGATGATGATGTCCGCCCGCTGTTTCGCCAGGGCCACCGCCTCCCGGGCCCGCTGGGGGTTGTCCCCCACCACGGTGTGCCAGTAGACGTTCAGCCCCAGCTCGCTGAGACCCTGGGACAGGATCTGGGCGTCCAGGTTGGCGATGTTGCCCAGGAGCAGCTCGGTGCCCACGGACAGGATCTCCACAGTATGTGACATAGGTAAGCCTCCAATCAAAGGATCTGATCCGGGATGGGGACGGGCGCCGGCGGCCAAACCCCCGCCGCGCGCCCCAGGCATTATACCACAGCGCCGGAGCGGAGAGAAGGGATTTTGAAAAGAGAGGCCATTTTTGTATAAATTTTACGGCGGAGGGGCAAAAGAGGGAGAAAGCCCCTGGGAAGGTTCCGGCGGCGGCCGGTCCGGGGCGGCGATTGATTCGGCAGATTGCCTAAAAAACCCGGGGAAAGGCCCCGGGAATCTCAGAAATTTCCAAAAAATATGGAAGAGACAGGGAAATGCCTGGGAATCCAGAAGGTTTTGCAATTTTTCGAGCAAATTACAGTTGAAATTCTCGCTGTTTTGGAATACAATGGGAACGCGACAGCGAGGAGGGCGGGACATGCTGAACATCGTGCTGGTGGAGCCGGAAATTCCACAGAACTGCGGCAACATCGCCCGCACCTGCGCCGCCACCCGGAGCCGCCTGCACCTGGTGCGCCCTTTGGGGTTCGACATCAGCGACAAGGCGGTGAAACGGGCGGGGCTGGACTACTGGCCCATGGTGGATCTGCGGGTGTACGACAGCCTGGACCACTTCTTTGCGGTAAATCCCCGGCCAGACCTGTGGCTGGCCACCACCAAGGCCCCCCGGGACTACAGCCAGGCCAGCTTCCAGCCGGGCTGCTGGCTGGTGTTTGGCAAGGAGACCGCCGGACTGCCCGAGGAGCTGCGCCTGAAGTATCCCCGCAGGTGCGTGCGCATCCCCATGCGGCCCGACGCCAGGAGCCTGAACCTGGCCAACTCGGTGGCGGTCCTCACCTACGAGGCCCTGCGCCAGCAGGGCTTTCCCGACTTATCGGGAGAGGGTGAGATGGCGCGGGCCGAGCCGCGAGCGTGAGCGAGCCGCCGCTTTTGCGGCGGAGCGTGGCGGACTTTATGTCTGCCACGTGGTTTGAAATCACGCCCGTAGGGCTCCCGGCAAAATAAATTTTGCCGGGAAGCGGCCCTGCGCCAGCAGGGTTTCCCTGACCTGTCGGGAGAGGGCGAGATGGCCTGGGGGCCCAACCACACAACGTTTCTGTAACCTTTTTTTGAAAGGAGCAATTCGGAGTGAACTACAACAAGAAAACTGTGAAGGACGTGGAGGTAGCGGGCAGGAAGGTCCTGCTGCGCTGTGACTTCAACGTGCCCATGGCCAAGGACGGCAGCGGCGTCATCACTGACGACAAGCGTGTCCGGGCCGCCCTGCCCACCATCCAGTACCTGCTGGACCAGGGGGCGGCGGTGATCGCCTGCTCCCATATGGGCAAGCCTGAGCCCAGCTTCGACAAATGGGTGAAAAAACAGACCGAGAAGGGCAAGGACCCCGCTTCCCTCACCCAGGAGAAGTGGAGCAAAACCCTGGCGGAGCTGTCCCTGAAGCCGGTGGCCGCCCGCCTGGGCGAGCTGCTGGGCCGGGAGGTCATCATGGCCGCCGATGTGGTGGGCCCCGACGCCCAGGCCAAGGCGGCGGCCCTCCAGCCCGGCCAGGTGCTGCTGCTGGAGAACACCCGCTTTGAGAAGGGGGAGACCAAGAACGATCCCGAGCTGGCCAAGAAAATGGCCGGCCTGGCGGGGGAGGGCGGCGTGTACGTGTCTGACGCCTTCGGCGCCGTCCACCGGGCCCACGCCTCCACCGCCGGGGCGGCCCAGTTCCTGCCCGCCGTGTCCGGCTTCCTCATCCAGAAGGAGCTGGACTTCATCGGCGGGGCCCTGGCCAGCCCCAAGCGCCCCCTGGTGGCCATCCTGGGCGGGTCGAAGGTGTCCTCTAAAATCGGGGTCATCAACAACCTGCTGGAGATCGCCGACACCATCATCATCGGCGGCGGCATGGCCTACACCTTCTCCGCCGCCCAGGGGGGCAAGGTGGGCGACTCCCTGCTGGAGGCCGACTGGATGGACTACTCCAAGGAGATGGTCCAGAAGGCCCAGGACAAGGGGGTCAAGCTGCTGCTGCCCGTGGACACCGTGTGCGCCGACCAGTTCGCCCCTGACGCCAAGACCCAGGTGGTCAAGTCCGGGGAGATCCCCGACGGTTGGCAGGGCCTGGATATCGGGCCCGAGACCGTGAAGCTGTACTGCCAGGCCGTGGCCGGGGCGGGCACCGTCATCTGGAACGGCCCCATGGGGGTGTTTGAGTTCCCCGCTTTCGCCGTGGGCACCCAGGCCGTGGCCGAGGCTCTGAGCAAAACCAACGCCGTTACCATCATCGGCGGCGGCGACTCCGCCGCGGCGGTGCAGCAGCTGGGCTACGCCGACAAGATGACCCATATCTCCACTGGCGGCGGCGCCTCCCTGGAGTTTATGGAGGGCAAGGAACTGCCCGGGGTCGCCTGCCTGCTGGATCAGTGAGCGGAGCCCCCGGCATAGGGGCCGCTGGGGAAGCGCCCCGGGTTTTTGATATTTACCAGTGAAAACTGTACCAATATAAGTGAGGAGAAGAGAAGCCATGAATCGTCGTTACCGTAAGACCATCATCGCCGGCAACTGGAAGATGAACAACACCCTGTCCCAGACCAAGACCTTTGCCGAGGAACTCAAGCCGATTATGCCCAAGGGCAAGTGGTGCAGCGTGGTGTTGTGTGTCCCCGCCACCAATATCCAGTCCGCCGTGCGGCTGTTCAAGGACTGCCACATCGCTGTGGGCGCCGAGACCTGCCACTACGAGGAGAAGGGCGCTTACACCGGCGAGATCACCGCCGCCATGATCAAGGAGGCCGGCGCCAAGTACGTGATCATCGGCCACTCCGAGCGCCGCCAGTACTACAACGAGACGGACATCACCGTGAACAAGAAGGTCCACGCCGCCATCGAGGCCGGCCTGACCCCCATTATCTGCGTGGGCGAGAGCCTGGAGCAGCGGGAGCTGGGCGTCACTATGGAGCTGATCGCCTACCAGGTGCAGTGCGCCCTGTCCGGCGTGGCCCCGGAGAAGGCCCGCCACGTGGTCATCGCCTACGAGCCCCTGTGGGCCATCGGCACCGGCAAGACCGCCACCGCCGAGCAGGCCGGCGAGGTGTGCCAGGCCATCCGGGCGGTGATCCGCAAGCAGTACGGCGCCCACGTGGCCCGGTCTGTCACCATCCAGTACGGCGGCTCCATGAACGCCAAGAACGCCCGGGAGCTGCTGGCCCAGCCCGATGTGGACGGCGGCCTGATCGGCGGGGCGTCCCTGAAGCCGGCTGATTTCGTGGAGATCATCAACGCCGCCAACCAGGAGTAAGAACCGGTATTCATAAGGGAAAATGCCGGATGAGCGAGGAAGTTTGCCTGGCCCGCAAGGCGGGAAATCGCCGGAATCCTGGGTGGATTTCAAGATTTCCCAACGAGGCGGGGCGGCAAAATTCCCGCTTAGACGGCCGTTTGAGCTTGTGAATACAGGTTCTAAAGCCGCCGGCCACATCGAAGCCGGGGCCTGTCCGGTGAGGACAGAACACCGATTTTCATTGGGAAGAAAGGTATTTTCATGAAAACACCTACCACACTTATCATTATGGACGGGTTCGGGATCGAGGGGCCATCCGCGGGCAACGCCGTGGTCAACGCCCCCACCCCTGTCCTGGACAAGATTTTCGCCAGCTGCCCCGGGTGCCGGCTGTCCGCCTCGGGGCTGGACGTGGGCCTGCCCGAGGGCCAGATGGGCAACAGCGAGGTGGGCCACACCAACATCGGCGCCGGCCGGGTGGTGTTCCAGGACCTGCCCCATATCAGCCGGGACATCCAGACCGGGGCTTTTTTTGAGAACGGGGCCTACCGGGAGGCCATGGACAACTGCCGGGAGTGGGGCTCCGCCCTGCACCTGATGGGCCTGCTGTCTGACGGCGGCGTCCACAGCCACATCAGCCACCTGTACGCCCTGCTCCAGATGGCCAGGGACCAGGGCCTGGAGAAGGTCTACGTCCACTGCTTCCTGGACGGGCGGGACGTGTCCCCCACCTCCGGCAAGGGCTTTGTGGAACAGCTCCAGGCCAAGCTCCAGCAGCTGGGCGTGGGGGAGATCGCCACCATCATGGGCCGGTACTACGCCATGGACCGGGACAAGCGCTGGGACCGGGTGCAGCGGGCTTACGACGCCATCGTCCGGGGGGACGCCCCCTTTGCCGCCGACGGGGCGGAGGCCGTCCAGCGGTCCTATGACGCCGGCGTCACCGACGAGTTTATGGAGCCGGTGGTCTGCGTCCGGGAGGCCCGGCTCCGGGATAACGACTCGGTGATCTTCTTCAACTTCCGCCCGGACCGGGCCCGGGAGATCACCCGCTGCCTGGTGGACGAGGATTTTACCGAAATCCGCCGGGAGACCGGTTTTATCCCTGTGGATTTCGTCTGCACCACCGAGTATGACGCCGCCATGCCCAACGTGTCGGTGGCCTACCCCCGGCAGAAGCTGGACAATATCTTCGGGGCCTACATCTCCAACCTGGGCCTGACCCAGCTGCGCATCGCCGAGACGGAGAAGTACGCCCACGTGACCTTCTTCTTCAACGGCGGCGTGGAGCAGACCTTCCCCGGGGAGGACCGGTGCCTGATCCCCTCCCCCAAGGTGGCCACCTACGACCTCCAGCCGGAGATGTCCGCCTATGAGGTGGCCGAGGAGGCCTGTAAGCGTATCCTCAGCGGGGCTTATGACGTGATTATCCTCAACTTCGCCAACTGCGATATGGTGGGCCACACCGGTGTGTATGACGCCGCCTGCCGGGCGGTGTCCGCCGTGGATAAGTGCGTGGGCCAGGTGGTGGAGGCCACCTCCCAGATGGGGGGCGTGTCCCTCATCACCGCCGACCACGGCAACGCCGAGCGGATGGTGGAGTCCGACGGCTCCCCCTTCACCGCCCACACCACCAACCTGGTGCCCTTCTATATTGTGGGGGCCAGCGTGCAGCTCCGGGACGGCCGGCTGTGCGATATCGCCCCCACCATGCTGGACCTGATGGGCCTGGAGAAGCCCGCTGAGATGGACGGGGAGACCCTGATCGAAAATTGAGGACTCCAGGCGGTTTCGCCTCCCTATCCGCCCCGAGGCGCGCGGTATTCCAACGTACCGGCCCACAACCTGCACCGCAGAGCGGTAGCGGGCGGGGATGAGAGTGCTTGAGAGGGGGACCGCGCCGAACAATAGGCGCAATACCTCCGGAGGGCGCCGAAGGAAGTTCTTAGAAACCATGGGTTTCTAAGCGTCTTTTTGGTTCCTTTTTCGACGGCGAAAAAGGAACCCGCCGCCGGGGCGGCGGAATATCCTTGGGCGGCCAAAGGCTGTCTCCATCCGCCGTCTCAGACGGAAAACCCCAAGTTTACCCCCGGCGGGGGAACCCGCCGTTTCCCTGCATATAATGGAAAGGAGAAATTTTCATGAAGCAGATGATCGAAATTGTTGACGTAATTGGCCGGGAGATCCTGGATTCCCGGGGCAACCCCACCGTGGAGGTGGAGGTCTACCTGGAGGACGGCACCATGGGCCGTGCCGCCGTGCCCTCCGGCGCCTCCACCGGCATCTATGAGGCCTGCGAGCTCCGGGACGGCGACAAGAGCCGCTACCTGGGCAAGGGCGTGGAGAAGGCGGTGTCCAACGTGAACACCGAGATCGCCGAGGCCCTCATCGGCACCAACGTGCTGGACCAGACCGCCATTGACACCATGCTCATCGACCTGGACGGCACCCCCAACAAGGAGCGGCTGGGCGCCAACGCCATCCTGGGCGCCTCCCTGGCCTGCGCCAAGGCCGCCGCGGAGAGCCTGGGCACCTCCCTGTACAACTATATCGGCGGCGTCAACGCCAAGCAGCTGCCTGTGCCCATGATGAACATCCTCAACGGCGGCGCCCACGCCACCAACAACGTGGAGATCCAGGAGTTCATGATTATGCCCGTCTCCGCCCCCACCTTCCGGGAGGCCCTGCGCCGCTGCGCCGAGGTGTTCCACACCCTGAAGACCGTCCTGAAGGAGAACGGCACCCCCGCCGCCGGCGTGGGCGACGAGGGCGGCTACGCCCCCAACCTGAAGAAGGACGAGGACGCCCTGAAGGTCATCGTGGCCGCCATCGAGAAGGCCGGCTACAAGCCCGGCGAGGACTTCATGATCGCCATTGACGCCGCCTCCTCCGAGTGGTGGAACGAGGAGGAGAAGTGCTACGTCCAGCCCAAGTCCGGCCGGAAGCTGACCCAGCAGCAGCTGGTGAACATGTGGAAGAAGTTCGCCGACACCTACCCCATCATCTCCCTGGAGGACGGCATGGCCGAGACCGACTGGGAGGGCTGGGCCATGCTCACCAAGGCCATCGGCAATAAGGTCCAGCTGGTGGGCGACGACCTGTTCGTCACCAACGTGGAGCGGCTGTCCACCGGCATCGAGAAGGGCGTGGCCAACGCCATCCTCATCAAGGTCAACCAGATCGGCACCCTCACCGAGACCCTGGACGCCATCCAGATGGCCAACCGGGCCGGCTACACCGCCATCGTCTCCCACCGCTCCGGCGAGACCGAGGACGCCACCATCGCCGACATCGCTGTGGCCCTCAACGCCGGCCAGATCAAGACCGGCGCCCCCAGCCGCACCGACCGGGTGGCCAAGTACAACCAGCTGCTCCGCATCGAGGAGGAGCTGGGTGATATCGCCCAGTACCCCGGCAAGAAGGCCTTCTTCAACCTGCGCTAAACCTGGGACAAATAGTCCAGGGCCGCCCATAGGGGCGGCCCTGGTTTTGTTCTTGCGGAAACGGTCAAACTGTGTTATATTTGGGATAAGGTGCCGCCACACGCGGGCGCGCGGGGCTCTCCGACAGGGAGGGTGCTTCCTTGCCCCTCCCTGTGGGAGGGGGGTGATTTGATTGCCTACTTACTCGGAACTGTTTCAGTTTTGTCTGGTAATCCTGGGCGTCATTAGCCTGGTCATCCAGATCATCAATAAAAAGAAGTAACCGTCCCAGCACCCCAATGTTGGACGGTTACTTCTTTAGAAAGTAATCTGGAGAGCGCTGCCGTCCGTGGCGGCGTCTTCCTGTATTTATTATAGCAGTTTTCGCCGCCTTGTCAAGCGGCTTGTGCCGGGAGTGTCCGCAAAGGAGATTTTTTGAAGCAGTTTCCCCCGCAGGCGGGGAAACTCAGATCAAACGCCTCGATTGGGGCACTCCTTTTTTTGAATTTTTTCCCCAAAACACTTGACTTATGGCGGTGCATAAGTTAGAATATAAGCACGACCAAAAGAGAGGTGAATCTAATGTCCCCAAGGACAGGTCGTCCGCCAAAGGGGGAGCAGTCCCGGACTGGGAAAATCACAATCCGTGTTTCTGAGCAGGAGTCGCAGAAGATCCAGGACTGTGCGGATAAGCTCAACGTAAGCAGAACGGATGCGATTATGACTGGGATTGATTTACTCCAGGCGGAACTGGACAAAAAGTAGGGTGTTGGCCAGCGGCAAGCAACCCAACACCCTGAAAAGCCAACACCCGGAGGTGGAGGTAAATTTATGATACCACAACCTCCGGGTAAAAAGCAAGGAGGTTTTTACTTTGGACAAAAATTTGGAACATAGGCCACCCTGGATGGCGCTGGAAGAGGACGTGCTGGAGCTGACGGGCCTGGCGGACGCGGTAGGGGCGGTGGCCCAGGCGGTGCGGTCAGAGGACGGGGCGTACGGCGATGGTTTGTCCGTCATCTGGGGCTGCCTCCACGACCGGGTGGCCCAGACCCAGGTAAATTTCAACCGCTGCCTGGAGTGGATGGGCGTCCAGAGCGAATAGACAGCGAACCAGGGCCGCCCATATGGGCGGCCCTGGTTTTTGATACGTATTACACTTCCCCGTCCTGGGGGTCGGGCTTCAGCGGCTCCACCAGGGCCCACTCCACCCGCCGGTCGGCCAGCTCCTCCACCTGGATATGCAGGCCCAGGGCGTCCACCACCGGCCGGCTGCCGTTTTCCGGGATGACGGAAAGCTGGGAGAAGACCAGCCCGCCCAAGGTGTCATAGTCCCGGTCCTCGTCCTCGGGCAGGTCGAAGCCCATGGCCTCGGCCAGCTCCTCCAGGTCGGCGGAGCCGGACACCCGCCACCGGCCGCTGTCCAGCTGGATGATCTCCTGCTCCTCCTGGGGGTCAAACTCGTCGTAGATGTTGCCCACCAGCTCCTCCAGCAGGTCCTCCAGGGTGACCAGGCCGCTGGTGCCGCCGTACTCGTCCACCACCAGGGCCATGTGGGTTTTGCGGCTCTGCATGTCCTTGAACAGCACGTCGGCGGCCACGGACTCGGGGATAAAGTAGGCCGGGCGGAGCAGCTCCTTCATGGGCTTGGGGTCGGGGACCCGGAAATTCAACAGGTACTCCCGGGTGGACAGGATGCCGATGATGTCGTCCACGTCGTCCTCGTACACCGGGAAACGGGACAGGCCGGACTGGCGGATGGCCTCCAGGATCTCCTCCTCGCTGTCGTCCAGGGCGATGGTCACCATGTCGGTGCGGTGGACCATCACGTCCTTGGCGGTGAGGTTGTCGAAGTCAAAGACATTCTCAATGAACTCCTTCTCGCTGCCCTGGATGGCGCCGGACTCCTCGCCCTCCTCCACCATGGCGCGGATGTTGTCCTCAGAGACCTGGTCGCCCCGGCGCAGGAAGCGCAGGATGGGGCGCCACAGCAGCTGGACGATGTTGACGCACAGGCTGGCCGCCAGTAAAATCAGCCATATTTGGCCCTCAGGCACGGAAAATTCCTCCTTAATCATGGTATTTGCATACCGGTATTAATTGCTATCATAGCACAAAAGCCCGGCGATGGCAAGGAGGAATTGCGCCGGGGAGTGCCCGCCGGGAAGATTTGTTTCCCGATTGGGAGAACTTTTGGCCCGAAAACGGGATTTCTATGATATAATGATCCAGCCTGCCACGCCCCGGGCGGGGCGGCCGCCTATTTTAAAGGAGGAAACTGACATGACTTTGTTTAACCACTTCAATTTCAATGTGCTGGACCTGGAGCGCAGCCTGGACTTCTACCGCCGGGCCCTGGATCTGGCCCCGGTCCGGGAGAAGACGGCGGAGGACGGCTCCTTCAAGCTGGTCTACCTGGGGGACGAGGGGGGGAGCGGCTTCACCCTGGAGCTCACCTGGCTCCGGGACCGGACCGAGCCCTATGACCTGGGGGAGCGGGAGTACCACCTGGCCTTTGTCACGGACCAGTATGAGGCCCTCCACGCCAGGCACCAGGAGATGGGCTGTATCTGCTTCGAGAACCCCGCCATGGGCATCTACTTCATCATGGACCCCGACGGCTATTGGCTGGAGATCGTTCCGGAGCGGAAGTGATGTTGGCCCGGAAATAGGGAGAGCCATGGAAACAGCGCCTGTTTCCGGCAGCGCAACCGGCAGTTGACAATGTTCCAAGTCCTCTTGGTAGACTTTTTTGGGGAAAACCGGTATACTGGGGACATCAAAAGGAGAGGAGCGTTGTTATGACCTTGGGGGAGCGGATCTACGCCCAGCGTGCCGCCCGCAACCTGCCCCAGGCCGCCCTGGCCGAGGCGCTGGGGGTCTCCCGCCAGAGCGTGAGCAAGTGGGAGACAGACGCCTCGGTGCCTGACCTGGACAAGCTGGTGGGGCTGTGCGAGCTGTTTGAGATCTCCATGGATGAGCTGGTCCGGGGGGAGGAGCCGGCGGAGGAAGCCCCGTCTCCGGAGGAAACCCCGCCTCCGGCGGCGGCGGAGACCCGGCCGGTGAGAAACCCGCTGACCGTGCGGGTGGCCGTAGGCCTGGGGCTGATCTTCCTGGGGGCGCTGGTGTTTGTGCTGGGCCTGCTGTATTTGGGCGAGGCGCCGGCGGGATTGATTTTGGCCTCGCCCTTCCTGCTCTGCGGGGCGGCCTGTTTGGTCTTTAAAGGCCACCCCGCCCTGGCGTGCGGCTGGATACTGTGGGGCGGATGCACCATGTTCCTGAGCCATGCCACCGGCGTGAAACCGCATTGGGTGATCAGCCCGGCGATGTACATGGGGCTGGGCTACCCCACCAACGTGTACGCTGTGCTCGCCTGGTCGGAGGCGCTGCTTCTGCTGGCCCTGCTGGCCCGTACCGGCTGGGTGATTTACCGGCGTGTGAAGAAGAAATTGGAGAGGCCCGGAGCGTGACGCTCCGGGCCCTGTTTTATGCAGCTGCGCTTTTCCCCCTTGCTCTCCCAAGGGGGGCAAGGATTTTTACTGCTGCTCCGGGTGGTACTCCTTACAGGTGCACTTTTTCCATTTCAGACCGCTGCGGCAGGGGCAGGGGTCGTTGCCCCCCCGGCAAACGCCGTGCGTTTGCCGGGGGCCCCTCGGATTTCAATGCTCGGCGGAAATGAATTCCGCCTGCGCAATTCTCCGCTTCGCTCCGAATTTACGCGCCAAAAGGCGCGGCTCGCTCTCGCTCGCATCGGCCGCAACGACCTGATTATCCTTCCGGATGATACTCCTTACAGGTACACTTTTTCCACTTCAGGCCGGAGCCGCAGGGGCAGGGGTCGTTGCGGCCGATTTTGACCACCTTTTTTACCGGCTGCTTCTTCACGGTGCCGTCGCTGGCGCCGCTCTCGCCGGTGACCTTGGCCACCCGCTCCCGGCGGACCTCCTCGTTCTTCCGCAGGCGGACCAGGAACAGCCGGCGCAGGGTCTCCTCCTGGATGGCGGCCACCATATTCTCAAACATCTCGTAGCCCTCCTGCTTGTAGGCCACAACGGGGTCGTTCTGGCCGTAAGCCCGCAGGCCGATGCCCTGGCGCAGCTCGGTCATGGCGTCGATGTGATCCATCCAGTACTCGTCCACCACCCGGAGCATGATGACCCGCTCCAGCTCCCGCATGAGGGGAGGGGTGATCTCCTGTTCCTTGGCCTGGTAGGCGGCCACGGCCTGGTCCAGCACCAGCTGGGTGAGGCTCTCGCTGTCATATTGGGCCAGCTCCTGGTCGGACAGCGTCAGCGCCCCGGCGGGGAGGAACATCGCCCGGAAGTGGGCGACGGCCTGCTGGAAGTCCTCGGCGCCCATGTGCTCCTGCTCGCCGGAATGGCCCTGGATGGCCGACTCCACCATGGCCCGGAGCATGGTCTGGATGGAGCTTTGCAGATCCTCCCCGTCCAGCACCTGGCGGCGCTGCTTGTAGATGATCTCCCGCTGGGTGTTCATCACGTCGTCGTATTGCAGGACGTTTTTCCGGGTCTGGAAGTTCCGGGACTCCACCTGCTTCTGGGCGTTCTCAATGGCGCCGGAGAGCATCTTGGCGTCGATGGGGGTGTCCTCGTCCACGCCCAGCCGCTCCATCATGTTCATGATCCGCTCCGAGCCGAACAGGCGCAGGATATCGTCCTCCAGGGACAGGAAGAAGCGGGTCTCGCCCGGGTCGCCCTGACGGCCGGCCCGACCCCGGAGCTGGTTGTCGATCCGCCGGGACTCATGGCGCTCGGTGCCCAGGATGAACAGTCCGCCCGCCTCCCGGACCCGCTCGGCCTCGGCCTTGATCTCCTCTTTATATTTGGCCTCGGCGTCGGAGAACATCTTCCGGGCGTCCAGGATCTCCTGGTTGTCCGTCTCGGCGAAGCCGGTGGCCTCGGCGATGAGCTCGTCGGACATACCGGCCTTTCGCAGGTCGGCCTTAGCCAGGAACTCGGCGTTGCCGCCCAGCATAATGTCAGTACCACGGCCGGCCATGTTGGTGGCCACGGTGACCGCCCCGAACTTGCCCGCCTGGGCCACGATCTCGGCCTCTTTCTCGTGGTTCTTGGCGTTGAGCACGTTGTGCTTGATGCCCTTGCGCTTGAGGATGGCGGCCAGCTCCTCCGACTTCTCGATGGAGACAGTGCCCACCAGCACCGGCTGGCCCTTGGCGTGGCAGTCCTCGATCTGCTGGACGATGGCCCGCAGCTTGCCGTCTACCGTCTTGTACACCACGTCGGGGTCGTCGATCCGGGCCAGGGGCTTGTTGGTGGGGATCTCCACGATGTCCAGCTCGTAGATGGTGCCAAACTCCTCCGACTCGGTGAGGGCGGTGCCCGTCATGCCGGAGAGCTTGCTGTACAGGCGGAAGTAATTCTGGAAGGTGATGGTGGCCAGGGTCTTGGACTCGTTGGCCACCTCCACCCGCTCCTTGGCCTCGATGGCCTGGTGCAGGCCCTCGTTATACCGGCGGCCGAACATCAGCCGGCCGGTGAACTCGTCCACAATGATGACCTGGCCCTCTTTGACCACGTAGTCGATGTCCCGCTTCATCACGCCCCGGGCCTTGATGGCCTGGTTGATGTGGTGGGACAGGGTGGTGTTCTCCATGTCCGCCAGGTTCTCGATCTGGAAGGCCTCCTCCGCCTTCTTGATGCCCCGGGCGGTGAGGGTGGCGGTGCGGGCCTTCTCGTCCACGATATAGTCGGCGTCTAAGGTCTCGTCCTCCTCCTCCTTGGCGTCCACCCGGGCGACCCGCTGGCAGGTCAGCCGGGAGACGAACTGGTCCACCACGGTGTACAGCTGGGTGGACTTCTCCCCCTGGCCGGAGATGATCAGGGGGGTGCGGGCCTCGTCGATGAGGATGGAGTCCACCTCGTCCACGATGGCGAAGGCGTGGCCCCGCTGGACAAGCTCGTTGGAGTAAATCGCCATGTTGTCCCGGAGGTAGTCAAAGCCAAACTCGTTGTTGGTGCCGTAGGTGATGTCGGCCGCGTAGGCCCGCTTCTTGGCCTCGCCCATAACGCCGTGGATCACCAGGCCCACCGTCAGGCCCATGAAACGGAACACCTTGCCCATCCACTCGGAGTCGCGCTTGGCCAGGTAGTCGTTGACGGTGATGACGTGGACGCCTTTCCCGGCCAGGGCGTTGAGGTAGGCGGGCAGGGTGGCCACCAGGGTTTTGCCCTCGCCGGTTTTCATCTCGGCGATGCGGCCCTGGTGCAGCACGATGCCGCCCACCACCTGCACCCGGTAGGGGCGCATGCCCAGCACCCGCCAGGCGGCCTCCCGGCAGGCGGCGAAGGCCTCGGGCAGGATGTCGTCCAGGGTCTCGCCCTGGGCCAGGCGGGCTTTCAGCTCCGGGGTCTTGGCCTGGAGCTGGGCGTCGGTGAGGGACTTGTACGCCTCCTCCAAGGCGTCCACCTTGTCGGCGATGGGGTAGATGGACTTCAGCTCCCGCTGGGAGGAGGTCCCGAAAATTTTGGTAAACAGACTCATAAATAAAGACACCTCTCGGTTGTGATATCACGGCCGGGCGAGGCGAGCCAGGCGCCCCGCCCCGTGAACATGTAATAACCATAATCCAAATCAGTATACCACACTCCGGCGGGGGAGAAAAGTCCAAATTGTAAACTTTCTCCGGGAATTCCCGCCCAGGCGGGCGAAAGGGCGGCCGGGGACGGGGGACCGGGGATCAGAGCCCTCCCCCCGGGGCGGGCCCGGGAGGGCGGACAAGCCTTGACAAAAATTGGTCCTTATGCTATGATACAGACACAACCGAATCATGACAGACGAAGCGCGCGGGAAAAAGCCGGAAGGCTTGCCGAAGAAGTAAAACTTTTCAGGCGTCCCCATAGGACGGAGACCGTGCGTGGATGTAACTCTGGAGAATCTCATGACGAGTGCCGAAGGGGCAACCGGGAGGGGCAACCATACTCCCGTGAATCTCTCAGGCGAAAGGACAGAGAAGTCAGGCGTCGTCTGGCGCCTGATGGTGTGCGTATGTGTGCGCGTGCGCCTTCTCCGGGGCGGTCTGTGTTGACCGGTCCGTATTTTTTTGAGGAGGGAAAATAGCATGTCTCAGATTGAAGCCATTCTGATGCCCATTGTGGTGAACATCAACACGTACCTTTCCAACTACATCCTCATCGCCCTGCTGCTGGGCGTGGGCATTTGGTACACGTTCCGTACCAAATTTGTCCAGATCCGCTGCTTCGGTGAGGGTATGAAGAGAGTGTTCGGCAACCTCAGCCTGTCCGGCGGCAAGCAGGAGCAGGGCATGAGCTCCTTCCAGGCCCTGGCTACCGCCATCGCCGCCCAGGTGGGCACCGGCAACATCGTGGGCGCCTGCGGCGCCATCCTGGTTGGCGGCCCCGGCGCCATCTTCTGGATGTGGGTCATCGCTTTCTTCGGCATGGCCACCGTGTACGCTGAGGCCACCCTGGCCATCCAGACCCGCCAGAAGAGCGACGACGGCTCTTACAAGGGCGGCCCCGTGTACTACATCACCACCGCCTTCAAGGGCGGCTTCGGCAAGTTCCTGGCCGGCTTCTTCGCCGTGGCCATCATCCTGGCCCTGGGCTTCATGGGCTGCATGGTTCAGTCCAACTCCATCGGCTCCACCCTGAACACCGCCTTCGGCATCCAGTCCTGGATCGTGGGCATCATTCTGGTCGCCATCTGCGGCTTCATCTTCCTGGGCGGCGTGCAGCGTCTGGCCTCCGTCACTGAGAAGGTCGTGCCCATCATGGCCGCCATCTTCCTGCTGGGCGGCCTGGCCGTTCTGATCATCCGGGCCAAGTACATCCCCGCCACCGTCGGCATGATCTTCCAGTACGCCTTCCAGCCCCAGTCCATCATCGGCGGCACCTTCGGCGCTGCCCTGATGGCCGCCCTGAGCCAGGGCGCCAAGCGGGGCCTGTTCTCCAACGAGGCCGGCATGGGCTCCACCCCCCACGCCCACGCTCAGGCCAACGTCACCGACCCCCACGAGCAGGGCGTCGTGGCTATGATCGGCGTGTTCATCGACACCTTCGTGGTGCTGACCCTGAACGCTCTGGTGGTTATCTCCACCCTGTACACCGCCGACGGCCCTCTGGCCGCCAACGGTGCCGCCGCCGCTCAGACTGTTCTGACCAAGACCAACCTGGCCCAGACCGCTTTCGGCGTGGCCTTCGGTGAGAGCGCCGGCGCTATGTTTGTGGCTGTCTGCCTGTTCTTCTTCGCGTTCTCCACCATCCTGAGCTGGAACCTGTTCGGCAAGATCAATGTCATCTACCTGTTTGGCAAGAAGGCCGCTATGGTGTACTCCATCGTTGCCCTGGTGTTCATCTTCCTGGGCACCATGATGAGCAACGACCTGGTCTGGGAGATGTCTGACATGTTCAACAACTTGATGGTCATCCCCAACGCCATTGCACTGTTTGCCCTGACCAGTATGGTCCTCAAGACCACCAAGGGCATCCGCAAGGAGTAAGCAGATCGATTTTCTGAGGGCCGCCCGTAGGGGCGGCCCTTTTTCTCGCCTTTACCGCTGGAGGGAGATGTGATATAATCAAAGGGCTTGAGATAGTCCATTGGAAGGGGCCAGGCCCCGGGGATGAGAATGAGAGAGGGGGCTTTGCCTGTGGAGGGCTGGCGGAAAAATACGGTCCACACCCTGGAGATCACCGGCTACACCGCTGAGGGGATGGGGGTGGCCCGGCTGGAGGGCCGGGTGGTCTTTGTGCCCCGGGTCATCCAGGGGGAGCGCTGGCGGGTCCGCCTGGAGAAGGTGAACAAAAACGTGGCCTGGGGCCGGGGGATGGAGCTGCTGTCCCCCTCTCCGGAGCGGCTGGAGCCCGACTGCCCCCTGTTTGGGAGATGCGGCGGCTGCCAGTTCCGGCACATGGCCTATGAGGAGGAGCTGCGGGCCAAGGCCCAGCGGGTCCAGGACGCCCTCACCCGGCTGGGGGGGACAGAGCCAATCCTGTCAGATATATTAGGGGCAGAAAATACATTACGTTATCGAAATAAGGTGCAGTTTCCCGTGTCCCAGGGGAAAGAGGGCCTGGCCATCGGGTACTACCGCCCCCGGAGCCACCAGGTGCTGGACGCTGCGGATTGCCTGCTCCAGCCGGAATCCGTCACCCGGCTGCGGGCGGCCTTCCGGGGCTGGATGGAGAGGCAGGGTGTCCCCGCCTACGAGGAGGGGACAGGGGCCGGACTAGTCCGCCACCTGTACCTGCGGACCAACAGCCGGGGGGAGGCCCTGGCCTGCGTGGTGTCCAACGGGGACAGGCTCCCCGGGGAGGGGGAGCTGGTGGAGGCCCTCCGGGGGGCGGAGCCCGCCCTGGCCGGGGTGGTGCTCAACACCAACACCCGGGACACCAACGTGATCCTGGGGGAGCGGTACCGGGTCCTCTGGGGCTGGGACTGGCTGGAGGAGGAGCTGTGCGGCCTGGGGTTCCGGCTGTCCGTCCCCTCTTTCTTCCAGATTAACCGGGCCCAGACCCAGCGGCTTTACCAGATCGCCCTGGACTTCGCCCAGCTCACCGGGACTGAGACGGTGCTGGACCTGTACTGCGGCATCGGCACCATTTCCCTGGCCCTGGCCCAGAGGGCGGGGCGGGTGATCGGGGCGGAGATCGTCCCCCAGGCGGTGGAGGACGCCCGGGAGAACGCCGCCCGGAACGGGGTGAGCAACGTGGAGTTCTTTTGTGGTGACGCCGGGGCGGTGGCCGCCAAGCTGGCGGAGGAGGGGATCCGGCCCCAGGTGATCTGCGTGGACCCGCCCCGGAAGGGGCTGGGCCCGGAGGCCCCCGCCATCCTGGCCGGGATGGGGCCGGAGCGGATTGTTTATGTGTCCTGTGACCCGGCCACCCTGGCCCGGGACGTGAGGCGCTTCGGGGAGCTGGGCTATCGGGCGGTAGAGGCCCGAGGGGTGGACTTGTTCCCCAGGACTGCCCATGTGGAGACGGTGGTTTGCCTGTCCAAATATAAAGAAGACAGTTTAGCGTTTATATCTGGAGAGAAGGAGTAATCAGAATGGCTGATATCAAAAAGGATCAAGAGCGTGATGAGCTGCACAAAGCGATTTGGGCGATCGCGGACGAGCTGCGTGGAAGTGTTGATGGTTGGGATTTTAAATCCTACGTGCTTGGCATGATGTTTTACCGCTACATCTCCGAAAACCTGACGAACTATGTCAACGAGGGGGAAATCGAAGCCGGAAATGAAGGCTTTGATTATGCCGGGCTGACGGATGACGTGGCGGAACAGGCCCGTGAGGACTTAGTCCAGACCAAGGGGTTCTTTATTTTTCCCACTGAACTTTTCTGTAACGTGAGGAAAGGGGCCGCTGCCGATGAAAATTTGAACATGACCCTGGAAAGGGTGTTTAAGCACATTGAGGACTCCGCGAAAGGCAGCGAAAGCGAAGATAATTTTTCCGGGCTGTTTGATGATATTGATGTAAACAGCAACAAGCTGGGCGCCACTGTCGCGAAGCGCAATGCCAATCTGGTAAAACTCATGGATGGCGTTGCGGACATGCGGCTTGGGAATTATAAGGAGAATTCCATTGACGCCTTTGGTGACGCCTATGAATATTTGATGAGCATGTACGCGTCTCACGCGGGGAAAAGCGGGGGCGAATTTTTTACTCCGCAGGATGTTTCCGAACTGCTGACCCGCATCGCGGTAACTGGCAAGACGGAGGTCAACAAAGTCTATGACCCCGCCTGCGGTTCCGGTTCGCTCCTTTTGCAGGCGGCGAAAATCCTGGGAAAAGAGAATGTCCGTCTGGGCTTCTTTGGACAGGAGATCAATCTAACTACCTACAACCTGTGCCGGATCAATATGTTCCTGCACGATATAGATTATGATAAGTTTGATATTGCCCATGAGGATACCCTGACACATCCGCAGCACTTAGATGATGAACCCTTTGAGGTAATTGTTTCAAATCCTCCCTACTCCATCAAATGGGAGGGGGATGACAACCCGGTTTTGATCAACGACCCCCGCTTTTCCCCTGCCGGTGTCCTGGCCCCAAAGTCCAAAGCGGACCTTGCGTTTATCATGCATTCGCTGGCGTGGCTCGCGAGTAATGGCAGGGCGGCGATTGTCTGTTTTCCCGGTATTATGTACCGTGGCGGCGCGGAAAAGAAGATCCGGCAATATCTGATTGACAATAACTTTATTGACTGTGTGATCCAGCTCCCGGCCAATCTGTTTTTTGGGACAAGCATCGCCACTTGTATCATGGTCCTGAAGCGGGGCAAGGCGGACAACAGGATGCTGTTTATTGACGCGTCCGCTGAATATGAGAAAGTGACCAATAACAATAGGTTGAGGGAGCATCATATCAAAAAAATTGTAGACGCCTTTGTTTCCCGGGGTGATATTGATCATTTCGCCCGCTGTGTGCCTTACGAGGAGGTTTCAGGAAACGACTACAATCTTTCGGTCAGCACCTATGTGCAGCCAGAGGACACCAGAGAAGTGATCGATATTAAAAAACTCAACGCCGAGATTGAGGAGATCGTAGCGCGGGAGCAGATTTTGCGGGATGAGATCGCAAAGATCATCTCAGAAATTGAGGTGGATGGATGAGCCGGCCGGAGGGCTTGATACGAGAGTTCTGCCCGGATGGAGTAGAATTTCATGAAATGGGAAAAGTTTGTAGACTTGTTACTGGAGCAACACCAAGTAAGACAAATCCTGCATTTTGGATAGATGGAACGATTCCATGGATGAGTTCAGGAGAAGTAAACAATAAACAAATATTTGATACTGAATCTAAAATTACAAAACTTGGATATGACAAAACAAGCGCTACTATTGTTCCTATACATACAGTGGTAATTGCTCTTGCCGGACAGGGAAAAACAAGAGGGAAAGTTGCAATTACAGAAATCGAATTATGTACAAATCAATCCCTGTGCTCAATTATTTGTGGGCCAGCATTGGATTATAAATTTCTATACTACTATTTGGACGGAAAGTATGAGGAATTGCGCACTATTTCTAATGGAGACGGAACAAGAGGCGGATTAAGTCTTAAAATTTTATCTCCGTATAAAATCCCCGTCCCCCCTCTGCCCGTGCAGCGTGAAATTGTCAGGATTCTTGACAATTTCACGGAGCTCACAGCAGAGCTCACAGCGGAGCTTACAGCGAGAAAAAAGCAATACGAATATTACAGAAGTGTGATATTACGCTCAAGCAGCACAGCGATCGAAAAAACACTGGGAGAAATTTGTGATTTTGTACGAGGGCCTTTTGGGGGAAGCCTGAAAAAGGAGAACTTTACGAAAGAAGGATATGCGGTTTATGAGCAACAGCACGCAATTTATGGTGATTTCAAATTCAGATATTT
>CAMTMC010000023.1 GCA_947073515.1 uncultured bacterium | reverse complement strand
TTCCTGATTGATTTTGAAAAGGAGATATGATCTATGCACTTTGATGGAACAATCTGGCGTCCGCCCTATGAGGCCGCGTCCCTGCTGATTCAGGTTACTGCGGGCTGCACACACCACTCCTGCAAATTCTGTACGCTGTATGAGGATTTGCCGTTCAAGTTCAGAATGTCCCCGCCGTCCGAGGTGGAGGAAGATTTGGCTGCGGTGAGCCGCTACTGCCAGGACGCACCCTGGTTCCGGGTTTTCTTCACCGGCGCAAATCCCTTTGTCCTGACCACCGACAAACTGAAAACATTGGCTCAAATGATGAAAAAGTATTGTCCCAATTATTCATCGATTGGCTGCTTTGGCAGGATCACCGACATTTCCACGAAAACAGTGGACGAACTGAAAGAACTTCGTGCTTTAGGATATAACGGACTGACCTTGGGTGTGGAAACTGGTGATGATGAGGCGCTGGTTTTTATGAACAAGGGCTTTCGGGCCAGTGATGTTCTTGAACAATGCAGAAAGTTAGAGGCCGCTGACATCAGCTACAACTTTTTCTATCTCACTGGTATTTCCGGCGCTGGCCGCGGCGAAATCGGTGCAAAGGCGACTGCGGAACTGTTCAATCAGCTCCACCCACAGATTATCGAATCGTCTATGCTGACAATTTACAAAACCTCCGAGCTATATCAGGAAATCCAGCGCGGCAACTGGAAAGAGGAGGGGGAAATTGAAAAGCTGGCAGAGCTAAAGGCTCTTATTGAAAATCTGACTATCGACACCAGGATTGTGACAGATGGTGCATCCAACCTTATTCAAGTCCGTGGACACCTGCCTGCTGACAAGGAAAAACTGGTTGCCTACTTGGAAAATTTAATTGGCACTGCTGACGAAGCGGCCTTGCGCGAGTACCGTGTTAATCTGCGCCATCTGTAAAAGCCCACCTTAATTGCTGGTTGGTGGTACAGCGGTTTGGTAGTTTGTTCCCCAATCGCACAGTGACTTCAAAACGGGATAAATACTTTCACCGAGTTCTGTTAAGGCATATTCCACTTTCGGCGGGTTGTCTGGATAGACTGTCCTCTGAATGATTTTCTGATCTTCCAGCTCCCAGAGCTGCTGCGTCAAAGTTTTTGTTGTGATTTTCCCTAACCGCCTCTGCAATTCATTGAAGCGCACGGCCCCCTTGGAAATTTGCCACAGGATTTTCAATTTCCACTTGCCGCCCAAAATATTCAGCCCGATCTCCATAGGGCATTGGTTGGTAATTGCAACTGCTTTTGCCATAGTATTTCCCCCATAGCAGTATCAAAAAAGACACTACATACCCAAAATGTGCGTTCTTGTTCATCCTTTTTACCCGTGGTATCCTTGGTGATGCCACATCCAGGCAAGAAAGGAATGATCTTAATGATTGTAGACAGCCATCAACACGTTATGCTCCCCACTTCCATGCAGATTCAGAAAATGGATGATGCCGGGGTGGACAAAGCGGTTCTATTCACAACGACCCCTCACATTGAGAAAGCCAAAACCGCAACCTTAGACGCAATCGGTGCCGAAATGCAGGTGTTATATCAACTTCTGGCGGGCGGCTATTCTCCCGAAGCCAGAAGTGCCAAAATGAAAGGCACCATTCTGGAATTGAATCAAGCTATCCAGGATGCGCCGGAACGGTTCTATGGTTTTGGCCCCGTACCGCTGGGACTTGCTGACAACGATACCGCCGAATGGGTAAAGGAGCATATCATCGGAAACTCATTCAAAGGCATCGGAGAATTTACCCCTGGTTCCGAAACGCAGATCACGCAGCTTGAATCTGTGTTCAAGGCCCTGGCCAATTATCCTGGCCTGCCTATTTGGGTACACACATTCAATCCTGTCACGCTGAACGGCATTCAAATCCTCATGGAGCTGTGCCGGAAATATCCAACCGTGCCGGTTATCTTTGGACACATGGGCGGCTCAAACTGGATGGATGTGATCGCCTTTGCAAAGGAGCAGGCAAACGCATATCTGGACTTGTCTGCGGCGTTTACGCCCCTGTCCGTCAAAACGGCGTTGACCGAAGTGCCGGAACGGTGCTTGTTTGGTTCGGATGCCCCGTTCGGAGAGCCTAAGCTATGCAGGCAGTTGATTGAATTTGTCAGCCCGTCCACTTCCGCCACAGAAATGGCGTTGGGCGGCAATATCGAAAGGTTACTGCAAATTTAAGGTGTATCTGAACAGTGGTGTTCAATCTCCTGCTGGTAAAAAGCAATCTTTTCTTCCAGCTTGGCCTCATGCTCCTGCAACTGCTTAATCTGGTCTTTCAGCGATTGACGGTGCTGAATCAGCATTTCCATCCGCTCCGTAAGGGTAGAATTCCCTTTGGCCCGCAGCACCGCATATCTCTTGATCTCCTTGATCGGCATCCCGGTTGCTTTCAGCCGTTTAATGAAAGCAATCCATGTAATATCCTTCTCAGAGTATCGGCGGCGGTTACTGGAATTTCGCACAGGGGTTATCAAACTCTCATGCTCATAGTAGCGCAGAGTATGAATCCCCAGCCCAGTTACTTCCGAAAACTCCCCAATAGAATAATCCAAAAAAATCCCTCCATCCTCTTGACGTAGAGTTTACTCTACATTGTATGCTCACATTATACTTGAGAAATGGAGGAATTGCAAATGCAACCAGCAAAAAAGTACACCGTCATTACCGGGGCCAGTTCCGGCATAGGGTACGAAACCGCGAAAGCCTTTGCGGATCGTAGTAAGAATCTGATCGTTGCTGCCCGCCGCAAGTCAAATCTGGAACACCTGAGACACGAAATCCTGGAGAAGCACCCCGCATTGGATGTTCTTATCAGAGCGGTTGACCTCTCCGCGCTGGAAGGAGTGTATCAGTTCTATTCTGGGCTGAAAGACTTTCAACTTGAAACGTGGGTCAACAACGCTGGCTTTGGGAACTATGACAGCGTGGCTCACCAGGATTTGGAAAAAATTGATGCCATGCTCCGGCTCAACATCGAAGCCCTCACCATCTTATCCTCCCTGTTTGTCCGGGACTATAAGGATGTCCCTGGAACACAGCTTATCAACCTGTCCTCCTGCGGCGGCTATACCATCGTTCCTACCGCTGTTACCTACTGCGCGACAAAGTTTTATGTCAGCACGTTTACCGAGGGGCTGGCCTGGGAGCTGATCGAGAGTGGGGCAAAGATGCGGGCCAAGGTGCTGGCTCCGGCAGCGACACAGACGGAGTTCGGTAAAAAGGCAAATAATGTGGAGCAATATGATTATGATAGGGCCTTTGGCACTTATCATACAAGCCAGCAGATGGCCGAGTTTCTGTTGCGGCTATACGACAGCGACTGCACTCTTGGTATCGTAGACCGGGAGACTTTCAAATTCGAGCTACGATCCCCGGTGTTTCCTTATGCAAACAGCTCTACCCATAATCAGCATCCAAACAAATAGAATAAGCAAAAAAACTGCCGCACGACGGCAAAAGAAAAAAACCGTCGTGCAGCAGTCCATAGTTATGCCCATTTTATGAACGGCGGTTTTCACAAATGAAAGCCGCCGTTCTTTTATTCCAGCACCAAGGCGCAATTATAGCAATAACCAAGGCGGCTCAAGGAGGTAGCCGCCATGAGGCCGAAAGAGTTTCGACCAATTTTGCCAAAGAGTGATCCATCAAAAAAAGCCTGTCCCCCGCCAAGGGATATTCCGGCCATGAAGATGAACTATACAATGTCGCCACAGCTAAATTTTATTCTCCTTCCCGCCCGGTAGGTTTACGACCTGCCGGGCGTTTTTTGTCATTTTCAGTCGATGGGCATGAAAAGCCCGCCTTTGGTGTAGGTTGTCGCGGCCCGCCGTCCAGTCTGAATTTTCAAAAATTTAGACTGGAGGTAAAAGAAAATGGCAGACAGCCATCCGAAAAATCTTGACCCCCGGCCCAAGCGCCGGAGGGACGAGGACAGTCCCTACGAGATATATACCGCTGGAATCAACACCGCTCACCCGCGCTTCTATCTGTTCTTCAAGGACGGCGGCGGAGTGAAACGCTGGATGGAGATCGACAAGACCCTGTTCGATGCGTTCAACGAGTTTGAGCTGGACGATCTTTCTTTTTTCAATGAAGTGGACAGGCACTATGAGAAATCCGAGGTGACGGAGGCAACGCTGAACAGGCGGGCCGCAAAGCCCCAGGAGAGCGTGGAAGAAACCGTTTCCCAGCGGATGGAGGTGGACAAGCTGCATCAGGCAATCGCCCATCTGCCTGAAAAGCAGCGCCGCCGCCTGGTGCTGTACTACTTTGGGGAGTTTACATACGAGCAGATTGCGGATATGGAGGGATGTAAGCACCCTGCTGTGATGAAGTCAATTTCTTCTGCATTGAAGAAACTTAAAAATTTCTTGTCCGGGGAGGTTACAATTTAGCGTTTGAGTGAGGAAACAGGTGGAGGGCGATGGAAAGCCTTCCACCTGTTCCTCGTTTGTGCGGCGAATGGGTTTGACCTTTGAAAACTTCATACCCATTCATCAAGCACAGTCCCATCGCCGCAAGCCTCTTTTGACGCTGCGCCAGGATGTGCCGGACGCCGACAGCGGGATGCCACACTATCATTTCGTCCACGGTCTGCCGTCCGGCATGGAGCGAGAACCAGCGGCCATGAAATACCGGGCGGCTCCCGGTACGGCCACGACCGGCGATGGTGACAATGAGACTCCTGTTCAGTCACAGTCCGAGCGTGATCGCGTTTTCCAGCGTGAAGCCGTCGCAGGCAATGAGAGCAGCCGCATGAGAACCATGCGGGGGTGAAATTCCCGTGGAGCTGGTGCCCGAAGGAAATGCCTTTAGGCGCGCCGCCAGCCGTTTGATGACTTCCCATAGCGGGCCGGGGTGTCGCGGACAAATAGGCTTGCTTTCATATAAGCCGGACAGCGGGACAGGTTTATGGAAACGGGAGCGTTTATGCTCCGCCAACCTTGATATGTCATGCTGTCCGGCTCCTACATAGGCGGTGCAGGCCGTCTAATCTTTATGGGGAGGTCAAACACCATGAGCAGGACATATTTACGCGGCGAACTGTACTACGCCGACCTGGGCCACGGGATCGGCTCGGAGCAGAAGGGCACCCGGCCCGTCGTTATCATCCAGAACAATGTGGGCAACAAGCACAGCCCCACCGTCATTATCGCCGCCGTCACCAGCAAGGCCAACGTCAAAGCCAAGCTGCCCACCCACTACTACCTGGACGCCGGGAACGGGCTGGCACAGCCCTCGCTTGTCCTTTTGGAGCAAATTCGCACCATAGACAAGCAGCGGTTGTCCGGCTACATCGGCAGACTGGACGAAAAACATATCCGGGGCATCAACCACGCCCTGGCGGTCAGCATCGGCCTGATCGAACCCGTACCCCCGAAACTGACCCTCTGCTTATGCGGCGCTTGTGCTGACGCTTTTCGCGGCACAGGCGCTTTTGCTTTGCGGGAGGCCGCACCAGGACGGGCTGAAAAGGAAGTCTGCATCTACTGCGGCCAGCGCCCTGGTATGGAATATTTGGTCACGCCGAAAGGAGGGGCGCGGATATGAGTTATCCTGATGTGCCTATCTGGGAGAAGTACACACTGACCATTGAGGAAGCCGCTAAATACTTCCGTATCGGGGAAAAGAAGCTGCGGAAGCTGGCGGAGGAAAACCCGGACGCCAACTGGCTGATAATGAACGGGAACCGCATACAGATCAAGCGCAGGCAGTTTGAAAAGGTCATTGACTCCCTGGATGTGATCTGATCGCAGATTTGTGTTGAGCCGGAAATATGATAGAATATAGTCAAGTCGTATCAAGGCTCGTTCCAGTTTCGGAAAGGAGTTTTTACAATGGCGGAGAAACGACGTGACAGCAAAGGCCGCATTTTAAGAACTGGAGAGAGCCAGCGAAAAGACGGGAGATACGCATATAAGTACACAGACAGCACCGGCAAGCCCCAATTCGTCTATGCCTGGAAGCTGGTAGCCACGGACAAGACCCCGGCTGGCAAGCGGGACGATGTTTCCCTACGGGAGAAGGAAAAGGAGATCAACCGGGATATTGCGGACGGTATCGACACCGTGGGCAAAAAAATGACTGTCTGCCAGCTTTACGCCAAGCAGAACAGTCAGAGGGTGGATGTGAAACGGGGCACCAAGAAACAGCGGGAGTACCTGATGGGCCTTTTGCGGGATGATCCTATTGGCGGCAAAAGCATTGACGCTGTGAAGCCGTCCGACGCCAAGGAGTGGGCCATCCGCATGAGGGAAAAAGGGTTTAGCTATCAGTCCATCAGCAACTACAAGCGTTCCCTGCGGGCGGCATTTTTCATCGCCATAGAGGATGATTGCGTTCGTAAGAACCCGTTCAGCTTTGCCCTAAACAAAGTCCTGGACGATGACCGTGGCGAGAAAACCGTGCTGACGCCGGAGCAGGAAACAAGCCTGATCGACTTCATGCAGAATGACCCGGTGTACCAAAAGTATGCCGACGAGATCATCATTCTGCTTGGGACAGGGCTGCGGATTTCCGAGTTCTGCGGGCTGACCACAAACCTTGACTTTAAGAACCGGCTGATCCGGGTAGACCACCAGCTTTTGCGGGACAGTGAGAACGGCTACTACATCGAAACGCCCAAGACCAAGAGCGGCTACCGGGAAATCCCCATGAGTGAGCCGGTCTATCAGGCGTTGAAGCGGGTGCTGAAGAACCGGGGAAAGAAGCCCACAATCACGGTGGACGGCTACACGGGTTTTCTGTTCTTGAACCGGGAGGGCTTGCCCAAGGTAGGGATGAACTACAACAACATGGTCAGGGGCCTTGTGAAGAAGTACAACAAGCATCACAAGGAACCGTTGCCCAACATCACCCCGCACTCCATCCGGCATACTTTCTGTTCCCGGATGGCGAACGCTGGCATGAACCCCAAAGCGTTGCAGTACATCATGGGCCACGCTAATATCACCATGACGCTGGACTATTACACCCATGTGGATGCCTGTTCTGTAAAGGCGGAGATGGAGCGGCTGGCCGCGTAGTAGAAAGATAGCGTACAGGCGCTTTTACTACTTCCGTACTACGTTTCAGCGCAAAGTCACGCCGGGAAACGCCGACATATGCGAATTACTCTCCCAAACGGCAAATGGCGGAAACGCCTGAAAATCAAGGCATTGCCGCCATTTGCCGAGTTACATAAGGTTAGGGCTGGAAATTATAAAATCTTTATACTTACTAATTTTGATGCAGAAAATAAAACGATTTATGGCTCACCGCTTTTTTTGGCTATGACTCAAGATGGAAGAGGGCAACTATAATGGACTTGTTAAATCTTAAAGAACATTTACCTGAAGAATATCCAGGGAAAGTAATTCGGATTAATTCACAAGAGTACATTATTGGACACTTAGTTGGCGGAGGCGGTTACAAACTAGTTTATCAGCTAATTAATGCTAGAAGTGGTTTGTGCCATTATGTTTTGCGCATTCCCCTTGATCAAAAACTTGCAGCAGGTATTACAAAGCATAATGATATGGGTCCATATCACGGTATGCACTGCTATGATTATTATAGATGGCTTGCCAAAATGACCTATCGTTATGACGGATATAACGAAAAAGGAAGTCTTCCGATTTTTGCTGACTTTTTAGACTTAGAAGAATTTGCGTATTTAGACAACGAATATTGTGGAATTTTTAATGTTGTTGAATTCCTAAATGATGATGGTGATGATAATACTGGTGGAATTTATCTGCCAAACATAGAAGCTTCCCTTTTATTGCTAAAAATAAATTTACGGAAAGATTCTAATGACATACAGAAATTGCAGCAAGTATGTGTTCTATGTCAATCCTATTTAGCTGAAATTAATGAAAACGATGATAATGTTATAGAAACATATGTCCGATCTAAGATGTGCATACTTGATGAAAAAAATCCAGGTGACCGCAATCAAATTATTGAACTAACATCAAGAATGCTTGAAATAGAACCATACTTTAAACGTCACATTTATACAGCTATTTCGGTCTATTCTCGTTTTAAAATGTGGACAGATATAGTTTCGTTGTTTGAACATATCAAAGATGTTATTTATGAACCGTATTCAGTAGAGTGGTTTATGACAAAGGTTGTCTATGCATATAGGATGATAAACAACGCCCAAAAAGCAAATGAGTATATTATTTATATTCACCCGGATAGAAGAGAAAAACTAATGGAACGCAATATCTAGCAAAAACTGGTTTTGATTTCAAATCTGGAGAATGTGTATCTTTTTTCTCTACAGAAGGAATCTTTTTAACGATTTTTATGCCAAGGACACCAGTAAAAAGGTCCGTTCCGTGATGAAAGCCCGCGGCACCAGCGGCAAACATATGGGGAAACCGCCTTATGGCTACCGCTCTGACCCGCAGGACAAGGACCACTGGATTTTGGACGAAGAAGCCGCACCAGTGGTCAAGCGTATCTTTGACCTGACGATTGCTGGAATCGGCCCATGCCGGATTGCCCGAATCCTCGAAGCTGACCAAGTGCCAACGGTCAAGGCCCTCTATGCTATGCGTAAAGGTAAGCCCGCGCCGGAGCGTCCCTGTCACTGGCATGAGCAGTCTGTGGTTGGTATCCTGGAACGGATGGAGTACACTGGTTGTGTCTGCAACTTCAAGACCTATTCCAAGTCCTATAAGCTCAAAAAGCGCATTCCCAACGCCAAAGAGGATATGTTCATCCTGCCCGGTACACAGGAGGCCATTGTTCCGCAGGAACAGTGGGACCGGGTACAGGAGCTGCGGAAGAACAAGCGCCGCGTCACCAAGGGTAAGCGGCAAGGACTGTTTTCGGGACTTCTATTCTGTGCCGACTGCGGAAGTAAGCTCAACTTCGCCACTTGTAAAAGGTTTGAGGGCAGGCAGGATCGCTACGTCTGCGCCAAATACAGAAGCGGGCGTGGGACTTGTTCGGGGCATATTATCCGAGAGGAAGTGCTGCGGGATGTGGTGCTGAAGCGTATCCGGGCTGTAACGGAGATGATCCGTTCTGACGTAGAGGGCTTTCAAGAGGATTGGCTGCACTGCCGCAGAGAGGAGCAGGAAAAGTCTATCCGGGAGGACAAGCGGCGTCTGGCCCAGGCCAAGAAGCGTCTAGCGGATATTGATGTGCTTATGACCCGTATCTACGAAGACATGGTGCTGGGTAATTTGAGCCAGGAACGCTACCAGAAAATGGCTGAAGGCTATGAAGCGGAGCAGGCCAATCTTAACAATGAGATTATCGGCCTTGAGGACTGGGTAGCCACCCGCGAGGAAATGGACAACGGCTTTGACCAGTTCGCCGCTTTGGTCGAGAAATATGTGGACATCCCGGAGCTGACACCGACCATTGTAAACGAGTTTATCAAAAAGATCATCGTCTATGCGCCAGAGAAGCAAGGGACCACGCGGATTCAGAAGGTCAGGATTATCTTCAATTTCCTGGATGATCTGGATATGCCGGAAATTGGTGAACCTGTTATCAGCGAAACTACCTATGGACGCAGAAAGACGTCGTGATCGTGCGATCACGACGCCCTCTGCGGAAATAGTTCCCTATTACCTTTTACCCTTGATTTTCCGGGGTTTTTGAGCAATTTTTGATACGGTTTGAACAGCCGATTATCGCTTGGAGAACTGGGGGGCGCGGCGGGCGGCTTTGAGGCCGTACTTCTTGCGCTCCTTCATACGGGGGTCCCGGGTGAGGAAACCGGCGGCCTTCAGGGCGGGGCGGTACTCCTCGCTGGCCAGCAGCAGGGCACGGGCGATGCCGTGGCGGATGGCGCCGGCCTGGCCGGTGACGCCGCCGCCGGTGACGGTGGCCACGATGTCCACCTTGCCCAGCTGCTCGGTGGTGACCAGGGGCTGGCGGACGATGAGCTTCAGGGTCTCCAGGCCGAAATAGTCGTCGATATCACGGCCGTTGATGGTGATGGCGCCGGTGCCGTTCTGGAACAGGTGGACACGGGCCACGGAGGACTTCCGGCGGCCGGTGCCATAGAAATAAGGCTTCTTGCTCTTATACATAATTCAAATCCTCCTTACTCGGCGGCCCAGGCTTCGGGCTTCTGGGCGGCGTGGCTGTGCTCGCCGCCCCGGTAGATGTGCAGGCGAGTCAGGGAGTCCTTGGACAGGGTGTTCTTGGGCATCATGCCCTTGACAGCCAGCTGCATGGCCAGCTCGGGCTTGGACTGCATCAGGGTGCGGTACTTGACCTCTTTCAGGCCGCCCACCCAGCCGGAGTGGGTGCGGTAGTACTTCTGGTCCAGCTTCTTGCCGGTGAGCACAGCCTGCCCGGCGTTGATGATGATGACGAAGTCGCCGCAGTCGGCGTTGGGGGTGAACTCGGGCTTCCGCTTGCCGCGCAGCAGGTCGGCGGCCAGAGCGGCGGTCTTGCCCAGGGGCTTGCCGGCGGCGTCAAGCACATACCACTTGCGCGCGATGTTCCCCTTGTTGGCCATAAACGTGGACATAGGTGAAACCTCCATTTTTCGCAGCGAGCCCGCGAAAATCCGGTCCCGCCTTATTTTTCTTACACGCTCCTCTGTACAAGCGGAGCGTTTTGTATTATAGTACGGGGGTAGCCGGGTGTCAACGGCTTTTTTGTGATTTTTCAGTGAAAACTTCCTATGCTCCTGTTTTCTCTTGTTTTCATTAAATTGCTCTGGATATCTCACGTTCGATTTTTGTTTTTCACAACTGGATTCGGCGGGTTTTTGACCCGAATCCCCCGGAAAAGGGGGAGTGACCCGCCAAAGGAGGCCGCCTATGAACAAGATTCTCTCTCTGACCCGCCGGTGCGTGGAGGACTACGATATGATCCAGCCCGGCGACCGGGTGGCCGTGGGGGTGTCCGGCGGGAAGGACTCGGTGACCCTGCTGGCGGCCCTGGCCAAGCTGCGGGAGTTTTACCCCGCGCCCTTCACCGTGGAGGCCTTCACCCTGGACATGGGCCATGCGGACGGGGTGGCGGGGATGGATTTCTCCCCGGTGGCCGCCCTGTGCCAGGAGCTGGACGTGCCCTATACTATATTAAATAGTGAGATCCAGCACATTATCTTTGACCTGCGGAAGGAGAAGAACCCCTGCTCCATGTGCGCCAAGATGCGCCGGGGAGCCCTGCACCAGGCCATCCAGGAGCGGGGCATCCGAAAAATCGCCCTGGGCCACCACTACGACGACGCCATTGAGACGTTTTTTATGTCCCTGATTTTCGAGGGGCGGCTGTCCTGTTTCCAGCCCGTCACCTATCTGGACCGGACGGGGATCACCCAGATCCGGCCCCTGCTCTACTGCGGGGAGAGCCTGATCCGCCACACCGCCCGGCGGCTGGAGCTGCCAGTGGTGGAAAATCCCTGTCCCGCCAACGGCAACACCAAGCGCCAGGAGATCAAGGAGCTGATCTACCAGCTCCAGGGCCGCTACCCGGGGCTGAAGGCCCGGGCCTTCGGGGCTATGCAGCGGCTGCCCCTGCCCGAGTGGGGGCCGGTGGAGCGCCGGCGGCGCCCCCTCCCCGAGGAGATCGGGGAATGAGGGCCCGGCTGATTCAGGAGGAGAACGTTTCATGGCAGTGCTGTTGAAAAAAGAAAATCTGTTCCTGCGGGTGGCGCTGGGCTTCGCCCTGGGGGTTGTGATGGGGTTTGCCCTGCCGGGGTTCAGCATCGCCACCAAGGCGGTGGGGGACATCTATCTGAACCTCATCAAGCTGATGATCATTCCCATTGTGGTCTGCGCCGTGTTCGGGGGCATTGCCAACATCAAGGACGGCGCCCTGCTGCGCCGGGTGGGGGTACGCGCGGTGGCCCTGTATGTGGGGATGTTCGTCTGCTCCGCTGTGGTCTCCCTGGCCATCGCCTGGGCCGTCCGGCCGGGGCTGGGGACGGTGTTTGACAGCCCGCCGGTGTACGAGGGGGCGGTCACTACCCCCACGGTCAGCGGCTTTCTGACCACCATCGTGCCCGCCAACATCATCCAGGCCGCCGCCGAGGGGAGCGCCCTGCCGGTGATCCTGTTTACGGCGGTGTTCGCCGGGGCCATCCTGAGCATGGGGGAGCGGGGGAGGCCGGTGCTGGACTTTATGAACAGCCTGTCCGAGGCCTTTTTCACCATGCTGGGCTGGTTTATGGAGCTGTCCCCGGCGGGGGTGATGTCCCTGATGGCCTGCTCCCTGGCCCGGTACGGGGCGGGGATTTTTGGGGCGCTGGCCAAGTATATCGGCGCCTGCTGGCTGTGCTGCGTGGTGGTGTTTTTCCTGGTGATGGTACTGCCCGCCTGCCTGTACGCCAAGGTTCCGCCCGGAAAATTCCTCCGGGCCTGCGGCAAGGTGGCCCTGGTCACCCTGTCCACCACCTCGTCCGCCGCCGCCCTGCCCACCACCATCCAGGTGAGCGTGGAGGATCTGGGCGCCCCGGAGGGCATCTCAAAATTTACCCTCCCCCTGGGGTGTACCATCAATATGTGCGGCGGGGCCTGCTCCTTCTGCTGCCTGGCGGTGTTTGTGTCCGACTTCTATGGAATTGGCCTTTCGCTGGGGACCATCGTGTTCCTGGTGTTTACCGCCACCCTCATCAATATGGCCGCCCCGGGCATCCCCGGCGGGGGCGTGGTGCTGGGGGCGTCCTTCCTGTCCATCCTGGGCCTGCCCCTGGATCTGATGGGGCCCATCAGCGGGTTCTACCGGCTGCTGGACATGGCCTTTACCACCATCAACGTGGAGGGGGACATCGCCGCCAACCTGATCATCTCCAAAAGCGTGGGGGAGTACGCCGCCGGGGCGAAATGACCGATTGCCAAAACCCGCCCGATCGTGTAAGATAGAGGGCGATGGAAAAAACAGACTTAAACCCGGAACGAAATGACAATAAAGGAGACCGTCTCTTATGAAACTAGGCATCGTAGGCCTGCCCAACGTGGGCAAGAGCACCCTGTTCAACGCCATCACCAACGCCGGCGCGGAGAGCGCCAACTACCCCTTCTGCACCATCGACCCCAACGTGGGCATGGTGGCGGTGCCCGACGCCCGGCTGGACAAGCTCAGCCAGATGTACCACCCCAAGAAGACCACCCCGGCGGTGATTGAGTTTGTGGACATCGCCGGCCTGGTGAAGGGGGCCTCCAAGGGGGAGGGCCTGGGCAACAAGTTTTTGGGCAACATCCGCATGACGGACGCCATTGTCCACGTGGTGCGCTGCTTTGACGACGACAATGTGATCCACGTGGAGGGCTCCACCGACCCCCTGCGGGACATCGACACCATTGACCTGGAGCTGGTGATGGCCGACCTGGAGATGGTGGAGCGGCGGATTGACAAGGCCAAAAAGGCCGCCAAAGGGGACAAGTCCTTCCTCCAGGAGGCGGCCGACTTCGAGGGGCTGCGGGACTGGCTCAACGACGGCAAGTCCGCCCGCTCCTATGAGGAGGTGGACATCGGGGGGACGTACCCGGACTGCGAGCTGCTCTCCCTGAAGCCGGTGATCTACGCCGCCAACCTGGACGAGGCCGGGTTCGCCGACCCTCAGGCTGTCCCCTACTATAAGCAGGTGGAGGAGCGGGCCGCCGCCCAGGGGGCCCAGGTCATCCCGGTGTGCGCCAAGCTGGAGGAGGAGATCGCCCAGCTGGAGCCCGAGGAGAAGCAGCTCTTCCTGGACGATCTGGGGGTGACGGAGTCCGGCCTGGACCGGCTGGTGAAGGCCAGCTACACCCTGCTGGGCCTGATCTCCTACCTGACCTCCGGGGAGGACGAGTGCCGGGCCTGGACCATCCGGCGGGGGACCAAGGCCCCCCAGGCCGCCGGGAAGATCCACTCCGACTTTGAGCGGGGCTTTATCCGGGCCGAGGTGGTGTCCTACGAGGACCTCATGTCCTGCGGCGCCATGGCCGGGGCCCGGGAGAAGGGGCTGATCCGCTCCGAGGGCAAGGAGTACGTGGTCCAGGACGGGGACATCATCCTGTTCCGGTTTAATGTGTAAGAGGAGGGCCGGCGTTGAACATTTATTTTGATCTCTTTCTCACCTTCGCCAAGGTGGGGGTATGCACCTTCGGCGGGGGATACGCCATGCTGCCCATCCTCCAGCGGGAGGTGGTGGAGGGGAGGGGCTGGGCCGCCGACGAGGAGCTCACCGACTACTTCGCCATTGGCCAGTGCACCCCGGGCATCATCGCCGTCAACACCGCCACCTTCATCGGCTATAAGCTGAGGGGGGTGCTGGGGGGCGTGGCGGCCACGCTGGGGCTGGTGTTCCCCTCCCTGGTGATCATCACCGTGATCGCCGCCTGCCTGAGCAATTTCGCCCAGTTCCCGGTGGTGGTCCACGCCCTGGCGGGGGTGAACGCCTGCGTGGTGGCCCTCATCGCCTCCAGCGTCATCAAGCTGGGCAAGTCCACCCTGAAAAACGGGGCCTCTATCACCATTTTCCTGTGCGTGCTGGCCCTGGGCAACGCCAACCGGGTCTTCCACGCCAGTGTTGGCGGGATCTCCCTGTTTGAGCTGCTCAGCTCCCCGGCGGTGCTGATCGTGCTGGCCGGGATCGCCGGCTATGTGGTCTGGGGCCTGGGGAAGAAAGGCGGTGAGAGGAAATGACCCTTCTGCGGCTGTTTTTCGAGTTCGCCAAAACCGGCCTGTTCGCCGTGGGCGGCGGCTTGGCCACCATCCCCTTCCTCCAGGACATGGGGGCGGGCACCGGCTGGTTTACCAACACCGACCTGACCACTATGATCGCCGTGTCCGAGTCCACCCCCGGCCCCCTGGGGGTGAACATGGCCACCTATGTGGGCTATCAGACCGCCGGCATCCCCGGGGCGGTGGCCGCCACCCTGGGGCTGATCTTCCCCAGCGTCATCATCATCATGGTGATCGCCGGGTTTTTGCAAAAATTCCGCCAGTCCAAGACAGTGGACGCCCTGTTTCAGGGCCTGCGGCCCGCCTCCACGGCCCTGATCGCCTCCGCCGGGCTGTCCGTGGCCGGAGCGGTTCTCTTTCTCTTTACCCAGGGCGGCGGACAGGGGGAGCTGGCGAATACCATCGCCGTTCGCTGGCCGTCGGTGATCCTGTGCGGGGTGGTGTTCGTGTGTATGCGCTATACCCCGTTGAAAAAGCTCCACCCGGTGGCCTTTATCGCCGCCGCCGCTGTGGCGGGCGTGGTGTTCCAGCTTTAAAATCAGATGGAGGAGGAGAGACGATGCCGTCCCTGTATGACAGAGCGGAAATTTACGACCTATTGGAGAACGAGCGGAGGTATGAGATCGCCAAACGGAACTGGGAGGTCCTGTTGGCGGGCAAAAATGTCCGCACCCTGCTGGACGTGAGCATTGGCAGCGGCAGTGTGACTTTACCGCTGCTAGACTTAGGGGTTCGGCTGTCCGGCTCCGACCTGAGCGAGGCCATGCTGGAGCGGTGCCGGAGGAAGGCGGCGGAGCGGGGCTGTGAGATCGACCTGCGGGTGAGCGACTTCCGGGAGCTGGAACAGAATTTCAGCGGGCGGTTTGACTGCGTGGCCAGCACCGGCAATAGCCTGCCATATGTGGAAAATGACCAGGTGCTGGGCGTGCTGGAGCAGATGGACGCCCTGGTCTCCCCCGGGGGCTGGCTGTGCTTTGACCTGCGCAACTGGGACAAAATCCTCCGTACGAGGCAGAGATTTTACACCTATCCCCCCTTTTTCCGGGACGACATCCGGATCAACCTGGTGCAGGCGTGGGATTACTGCCCGGACGGCTCCATGGACTTCAACCTGCTGTACACCTTTGAGCGGGACAACCGGATCGTGCAGCGGGAGGAGTTCCGGGAGCACTACCACCCGATTTCCCAAAAGCTTTTGCTGGACAAGCTGTCCGTGATGGGCTACCAGAAGGTGGAGTTGTACCAGAACCCGGCCCAGGCCGGGGCCTTTACCGAGGATACGGACTGGTACTGCGTGATCGCCCAAAAGCCGGGGTAAGGAACTGACGTGACATAAAAACAGGCCCGGACAGCTCTCTGTCCGGGCCTGTTGGTGATTTTACTTTTCTATTTTATGCAGGCGCCGTTCCTCCGAGAAGACGTAGCTGCGCAGCTGGGCCTCGTACCGGGAGGCCAGGTGGACAAACTGACAGCCGTACCCGAACAGGGGCCGGCCCAGCCGGTCAGTCACCTGTTCCACCCGCAGGACCTGGGCCGTGAGGGGCAAAGAGCCCCCCGCCCCATGGAACATGAAGGACAGCCGGCTGCCCACCGCCGCCCCCAGGGAGGTGATGAGGTACACCCCGCCCGCGCTGATGTTGCGCAGGGTGGCCTGGGCCTCTGCGCCGGTACCCCCCTCCAGCTTGATGGTGACGGTGGCGGCCAGAGGGACCTTGATATCCTCCCGCCGCTGGTCCTGGGAGAGCTGCTGCAGGATCTCGCAGCGGTAGGAGTACTCGGTGCGGTCCTCGTCCACAAGGGGGGCGGTGAGGGAGCACATACAGGTGACCACACCCATAATGGGATCGAAAAAGGAGATCTCAATGGGGGTGCCTAGCTGGTAGGCGGGCTTTTCGGCGGCGGCGACGATCAGGCCGCCTATGGGGCCGATGCTCACCTTGGCCGGGATCGCCTTGCCATCGGGAAGATGCAGTTCCGCTTTTTTACAGTGATAGAGCGCGTTCGACACAGACAGTTACACCCCCTTTCCAAAACACGGCTGGCGGTTATTCTGTTAATACATTATAGCGCAAAACATTCCCCCACGCAACGGGAAAACAAAATATTTTCTTGGAATCTCCAGCGGGGTCTGGGGGGGCGGGCGGAAATGAGGAAAAAAATTTCTGTCTGTGTGTTATCTTTTGGCCGGAGAAACCGATAGGATAAATACAAGAGTATCTTATTGCGCCTGTGGGCGTTGGATTTACAAGGCCCGTCCCGACGGGTTTATGGAGGTATATTATGCAGATTACCAGACGAGAGGGGTTCCCTGTCCCCGCGCCCGGCGCCGTCCGTTTCTCCGGTGGCCACACCGGCGAGAGCGCCCGCGTACAGGAGGGGCACTATGACCAGATCACCCTGTCCGCCCGCCCCGGGGAGGAGAGCGGCAGCTTCCGGGCGCTGGTGTCCGACCTGTCCCGCCAGGTGCGTACCGTAAACACAACCGGCAAAATCCAGGAGCTGCGCCGCCAGGTGGCCTCCGGCCAGTACCGGCCCGACGCCAGGGAGACGGCCGCCCGCATGCTGCTGATGGCGGAGGGCGAGTAAATGGCGGGGACGAGTTGGCAGGACTATTTAAAGCTGCTGTCCGGTCTGTCCAAGACCCTGGAACAGCTCTCCCAGGTGGAGCGGGACAAGAACGCCGCCGCCGCCAGGGGGGATCTGGCCGGAGTGGAGGACTGCATGAAGCGGGAGCAGGCCCTGAGCATGTCCCTGCGGGGCTGCGACCAGAAGCGGGAGGCCATGCTGGCCGACCTGGGGCTGAAGGGCGTCCCCCTGAGCAAGCTGCAAAGCCACAGCCCGGAGGGACTGGACCTGGAGACCAAGGCCGTTGTAGAGGAGCTGCGCCGCCAGTATGATGTGTTCCAGGCGGCCAGCCAGGCCGCCCGGGACACCCTGGAGGTCAATCTCCGGGCGATTGAGCGCATCCAGGCCCAGCAGGCAGGGGACGCCGCCCAGGCCGAGGAGGAGCGCAGGAACCGTCAGACTGATTTCCGGGCCTGAGCGCCCGGCTGAGATAAAGGAGAACTGTTATGGCTGTTATCGGCACATTTGGCTCTTTCACCGCCGCGCGTCTGGGCATCTACGCCTCCCAGGCGTCCTTGAACGTGACGGGCAACAACATCGCTAACATCAATACCAAGGGATACACCCGCCAGCGGCTGGATCTGGTGTCCATCCACGGCTCCGGCAACAGCCGGTACGCCAACGGGCTGGGGGTGAATATCGGCTACGGCGTGCTGGCCGACGGGGCCTCCCAGCTGCGGGACCCCTTCCTGGACATCCGCTACCGGGACGAGAACTCCAAGGTGGGCGCCGCCGAGGCCCGGGTGGACGGCCTGCAGCAGCTTGCCCACATCCTGGACGAGGTGGGCAAGGGCAACAATGAGTTCGGCGTGATCGAGGCCCAGTTCAGCGACCTGCTCCAGCAGCTGAACATCCTCAACCGCACCGTGGGCTCTGAGGACAACGACACCATTGTCCGTTCCTCCGCGCAGACCCTGGTCAGGCTGATGAACGACTACGCCAAGGCCATGGAGACCACCAAGAACAACCAGCTGGAGGACCTGAAAAAGGACGTGAAAACCGTCAACACCCTGCTCACCAGGATCCGGGACCTGAACGCCGAGATCCGCAAGGCGGGCATCTTCGGGGACGACGCCCTGGAGCTGCGGGACCAGCGCAACGTGTTTATCGACGAGCTGTCCAGCTATATGAAGATCGACGTGAAGTATGAGACGGAGCGGATCGACCAGTACTCCGAGGTGGAGAAGCTGGTGATCACCCTGGCCGACTCGGGCAACCCGCCCACCAAGCTGGTGGACGGCATCTACGCCACCCAGCTGGATATGCCGGAGCAGGACTACCTCCGGAACCCCGAATATGACCCCACCGATCCCAAGGGCATGCAATATCTGGACCGGGACGGCAAGCCCACCGACAGCCTGCGGGAAGCGGCGAAGGACGCGCAGGGGAATCCTACGAAAAACCTGGACTATGATCCTGACCATGAGCCCGGCATGAAGTATCTGGATGAAAACGGAGACCCCACCGACGATCCCGCCGATGCCGCAATAGTGGACAACGCCAAGGAGGGCTCTGACGAGAACCGGCTGTGGATGCGGCTGGCCGCCCTCACGGACAAGGAGGGCCGCTATATGCGGGACGAGTTCAACCAGGAGATCACCGAGACGGTGGACCTGGGGGACAACGACCTGTTTGGCTCCCTCCAGGCGGTGCGGGAACTGCTCACCGAGGAGGGCGAGTTCGCCAGCGAGACGGACGTGGCCTTTGACCCCAAGGCCACCGACAAGCGGGGCATCCCCTACTACCAGAAGGCCCTGGACGCCCTGGCCCGGAAGTTCGCCGAGACCTTCAACCAGTCCAACCAGGTGGACCTGGATAAGGTGGGGAAGTACTACGAGGTAAACGCTGACGGCGAGTTTGTGAACGGCGCCACCCCGCCCGGAACGATTACGGGAACAAAGGCTGATGGCACTCAGGGGCCGCTGACAGCCGATGACTTTGATACAGCCAAGATTTTTGACGCGTTGAAGGCAGACCCCGCCAATCAGGATCTTTCGGATAACGAGCTGCGTCAGATGGCCAAGGATCAGGCCTACAAAAACCTGGAGACCCTCCGGAAGAATGGCCAGCTCACCAAGGAGTATGAGTACTACGACGGCGGCCCGCTGTTCAGCAACTCCGGCGACGGCAACGACACCACCGGCATCACCGCCGCCAACATCAGCATCTCCAAGAGCTGGAGCGTCCACGACGTGCGGATCCTGAACTCCAAGGAGCCCAACGAGGTGCTGGCGGACGGCTCCGTGGTGGAGCACACCACCGCCAACGACAACATCGGCCACCTCATCTCCATGATGGGTACCAAGCTGGACTACTACGCCTGGGACGTGGTGCCCGACGCGGAGGCCGACGGCCGCTACTTCAGCGGCACCTTCCAGGAGATGCTGGCCAGCGTCAACAACAACCTGGCCACCGACCAGCTGATCACGAACACCATGTACTCCAGCTATACCACCAACGCCCTGGCCCTGGAGAACAACCGGCAGAGCGTGTCCGGCGTGGACCTGAACGAGGAGGCCACCAGCATGATGCAGTACCAGAAATCCTACGCGGCCGCCTGCCAGCTTATGACCACCCTGGACTCCATGCTGGATAAGCTGATCAACGGCACCATCAGATAAGGAGGGAATCAAAGATGGGCTTTCGTATTACCACCAACATGATGATGAACACCTACCGGCACAATCTGATGGGCTCCACCAACAAGCTGGCGGACGCCCGGGATATGGTGCTCACCCAGCGCACCTTCAACAGCTACGCCGACGATCCCGCCGCCGCCGCCCAGGCCTTCCGCCTGCGCCGGGACTACTGGAGCACCAGCAACCAGTACAACAGCAACGACGCCACCTATAATAAGTTCCACGTGGCCTGGACCAACCTGAAGGGCATCGTCAACAACCTGATCGACGCCAACGGCCGGATGTCCGCCATCGGCGGCGTCACCGGCACCGCCGGCGAGAGCCGGATCGCCCTGGGCAAGGTGCTGGACGAGACCGCCGACACCATCATCAATGCCATGAACCAGAAGCTGGGCGACCAGTTCGTCTTCGCCGGCAACGACGGGCTGAACGTCCCCTTCGAGTGGAAGGGGGAGGAGCTCTACTACCGGGGGATCAATGTCAACTGCGGCAAGGTGGAAAGGCCCGCTACGCCGGAGCCTACTGGCTGGGGCGCTTTGGATGACTTCGGTATGCCGGAGAATATGCCTAAAGAGGATGATCCCACCCTGACAGCCGATCAGAAGGAATGGATCAAGTATTACAAGGACAGCAGCGACAAGAAAAAACTGGATAAGATGTGTGACGAGGAGATGCTCCTGGATCTGGGCATGGGCATGGCGGAGGGCACGGACGGCAAGCTGAAGAACGGCAGCGCCTTCAACTCCGCCCTGGCCGGCATCAAGTTCGTGGGCTACGGCATAGACGACAGCGATGAGTTTGGCGACCCCAAGAACGTGGCTATGATTATGAAGCGGCTGGGCCAGGTATTCAGCCAGTGGAGCGAGGACGCCAAGCCCCAGGGCTATGTCCCCGCGCCGGGCACCAATGAGACCCCCGAGAGCCTGGCCGCCGAGGCCGAACGGCTGATGACTAAGCTGAAGCTGGCCCAGGAGAGCATCACCGAGAAGTATGTGGAGCTGGACGCCAACTCCAGCTTCCTGAAGACCAACGGTAGCCGCCTTCAGGACCAGGCCGTCAACCTCAACGAGCAGATTTTGAACGTGGAGCAGGTGGACCTGGCGGACGCCATCACCAACTTCTCCTGGGAGCAGTACTGCTACAATTCGGCGCTGAAGATCGGCAACCAGCTGCTCAGCCAGTCCCTGATCGACTATATGAGATAACCCGGGAGCGCCCGGAAATTGATAAATTGTGTGCGGATAAAGGTATGGATGCCTAGATTACAGCAGAAGGGAGCGTGCGTCACACAATGAAATCACTGATTGAAATTACAACGGTACCCATCCAAATCGAGATGAAGACCACCAACGCCAAGCTGCAGTACGCCCGCGGCACCGCCGAGATGGAGGTCACCAGGGAGGAGAACGGCCTGAGCATCAAGAGCCGGCCCATCCGGGTGAACATCGACACCTTTGAGGCGAGGAATTCCCTGTCGCCCACCCTGGCCCGCTATCTGGACCAGGGGGCCCAGAAGGGGCAGCAGGCGGCCTATCAGGCCACCGCCACCTTCGCCCGCCAGGGCCAGCTGCTGCTGAAGACCCAGGTGGGGGAGGAGCTGGTCACCCAGTTCGCGGAGGAAACCATGATGAAGGATGTGAAGACCAACGTGGGCATCGACTTCCTGCCCAAGGTCGGGCCTGAGATCACTTGGGACCCCGGCGAGATGAATATCCGCTATGAGATGGATAAGCTGAACTTCGACTGGAAGCTGAACCAGGCCAGCTTTGAGTTTACCCCCGGCGATATCGAGTTTACCGTGACCCAGCGGCCTGAGGTGGTCATCAAGTATATCGGCGGCCCCATCTATGTGCCCCCCTCCTCCGACCCCAACTACGAGCCGGTGGACGTGAGGGCGTGATTTAGGAGGAACTGTCTTGCGCTTACAGACCAAGTATTTCGGTGAGATCGACTGTCCGGAGGAGGACCTGCTCCACTTCCCCGAGGGGCTGTTCGGCTTTGAGGAGGAGAAGGAGTTTTTCCTCCTGCCCTTTGAGGACAGCGAGGGGACGCTGCTCTGCTTCCAGAGCGCGGCCACCCCGGGACTGGCCTTTGTGGCCATGAACCCCTTCTCCCTGAAGCCGGACTATGCCCCTCGGCTGACCACTCCGGAGCTGAAGGCCATGGGGGTGGAGCGCAGCGAGGACCTGTGCTTCTATACCCTGTGCGTGGTGCGCAGGCCGGTGGCGGACAGCACGGTGAACCTGCGCTGTCCCGTGGTGATCAATGACGGCACCCGCCGGGCCATGCAGGTGATCCTGGAGGACAAGGAATACCACATGCACCACCTTCTGTCGGAGTTTGGGCGGAAAGAGGGGGATGGGCCATGCTGATCCTCCAGCGGAAAGAGGGGGAGTCCCTGCTCATCGGCGACAATGTGGAGATCTCAGTCCTCTCAGTGGAGGCCGGCCGGGTGCGCCTGGCTATCCAGGCCCCCAGGAGCGTGCCCATCCTGCGCAGCGAGCTGAAGGTGGCCGCCCAGACCAACCGGGAGGCCGCGGACGAGGAGGCCCCGCCCCTGGAGCTGCTGGGCGTGCTCAAGGAGGGCGGCCCGGAGGGGAGCGCATAACAATAGGCACGGGCTCCAGCTAAATGATAGGCGAAACACGAGCGGCGGCAGGGGATATCCCTTTTGCCGCCGCTGTCATTCCAAAAATTCCCCTTGCATTGGAGTCGATTATGTTGTATGCTACAGATTAGCTGCGGCGCATCCCGGCCAGAGCTCCCGGGCACAGCGGGGCCGGGCGGGGTCGCTGAGGGCTGAAACAGGGCGGACATAATATCAACATAAAAAACTGAAAAAATTGTTGCGTTTCTCTTGTGCTATGCCGGAAAAAAGAATATAATTGCAATAGAAATATGTTCAAAGGGCTTCCCACCGCTGGTGGGGAAGGGGCACTGTGCCCTTGACAGCCCCGCTGTGTTCCTGCTATACTGGGACAGAAATATTTTAACTTGAGCAAGACAGGAGGCAGACCAAATGTCTGACCGTTTGTTTTCCAACTCGCTTTTGATGCTGGAGCGCTCTATGAACTTCCAGTGGACCAAGCTGAGTGCCATTAATGAGAATATTGTCAACGCCGAGACGCCCAATTACAAGGCCAAATACGTCACCTTTGAGGAGGAGTTTGACAGCCGCCTCAGGGCCGCCGCAAACCGGGAGAGGCCCAGGTCCGCCCTCCGGTCGGCCATCAGCGCCTCGGCGCCCCAGGTCCATGTGGCCTCCAACGAGAGCATGCGCATGGATGACAACGGCGTCAACGTGGCGGAGCAGGAGGTGGAGGCCGTGCGGGCCGCCTACCAGATGCAGTACGTGATGGACTCCATCAACGGCTATTTTTCCAACCTGCGCAGTGTCATCCGGGGCCAGTAAGAGAGACTATGAACCTTGTCTCCTCGAGAAAGAGACAGGGGTTTTGCCGTTCCCTGGCGGAGGGCCGCCCGGCAGCGGCCGGCGTATTTAAATTTGGAGGGCTGAGATATGGCTTTCGTCAGTTCCATTGATGTGATTGGGTCCGGCTTTACTGCCCAGCAGCAGCGCCTGGACGTGATCTCCGAGAATATTGTGAATATGAACACCACCCGCACCGAGGAGGGTGAGGGCCCTTACCGCAGGAAGATCACCGTCTTCGAGGCGGACAACGGGGTGGGCCGCTTTGCGGACGTGCTGGCCCGGACCCGGAATGGCCGGGGAGGCCGGCTGGCCACAGAGACCCGGGGCGGCGTGCGTGTGGCTGAGGTGGCCGAGGACCCCTCGGATTTTAAGCTGAAATATGACCCCACTGATCCCGACGCAAACGAGGAGGGGTATGTAGAGCTGCCAAACGTGGATCTGGTGAAAGAGATCACCGATGGCATGGCGGCCAGCCAGGCCTACTCCGCGAATGTGACGGCCTTTAATTTATTGAAGAGCGTGATCGCCAAGGGAATGGAGATCGGCAAATAGTGGTCTAGGCCAGGCATATTTTTGTTCGGCAGGCGGAGTCCTGAAAAGACATGAAATGGTCTGGCCTTGTACTGCGCTTTGAGAGCCTGGGCATTTGGTGTATTTTACTGATTGTGGGAGGTTTTTCCATGGAATTTATGAATCATATCAGCCCCATCCAGCCCCTGTGGGAGCCGCTGTCCCAGCGGGGGGAGGACAAGGGAGACGGGCAGGCCTCCGGGCTGATCTTCGCCGATATTTTCCGCTCCGCCGTGGACAATGTGCGCCAGACCAGCGATGAGCACAACCGCCTGTTGTACGGCCTGGCCACCGGCCAGGTAGACAACCCGGCGGAGGTCAGCATCGCTGCGGCCAAGGCCAGCACCGCCTCGGAATTGCTGATCCAGCTGCGCAACAAGGCGATGGACGCCTACAGCGAGCTGATGCGGATGAGCCTGTAATGGGCCGCTATGCCCGCGTTTTAAGAGATTAGGCCGGAGGGGACCAGGTTGGATACAAAGCTGAAAGGTCTTTGGGAAAAGATAAAGGCTTTTTTTATAAAAATGAATAAGAAGACCCGGATCCTGCTGGGTGTGTGCGCGGGGATCATCCTGGTCCTCATCGTCGCGGCGGCGGTGATGCTCAGCAACAAGCCCTACGGCGTGCTGTACACCGGGCTGTCGTCCACAGAGACCAGCTCGATCATGGGTTATCTGAGCGACAATGGGATCACGGACTACCAGGTCAGCGGGGACTCCATATTGGTGCCGGAGAACCAGGTAAGCCAGCTCCAGGCCCAGCTGGCCCTGGCGGGCTACCCCACCACCGGCGCCCTGTTCCCCTACTACACGGAACATTCCGGCGGGCTGACCACCAACTCCCAGCTGGACCGGGCCTACCTGATCTCCACCATGGAGAAGCTGGAGGGTATCTTCCGCAAGTGGGAGGGGATCCGGGACGTGGATGTGGTGATCTCCCCGGGCTCGGAGCAGACCTACGTGTTTGACGACCCCACCCCCGCCAGCGCCAGCGTCACCTTGTTCCTGGACAACGGGGTCAACCGGATCAGCGACCAGATGGCCAACGCCATCCGCAACGCCGTGTCCCACGCCCAGGAGGGGCTGGAGATCGGCAACGTGTCCATTGTGGACGACCGGGGCAATACATATACCGGCGAGCTGAGCAGCATCCAGGACGCCAGCGCCTTGAAGCTCCAGTATGAGGAGCAGATCAACAACCGGGTGCGCACCCAGGTGATGGAATCCCTGGGGGCCATCTACGGCCGGGACAACGTGAAGGTGGCCGTCAACAGCGTGGTGGACGTGGACCGGAGGGTGATCGAGTCCACCGCCTACCGCCAGCCGGAGGGGGCCGCCCCCAACGCCGGGCTCATCGGCAGCGAGCACATCTTCTGGGAGATCATCCGGGACGGCACCGAGCCTGTGGGCGGCCCCGTGGGCACTGAGAGCAACGCCGATCTCCCCACCTACCCCAACCGGGAGCCCGACCTCAATGGAAATGAGACCTACGCGGGCAATCAGACCGACAAGGACTATAACACCGACACCACTGTGGAACAGCGGGAGGTCATGGCCGGCACCATCACCGATGTGAGCGTGTCTGTCACCATCAACCAGGACGCCCCCAACGCCAATTCGGTGGACACCGCCACCCTGCGCGGCCATGTGGCCATGGCCGCCGGCATCGGCGGGGAAATGCCGGAAAACCGGGTGTCCGTGCTGATCGCCCCCTTCGAGAAGGGGATTGTGGCCGGCCCGTCCGCTGGGATTCAGCTGGAGCCCTGGGTGCTGTACGCCGGGATCGGCGGCCTGGTCCTGTTCCTGATCGTGCTGGTGATTGTCCTGCTGATCCTCAAGAAGAAGAAAAAGAAGAAGAAGGCCAAGCAGCTGGCCCTGGAGGAGGAGGCCGCCGCCGCGGCCGCCGCTGAGGCGGCGGCGATCCTGGCAAGCGTCCCCGTCACCACCGGCGCCGATATTATGGAGATCAACACCGAGAAGAGTATGGAGCTGCGTAAGTCTGTCCGGCAGTTCGCCCAGAGCAACCCGGAGATTGCGGCCCAGATCGTGAAAATGTGGCTGAAGGGGGAGAACGAGGATGCCTGAGACCCAGACCCAACCCGCTGTAAAGCTGAGCGCCTCCCAGAAGGCAGCCGCGGTGATCGTCTCCCTGGGGGCGGAGAAAGCCTCCAGCCTGTACCAGTACATGGAGCCGGAGGACATTGAGACCCTCACGTTGGAGGTGGCCCGGCTGGGCATGCTGGATTCCGCCCAGACCGAGGAAGTCCTTACGGAGTTCTACCAGGCCTGCCTCACCAACAAGGCGGTGACCGAGGGCGGCCTGGAGTACGCCCGGACGGTGCTGGAAAAGGCTTTCGGCAACCAGACGGCCCAGCAGCTGCTGGAGAAGGTCACCAAGTCCCTGAAGACCCGGGAGTTCGCCTTCCTGAACAAGGCGGATGTGAAATCCCTGTACTCCGCCCTCCAGAACGAGCGCCCCCAGACCATGGCCCTGGTCCTCAGCTATGTGGACCCGGACAAGGCCGCCGGCGTCATCGAGCAGCTGGAGCCCGACCGGCAGATCCGGGTGGTGGAGGCCATCGCCACCATGGAGAGCGCCTCCCCCGCCGCCATCAAGATCATTGAGGCGGAGATGGAGCGGAAGTTCTCCAGCATCATTACCAGTTCCAATGTGAAGGTGGGCGGCATAGACTACGTAGCCGGCATCATGAACAATTTGGACCGGTCCAGCGAAAAGTCCATCTTCGACGGCCTGACGGCCCACAACGAGGAGCTGGCCGACGAGATCCGCAAGCGGATGTTTGTCTTCGAGGATATCGTCACCATGGACGACCGGTCTGTCCAGCGCTTCCTGCGGGACTGCGACCAGCGGGATCTGGTGCTCTCCCTCAAGACAGCCAACAGCGAGGTGGCCAACAAGCTGTTTACCAACATGTCCGCCCGTATGGCGGAGAGCATCCGGGACGATCTGGAGATCACGAGCAATGTCCGCATGAAGGACGTGGAGGACGCCCAGCAGCGTATTGTGGGCGTGATCCGCGACCTGGAGGAGCGGAACGAGATCGTGATCCTGAAGGGCGGAAAGGACGATATCATTGCGTAATATCCTCAAGGGCTTTCTGGAGCCAAAGGCTGAGACCTATATTCTGCCAGACGCCAACTCCATTGAGAGCGGGGAGGATAATCCACTCCTCCAGGAGCTGGACGAGTGGGCGGAGCTGCCGGAGACTGGTCCCCTCCCTGAGGAGGCGGGCCTTGACAGCCTCCCCCAGGAGGAGCCTGTCAAAACCGAGCCCGTCACCCCGGTCCACTACGCCCAGCTCCAGGCAGAGCTCATTTTGAGCCAGGCCCGGGAGGAGGCCCAGCAGATTTTGGACCAGGCCAGGGCGCAGGCTGCCGCCGAGGCGGAGGATGTCCGGGCGGGCGCCCGGGACGAGGGTTACCGGGAGGGCTACGCCCAGGGCACCGCCAAGGCCATGGAGGACGCCATCCGGGACCGGGAGGCCACGGCCGCCCGGCTGGAGAAGGATATCCAGGTCTTCCTGGAAAAGGCCTCGCTGGCCCGGGAGGAGATGCTCCTCCAGACCCGGGACGAGCTGCTGGACCTGTGCATCGCCGTGGCCGAGAAGGTGGTCCGGGTGAGCCTGAAGAGCAGCAGCGAGGTCATTGTCCGTATGATCCAGACCGCCACCGAGCGGATGAAGCGCCAGGAGTGGGTGCATATCTATATTTCAGGCTGCGACGCCCGGGGGATGGCACAGATCTCACCCGCCCTGACCAGTACCCTTGGGGCCCTGTCCCAGCACATCAAGGTGGTCCCCATGGGGGACGACGAGGGCGGAACCTGCATCATCGAGACCCCGGATGAGATCGTGGACGCCAGCGTGTCCACCCAGATGTCCCGGATCAAGGACGTGCTGTATGACCAGCTGGGGCTTGAGTGGTAATATATTGAGAAGTGAGGCATAGGGATATGTTCCGGGAGTTAATCCCCACCGTCCGCTCCGCCGAGACGGTGGGCCGGACCGGGAAAATCGAGAATATCGTGGGCATGTCCATTGAGGCCTCCGGCGGCCGGGCCGCCATCGGCGATATCTGCCGAATCTATTCCAACGAGTCAGGAGGACAGGTCCCCGCCGAGGTGGTGGGCTTTAAAAATGACCACATCCTCCTGATGCCATACGCCAACATGAGCGGCATCTCAGCGGGCAACTTTGTCCGCAACACCGGCAAGCGCCTGACCCTGCCGGTGGGCCCCTTTCTCCGGGGCCGGGTAATCAACGCCCTGGGCCAGCCCATCGACGGGCTGGACCCCTTCGGCCGGGCGGACACCTTCTCTGTGGACAGCGGCTATATCAACCCCATGGCCCGCCCCCCCATCCGGGAGCGGATGGAGTTCGGGATCAAAGCCATTGACAGCCTGCTGACCATCGGAAAGGGCCAGCGTATCGGGATCTTCGCCGGCTCCGGCGTGGGCAAGTCCACGCTCATGGGGATGATCGCCAAGAACGTAAAGGCGGACATCAACGTCATCGCCCTGGTGGGCGAGCGGGGCCGCGAGGTTCTGGAGTTTATGCACAAGGATCTGGGGGAGGAGGGCATGCGCCGTTCCGTCCTGGTGGTGGCCACCTCCGACCAGCCCGCCATGCTGCGGATGAAGTGTCCCAGCGTGGCCACCAGTATCGCCGAGTACTTCCGGGATCAGGGCTATGATGTCCTGCTGATGATGGACTCCCTCACCCGGTTCGCCATGGCCCAGCGCGAGATCGGCCTGGCGGTGGGCGAGCCGCCGGTGGCCAGAGGGTACACCCCCTCCATTTACGCCGAGCTGCCCAAGCTGCTGGAGCGCAGCGGGAACTTTGAGAAGGGCTCCATTACCGGGGTCTACACCGTTCTGGTGGAGGGCGACGACACCAACGAGCCCATCGCCGACACGGTCCGGGGCATTTTGGACGGCCATATCGTCCTGTCCCGCCAGCTGGCCAACGCCAACCACTTCCCCGCCATCGACGTGGGGGCCAGCATCTCCCGTCTGATGGTGGAGATTGTCTCCCCGGAGCACCGGCGGCTGGCCTCGAAGCTCCGAGACATCATGGGGGTTTATGAGAAAAACGCCGACCTGGTCTCCATCGGGGCCTACAAGGCGGGGACCAACCCCAAATTGGACCACGCCCTGACCAAGATGGACGCCATCAACCAGTTCCTCATGCAGGCGGTGGATGAATCCTTCTCCTATGAGGACAGCCTGGCTCAGTTGAACAGGATTTTACAGTGATTAACCACAGAAGAAAGGCGGTGAGGGCCGGTGAAGAAGTTCCGCTTCTCCCTGGAGACGGTGCTGGACTACAAGCAGCAGGCCTTGGATGCCCTCCGGGCGGAGCACGGGGCCATCCTGGCCCAGGTCCGTGCCCAGGAGGCGGTGGTCGCCGGCCTGGAAGATCAGTACAGCCAGCTGGACCAGGAGTTCACCCAGCGCAAGCTGGAGGGGCTTACCGTGCTGGAGGCCATGCAGTATGAGCAGTATCTCCGGGCCATGGAGCAGAAAATCCGGACAGAGAACCACAAGCTGGAGCTCCTCCGCCGCCAGGAGGAGGAGAAGCGCTCCAAAGTGGTAGAGGCCCGGCAGGAGACCGCCTCCATCGAGAAGCTGAAGGAGAAGAAGCTGGACAGCTACCGCAAGGCGGCGCAGAAGGACGAGGAGCTCATGATTGACGAGTTCGTGTCCACCGCCCGTGCCATGGCCGCCATGGAGGCCTGAGATCGGGAGTTACACCCTAGGGTGTTCCTCTATATAGCAGCGGTGGAAGGCCGCATCCCATTGAAAGGAGGTGAAATGAAGAGATGCAGAGCGTAGAGACAAAAATGCTGGAGCGGATGCAGGATATGATGGCCGCTATGAGCGCCTCCGTCCCCGACATCGGCCGGAACAACCAGAGCGCCTCCAAGACGGAGAAGGGCGAGAGCTTCCAGGACCTGATGAACAAGGCCCAGGTCAAGAAGGATGACCCCGCCGCCGACAAGCCTGTGGAGAACAAGGAGCAGCCCGACAAGGCTCAGGCCGCCGAGAAACCCGCCGGCAAGGTGAACACGGACGGCGATGAGCCGGGCCAGATGAAGGTCACCGTTGAGGTGGATCAGTTGAGCGGCCCCATGCTGGCGGCGCTGGTCACCGGGGCGGCCCAGATCCTGGGTATCACGGAGGACGGCAAGTTTATCTACCAGCAGTTGGAGGGCGCTGAGACGATTCCGGTTCAGTCCGGGTCCCGGCCCGAGGGCTATCTGACGATCAACGCTGACGGCGACCGGGTGATGGTTTCCATGACTGAGATCGAAGCCATGCTGGATAAGATCACCGAGCAGAAGGACAACGGCGAGTTCCCTGTGATTCCCGAGAACAAGCTGGATTCCCTGTTACGGACCATCGACGAGATGAGCGCCAAGGACGGTTCCCCTGTCAAGGGCATGGTGGACGTGATGAAGTCCGCTGTCCGGATGGACGAGGACAACTTCCCCGAGGTGGACGAAGAGCTGCTGGAAATCGGGGTGGAGACTCCCCTGTTCCGTGACCTGGAGGGCACGCCTGAGAAGGTGGGCGAGAACTTCCAGCTGGACACGGAGCAGCCCGATATGGACGCCCAGCTGGCCAACACCATCCGCCAGGCGGCGGAGGCCGGGCTGAAACAGATCCAGATCAAGCTCTCCCCGGAGAACCTGGGCAACCTGACCATTCAGCTGACCCAGAGCGGCGACGGCGCCCTCCACGTGGTCCTGCACGCCACCAGCGCCAAGGCCGCCAGCCTGCTGACCCAGCACCTGGACAGCCTGAACCTGGCCCTCCAGGGCCTGAACCAGAACCAGGTCCACATCGAGGTCCAGCGCCACGAGGACGCCCAGCAGGCCCAGCAGCAACTGAACCAGCAGGCCGACCCCGATGGCCACAACCAGCAGCAGCACCAACAGCGCCAGCGGGAGGAGCACACCCGCAGCGACGACTTCCTCCAGCAGCTCCGCCTGGGCCTGTTCCAGCCGGGCGAGGCCATCTAAGTTCCCTAGGAGGTGAACACAATGCCAACAACAGATTCTGTAAACAGCGGCCTGATGGACCTGGTCAGCCGGTATCAGACCCCCGCAACCACCACTGCCGGCACCAGCAAGGCTTCCAATGGCTCCAGCGCCTCCGGCATCACGGAGGACGAGCGGGCTGAGCTGGATAGCGACAAGCGGGACAAGAGCACCCTGTCCTTCACCGACATGCTGGGCCTGATGATCGCCCAGTTCCAGAACCAGACCATCGACAACCAGGCCGACACCAGCGACATGATGAACCAGCTGGTCCAGATGAGCACTATGCAGGCCATGACCGACATGACCACCCAGATGAAAGAGCTAACCCTGGCCAACGTGATGTCCTACTCCGCTTCCCTGGTGGACAAAGTAGTTACCGTGGGCGTTTGGGACTCGGAGAACAAGGAGCTGAAGGAGATCGTGGGCAAGGTCACCGGTACCGGCACCTACGACGGCCAGCCGATTATCTACCTGGACAACGGCGAGGGCTACTTCCTCAGCGACATCATGGCCGTGGGCCGCCTGCCTGAGAAGCCCGAGAAGCCCCCCGTGGACGGCGAGGGTGACGGCGACGGTGAAGGGGACAAAACTCCTCCCGTGGACGGTGAGGACGGCACCAAGCCCCCTGTGGAGGGCGGCGACGGGACGCCCCCCGCAACCGGCGGTGACGGAGAGACTCCCCCCGATGAGAACTCCGTAGGCTAAAGCCGGCGGCCGGAACGGACTCCGGCTTTGAATCAGCGGACAGGAAGTCCGCGAGGAAAGAAGTGAATCATATGGCAGAACGCGTATTCCCCATTTCCCCAGTCCCTGGCGTCACCCCCGTGGACCGGGTCCAGCAGGTGAGCCGGGTCAATTCCCCCCAAGACGGGCAGTTTGGCGCTCTGCTGAACCGGGAGCTGAACAGGACGGCGGAGCCCGCCATCTCCTTCTCCAAGCACGCCCAGAGCCGCGCGGCGGAACGGGGCATCCAGGTGGACGACACCCTAATGGGCCAGCTGGCTGACTCTGTGGAGCGGGCCCAGGCCAAAGGGGCCACCAACATCCTGGCTTTTGACGCCACCCGGGCCTTCATCATCAACGTCCCCCACGGGCGGGTGATCACCACCATGTCCCAGGAGGAGATGGAGGAAAACATCTTCACCAATATCGACGGCGCTGTACTGCTGAAATAACAGAGAGCAGGACCTTTGCGGATGCTTTGGCGCCCTGTCCGAATGACAGGGGGCCGGCAGCGCCAGAAAAAGGAGTTTTAAAAGCATGACCGGAGCAATGTACGCCGCCATCGGCGGCTTGAAATCCCACATGAGCAAGCTGAACGTCATCGGCAACAACATCGCCAACGTGAACACCTATGGGTATAAGACCCAGCGCATGACCTTCCAGGAGTCCATGTACAACACCTCCAAGGCCGGTTCCAACGGCGGCGAGACCAAGGGCGGCAACAACCCCTCCCAGATCGGTTACGGCTCCAGCGTGGGCTCCATCGACCTGAACATGGCCCCCTCCACCTACGCCCCCACCGGCTATGGCCTGGACTGCATGCTGATGAACGAGGGCTTCTTCCTCACCGGCACCAAGGACGGCACGGTCAACACCAGCGCCGACCTGTCCTCCCTGAACCTGTCCCGCCTGGGCGACTTCCGGGTGGACAACGACGGCTATATCTGCGACCGCCGGGGCAACGTGCTCTACGGCTTCGCCACCGTGCAGAACCCCTATTATAACCCAAATGCCGCTGAGGGTGCCATGAACCCCGATGGCAGCGGCTACCTTAAGGACCCCACCATCATCAGCACCGAGCTGGTTCCCCTCCGCCTGCCCCTGTCTGCGGCCGTCCCCACTGTGGAGAATGGCGGTTATCCCGCGGGCACTACCGCTGACCAGATAGCCGCCGGCACAGCCAAGCCGAATTGGCAGACTGGCGCCCCAGTCTATTCCGTGCTCGGGGAGCCTGACACCAACAATAATATGGCCGCTTCCAATATTGCGGGAGACGCCGCAGCCAAGGGCCCGAAGGATGGCGCTTGGACGCCTGATGCGGATGGAGTTTTCGACACCACCCGTATTGCGGCTAACGGCGAGAATAAGTGCGTCCAGCTGGAGAGCATGAGTATCGACCCGACCGGCGCCATCATCGGCATCAACAAGAACGGCGGTGAGACCGTCGTGGTGGGCTACGTGGCGGTGGCCAGCGTGGACAGCCCCGACGGCGTCACCCACACCGACGGCCCCTACTACAAGGCCATGGGCGGCGCTGGCGATGTCCGGGTGGGCGCCATGGGCGGCGTGCTGAAGAACCGCTATCTCAGCAACCGCTATGTGGCCGACCCCACGAAAGACACGATCGCTGTTTCCGAGGCCATCCAGGACGACAGCGGCGAGCTGAAGAACAGCGGTCTGGAGGCCTCCTCCACCGACGTGGCCACCGAGTTCTCCGAGATGATTACCACCCAGCGCGGCTACCAGGCCAACACCCGCATTATCACCGTCACCGACTCCATGCTGGAGGAGTTGGTGAACATGAAGCGGTAATTCCCGGATCCCCTGTGGGGCGGGGGGAATCCCCCCGCCCCGCCCGCCGTGCCGGGCGCCTCCGGTGTCCCGGCACGGATATCCCAGCCCCTGGGGCCCGGCGCCGCCGTCGGCCCGGGCTACCCCATTAAAAAGGAGTGCGCGCCATGATTGTCCTGACTAAGCGCAATAATGAGAAGTTTCTGGTCAACCACAACCAGATCCAGTGCGTTGAGATGATCCCCGAGTCCAAGATCGTGATGATGAACCGGGACTACTACATCGTGAAGGAGACCCCCGAGGAGATCATCCGGAAGATCGCCGAGTACACCGCCAAAATCCAGGACGTCCACCGGGCCCTCTCCATCGAGGACAAGCGGTGACACCACATGCGGGGCGTATTTGACAGGCGCCGAGCGTCCACCCCGTGGGCCAGGCCCCTTTCGGCCCCTTTCAAATGCGCCTGAACCAAGCGGCCTCCCCGCCCGGCGGGGACACGGGCCGGAAGAAGTTTTTGGAAGAAATAGAAACTCCCCAAAGGGGAGAGCAATGGGTGTGAAGGAATGAATATAGTATATATCATCGGCATTGTTGCCGCCTTTGTCGTTATGATCATCGGCATGATGCTGGACGGACTCAAGTTTGTGCCTCTTCGGATTCTGAACTTCGGCGACCCGGCCAGCGTGTTCATTGTCGTTGGCTGCACCATTGCGGTTCTTGCCGCCAGCTTCCCCACGGAGGCGCTGAAGTCCATCCCCAAGCACATCGGTATCCTGATGAATACCAAGAAGTACGACCCCATGAAGTACATCGACCAGCTGGTGGAGCTGGCCCAGGTGGCCCGTAAGAACGGCCTGCTGGCCCTGGAGGAACAGGGCAACCAGCAGGAGGATCCCTTCTTCAAGCAGTGCATCATGCTCATCGTGGACAACAACGACGCCGACCAGGTGAAAGACATCATGATGAACGACATTGAGCAGAGCTCCGCCCGGCATGAGGATGTGGCCAACATGTACGACACCGGTTCCGCCAAGGCCCCGGCCTTCGGCATGATCGGCACGCTGGTGGGCCTGATCAACATGCTGAAGGGCATGGACATGGATTCCGCCGAGGGAGCGGGCAACATTGGCCCCGCCATGAGCGTGGCCCTGATCACCACCCTGTACGGCTGTATCCTGGCCCATATGATCTTCTCCCCCATCGCCTCCCAGCTCCGGGCCCGGGACCAGGAGGAGGTCCTGTGTAAGCAGATTATCGTGGAGGGCATTATGTCCATCCAGTCCGGCGCCAACCCCAAGTTCCTGCGGGAGAAGCTGCTGACCTTCATGAGCCAGAAGGACCGTGGCGCCGAAGGCGAGGGCGGCGGCAAGAAGGGCAAGGCCCCCAAGGAGAAAAAGGCCAAGAAGTAATAACGTCCCATCAGAACTGAGGTGAGCGGCAGCTATGAGCATTAAACGAAAAAAGAGCAGCGGCGGCGGCGGAGCCAACTGGATGGATACCTACGGTGACATGGTCACCCTGCTGCTGTGCTTTTTTGTCCTCCTGTACTCGATTTCTTCCATCGACCAGACCAAATGGATGCTGGTGGTGCAGAGCTTTAATAAAGAAGCGATTGTCAGCACGGACGACACCCCCCAGGGCCCCGAGGGCGAGAATAACGAGGGGCTGGGCAACGACATGCCCATGACCCAGGACGAGGTGGAGGTGGCCCTGGACGAGCTGTACCGCTACCTTCAGGAGACCGTGGCCAACGACTCCGTGGCGGTGAGCCGGGGGGACGGGTACGTGTTCCTGTCCTTTAACGACACCGTGTTCTTTGACGGCGACAGCTACCAGCTGCGCTCTGACGGCAAGGCGATTCTGGACAAAATCATCCCGGCCTTTAACCAGGCGGGACCCTTTATTGACGAGGTCCGGATTCTGGGCCACACCGCCCAGGCGGTGGAGAATGCGCCCAACAGGCCCGAAACCGACCGCTTCCTGGCCTCCAACCGGGCCACGGTGGTGACGGTATACTTCCAGGAGCACACCGACCCCAACCAGCTGGCGCCCGGCCGGCTGGTGAGCGTGGGCTACGGCCAGTGGCGGCCTGTGGCCCCCAACACCAGTGACACCCGCTATCAGAACCGCCGGGTGGAGCTGGTGATCACCGGCAAGGACCTGGACGACGCCCTGAGCGACAGCATTACTACATATTACACCATGAGGGAAGGGGAGAACGCCGCCAGCGTTCCGCCCGCCACGAACCAGACTGACGCTCAGACCGCTCCCGTCCAGACGGGTGAGGCGAGCTGACCATATCGTACCTGGAATGAGGAGACAACTATGGCGGAAGTCTTATCACAAAGTCAGATTGATGCCCTGCTGAACGCGGCCAGAAGCGGTGAAATGAATCTGGACACCCCGTCAGAGGAATCAACTGAGAAAAAATACCGCAAATATGACTTTTACAGCCCAAGGAAGTTCACCAAGGACAGGCTGAAGATGCTCAACAGCATCTTTGAGGGGTACGCCCGGGTCATCAACTCCCGGATCAACGCCCTGCTGCACACCAGCTGTGAGATCGAGGTGGACTCGGTGGAGGAGCAGCGCTACTACGAGTTCTCCAACGCCCTGACTGAGAGCGACGTGCTGTCCCTGGCCAACATCGACCTGGAGAAGCTCCAGGAAGACAGCCCCATCCTGGTCCACCTGGCCACGCCGGTGCTGCTGTCCATGATGGACCGGCTGATGGGCGGCGAGGGGGAGCCGGACAGCAACCTGCCCAGCGACTACAAGCTCACCGACCTGGAGCTGAATATGTATGAGGATCTGATCCGGGACCTGATCTCCATTCTGGGCAACAGCTGGGAGAACTATATTACCCTGCGGTTTGAGTACGTGCGAACTGAGGTGAACCCCACCCTGGTCCAGCTCATCGGCTACGACGAGACGGTGGTCATTGTGGGCCTGAATATCAACTTCCCCAACTGCACCGGGCGGATGTCGCTGTGCCTGCCCGGCGTGATGCTGACCAATATATTTTCTGAGATCAGTAAGAGCACCAGCCGGAGGAGCACCGGTGAGGACAAGTCGGAGGAGATCTTCGACTCCCTGCGGGAATCTGAGCTGGAGATTGTGGCCGAGCTGGCCCGGACCCGCATCCTGCTCAGCGACCTGTACCATTTGAATGTAGGTGATGTGGTGGACATCAAGCGGCCCAAGGACTCCCCGATCTTCCTGAACATAGGGGGACGAAGGTGGTTCGACGGGCGGATGGGCACCAGCAACAAGCAGGTGGCCGTCAAGATCGGTGAGACCTACTACAAGGCTTAAAGGAGCGAATCTGGATGGAAGATACAAATAATATTTTCAGCCCAATGGTCATAGACGCCATCGGCGAAATCATGAACATCAGCTTGGGCTCCTCGGCCACGGCGGCCTCGAATATGCTGAACCACCGGGTGGATATCACCACGCCCACGGTCACGGTGGTCAACGCGGAGGACTTTGAGCTGGGCAGGATTGAGCCGGCGGTGGGCGTCGAGATCAAGTATGTCGAGGGCTTGGACGGCAGCAACATTATGATGCTCAAGCGCAGCGACGTGAAGGCGATCGTTGACATCCTGCTGGGCACCGAGACCCCGGACGAGGAGTTTGAGCTGAACGACCTGGCCATCAGCGCTGTGTGTGAGCTGATGAACCAGATGATGGGCTCCGCCTCCACCGCCCTGTCCGACCTGCTGGGCCGGGTGGTGAATATCTCCACTCCCGAGTCCTTTGAGCTGGACGACCTGGATAAAGTGAAGCGGGAGCACTTCCCGGTGACCCAGGGGCCGGTGGTGGTTGTCCGCTTTAACCTGTTCATTGAGGACGTGCTCAAGAGCGAGTTCATGAACGTCATGTCCGTGGAGCTGGCCCGGGAGCTGGTGGCCGGCTTCGGCCTGGATCTGGACGAGGAGAGCGCCCCGGCGCCCGCCCCGGCCCCGGCCGCGCCGGCGCCCTCCGGCGGCACAATGAGCCAG
>CAMTMC010000022.1 GCA_947073515.1 uncultured bacterium | reverse complement strand
CGTTTATGTCGTGTCTATGATAGGATGCATCCATCTTTCTGTCCCCCTTCTTTTAAGATAGTTCCATTCTATCACAGCCCCTGCCTCGTGTGTAGACACGATCTAGCACCCTCTGGCTAATCTTGTTATAGTAGACATTGTTCGAACAAACTCGAAGCATTGCTACAGTACCCCCTTGAAAATGCTTTTCTGTAGCAATAGTCTCTAAACCGAAGATTATGGATTCGTTAATTGAATAATATATCTGTTTCTGACCTACATGGCGAATTGTATCTATTGCATTGAGTACCACTTGGTATCCCAACCACTTTTGTTTCAACCTGATTTTTTGGAGTCTCTGTCTTGTGTCATTCTCTAACGTGAAGAGCATATCCTCTGAAACGCAAATATTGTCTGCGTTCATCATAAGTTGTGCCTGAATGAGGGCTCGATCCTTTGGGGCAACTGGGGTTCGTGATAAAAATAACCGATGTGCCGTAGGCCTTTTTTCTCCACCAGAAGATGTTGTCAGTGCTAAAGCCATATTGAATTGATTAGGGCAGAGGGTTGCATTAAAATGACAGGAGGTCAGCATACAGATCTCCTGCTTTTCATGTCAAACCAATACAGTGCCATGTCCTGTAATGGCGGTTAATAAAAAATAGTGATGGGCGCGGCTGACAGCCAATCCCGCAAGGCCTGAGCGGAGGAATTGTCCGCAAGAATCGCAGTAAGGACTGTATCACAATCGTATGCTTGCTACGTTACCCCCCTGTTGACTTTCCTATCCATTAGGCATTTTTCGTCTTGTATTCTTCGCCCCAATTCCACATCGCGTCTAAAACCGGCTTCAAACTCTGTCCCAGCTCCGTCAACGTGTACTCAACTCGCGGCGGGACCTCTGGAAAGACTGTCCGAACAAGCAACCCATTTTCCTCCATCTGCCGGAGCTGGGAGGTCAGCACCTTTTGGCTCACGCTTCCAATGGATTTTTTCAACTCTCCAAACCGTTTTGTCCCGGGCAGCAAATCCCGGATAATCAGCACCTTCCACTTGTCGCTAATGAGTGTCAGCGTTGTTTCCACCGGGCAGGCGGGCAAGATTTTTGCTTCCATTGCCGTATCCTCCTGTCTATTAGTTTCTAAAATGCTGTACAGCCTCATTCTACTGTATCTCCTGTGCCGGGGTCAAGGCGTCAGAAAAAAATTTCCTTCTGGCAGGAAGCCCAGACCCCTTGAAATCACACACTCGTTTCCTCCTGGTAACTGTCCAATCGTTACCTTCAGGTGCCTATACCACAATATTGTGCGTACTGTTCAAATGATTTTAGGTGTTGTATGATGCGGACACAAGGACGGGGAACACCCCGCCGAGTAAACCCCAGGAGGTATTCCCCATGAGCATCTTTGAAAAACTGTTCCACACCAACAACGTCGAAAAGGAGAACACGACCATGACAAACATTGAGAAAGCCACCGCTCTGATCAACACCTTCGCCACTGGCGATACCGCTACCGCCCGCAATTTGCTGGCTGAGGGCTACATCCAGCACAATCTGGCCTACGGCACTGGCCGGGACGCCTTTGTTGGCTCCGTGGAGTACCTGGCCTCCGCACCCGTCAAGACGACAGTGAAGAATATCCGCGCCTTCCAGGACGGCGACAAGGTGTTCCTCCAGACCCTCTACAACTTTGCCGGGGCCGGTGAGCAAGTCGCCTTCGACATCTTCCGCTTTGACGCTGACGGTAAGATCACCGAGCATTGGGACAATCTGGCTGCGCTGGCCGCGCCCAACCCCTCCGGCCATACCCAGACCGACGGAGCTATGACCATCACTGACCTGGACAAAACCGAGGCCAACCGGGAACTGGTGAAAGCGTTCCTGTATGACGTGATGCAGGGGAACAGCCCCGCCAAGATCCCCGACTATTTCAGCGGTGACATCTATATCCAGCACAACACCGGCATTGCGGACGGAGTCTCCGGCCTGGGCGCCGCGCTGGCCGCTCTTGCGGAGCAGGGCATCCAGATGATCTACACCACCGTCCATCAGGTGCTGGTCCAGGGGAATTTCGCCCTGGCTGTCAGTGAAGGAACTTTCGGCGGTACCCCTACCAGCTACTACGACCTGTGGCGGGTGGAGGACGGCAAGATTGCCGAGCATTGGGATGTGATGGAAACCATCGCTGACAAGTCCACCTGGGCCAACGAGAACGGCAAGTTTTAAGCAATCGACATCCGCAGGCCGTCCCGTGTGAGGCGGGGCGGCCTGTGGCCTGAAATCAGAAACCGGGAGAGCCGTTTATGGAATATCTGGAACAAATACAACAACTCAACACGATGCTGCTGGCGGAGATGCCGGAGTACCAGTCCCAGACGGAGGGCTTTCCAGCCGGCTTGCCAAGCCAGCGAAGACTTCTCCGCAGTCTGATGAATGTCCGTCCGCCCATGCCGCTGAAACGGGAATTTCTTGCTGTGCAGGACGAACTTCTGTCTGCCGAACGGGACAGCAAGGGTGTTGTGGATGGAGCCGTGCTACCTGCCGTCAACGGACATTCTCCGATAGCAGTTTGGAAAGGGGATATTACCCGATTAAAGGTGGACACAATTGTGGATGCGGACAACTCCGCTCTGCTGGGCTATTTCTGCCCCTGCCACGGCTGTATCGACAACGCCATCCATTCGGCGGCGGGTCTCCAGCTCCGGGACGAGTGCAATCAAATCATGGATGCCCAGGGCTACCCGGAACCCACAGGCCTGGCTAAGCTGACAAAGGGATACAACCTCCCTGCCGGTATGTTCTGCACACGGTCGGCCCCATTGTCCAAGGATGCGTTACCGCCAGAGACCGAGAGGAATTGGCGTCCTGCTACCGCTCCTGTCTGGAACTGGTAGCGGAGCATGGGTTAGAGAGCATTGCGTTCTGCTGTATCTCCACCGGGGAATTTCATTTTCCCAACCAGGAGGCCGCTGAAATAGCTGTCAAAACTGTTACAGATTTTTTCCAGCAGGATACGTCCATCAAGAGGGTGATTTTCAATGTTTTCAAGGATATTGACGAAACAATCTACCGCTGTATACTCGGAGCAGATTGAACGGCTGAAACAGGCCCTTGACGGAGCGGACGCAGTAGTGATTGGCGCGGGAGCGGGGCTGTCCGCCTCGGCGGGACTGACCTATTCCGGCAAACGGTTTGAGACACATTTCAAGGATTTTGCCGACAAGTACGGTATCCGGGATATGTACTCCGGGGGCTTTTATCCGTTTGCGTCACTGGAAGAATATTGGGCATGGTGGAGCCGGCATATCATGATAAACCGCTATGAGCGCGCCCCGAAGCCGGTCTATGATGACCTGTTGAATTTAGTGGAGGGCAAAGACTACTTTGTTCTAACAACGAATGTGGATTATCAATTTCAGCTTGCGGGATTTGATAAAAAGCGTCTATTTTACACCCAGGGGGACTATGGTCTATGGCAATGTTCAGAGCCATGCCATCAGCGTGCCTATGACAACGAGGAAACGGTCCGCCGGATGTTTGCCGAGCAGCGGGATATGAAAGTACCGGCAGAGCTTATTCCCCGCTGCCCCGTCTGCGGCAAGCCCATGACCATGAACCTGCGGGCGGACAACACCTTTGTGCAGGATGCGGGGTGGTATCAGGCCCAAAACTGTTATCAAGACTTCCTGCGGCGGTATGCGGGACAGCGGGTGGTTTTCCTGGAATTGGGTGTGGGGTACAACACTCCGGGAATTATAAAATATCCCTTCTGGCAGATGACCGCCCAAAATCCAAGGGCTGTCTATGCTTGTATCAACTATGGTGAAGCAGTTTGTCCGGAGCAAATAAAAAGCAAGTCAATCTGTCTTAGCTACAATATAGAAAAGGTTTTGAAAGAACTTCTTGAATAACTGATAACTCCATCTGCCGCACGACGGCAAAAGAAAAAAGCCGTCGTACAGCACAATTCGTCATGTAAAAAACGACGGCTTTTGAGAACTCGAAAGCTGCCGTTTTTATATCTACCAGCGGCTGACAGGAGGCAGCCGCTATGAAGTACACAGCCATTCGACACAATCTGACAGCCCTTGATTTGTCAAAAAAAGCCCAGCCTCCTCCGGGGACTATTGCGGCCACGAGTATGTACTATACAGTGTAGGTTCTACACAGTATTGTTTATCTTTCGCCCGGCGGGTCTATGACCTGCCGGGCGGTTTTTGTCGTTTCCTGCGGCCCGGAAAATTTTCTTCACTTTTTTCTCTGCGGAAAGCGGTTTTGCGCGCAAAACCTGTGCCGCTGAACGCTCTGTTAGCGGAAAGGGAAAGTACCACCACCATCCCCAAACGAAAGGGGGTGAGAAGATGGAAACCAACCCCCGCGACTATGGCGAACGGTGCAGGTTTGACGCCTTTTGCAAGACCGTGTTGAAGCATGAGGCAATCGACTATATCCGGGAAATGAAGCGGCGGGCCAGCCGGGAAACGTCGTTGGAGCGTCTGCCGCAAGCGGCGATGGACAAGCTGTGTTCGGCCGACGACTACCCCAGCGACAGCTATGTGTTCTCTTACTGTGGCTGTGACCTGCTGATCAGAAGCCAACAGGTGGCCGACGCCTTTGCCGGTCTGCCAGAGCAGGAGCAAAGCATTTTGATTTTGCGCATGGTTCTGGACTTGACAGACAGTGAGATTGGTGAGGCCCTTGGCCTGTCCCGGAGTGCCGTCCAGCGGCGCAGGACAAAATCGCTGAATGTCCTGCGGACAAAATTGACAGCGAGGAAAGGAGGTTAGCGCCATGAAGCGCCGGAACTACAAGGGACGTGATTTGCTGCCGCTGGCGGTGAGCGATGCGGCCCGCGCCGGGGACGCTGATGCCGTGGAGCAGGTCTTGCGGTACTATGAGGGCTACATAAACAAGCTCTGCACCCGGACAATCTACGATGAAAGCGGCTGTCCCCACGCCTGCCTGGATGAGTACATGAAAAGCCGCCTGGAAAACAAACTGATCCGCGCCATTCTCGGCGTGAACTGATAACCGGCCCTGGCTGGGGGAACAGCTTACCCTTTCCCTGTTCCTCCCGCCTGCGGGCCTTGTCCTGCGTTTTGGAAAGGGGGAACATCTTTGCCGAAAAATCAGGGTAAAGTCACCACAACAAAGCATCAAATTGGGAAAACGACCTATCTTGTCTGCGCTTCGGCCAGTGACCGGGCGACCGACAGCCTGGACAGGAAAATCCGCAAACTTATCAAAAAGGACATGGAACAAAGCAGAATATTTGACAAACAGTGAATTTTTGAGCTGACACGGGCGGCGGTTTGTGGTAAAATGGCATCAGTACAGAACCATGCTTGCCTGCCGCCGGAAAGGAGGACTATCATGTTGCAGGCAGGCAAAATCACCGCCCTCTATTGCAGGTTGAGCCAAGAGGATATGCAGGCTGGCGAGAGTGAGAGCATCCAAAATCAAAAAATCATTTTGCAAAGGTACGCTGACGACCACCATTTCTTTAACACCCGCTTTTTCGTGGATGATGGATTTTCCGGGGTCAGCTTCGAGCGTGAGGGACTTCAAGCCATGCTCCGTGAGGTAGAGGCCGGGAATGTGGCGGCGGTCATAACGAAAGACCTTTCCCGTCTGGGCCGGAACTATCTGAAAACCGGAGAACTTATCGAAATCATTTTCCCGGAGTATGATGTGCGGTACATTGCCATCAATGATGGTGTGGACACGGCGCGGGAGGACAACGAATTTACCCCTCTGCGAAACTGGTTTAATGAGTTTTACGCCCGCGATACCTCCAAGAAAATCCGGGCGGTGAAGCTGGCCAAGGCCCAGCGGGGGGAGCGTGTAAACGGCGAGGCCCCCTATGGGTATCTGATTGACCCGGAGGACAAAAATCATCTTATCCCTGACCCGGAAACCGCCCATGTTGTCAAGCGGATTTTCGCCATGTATGTGCGGGGCGACCGTATGTGTGAAATCCAAAACTGGCTGCGGGACAATGAGATTTTGACCGTTGGTGAACTCCGCTACCGCCGGACAGGAAGAACACAGCATCCCCGCCCCCAACTGAACGCCTGGTACAACTGGCCGGACAAAACACTGTATGACATTCTCACCCGGCAAGAATATTTGGGCCATACCATCACGGCGAAAACCTACAAGGTGTCGTATAAGTCCAAAAAGACACGGAAAAATGCGGAGGACAAACGGTATTTCTTCCCCAACACCCACGAACCGCTGATTGACGAGGAAACCTTTGCCCTTGCTCAAAAGCGTATCGCCACCCGCCACCGCCCTACCAAGTCTGATGAAATTGACCTGTTTTCCGGGCTGCTGTTCTGCGGGGATTGCGGCTATAAAATGTATCTCCAAAAAGGAGCCGGAACGCCGGAGCGGAAACACGCTTATACCTGCGGCAATTATCGCAACCGGGCCAGAAATGATTTTCTCTGCACGACGCACTACATCCGAAAAAGTGTGCTGAAAGAACTTGTCCTGGCCGACTTACAGCGTATCATGTCCTATGTGAAAGAGCATGAGCAGGAGTTTGTTCGTACCGCCGCCGACTACGGGGAGCAGGCCGCAAAAAAGGCCCTTGCCCAGCAGAAAAAGGAGCTGGACAAAGCGGACAAACGGCTACTGGAACTCAACGTATTGTTCCGCAAACTTTATGAGGACATGGCTTTGGGCCGTTTGTCGAACGAGCAATTTGCGCTTCTGACCTCTGGCTATGAGGACGAGAAAGCGGCACTGACGAAACGGGCGGCGGAACTTCGGCAGGAGATTGACACCGCCGCCGAGCGAGGGGCGGATGTGAAGCGGTTTGTTGCACTGGTGCGTCGGTACTCGGAGATCAGCGAACTAACCTATGAGAACGTCCATGAGTTTATTGACCGCATTTTAGTCCATGAGCTGGACAGAGAAACGAACACACGGAAAATCGAAATCTTTTACAGCTTCGTGGGCAAGGTAGACAGCGGCGATGAACCGACGGAAAGCATATCCTATTTCCGACAAATTGGCACTGATGTCAAGAGTTTTGCCGTCTGATAATACAAAATGCTGGGGTAAGACAGCGCACCATCTTTTATGGTTACGCTATCTTACCCCAGCAAAAGTCAGCCCACTCCTCCTTGATGGATGCGGACAGCTTGTCCGCCCCCTTGATTTCCCCCTTGTCGGTGAGCTCGACCCCATCCACATCGCTGACCTTCAAGATAGAGCCAATGTGCTTGTCGCTGACCCCCGCTGCTTTCAAGAGCGCACGGTAAGCAGTTTCTTTCGCCGCCCGGCTCTCTTTTTTGGCCTGTTCGGCCTTGTAAGCATCAAAGTCCTCTTTGATAGCCTCATACTTCACCTTATAGCTGTCTTTCTTCACAGCCTCCAGTTCCACCTGTGCTGCCTCCAACTGCTTCTGGATTTCCGGCAGCTTGCTTGCGTCGGCCTGGGCAGTATCAAGGCTGGCTTTCAGGCCATCAATGGTCTCTGTATGAGCCTCAATGATCTGCTCCGCCTTGTCGCCCTCGATTTCCAGTGCTTTCAAAAACTTTCTTGTCAGTGCCATATTGTCGTTCTCCTTTTCTTTGGCCCCAGTTCTTTGGGGGCGAACGTTGCATAAAACCGCTGTTCTTTGCGGGTTTTACAAAAAGAAAAGCGTGGACACTCACTCCATGTCTGGAATGAATGTCCACGCTCGGACGTTCCGCCGGAACGCTTACCGGCGGCAAACGATATTTAATTCTGGATGTATTATATCACAATTTATTTGAAAATGGAAGCTTTTCTTTTATTTCTTCCCGCTTTACCCGGATTACTTTTACCCCGTTCCTCACGGGGATCAACTCCACCCGCTCTCCTTTGGAAAGAATGGATTCTGCGGCTTTGATGGTCTTGTCATCCATCCTTTAGCTCCTCCTCAATGATTTTTCTGTGCTGCGGCCCGTGGTCGGCCACAGCCGGTTTCAAGTACGGCTGGGCCCGCTGGCCATAGGTCAGGTGCCAGTTTCCGTGGGCGTCCTGGTACACCCAGGGCGTCTGACGGCCTCCTGGGTAATATTTACCGGTGCCAAGCTCCACATAGGGGGCATATTCGCTGTTGGTTCCAATGTACACAACCGATTCCTCCGGTTCCACCCGGTGGGTAATGCTGTTCCGGAGATTGCCCGTGTCCACGGGACACAGCTTTTTGGCGTACCCCTCCGCCACCAGCCCGCACTTCTCCAGCGCTCGCAGCACGGCGGCCTCCATCTCATCCTTGGCCAGGCCGCTGTTGTCGGTGATTTTAATTTCCATCTTCTGGTTCCCACTCGTCCATACCGCCGCTCAAATCGCTGTATGGGCAGTTCTTGCACCGCACACGTGCCGCTTCAATGTCTTCAATCTCCGCAAGCTCCTTTGTGGAAGAAATTTGGAACATCCCTGTTAAACAGCAAAGAGAATCATAGCATAAATCAGCAGAAATGACCTTTCCGTATGCAGGGCAGTAATGATCTACGCTATAGTCCAGCATTCTTGACCGCCTCCATGATTTTATCAGTATACTCGTCGTTATCATTCTTTTTCCATGCTGTTTTATAAATCCAATCATCACCAGCTTTTGTGAGGACAGATATTCCAGCATCGGAAACAAACATTTGTCTTTGCCCGCCCCACTGCACAAACATAACTTTGGCATCCTTCATGTATCCTCTGACTTCATCATCTGTAATACCCCGTTCCGTCATTCGGTGCATAATGTGGTATGAATCATGTTTCCCATTAGGAAGGATAAACGCTTGTTTCTGAACCGGCGGAAGGACAACACCTTTATTTATTCCTTGTGCTTTCAGCGATTCTTGAATATCAAAATAGCGCCTATCGCTGTTTGGGTATTTCCGCATATATCCAACAAGGCGTTTTGTGTAATCCCACTTCTCAGTATCATTATACTTCAAATTCTGAAATTCCGCAAAGTTTTTCGGTGCGTTTTTGCCCAAAACAGCCTGATACTCCGCAAATTGCTTCTTATCCCCGGATAAATTTTTGCCCTTCTTCTGATATGTTTCCCATACATACCTATTTCCCGATGATTTCCAGCTCTCCCACTGGGCGTAGCTCATATCAGAGATCAAGACGCTTTTCCCCGTCTCAGGATCAATAGCCCGGCGAAGCGGGTTCGGGTCCTTTGGTACACCCTTCACCTCTGAATCCAGCGTGCAGCGGCAGTTGTACACCAAGTAGCCTGGAGCGCTGGTATCGCCGGGAAACCAGATTTCATACCCATCAACTCGGAACGGTTCACTCATCTTTGCCCGCTGGCGGTCAAGAATACGATGGGCATGCCGGGTGCGGTTGTCCAGCGTAGCCAGCCATTCCCGTTCCAGCTCAATCCCAATTTTCTCGGCGGCGTGGTAGCTGTCCATCTGCCCGGCGTTCTGGGCCCCGGTCACCGCCGTCCTGGCGGCACGGATGGCGCTGTCCCGGTTCATCTTGGGGATGTTGGTCTGGAGCCGGTCGGCCAGGTGCTTGATGCTCTCCCCTTGGAGGATGCCGCTGGTGATTTGAGCTGTGATCTGCCGTTTCCCATAGGCCAGGTCGACCCCACGCTTGACCGCCCTCTTTTCCGGGTAGTACGGCATTAAATCCGGTTGTTCCACAATCAGGCGCTGGACAGTCTGTTCGTCCCACAAATCAAAGCCCACATCCCGCCCAACCTGGCTTTCGATGGTATAGGCGGCATAGTTGCGGTTGAGGGAGTACAGGCCAGGCGTGGCGTCGTTTATGTAAGCGGCGGCGACGGTGTTGGCCTTTGTCATCCGCTCCGCCACCCGGTCCCGCAGGGCCTCGAACCGCTTCCCCCGGCCGATCTGGGCAAGCCGCCACTGTGTGTACTGCCGCCGGGTGATTTTCCCATCCTGCAAAAGCTGGAGTTGTTCTGCGTCCCGCTTTTTGAACTGTTCAAAATAATCGTCAATTTTTTCTTGTAGCTCCTCGGCGGCCTTTTTGTATTCGGCGGCAATGCGGGATTCCAGGCCTTTCAGCTGTTCGTCTGTCCAGGTGTGGGCTTTGTCAGGCTTCATTCGTTAAATCCATTTTTGCGCCGCAGCAAGGGCAATACTTCAAGTAATCAGTCTTTCTTCCAGACCGAAACCTGTTTTTGAGGCCGCAGATAGAGCACTTCCATGCTTGAGGGAGAAGGTTCGTTTCCCATTTCCCATGCTTGACAGTCACAGCGTTAGCTATGTTTTCCGCCTCAATCATACCAAGAATGTAATCACAGGCATCCGACCAACCCTCGTTATACTTGGAGTAGGTCTCAGGCCGTTGCGGGTCTTTTGCGTATGGAAATTTATCCATAGCCATATTTACAGCTAAAATTGTGGGCTCCCGTTTAATATAGTCACACATTTTCGCTCTCCTCCCCTTCCTCCGATTCATTCCCGCCGTCCTGCTGATTGTTGCCGCCGAACCGGCCCAAATCCTCTGCCGCCAGCTCCTTCAGAATCTCCTCCACCATGTCAGCGTCCCCCAGGATGGTCAAAAGCTTCCGGGTGATGTATTCCGGCGTCGTGTACGGAGCGACCATCAGCACCGTCTGGACTTCCTCCTGCTTGTTGACGATTTGGTTTCTGGTGTAGGTGGGCTTGTCCTTGATCCCCGCCAGCTTCAGGATCCCCAGGATGAACTCTGTAACCTGTTCCTCAAAGCCGTCGATCTTCAAATCAAGCGGCACATAGCTGGCTTTAATCGCCGTGGCGGTCTGGTTCCCGGCCTGGACGGCGGAGGCGTCAAAGGCCTGGAAATCCTGGTACAGCTTCTTCTCCAGCATGTCAATGGTTGCCTGGGTGCCGGTGAAGGGCGCCTCAATGGTGTGGGGCTCAGCGTGCGCCCCCTCATTCACATTGTCCATAAAGGCCACGTGGGACTTTTTGACGATATCCAAAAATTTTCCAGCGTCACTGTAATCCATCCCGCCGCAGTTGGTCAGAACCCAATAGAGGATATTCCCCTCATAAACATTGCAAGATGGAACATTACACAAAAATAATTATTATTTTTCTCTGTTATGCGCTTATATTCAACTTTTCAGACCAAAAACAGGCTATATCAAAAAGGCTTGGCGCACATTTAGCGCACAACGCCTATAAAAAGAGGGCCAGGGCGCACATACCCCGGCCCTCTAACTTCCCTCATAGTCACTCAGTATCCCCGGTTCAGTTCAACGGCCAGCCTTGCCGCCTCCAGCTTCTGTTCTGTGGTGGCATCCTCCGCCGTGGCGATGCTCTCCAGCATAGCCATGATCGCCGCCTTGCTCTGTGCGCTCCTGGCCTGGGCCGCCTCTTTGAGCTCCTTGTTGCGCTGCCGGGTGATCTGCCCCTGATCCATGATCCTTTCACCTCCTCTCCGCCGACACAGCCTCCATAAAGGCTATTAGTAAGTTGAGTTCTTCCACGGTCAGCTCCTCCATTACCGCCTTTGCGCCCTCTAAATCTCCAGCCCTCACGGCACGGACAACAGGTGAAATTCTCAGGGCCTGTTCTGTGCTCATGGAGCGGATAATCTCTAAAGATGTCACGCCCTAGCCCTCCTCTCCTCCCCGCCGAACCACAGCGGCAATCTCATTGATGATCTCTTGATCCGTCTTCCCTATGAAGCGTTCCGGGAAGGTCTCCCGGGCTTCTTGTACGGTGATAGCGGCCAGAGCATTTAAGACCTTCTCCGGGTGCTTGCACCGGGTCAGCTTCTGGGCAACCTTCCACACGTTTGGGTATTTGCTCTTTGGCTCCTCCGGGATCATACTCTCACCCACCTCTCCTCTTTCGGAAGTTCAATCTTTCCCGCTGCGACGCCCCACAGGTAATTGTCCCAGCACATGGTGCAATCCCCGGTGTCATCCTCTGACACCATACACAGGTAATGCTTCCGATCCGGCGGGCATTGGTCACGCAAAATCATAAATGCACACCGTCGAAGATCACTTTCCTTTTTCGTCACCTGACAAACCATGTATGAAAATCCTCCTTGTATTTGGAGCGGGAAACCGATATAATAGAGCTACCGGCCCCCGCCTGGGGTTCTGGTGTTGGGGGCTGCTATCCATGCTTTGACCGGCCAGGATAGCGGCTCCTTCTCATGCCACGCAGAAGCGGCGGGAGGTGGTGGTCTTGGTGAACTTCGCCACCACCTCGGGCAGGGCCTTTTTTAGGGCCGTGGTGTCCACCCTGGAGGCCGTGACCGCTTTCCAGGTGACCTTATACTCCCCGGCCCGCAGCTCCTCAGAATCGCCCATGTGGGCCTTGATAGCGTCCTTGATGGTTTCCGCCTCGGCCTGGGCTTCCTCAATGAGGGCTTGCAGCTGGCGCAGCTCCCGGATCTTGCTCTCGATCTCGTTGATTGACATATTGGTTACCTCCTTCAAATTTAGGGGATTGTCCCGGTGGCTGGGGGCTGTTAAGGGTTCCTTACCTTCCTGTGTCCCTTATATCCTGTCCAGCTCTTATCTTGCGCTCCCTATTGTTTCTTCCGCCTTGACCGGGGCTGTTCCCTCTTGACATGATTATAATAACATATTGCATTCGATATATCAATAGGCATACTATACAATATTGCATTCGATATATTGTTGATATTTTCTATTGCATTCGATAGGCATTCGTGGTATAATAAGACCATAATGGAGGAGGTGTCCGAATAGATCGGCGCTCCCCCAACAGTGGAAAAGATGGAATTGATTAACCATCGTTTCCATTGTTTCCATCAATTCCATAGTACAAGGAGGTGGAATATATGCCAGCGTCAAAGGCACAGCAAAAAGCCGTCAGCAAGTATATGAAAGAAAACTATGACGTTTATCAAATTAGAATGAAGAAAGGGCAAAAAGACACCATCAAAGCCCACGCCGCCGCTCGCGGGGAAAGCATGAACCAATATATCATCAATGCAGTAGACAAGCGAATGGAGCGGGACACAGGAGGGCCGCAGGGCCAGGGGGGGCTATCCCTACCCCCGGAGACTATCAAAGCCGCTCAGGAGGCCGCAGAAGCCGCAGGGGAGGCGGTTCCCGTGTTTGTGTCTCGGGCAGTTGAAACACAGGCACAGCGGGACGCACTAGGCCGCAAAATGGAAGGAGGTGAACGGAGTGGGCACTGAGAAGGAGCGTAAGGACACACAAATGGCAACCATCTATGAGTTGCGCCTGATTTTCAGCGGCGGCGAAAAGGACCAGTACAGCCGGGAGGAAATCGTGGAACTGTTAGACAAGATTGCACTTGCCAAAGGGCAGGAATAGCCCCACAGCCCGTCAGAGCAATTCTGACGGGCTTTCTTATGCGGGGGGTGAGAATTTACCACACCCCTGCTAAGGTCGCAAATCACGACGTCAGCTGACCCGCCGAAACGACGGGGCAGGGGGCGCAGGGTAAAATCATTCTGACCATGTGGACGATGATGACAAACTCAATAACGCAACGTTACTGAGTTTGGGCGGGTATTCTGTCCATAGGTCGGCGGATTGGAAAACGGATTGCGGCGGACGGCCATTTAGCCGGTACAAAACATCAGAAAATAATAAAACAGGCCCGGGAGTAATCCCAGGCCTGTCTCTTTGCTCCGCAGAAGCCCCTGTACGGCATTTCATCGGCGTGGGTGGTAAGAATTCCCGCCCGATTAAAACGCCGCTACAATGTCCCCTGTGAGCATTTCCCAATCCCCAATCATGGGGACGTTGCCCGCGCTTGTCTGGAAGGCCTGAACCAGCACATCAAATGCGCCCAGCTTGTCACCCACGGCGCTGGCGGAGCTGTCACCCTGGAGGGCAATACCTTTCAATTCCATAACCCGCTGATCTGCTGGGCCGTACCGCCTTTCCATATCCTCGGCGGCGGTGGCGGCATACCGGCCAATTATCCGTACCATTGTGTCGTTCCCGGCCTCCGTTGCGCTGTTCATCAACCGCACATATTCATCACTCCTCAGTATACCGCATTTGAGCAATTCCAGGGTGTGGGGATCTATGGCGGACGGGTCGGCACTGTATTCCTCCCCTAACGCCGTGGACAAATCCCGCCGAATTGCTGACAGGCTGCTGAGAGTGTCGGCGGGCAGTTCACGGAGGCACTTCTCATAGGCGGCTTTGGCTTCGGCATAGTCCGCCTCGGCCCTGGCCGCTCTTGCCATTGCCTCCGCATCCCCCATGCCAGTGCGGGGGGCGCAGTTTTCCCTTCGGCGCCGCTCCGCCCCCCTCAAATCTGTGTCCGCCTTTTGGATTTTGGAAAGCGCATCCCTGGCAATAGCTTCCGCCTTTGCCATGTAATCTTTCGAGTTACTCATTGGTGATCTCCTCCCTTAAAGCGCAATTATTTGTGCAAGTGGTGTGTGTATAAGGGCATTTCTTACCCGCTGCCGGGTGGGGGCATTTCATGGAGCACCCCTCCGAAGTGAACCAAGCACAACCCCCACCGTCACAGGCTGTATGTGCTCCCGTTTTAAGTGGGCAATGCTTAACGGACGGAAACTTGGCGGGGCTCAAAGCCGGCTTCTCTGTTTCCCTTTCGTTCATTTGGCGAAGCTGATTCATGGTGAGGGTTCCGTGGGAGGTGGTAATGGTTGACTCATACTCAATACAACGCCCATCGTAACGGAAACGCCGACCATCGCTGTCAATTTCCCATTCTCCTAGGGGCGTTGGTTTGCGGTCTTTGTCGATAATCATTTTATCCTTTCCCCGGCTATTCGCCGGAATAAAATTAGTGTTTATTGCGCCCATTCTCCGATCATTCGCTCTATGGCCTCCATGTCCAGGTTAAGCCCCGCCGTACCGTCCTCTCCAGGGGTGTTCAGCCTCTCCAGCAGCGCCGCCTTGCCCGGTTCGTCCAACCTGGCCAGCTCCCGCCCAAACTCCCTCAGGCTCCTGGATAGATCATCTTCGGGGGCCTCCTGTTCCATCCGCTTTCGCTCCAAGGCATCGGCTATAGCCGCTATACGGGCATCAATGCGATTATTCAAAATCCCTCACCTCCCTATTTGGCACAGGGTGGGCAACCACACCCATGATAGCCGCTGCCGCCTGATATTCGGGCCGATTTACCTTGACGCTCACGATATCCTGCCCTTGGTCTCGAACGATGTCCCATGCGTTTGCGGGGTCGGTGGTACTGCTGCTTCCGTCTCTAAAGGTGACAACCACCTCACAGGGCCTCCCCCGGTCTACGATCTGCTGGAGAGCATCCAGCCGCCGGGAAATTGCTTTATCCATGTTCCCCTCCCATCGCCGCCTCCAGCTCAGTCAAGCGGGACAAGATATCCGTTGTCTCAGTCAGCTTGATCCCGTGGGACAGGATCGCTCTGGCCGCAGATATGCGGGCCTGGGCGTCCTCCTCTTTGTCCTCCACAATCTCCCTTAGGGTACTGAGCGCCGGGGATATGGCCTGCTGGGCCTGCCGGGTGGCGTCCTCGACCATGTTCCCGAAAGCGTCCCGGTATGCCGTCTGAAACTCCGGGTCTGCCAAATAGTCTCGAAGTGTGCGGGTGGAAATACCCGCCGCCTTTGCCGCCGCTGCTTTGCTGGGGGAGATCAACAGAGCCGCAAGGGCTTTTTGCTGTCTCGCTGTCATTGTTCACCTTCTCTCCGCTTTTCGCTGGTTTCCGCCGCCCTATAAAGGCTCAGCCAGTTGTCAAGCTCCATCGTGACCCGCCATCGCTGCCGGTTGCCCCGGTGGAAAACCGTGGGGAGGCCGTCCCCGAAAAACTCAGCGTCCTTTGCCGCCTGGGCCAGTGCCGCCGACAGGTCAACCCCCTCCCGGCGCTTCAGCTCACAGTGGATCCCAGACAGCCCCACGAGGTCGGGCTCCCGCCCGAAACTCATCGGCTCCCCTGGCCGCACATCATAGCCACGTTCCTGGAGAAGCCCGGCTAACTCGATTTCCGCCCGCCTGCCTTTTTGCTGTGATCTCTTACCCGTATGTATCAACTCCTTTTTTCAATCTGCTACCCTATGGAAACGATGGAAAAGATGGAATTTATCAACCATCATTTCCATCAATTCCATCATTTCCCCAGTGTTGAAGGATTGATTTCATAAAATACTTGCTTTCTGTTGTTGTATCCCACATCATCCTCCAGACGTCGGATATATCCACGGTCTGAAAGCTCATTGATTGCCGGGGCCATATCATCAGCCTTTTGGAATTTCCCTCGACACAACCGGGTCAACTCAGAGCGGGTCAATTTCGTTTTCCCCTCAGAGACTACCCGCTTTAAAATATACCTGGCCTCCTCCTGGACTTCATCGCCCCCCATCATCTGATAGGCGGCCATAGCGTGAGCGCCTAAAAACTCAGCTATGGAGGTGGCCCCCGCCATCGTCTCGGCGCTGACCGGCACATCTGCCGAAAAACTGGACAGGTGGAGAAGGGCGGCGATTCTCACCATAGCCCCCACCAGCTTGCCGCCCCAGTCCCGCATATGCTCCCACTCGTTCCCCAGCTTCGCCTCCACAAATCCCTGATATTCCTTGCGGATTTCATCAGCGTCGGGGGACAGCTGAACAACCACGCTCCCCTGGGCGGATAAGATTTTATGGACAAACTGACGGTAATCAGACCGCACCTTTCCTGGTATTGGAGCGGGAGAGACTTCCCGGCGGCCCACCTTGCTTTTACATATGGAGTAGAGGAAGCGCCCGCATAACCCCCGGCCCCGGAAGGTGCTGTTATCCATCAGGCCGTGAAGCACTGAGGGCTGGATGGTCAGGATCATGGTCAGCCTGGGGTGGGGTATGTGGTTGGGCTTGCGCCCGATCCGATCCACCGTGATGCTGTCCCCGCTGTGCCCTTTTAGGTACACATCAAAATTACCAGACCTGTCATAGCGCCCCGCAATAGCGTCAAATACGCCGCCCTCAGCGCTGCATACCGTGATACTGCCGCCCTGCTGATCCATAAGATCCACCAGCTTCTCTGGGGTGGTATCGTCCGCCAGGAGACGGAAGGGATGAAGCTCTGTGAATGTGGCAAGCTGGGCTGACAGGTCAAGAGCCTCCTGTTTTTTCGCCTCAAAGTTCCCCTTGCCCTTCACAGCACCGGTTTTCGCCGCCATCAGCGCTTTTTCCAGGAGGTCCCGCTCCGTCTCATTTTGGGCAATTTCCCCCGCCTCAAGCTCCCGCTGTTCCGCCTCATATTCTGACACCGGGGCAGTCAGGGCAGATATGACGGCGCTTTTTCGCTCTCCAGGCGGGGCTACGGCCACGGCATAGAGGCTTAAAGGCTCCTTCCAGTCCGGGGTGATCTGTACGGTGTACTTGGATTGAAGCGCCGCCGCAAGCACACCCAGGGACAGGATTCCGGCCATCTCTGGCGGGGTCTGTGTGCTCTCCGCCAGGGCCTCCACGAAAGCGGCCACAGGAGCGGGAAGGGCGTCCACGGGGAAATCCGGGGTCTGGACGGTATCGAAGGGTACGGGTTCCCCCCATGTCTGGGCATCAGGGGATAGGCTGTCACCCCGTTCCACAATGCGCTTGGCGCTCTCCACGATCTGCTCCAGGGTAAAACCATTGTGCTCCATGAGGCGGCTTATCTCATCCGTGCTCATCCCGTGGAGAAGCAGAAAGTCAAGGTCTCCCGACATCTAACCACCAGCTCTCTTTATGACCTCCCGCTCCAGGTCAACAATCTGCATTGGCGGCACCTCCACCGGCCATATAAGCCTCCAGGGCGTCCATATTGACAAGGTAATTTTTTCCTGTTTTCCGGCTGGGCACCTTGCCCTCCTTCACCCACCGGCGCAGGACGCAGAGGGAAACACAGCTTTCCGGGTCTTTCGCCCGGATTTCCTCAACCGCTTTCGGAATACTTCTCATTTTAGCCATTTTCGACACTCCTTTCAGTAAAAAAATTAGCCTACCAGCACCGCCGGGGACACCCCTGGCGGCGCTAATAGGCTCAATGGCTCATGTTCCTTAAATTGTGTTCGCTCTTGTTTCGTACAAGTGTATTATATCAAATGTTGGGCATGATTGCAAGCGTAAAACACAATTCAAGCCTGCTTTTTCCTTAAAATTGTGTCAGAAATACATTCCACCGCTTTTCGCTTGGCTTCTTCAACAGCGTGGCCGTAGGTATTCAGTGTTGTGGTAGGGGCGGCATGGCCCAGCATCTTGGCAACGGTCAGCACATCCACGCCGCTGGAAAGCAGGAGAGAGGCGAAAGTATGGCGGAACATATGCGGATTGACACGGGGGAGGCCGTGGCGGTCGCAGAAATTCCACAGACGACCATTGAAAGAAACGGGATTTTGCGCCGCCCCATTTTCCGCCGTGAACACGTGGCCACTGTCCACCCACTGATCTCCCAGGGCAAGCCGCCGCTCCGTCTGCCACACCTTGTATTTTCTCAGCAGAGCAACCGCTTCTTGTGGCAGGATGATATACCGGGTATTACTTGTTTTGGTGTCACCCTCATAAATCCCACGGTCTGGCAGATAATTCAAGCTGCTTTCAATCTTAATCTGCCTCGTGGAAAAATCCACATTTCCCCATTTCAATGCGAAGATTTCACCCCGGCGGCATCCCGTAACAATAAACATCATCAACAGCGTCTGCAGCTCCACCGGCTCCTGTTCCACGGCTTCAAGGAATTTCTGTAGCTGCTCCGGTTGCAGACAGTCAGAGTGACGAGTAGCTTTATTGGGGGGCGGGGTAGCCCTCTTTGCTGGGTTATATGATATAATCATTTCTTTTTCTGCCTGTCTTAAAATAATGTTTATAATGCTGTGGCACCGCCTGATTGTCTTTGGGGCCAGGGGCCTATCATCCCCGATCATCTTAAACAAATCTTTGCGATTTAAGTTCGCCTCAATGGTTGTGGCGGTCTGTTGGCTGACGTGCTGGCCTTTCAGCAACCTCATGACCTGGTAATGATGTACACCGCATACCTGGGCAAAGCCCCTTAATGACTGCTCCCCCATGATTTCCCTAAAGTCCGCCACCGGCGCAGCCCACACCCGCCAACGGTTGGCCCCCGGCTCAGAGAGCTTTTTATATAAATCATTCAAGTGTTGCGGGCGTATGTCCTTCAACTTCATGTGTCCAATATACTCATTTACCCGAATGAGAATCCGCCCGTCATTTGCCATTGTCTGTGGCTTGTTCCCTTGCCGCTCTTTCAGTCCAATTACATATTGGGCATACTGTTCAAAAGTCTGCCGGTTGTCCGCCTGAAACCCTTGTGTGATTTCTCGCTCAAACTCCAGGGCCACACGCTGGACCTCCTTTTCCATCTGGCGGGCGGTCATGGGCCTATCTGGTTTCCACGTCTTAAAATGCCTGATCTGCTTGTCTTGGGCGTCCCTACCCATTGACACAGTGATTTTGTAGGAAACACCCCCTTTCCCTTCGATTTTGCGGATACTGGCCATAGTATCACGCCCCCTTATCTATCCGAATTTCACCGCTCCAGCCACAGGGCGTACCATTGGGCAGCTTGCCCCGGCACCGCTCCATAACACCCCGGCACACGGCCCCCGGCAAAATCGGGTGTAGCCGTTTCCCGCATTTCGGACAGCAAAACCACTGTTCACCTTTTATTTTCTTAACCATACTACTCTCCTTTTTTGGCGCACATTTGGCGCACAACGTCAGCGCACAAGCAAAGAGAAAAGCAATAATATGGTATGTAAATTGGTGGCTTTGCCCCTGTTATAGCACGTTGTAGCACGTCCTTTAGCTTTAGGCAATACCATTTTACATTCCCCTCATCGACATTGTTCACCATGTTAGAGCAGGCCAGGTCAAGGGCATCGATGGTGTTTCGCTTGCCGCACAGCTCGGATTTGCACAGTTCATTGTTTTTCAGAGGGACAATAGGGAAAGTTGGATAATTTTCGCCATTGTATATAATTGATCCATCTTTTTTTGTGGTTTTGGTGTATGTTATATAAGTCCTCTTCGTTTTTCCATTTTCCACCAAAATAACCGCCATATCAGAGTCCTTTTTCTGAATGTACTCGGTTATACCGTTAATCTCATAGAGCGTTGCCCGCAGAGGCTTGTCCTGGTTAATCTGCCAGAAGCGGATTCCGGCCATCAAAGCGCCATTTTCCTCATCGTACAGCGGGACAAACTCAGTTATTTCAAACACTTCCACATGATCCCTGTTCCAGAATCCAAAGGCCACGCCGCCAATCAGGGCGTACCGCGCCGCCCGGCCGGCCTCTCCGCCGCCATTCAGGCGGCCCGCTACGGCGCTAAGACGGCGGTCTTTGACGAGAACGCCAGCCCTGGCGGGCAGCTGTTTAAGCAGATCCATAAATTCTTCGGCTCCAAAGAGCACCACGCCAAGGTCCGTGGCTTCAACATCGGCAAAGAGCTGCTGCGGGAGGCCTCAGACGCCGGAGTGACCGTCCACCTAAACGCGGTGGTCATGGGGATCTACGACAACAAGGAGATCCTGGTGAACATGCAGGGCGAGACCGCCCACTACAAAGCGGACGCCATCATCGTGGCGGCGGGAGCCAGAGAGAATATGATCCCCTTCCCCGGATGGACCCTCCCCGGCGTCATGGGCGCCGGAGCGGCCCAGACCCTGATGAACCTCCACGGCGTCCGGCCGGGGCAGCGGGTCCTGATGGTGGGCAGCGGAAACGTGGGCCTGGTGGTAGGCTATCAGCTGATCCAGGCCGGCGTTGAGCTGGCGGCGGTGATTGACGCCGCCCCCCGGGTGGGCGGCTACGGCGTCCACGCCGCCAAGCTGGCCCGTATGGGCGTGCCCTTCCACGTGTCCCACACCGTCCTGCGGGCGGAGGGGGACGACCGGGTCACCGGCGCTGTCATCGCCCAGGTGGACACACGGTTCCAGCCCATCCCCGGCACGGAGAAGCGCCTCGACGTGGACACCATCTGTATGGCGGTGGGCCTGAGCCCCATGAGCCAGCTGACCAGCATGATCAAGTGCCGCTCGGAGGACCGGGGCGGCACCGTGCCCCAGGTCAACCAGTGGGGGGAGACCTCCATCCCCGGCATCTACGCGGCGGGGGATGTGGCCGGCATCGAGGAGGCCAGCTCCGCTATGATCAACGGCCGGATCGCCGGAACGGCGGCGGCGGAGCGGCTGGGTTACATCGGCGAAACACAGCGGGATCAGGAGGTGGAAACCCTCCGAGCCTCGCTGAAGCAGCTCCACGAGGGGATGTTCAGCCCGGAAAACAAGGGCCGTGCCGACCTGACGGTGACCGACGAGGGGATTTCTCTGTCCCAGAGCCTGCTGAAAAAGGGCTATGTGGCCGATGATGAGATCCAGCGCTTCCCGGGCGTCAAACACGCCAGGGGGATCCACCCGGTGATCGAGTGTACCCAGAACATCCCCTGCAACCCCTGTCAGGACGCCTGTAAGTTTGGCTGTATCAAGGTGGGCGACCAGATCACCCGCCTGCCGGAGGTGGACGGGAGCTCCCGGTGTACCGGCTGCGGAATGTGCGTGGCCTCCTGCTCCGGGCAGGCCATTTTCCTGGTGGACGAGGACGCCGGCGACGGCTGGGCCACGGTGACCATGCCCTATGAGCTGCTCCCCTATCCCCAGGCCGGGGAGACCGGCGCGGCCCTGGGCCGGGACGGGAGCGTGGTCTGCCAGGCCCAGGTGGTCTCCTGCCGGACGTCTCCGGCTTTTGACCGCACGGCGCTACTGACCATCCAGGTGCCTCGGGATATGGCAATGAAGGCGAGATTTTTCCGCCGGGAGGAGGACAAGTAATGGCGATTTTTGATCGAAGCCTGGATCTGGGCCCCTGCGTGCCCAGACCGGATGACGATATGATCGTGTGCCGGTGTGAGGAGATCACCAAGGGGGAGATCCGCCGGGCGATCCACGAGGGTATGTACACCATGACGGAGCTGCGCCGGTATCTGAGGGCGGGGATGGGCCTGTGCCAGGGCAACACCTGCGGCCGGAATGTCAAAAGTATTCTGGCGGCGGAGCTGGGGTGCCGCCCGGCCCAGCTGGAGGACTGCACCGCCCGGGGGCCCGCCCGGCCCGTCGTGGTGGACACCTATGGAAAAGAGGTGTTTGACCGTGACTAACACCGCCGATGTGATTGTGATCGGTTCCGGCGTCGTGGGCAGCGCCACAGCCTATGAGCTGGCCCGGCGGGGACACCGGGTGACCGTGCTGGAGCGGTCCCCCAACGTGGGGGACGGGGCCTCCAGCCGGAACGGGGCCGGCGTCCGCCTGGGCGGGCGTCTCTCCCCCGAGGCGGAGCTGGCGGCCAAGTCCATCTACGAGATCTGGCCCACCCTGGGCGAGGAGCTGGACGCCGACCTGGAGTATGTGCGTGCCGGCAGCCTGACCCTGGCCCACTCCGAGAGCCAGATCGCCAGCCTGGACAAGAAGCTGGCCAAGGACAGGAAGTCGGGGGCGCCCTCCCGTCTGGTGGACGGGGCGGAGGCCCGGGAGATCTGCCCCTATCTGTCCAGCTATGTGGAGCAGGCGGTCTGGAGCGAGATGGACGGCCACGCCAATCCCATGGCGACCACCCTGGCCTACTACCGGGCGGCCCGCCGCCTGGGGGCTCGCTATATCACCGGCGAGAACGTGGTGGCGCTGGAGAAGCGGCAGGGCCGTGTACGCAGGGTACTTACGGAGGCCGGCACCGTCTATGAGGCGGACAAGGTAATCCTGGCCGCCGGCTTTAACTCCCGGCGGATCGCCAAGACAGTGGGCCTTTGGATCCCCTTCCTGAAGCGGGTGGACGAGTGCCTGATTACCGAGGTCCAGCCCCCCATGTTCCAGGTCCGCCTCAGCTGCGCCGACGGGAACTTTTACGGTAGCCAGACCAGGCACGGCTCCTTCCTCTTCGGCGGGAACACCAACCTGGAGCGCTACGAGGAGTGCTATGACGGCAAGCCCATGAACACCAACAAGCAGGCGGCGGACAAGTGCCGGGCCATCGCCAAATTCCTCCCGGCCCTAAAGAACGTAAAAGTGGTGCGCCACTGGGCGGGATGGCTGGACTCCATGGTGGACCGGCTGCCCATCATCCAGGAGATCCCGGAGGTCCCCGGCCTGATCCTGGCCTGCGGCTTCTCCGGCCACGGCTTCGCCATCGCCCCGGCTGTGGGCAAGGTGGTCACACAGCTGGCGCTGGGCGAGCCCGCCTGTGTGGACGTCTCCGCGTTAAGCTATGACCGGTTTAAACCCACCGGGGTGTAAGCCGATGGGGATCAACGGCGTCATCTTTGACATGGACGGTCTGATGCTGGATACGGAGCGGATCGCCCAGCTCTCCATCGACCACGCCCAGGAGGTTCTGGGCCTGGATCTGAGGAGCGGCCTGCCGGACATGACAGGAATGAACGCGGCCCAGATCAGGCAGGCCCAGATGGAGCGGTTTGGACCGGACTTCGACTACGAGGGCGTGGGGGCCGTGCGGGCGGCCTTCCGCCAGAGATACATCCAGGAGCACGGCATCCCGGTAAAACCCGGCCTGCGGGAGCTGGTCGCCGAGCTGCGGCGGCGGGGATTGCGCTGGGCCATGGCGACCTCCTCCGCCGGGCCGATTGCGGAGGATAACCTGCGGCGGACCGGGCTGCTGGAGGATTTCCCGCTGCGGGTCTGCGGGGATATGGTGGAGCGGAGCAAGCCGTCCCCCCAGATTTTCTACGCCGCGGCGGAGCTGCTGGGCACCCGCCCCCAGGAGACCCTGGTGCTGGAGGACAGCTATAACGGGATCCGGGCCGCCGCCTCGGGGGGCTTTCTCCCCTGCATGGTTCCGGACCTGCGGGAGCCGGACGAGGAGATCAGCGCCCTGCTCCTGCGCCGGTTTGACACCCTTTTCGATGTGATCCCCTTTTTGGAAGAGATGGACCGGTCCGCCGGCCCGGCCAGAGGGCCCCAGGAACACCAGACAGGAAAGTAGGGAGGATCAAAATGATCAGTCAGGAAGTATGTGTAAAAAACCCCACCGGGCTCCACGCCCGGCCGGCCAACGCGTTTGTCAAAACAGCGGCCCGTTTCCCCTGCGCCGTCACCCTGCGGAAGGGGGAGCGGACCTTCAACGGGAAGTCCATTGTAAGCGTGCTCTCCGCCTGCGTGAAGCGCGGGACCCAGGTTACCATTGTCTGTGACGGCGAGCAGGAGGAGGACGCCCTGCGGACCATCGTGGAAGCGGTGGAGAGCGGCTTGGGCGAGTGAGAATGTGAGGTGTATGGCCCTGGTTTATCAAGGCACAACAATCTCCCCCGGCCTGGGAATGGGACGGGCCCGGGTGGTGGAAAGTCTCCGGCTGGAGCCGCCGGCGGAACGGCCCCGGGACCCGGAGGAGGAACTTCGGCGCTTTCGCCGGTGCTATGCCGCCTCAGAGGAGGAGCTTCGGCAGACGGTCCAGGAGGCCCAGAAAAAGCTGGGCGGGCATGAGGCCGAGATCCTGGACGCCCAGCTGACCCTGCTCCAGGACGAGTACTCCGTTTTGGAACCCATTCAGGAGGCCATCCGGGACGGCGGGCTGAACATGGCCCAGGCCATTGACCAGGTCCTGGGCGGGATCGTGGAGCTGTTCCAGCAGGCAGAGGACGAGTACATGCGCCTGCGGGCGGGCGACGCCAAGGATGTGCGGAAGCGCCTGCTGATGAGGGCGCTGGGGATCACCCCCCGGGACTACAGCGCTCTGCCGGAGGGCACGGTTTTGGTGGCGGAGGAGCTGACCCCCTCTGACACCATCCGCATGGACCTGGCCCATGTGTCCGGGATCGTCACCAGCCGGGGGGGATATTACTCCCACGTGGGCATCATCTCCCGGAACCTGGGAATCCCCTCGGTCTGCGGCGTGCCCCGGGCGGCGGAGGACGGGGATACCGTCCTAGTGGACGGGGAGAGCGGCGTGGTCACCGTCCACCCGGACGAGGCCGGGCTGGCCCGCTTTTCCCAGCGGCGGCGGGAGGCGGAGGCGGAGCGGCGGAGGCTGGATATTTTCCGCTCCGCCCCCAGCCGGGCCCTGGACGGGACGGCCGGGCTGATCTGCGGCAATATCGGCACGGCGGCGGAGGCCCAGGCCGCTCTGGACGCCGGTGCCGAGGGCATCGGCCTGCTGCGCAGCGAGTTCCTCTATATGGACCAGCCCGCCCTCCCCGATGAGGAGACCCAGTTCCAGGCCTACCGCCAGGTGCTGGAGACTATGGCCGGCCGGCCGGTGATCATCCGCACCCTGGATGTCGGGGGTGACAAGGCCATTCCCGCCCTCCCCATGGAGCGGGAGGAGAACCCCTTCCTGGGGTGCCGGGCCATCCGCCTGTGCCTGGAGCGGCGGGAGCTGTTCCGGGTTCAGCTGCGGGCCCTGCTGCGGGCCGGCGCTTACGGGGATCTGAGGATTATGTTCCCGATGATCTCCAGCCTGGAGGAGCTGAGAAGCGCCAAGGCCATGCTGGAGGAGGCGGCGGAGGAGCTTATCCGGGAGGGTGTCCCGGTGCGGAAGGTGCCGGTGGGCATTATGGTGGAGGTCCCCGGGGCCGCGGTCATGGCGGACTGCCTGGCCCGGGAGGCGGACTTTTTCTCCATCGGCACCAACGATCTGATCCAGTACACCATGGCGGCGGAGCGGGGGAACCCCAGCGTGGAGCATCTGTACTCCCCCTATGCCCCGGCGGTGCTGCGGCTGATCGCCATGGCCGCCCGGGCCGCCGAGAGCGCCGGCATCCTGTGCGGGATGTGCGGAGAGGCGGCGGCGGACCCGGAGCTGCTGCCCGTATTCTGGGGCATGGGACTGCGGGAGCTGTCCATGTCCCCCGGCGGCATCGCCCGCAGCCGGGCGGCCCTGTCCGGCTGGAGCACAGAGGACTGCCGCGCGCTGGCGGAGCGGGTACTGCTGTGCGCCAGCCGGGAAGAGGTCCAGGCGGCGCTCCAGGAGGCCCACAGGCGGCGGAAAACGCGGCTCTGACCTCCCGCCTACCCGCTAACCGGAATAGAAAAGCACTGAAAACGACTGTTTTCAGTGCTTTTCTTATTTGCCGGGACACTCAAAATCCCCTTCCCCGGGGAAGGGCCACAGGGGGATGGAACCCCCGATCCCCTACCGCTTAATATCCAGCTGGAGCTCATAGCCCTCCTCGCCATAATGTTCATTGGGCACCCAGAGGGCCGTCAGACCGGTGAGGTCGTACACCACGCTGTGGACGGTGCAGCCGTTGCCGTCGTCGTTGTCCCAGGTACGGCGCCCCACCTGGGCCAGGATATCCATGGCGCCTTCCAGGTCAGGCAGCACGCCGTTGACCTCAGACAGCTGTTCCTGGATATGCCGGTAGCGGTCCAGGCCCTTCATATCCTCTTCCCCGTCGTAGTAACCGGGCACAACAATAAAGTTGGTCACGGTCTGCCAATCCGGGCTCACCGCCAGGGCGTCCTGGTCGTTGTAAGTCACCTTCAGCTTCCGGGCCTCGCCGTCGGTATCGGTGGCGTCCTGATCCCCCACCCACTCCAAAACAGCGCTGCGGCCAGTGGAGTCGGCCACCATGTAGTGATAGGAGCTGGTGGCCGAATCGTGGAGATCGTAGGCGGAAACCAGTTCCACGGCCTCCTCCACGCTGCCGGCGTAATCCAGGATCAGGCGCAGCATCGTGGTGGAGGTAATATCCGGCTTATCCGTGTTCTGATGGGTGGACACGCTGTCGCCGGGGCCCTGGTAGGTCATGTAAATCCCGCAGCTGACCCCCGCCTCGTTCATCCCGTCGAAGGGGATGTAAGGCGCCGCCAGGCAGGTGATTTTATCCATCAGCCCGGTGATGTCCTCATCCACGCTGAGACCCAGGAACTGCAAGTCAACGGTGGAGACAGAGGCGTAGCGGCCATTCCCGGGGTTGGTATAGACGATGCAGGTATTTGTCTTCGAATAGTCGTAGTTGCGCCCGAAGACCTGGTGGCCGTTGTCCAGCCTGGCGGTGAAAGAGGAGCAGGCCACATCAGGGGGATTGATCCCGATGTCCACCAGCCCTTTGGTCAGGTTTCCCGTAATAAAGGCGATGAGCTCCCCGTCGTTGGAGGCGCCGCCCTGGGCCAAAAACTCATCGAAGTAGTAGCCGCCGGAGACCGTCATCTCATAGACAGAGCCGTCCAAATGCCCGTCGTCCCGGTCCACAATTTTGTGGAAGGAACTCAGGGTCGCCAATTCGTTCCCCCATACCGCCCAAATGGCGATGGCCCCAGCCAGCACCAAAAGCAGCAGGGTGACGCCCAGGACGGCTAAAACTTTTTTGGGGGAAATCCGTTTTTTATTTTGTTCCATAGCAAATCCCTTTCTGTATCCAGTGATTTCCAAAGCGGGGGGCCGGCCGAACCCGACCGGAGGCCGCTTGGCAGCTTGATATTAAACCACAGGTTTCCGGGGATGTCAATGAAAAAATCCCTTTGGCCCATCGAAATAATTTTGTTGTATTTATCCTCATTTTTGTTGTTTTACGTAAGATTTATCCCAAATATCCCGGTTTTGGTTCGAGGCCGCTCCCCCTTGCGGACGGGCCGGCGAGGCCCCCTCCGGCGGCGGCGGGCTCGCCGCTCCACAGGCCCAAAAAGAGGGGCCCGGGACGGTTTTCCGTCCCGGGCCTTTCTCCAATTTTGGTTAAACCATCAGGCCGCACACCAGCTGGGTATACTCCGCCGGATCGTCGATGGGAAGCCCCGCCAGCAGCAGGGCCTGGCCGTACAGCACCTTGGCGTATTTGGCCACCGTGTCCTTGTCCCCGGCGTCCACCGCCCGTTTCAGGGCGGCGAAGGGGGCGCTGTCGGGGTTCAGCTCCAGCACCCGCTGGGCCTTCATGTGCTGGCCCCCCTCCACCTTGCTCATATATTTCTCCATCTCCAGGGAGATAGGCCCGTCGGCGGACAGGCAGCAGGCCCCCGACTTCAAAATGGCGGAGACCCGTACCTCCTTCACCTGGTCCCCCAGGGCCTCCTTCACCGCCTCCAGCACGGGTTTGCCGGCCTCGGCCTTCTCCTCGGCCTGTTTTTTCTCCTCGTCGCTCTGGGGCAGGGCGTCCTCCTCGGTGACGGACTTGAACTGCTTGCCGTCCAGCTCCCCCAGGGCCTTCATCACAAAGTCGTCCACGTCCTCCGTGCAGTAGAGGATCTCATAGCCCTTGTCCAGAATCCGCTCCACCTGGGGCAGCTTGGCGATCTTGTCCACGCTCTCGCCGCAGGCGTAGTAGCAGAAGGGCTGACCCTCGGGCATCCGGTCCTTGTAGGCGGCCAGGGTGGTGTTCTTGCCCTCGCTGGAGGACCAGAACAGCAGCAGGTCCTGGAGCACATCCTTGTGGGCGCCGTACTCGTTGGCCACCCCGTATTTCAGCTGGGTGCCAAAGGCGGCCCAGAACTTCTCGTACTTCTCAAAGTCCTCCTTCTGGGTTTTCAGCAGCTCGGACTTGATCTTCTTCTCCAGAGCCCCGGCGATGACCTTCAGCTGGCGGGTGTGCTGGAGTACCTCCCGGCTGATGTTCAGGGAGAAGTCCGCCGAGTCCACCACGCCCTTCACAAAGCGGAAGTGGTCGGGGAGCAGGTCGGCGCACTTGTCCATAATCAGCACGCCGGAGGAGTAGAGCTGGAGGCCCTTCTCATACTCCCGGGTATAGAAGTCATAGGGGGTCTGGGCGGGGATATACAGCATGGCCTTATAGGTCACCGCCCCCTCGGCGCTGGTGTGGATGACGGCCAGGGGGTCCTGCCAGTCGCCGAACTTCTCCTTATAGAAGGCGTTGTACTCCTCGGGCTCCACCTCGGACTTCCGCCGCTGCCACAGGGGCACCATGGAGTTGAGGGTCTTCCACTCCTTGACGGTCTCCCACTCAGGCTTGTAGTCCTCGGGGGCGTCGGCGGGCTTGTCCTTCATCCGGTAGTCCTCCACCTCCATGCGGATGGGGTAGCGGATATAGTCGGAGTATTTTTTGATGAGCCCCCGCAATTTTTGCGTCTCTAAATACTGGTCGTAGTCCTCCCCGTCCCCGTTCTCCTTGATGTGCATGAGGATATCGGTGCCCGGGGCGTCCTTCTCGCAGGGGGTCATGGTGTAGCCGTCGGCCCCGTCGGACTGCCACATCCAGGCCTCGTCAGAGCCCCAGGCCCTGGAGATGACGGTGACGCTGTCCGCCACCATAAAGGCTGAGTAGAAGCCCACGCCGAACTGGCCGATCACGTCGATGTCGCCGGCGGCCTTGTCGTCCTCGGCCAGGCCGGCCTTGAACTGGCCGGAGCCGCTGCGGGCGATGGTGCCCAGGTTGGACTCCAGCTCCTCCTTGGACATCCCAATGCCGTTGTCCGACACGGTAAGCATCCGCTTTTCCTTGTCAGGCACAATGGTGATGGCCAGATCCTTCCGCTTCACATCCACGCTGCCGTCGGTGAGGGACTTGTAGGCCAGCTTGTCCTCGGCGTCGCTGGCGTTGGAGATCAGCTCCCGCAGGAAAATCTCCTTGTGGGTGTAGATTGAGTTGACCATCAGGTCCAGCAGGCGTTTAGACTCCGCCTTAAACTGCTTCTTTGCCATGATTCCGCCTCCATATATGATTAAATTTTTTGAAAACAAAAGCGTTAGCACTCCTTGTGTTTGAGTGCTAACGCTATCATACTCTCTTACATGAAAAAAAGCAAGCCTATTCACAATTTTTTTACAACACCTCTTGACAGGCTATCTAGTTTGTGTTATTGTATTAATCACCTAATACAAGAATACACCGCATTCCACTTGAGAGGAGGCTATCTCTTGGACTGGAAATTAAGCGACGACCGCCCGATCTGGCTCCAGCTCTCCCAGCAGCTGGCCCGGCGGATCGTCACCGGGATCTATCCCCCGGGGAGCAGGCTGCCCTCCGTGCGGGAGCTGGCGGCGGCGGCAGGGGTGAACCCCAACACCATGCAGCGGGCCCTGGCCCAGCTGGAACAGGACGGCCTGGCCAAGGCCGACCGCACCGCCGGCCGGCTGGTCACCCAGGACACCACCATTTTAGAGGCCGTCCGGACGGCGGAGGCCCAGATTGTCATCAACCAATACTTCGACGCCATGGCCGAGCTGGGCTACTCCCAGCAGGAGGCCGCGTTACTGTTAAGGGAGGAACTGAAATGAGCGAGCAACTGATCACCTGCCAGGGCCTGACCAAAGCCTATGGCCATAAGGCGGCCCTGTCCGGGGTGGACCTGGAGGTAGGCCGGGGCCGGATCGTGGGCCTGCTGGGCCCCAACGGCAGCGGCAAGACCACCTTCATCAAGCTGCTGTGCGGGCTGCTCCAGCCCACGGCCGGGACATTGGAGGTGGCCGGCCAGCCCATCGGCCCGGCCACCAAGAGCCTCATCAGCTATCTGCCCGACCGGATGTACTTCGCCGACTGGATGCGGGCGGTGGACCTGTTCGACCTGTTCCGGGACTTTTACCGGGACTTCGACTACAGCAAGGCCCTGGCCATGTGCGCCAGCCTGGGGGTGGAGCCTGGCGACCGGCTGAAGTCCATGTCCAAGGGCACCAAGGAGAAGGTCCAGCTGGCGCTGGTCATGGCCCGGAGGGCCCAGCTCTACCTGCTGGATGAGCCCATCGCCGGGGTGGACCCGGCGGCCCGGGACTTTATCCTCCACACCATCCTGACCAACTACAACGAGGAGGGCACCGTCCTGATCTCCACCCACCTGATCGCTGACATTGAGAAGGTGCTGGACGAGGCGGTTTTCCTCAAGGCCGGCCAGGTCATGCTCCACAACAGCGTGGACAACATCCGGGAGAACGAGGGCAAGAGCGTGGACGCCCTGTTCCGTGAGATTTTCCGTGCCACGCCCATGGAAGGAGGCGAGTTCTAATGCTGCTGAAACTGTTGAAATACGACCTGCGCTCCATGTGGAAGCAGTTCCGGGTCATCTGGCCCGCCGCCCTGATCCTGGGGCTGGTCAACCGCTTTATTTTCGGTGCCCCCACCATATACGACGGCAGCTTCTCCCTGGTCGTGGGAAACTACACCTTTGCTCCCAACGGCGGCGCCTTCACCCAGTGGCTGGGGGTCATCACCATGTTCCTGTTTTTCGGCGTGTTCGTGGCCATGGTGCTGGTGTCCTTTATCTTTGTCATCACCCGGTTCTACAAGGGCCTGCTGGGGGACGAGGGCTACCTGATGCACACGCTCCCCGTCCGCTCCTGGCAGCTGGTGCTGTCCAAGCTAGTCTGCGCCCTGGTGGTCACGGTGGTCAACGCCATTGTGGGTGTCCTGGCCCTGGTCCTGATGATGCCCCTGAACTGGACGGAACTTTTTGACACCGAGCTGTGGCGGATGATCCTCCGGGCCCTGGCGAAACACCCGGATACACTCCTCTACTTCTTTGAGTTCTGCGCGCTCTTCCTGACGGTGTTCACCCTGGGGGCGCTCGTCCTCTACCTGTCCATGTCCATCGGCCATCTGTTCTCCAGCCGCCGGGTGCTCATGAGCGTGGTGGCCTACTTCGGGCTGAATATCCTGGGCTCAACCCTCAACAACCTCATCAACCGCCTCGGCTTCCCCCGCTGGCTGGCCGGCCTCCCGGTCAACAGCCACGGGGAGCTGTGGATCTCCATTGGCCTCACCCTCATCCCCGTTGTCCTCATGTTCCTGGCCACCAGCTGGATTTTGACCCACAAGCTGAACCTGGAGTAACCCCCTCCCCCCCGGGGAGGACAGAACAAATGTTATAGAAAGGAGCGGGCGCCATGAACTCCTGGGCCCTTCTCACCCTCGCTTTCGCCGCCGTAGTCCTTCAGAACTGGCTCACCTGGCGAAACTCCCCCAACTGGTATCTCCACTGTATCGTCCCCCTGGCCTACGGGGCGGCGGTGGCCTGGATGTTCGTGGGCCAGGACTTCATCCGCTCCCTCCAGGTGATTTTATTCGGCACGGCCATCCCCATCACCCTCCTGCTGTCCGCCTGGTGCCGCCGGCGGGCGGAGGAGCCCGGGGAACCGGAGGACAGCGAGCTCCCTTGAAAAGCGGGCCGCCCAGAGGGCGGCCCCTTTTTCGTTTACATCTTCCTCTGACTGTGGTACAATAGTTCCCACTGAAATAAAGGAGGGCCCGCCATGGCCAGTCATTTTTTCCCCATGATCGCCCGGATGCGCTACATCAACCGCTGGGGCCTGATGCGCAACACCCGGCTGGAGAATATCCAGGAGCACTCCCACCAGGTGGCCGTCCTGGCCCACGCCCTGGCGGTCATCCAGAACCGCCGCTTCGGCGGGCAGGTGGACCCGGGGGCGGTGGCGGTGGCCGCCCTGTACCACGACGCCAGCGAAATCCTCACCGGCGATATGCCCACCCCCATCAAGTACGACAACCCGGATATCCAGGCCGCCTACAAGGCGGTGGAGTCGGTGGCGGAGCGGAAGCTGCTGTCTATGCTCCCCGACGACCTGCGGCCCGACTATGAGGCGGCCCTCACCATCCCCGACCCCGAGATCCGAGCCCTGGTCAAGGCGGCGGACAAGCTGTCCGCCTACCTCAAGTGCGTGGAGGAGCTGAAGGCCGGCAACACCGAGTTCAAAAAGGCCCGGGAGCAGACCTACGCCGCCCTGTGCTCCAACCCAATCCCCGCCCTGCAATACTTCATGGAGCGCTTCCTGGACGGCTTCTCCCTCACCCTGGACGAGCTGAGCTGAGCCCAGCCGCCCCAGGCAGAGGGAACCCGCCCCAACGCCGGGCTGTGCCCCCAGGCAGCCACGGGCAGCCCGTCCAGCGCCGGGGCGTTACATCCAAAGACAGAAGCGGACAGCCCCGGCCAAAGGCCGGGGCTGTCCGCTGTGTGTGTTGTAAAGGAGAGAAAAGGGAGATACAGATTGATTGCCTCTGAGTACGGTATCATCATAACGCGGGAATACGTCAAAATCGTGACCTTAAAATGAACTTTTTGTAAACATCTTCCCCCTCCCCTCTCCCCGACCGGAAATCTGCTCCCCTCGTTTTTTACGTCCCTCCCGCCCAATGGCTCTTGACAGCTGATTTCCATATGTGCGATAATGCAGAAAATAGGGATTTTTCCCAAATCTTCCGCTTTCTCATGAGCTTGTGAGGTGCTGTCTCTTTGAATTCCATCATTCGGGCCTGCCTGCGGGGGGGCGACCCCCAGTCTCCGGCCACCCGCCGCCGCTGCGGCGCCATCTCCGGCGCTGTGGGCATTGTGCTGAACACCCTGCTGGCCCTGAGCAAGCTGCTGGCCGGCCTGCTCACCGCCTCCGTGGCCATGACGGCGGACGGCCTGAACAACCTGTCCGACGCGGCCACCTCGGTGGTCACCCTCATCGGCTTCCGCCTGGCCGGCCAGGAGGCCGACGCCGAGCACCCCTTCGGCCACGGCCGCATGGAGTACGTGGCCGGCCTGATCGTCTCCATGGCCATCCTCCTTATGGGCATCGAGGTGGGCCGCTCCGCCCTGACGGCCCTGTTCCACCGGGAGGAGGCCGCCTTCTCCCCCTTGGCGGCGGCCATCCTCTGCGCCGCCATCCTGGTAAAACTCTGGATGTTCTGGTTCAACCGGGCCCTGGGCCGGCAGATCGGCTCCGCCGCCCTGGAGGCCACCGCCGCCGACTCCCTGTCCGACACCCTGTCCACCGGCGTGGTGCTGGCCTCCACCCTGGCCGGCCACTTCTTTGACCTCCAGATCGACGGCCTGGCCGGGCTGCTGGTGGCCGCTTTTATCCTGAAGACCGGCTGGGAGGCCGCCCGGGACACCCTGGACCCCCTCCTGGGCCGGCCCATGGACCGGGCGCTGGCCGAGGATATCGACCGCCTGGTTCGGGAGCACGAGCATATTCTGGGCATCCACGACCTGGTTTACCACGACTACGGCCCCGGCCGGGCCATGATGTCCTTCCACGCCGAGGTCCCCGCCAACCACGACCTGCTGGAGATCCACGACATCATCGACCACATTGAGCGGGAGTTGAAGGAAAAACACCATATCGACACGTCCATCCATATGGACCCGGTGGTCTGCGACGGCAGCACCGCCGCCCTCCGGGAGCGGGTGGCCGCCCTGGCCCGGGAGATCCACCCCGCCTTCACCGTCCACGACTTCCGGATCACCGCCGGCCCCATCCACACCAACCTGATCTTCGATGTGGTGGTGCCCTACCAGTGCCGGCTCTCTGACGCCCAGGTCCGGGACGAGCTTACCCGCCGGATCAAGGCGCTGTCCGAGCGCTACTTCACCGTGATCCAGGTGGACCACTCCTATGTGGACAGCGGGGTTTAGCCGCTGTTTCCAGCAATTCTTCACAAATTATTCACCCAAGAATCCCGATACGCGCTATAATAAAAGGGAATACTAAGGCACGCCGGAACCCTGGTCTCCATCTTCCGGCGGCGCCTGGAAAGACGGGGGCCCGCGCATGCCGAAAAAGGTTTTGATTGTAGAGGACGACAGCAACATCGCCGAGCTGCTCCACCTCTATCTGGAGAAAGAGGGCTTTGAGACCCAGGTGGCCAAGGACGGCGGCAAGGGGGTGGAGTTCTTCCGCTCCTTCCAGCCCGACCTGGTGCTGCTGGACATCATGCTGCCCATTATGGACGGCTGGTCCGTGCTGAAAAAGATCCGGGAGGGGGACCGCACCCCGGTTATCATGCTCACCGCCAAGGGGGAGACGGAGGACAAGGTCTCCGGCCTGGAGCAGGGGGCGGATGACTACATCGTCAAGCCCTTTGAGATGAAGGAGGTCCTGGCCCGGATCCACGCCGTCCTCCGCCGGGCCGGCGGGGAGGAGGAGACCGGCGAGAAGAAGCTCACCTTTGACAAGCTGGTCATCAACCTGGACTCCTACGAGCTGCTGGTAGCCGGCCAGCGGGTGGACACCCCGCCCAAGGAGCTGGAGCTGCTGTTCCACCTGGCCTCCTCCCCCAACCGGGTGTTCACCCGGAACCAGCTTCTGGACGAGGTCTGGGGCTTTGACTACTTCGGCGACAGCCGCACCGTGGATGTCCACATCAAGCGCCTGCGGGAGAAGCTGGAGGATGTGAGCGAGCAGTGGCGGCTGAAGACGGTCTGGGGCGTGGGCTATAAGTTTGAGCTGGGAGCGGCCTCCTGATGCGCTCCCTGTACCGCCGCCAGCTCACGATGATGGTGAGTATCATGCTGGTGTCCTTTACCCTGCTGGCCGGCGCCTTTATGCTGCTGTCCTACCGGTATATCATCGGGGAAACCCGGGACCTGGCGGAGCGCAACGCGGGCTATGTGTCCAGCTTCACCTCCTCTTATTACCTGCAAAACCGCACCATCCAGAGCCACTTTTACAGCGGCTATGTGGCCTCCCTGGCCCGGATCTCCAACTCCCACATCATCATCGCCAACCCCGACGGCGGGATCCTCTACGCCACGGACGGCTGGAACTTCTACACCTACGAGAACAACTACCTCCCCCCCGACCTGGTGGGGGACGTGATGGCCAACGGCTCCTACAACGGCATGACCAACCTGGGGGGGATCTTCCCCGAGCGGCGGTATATGGCCGCCATGCCCATTGTCACCGACCTGGAGAACCTCACCGTGATCCAGGGCCTGGTGCTGGTCTCCGCCGACGCCACCAACCTGTCGGAGATGTGGTCCGCCACCGCCACCATTTTCTTCTTCTCCGCCGTGGTGGTCTTCCTCATCTCCGTCATCGCCAGCACCCTCACCTCCGTCCACCAGGCCCGGCCCCTCAACGATATGGCTGAGGCCGCCCGGAAATTCGGCCAGGGGGAATTTGATGTGCGGGTCACCGGCTATGAGGGCCGCTGCGACGAGATCAGCACCCTGGCTGAGTCCTTCAACGCCATGGCCAACTCCCTGGAGAAGGTGGAGAGCCAGCGGGCCGAGTTCATCGCCAATGTCTCCCACGAGCTGAAGACCCCCATGACCACCATCGCCGGCTTCGCCGAGGGGATTCTGGACGGCACCATCCCCCCGGAGCGGGAGCGGGAGTCCCTGGAGATTGTGGTGGCTGAGACCCGCCGCCTCTCCCGCCTGGTCCGCCGGATGCTGGACCTGTCCCGGCTCAACGCCCTGGCGGAGCACTCGGTCACCGCCCAGGAGGCCTTCGACCTCACCGAGGTCATGTCCCGGGTACTCATCAGCCTGGAGGGCAAGATCACCAGCCGGAACCTGGACGTGGAGGTACAGATGCCCGAGGACAAGCTGATGGTCTGGGGCGAGCCGGACTCGGTCACCCAGGTGTGCTACAACCTGCTGGACAACGCCGCCAAGTTCGCCACCCCCGCCTCGGTCATCAAGGTCCAGATCACCAAAAAAGACGGCAAGGCCCATGTGAACATCCGCAACCTGGGGGCCACCATCCCCGCCGATGAGCTGCCCCTGCTCTTTGACCGGTTCCACAAGGCGGACTACTCCCGCTCCATGGACCGGGAGGGGGTGGGCCTGGGCCTGTATATTGTCAAAACCATCCTGGGCGGCCTGAAGGAAAATATCACCGTCACCAGCGAGGACGGCGTCACCCAATTCTCCTTCACCCTGACCCTGGCCTGATATCATCGACACACCCCAGCGGCAAACGGAGGAGGGAAAACAATGGACCAAAATAACGGCCTGTGGCAGGGCGGCCCCTGGGAGCGGCCCTCCTCTGCCCCGCCCCAGCTCCCCAGCCTACGCCTGCCCCCCTCTGTCCCGCTGGATCAGCGGCGCCCCGTCCTGCGGCCCCGGCGGCCCCGTCGGAAGTGGAAATGGCCCTGGTTTGCGGGCCTGCTGGCCCTGATCCTGGCCATCTGCGTGGCCACCGCCGCCCTGGAGAGCCGGTTCGGCCCCTATTTCCCGGACCCCGACCCGCCCGACGGCCTGGACCGCTACTGGTCCCACGAGGACACCGATCTGGAAACGGACCCCCCGTCCATCCCCCAGGCTGAGACGGGCACCGGCGTGACCCTCTCCCTCCTCCCCCCGGGGGAGCGGCCCCTCCCCTATGCGGAGATCTACCACCTGGCCAGTCCCTCCACCGTCTCCATCCTGGCCCTCTCCGCCGGCAGCCAGAGCACCGGCAGCGGCGTGATCCTCACCCAGGACGGCTATATCCTCACCAACGCCCACGTGGTGGCCGGCGCCCATGAGGTCTATGTCAGCCCCCACAACGGCACCCGGACCTACCCCGCCAGCCTGGTGGGCTTCCACAATGAGGAGGACCTGGCCGTCCTGAAGATCGATGCCCAGAACCTCACCCCCGCCCAGTTCGGCCAATCCATCCCCCTCCAGATCGGCGACCCGGTGGCCGCCCTGGGGGACTCCCTGGGCTACACCGGCACCTTTACCGACGGTATCATCTCCGCCCTGGACCGGGAGCTGGATGTGGACGGCGTCACCATGCGGCTGATCCAGACCAGCGCCGCCATCAATTTTGGCAACTCCGGCGGTCCCCTCCTGAACCAGTACGGCCAGGTAGTGGGCATCACCACCGTGAAGATCGTCACCCAGGACGGCTCCGCCGAGTCCCTGGGCTTCGCCATCCCCTCCCAGCGGGTAAAGTACGTGGTGGACCGCCTCATCGCCGGCCAGGAGGTGGGCACCGGCGTGTTCGGCTTCAAGGTCATCCTCCAGCCCATCCCGGAGGGGGGGCTGCTGCTGGCCGACGTGGAGCCGGACAGCGACGCCGCCGCCAAGGGCCTCCTCCCCGGCGATGTGATTGTGGCCGCCGGCGGCTACTCCATCCACACCTTCCAGGACCTGTCCCAGGTCCGCCAGGGGTACGGCCCTGGCGACTCCGTCCCCCTCACCTGCCTCCGGGACGGCCAGGCCTATACCGTGGACGTGCTCCTCATCCCGGATGCTGGATCCTAACCTGCGGCCCGGCCCTGCGCCGGGCCGCCTCCTGTTGCGGGCGTGGCCAAACCGCCAAGTTTTTATTGGGGTTTCCTCCGCCGGCCCAGGGGGAACCCGGGAATCCATCTTCTCAGTGGACACTCCCTCCGGTCGTTTCCCGGTTGCCCCCGCCCGCCCCTTGTGATATACTGATTTCTGGAAATGAGGTGACCGCCGTGGTCAACACCACTTTGTGCTATATCCAGCGGGGAGAGGACTATCTCATGCTCCACCGGGTCAAGAAGAAAAACGATCTGAACCAGGACAAATGGATCGGCGTGGGCGGCAAATTCCTGGACAAGGAGAGCCCCGAGGACTGCCTGCTCCGGGAGGTAGAGGAGGAGACCGGCCTCACCCTCACCAGCTGGCGGTACCGGGGGGTTGTCACCTTTGTCTCCGACCGCTGGCCCACCGAGTATATGCACCTCTTCACCGCTGACAGCTGGACCGGGACGCTCAAGGACTGCGACGAGGGGGTGCTGGAGTGGCTCCCCCGGGACCAGCTTCTAAAAATCCCCCACTGGGAGGGGGACGAGATCTTTCTCAGCCTGCTCTGGCGGGACGCCCCATTCTTCTCTCTAAAAGTGTGCTACCAGGGGGACAAGCTGGTCCGGGCCGTCCTCAACGGCCAAGTCATCAAGGAGGGATAACATGCGCCTGACCATCCAAAACCACGCTCTGACCGTGGAGATCGACACCCTGGGGGCCCAGCTGGCCTCCATCCGCGCGCCGGACGGCACCGAGTACCTGTGGCAGGGCAACCCGGAGATCTGGGCCCGCCGGGCCCCCATGCTCTTCCCTGTCATCGGCCGCCTGCGGGACAGCGCCTACCTGCTGGACGGCGTCCCCTACACCATCCCCCAGCACGGCTTCGCCCGGGACATGGAGTTCCAGGTCTCCGGCCAGACCGGCCAGTCCCTCTCCCTCTCCATCTCCGACACAGAGGCCACCCGGGCGGTCTACCCCTTCGCCTTCTCCCTGACGGTGACCTACTCCCTGGAGGGGAACACCCTGGTCAAGGCCCACCGGGTAGAGAACCGCTCGGACCAGGAGATGCTCTTTGAGCTGGGGGGCCACGACGGCTTCCGGGCCCCCATCGAGCCCGGCGTCCCCATGTCCGCCTACCGGATTGTCCTCCCCCAGCCCTCTGTCCGGCTCTACGGCATGGATGAGCGCTGCCTGCTCACTCCCAAGGGGGAGGAGCTCCCCCTGGAGGGGGGCGCCCTGCCCCTCACCCCGGCGTCTTACGGCCTGGACACCCTGGTGATGGACGCCCCCGCCGGTCACACCGCCGCCCTGGTGGACCAGATGGGCCGGGCCCGGGTGACAATGTCCTTCCCCGACTTCTCTTACCTGGGCCTGTGGACCCAAAATAAACCCTTCGATACCGGTTACGTGTGCGTCGAGCCCTGGACCACCCTCCCGGACGCCGCCTTTGTGGGCCGGGAGCTGGGGGACAAGGCGGGCATCCGCCGCCTGGCCCCCGGCCGGAGCGAGACCCTCACCTACACCACCACCTTCAACTGACAGAAAGGAAGATTGCTATGAAGCCTGAATACGCCAACTCTTTCGGCATCCGCAAGGTGTCTGACAAGGAGGGCAATGTGCTGGAGGTCACCCTGGACATCTCCCATAAATATATGGAGAACGCCGTCACCGTCACCTCCAACGGCGGCCTTGAGAATGTGGCCACCCCCGCCAGCGACCAGATCGCTTCCATTGTCATGAACCGCCAGTCCGCCCTCTCCCTGCGCAACCTGTTGATCCAGACCCTGGGCGTGGAGTAACCCGGATACACGAAACAGGACCCGCGGCCAGCGCCGCAGGTCCTGTTTTTTCATCATGACTTGAAGTAGTAGCTGTCCGCCTTCACCAGATCCATCTCCTCCAGGGTAAGCGCCCGGGTATAGGGGTTGAGCAGGCTGTTGACCGTCTCCAGGGCCTTCTCATGATCCAGCTCGAAGCACCAGCTGTACCCCCTGTAGTTGGCGTCCCCCCGGCCCTCCAGGGTGGTGGTCTCCACCCCGGTGGAGAGGTCCAGTCCCAGGGCCTGCTGGGCGAACCACATCATCTCGTTCAGGGTCAGGTCGGTCTCCACATTTTTATTGAAGATCTCCACGAAGCCGCCGATTTTCGTGATATTGCCCCAGGACAGCACTTTTTTGGCCAGGGCCTTCAAAATCTCCTGCTGGGTCCGGGTGCGGCCCACGTCGGTGTAGTCCTGATTGGGCCCCGGGGAGCCGTCGGGATTGTTATTGTCGTGGCGGTAGCGGGCCACCTCCATAGCCTGCTTGCCGTTGAGGTGCTGATAACCCTTCTTGAAGTGGATGTGCAGATCCTGGCCGGGCGTGGGGTCGTCGTAGTTCATGTCCACCGGGACCTCGATGTCCACGCCCCCCAGGTAGTCCACCAGGGTGATAAAGCCCTTGATCTTCACCTTCACATAGCCGTCGATGGGGATGCCCAGCATCTGGGAGATATCCTCCATCCGCTGCTCCACCCCCCCTTTGCCGTAGACCAGCTTGGGGTTGCCCTTCTCCCGCCGGGTGATGGTGTCCCGGGGGACGGACACCACACCCACCTTCTGGGCCTTGGTGTCGTAGCTCATGACCATCATGGTGTCGGTGCGGAAGCCCTCCGCGTCGGCGGCGGCCAGCAGGATGTTATACACCCCGTCCCGCAGCTCCAGGGGCGGGAGCTTGTCCTCATCCTCCCCGCTCCCGTCCACCGCCGCCGGCGGGCCGGCCCCTCCGCTATTGCCGGCCTGGCCGGCCTGGCTGGGCCTCTGCTGGGGGATCTCCCCCCGCTCCGGGGGCTTGGCGATCAATTGAAGCCCAATATACACCGCCACAATGATGGCAGACACCATCACCAGCCCCTTGTATAGCCCCAGGGCCACCGCGGCGCCCGGCGACCGGCGGGGCAGGGGACGCCGCT
>CAMTMC010000021.1 GCA_947073515.1 uncultured bacterium | reverse complement strand
CCCCGCCGCTGGGGGCGTCCACCACCAGGCAGCGCACCCGAGGGCACAGCTCCCGGGCCGCCCGGGCCATCTCTCCCCCCGCCCGGTTCCCCCGGAGGGCCACGGTGGCCCGGTACGGGGACAGCCCCTGGCTGGCCAGGGCCGCCAGGGCCAGGGGGACGCAGTTGGCCCGGACCAACCCCTCGGTCTCCACCGGGACCAGCCCCAACTGCCTCAGCAGGGGCCAGCGCCGGAAGTCCCGGGGCACCAGCACCCGGCGGGCGCCCCCCCGGAGCAGCCCCCGCCCCGCCTTCCTCAGCCGCCGCTCCCCCCAGAAGCCCAGGGGGTCCGCCTCCGCCCGGAGGACGGGCAGGCCATAGAGACGGCCGGGGACCGCCCGCCCCCGGCCCTGGTCTGAAAACACAAGCTGTCCAAACACAGACACATCCCCCCTCCCGGCAGGGTATGCGGGCGGGGGGATGGGTATGACTGGGGGAATTACACCCTCTCCCGCTCCAGGCGGGCGGCCCGGTCCAGGGCGGCGTCGATGTTGGGCTGGAAGTTGTCCGCCCCCACCTGGCCGTAGAGCCCGGACTTGCGCAGCACGGACATGGGCTGGTCGTTCACGTGGGAAAACACCAGCTGAATCCCCTTCCGACCGCACTCCTCCCACAGCTTGCGCAGGCCGTTGAGGGCGGTGATGTCCATCGCGGGCACCGCCCGCATCCGCAGGATGACCACCCGCTTGTCCGTCTCCCGATCCATGTGGGGGATCTTGTCGGCGGCGCCGAAGAACAGCGGGCCGGTGAGCTCGTAAACCATCACATGGGGGGGCACGGCCTTCAACCGGCCCTGGTGGCCGGGTGTGTCCTCAATGTACTCCCACTCCCGGATCACGGACACGTCGGCCATGCGCTTCATGAACAGCAGGCAGGCCAGGGACAGGCCCACGGCGATGGCCACCACCAGATCGAAGGCCACGGTGAGGGCGAAGGTGAGCACCAGCACGGCGATGTCGCTTTTGGGAGAGGTCCTGACAACCTGTAGCACCGTGCGCCAGCCGCTCATGTTGTAGGCCACCTGGAACAGGATGGCGGCGATGCAGGGCATGGGGATCAGGGCGGCGTAGGGCATCAGCAGCACCAATACCAGCAGCAGCACCACCGCGTGGACCATGCCGGCGATGGGGGAATTGCCCCCGTTTTTGATATTGGCGGCCGTCCGGGCAATAGCCCCGGTGGCGGGGATGCCCCCGAAGAGGGCGGAGGCGGTATTACCCACCCCCTGGGCCACCAGCTCCATGTTGGAGTTGTGCCGGGAGCCGGTCATCTCATCGGCCACCACGGCGGACAGCAGGGACTCGATGGCCGCCAGGATGGCGATGGTGAAGGCGTCCGGGAGGACGGCGGACACCATGTCATAGGAGAAATCGGGCAGCTGGAGGGCAGGCAGGGCGCTGGAGATGGTGTACAACTCCCCGATGGTGTTCACCGGCAGGGCCAGCAGGCGTACCGCCGCCGCCGTGGCGATGACGGCCACCAGGGAGGCGGGGATCTGCCTGGACACCCGGGGCCAGAGGATCAGGATGGCCAGGGCCAGCAGGCCCACCCCCACAGCGGCCAGGTTGACGGTGCCGAAGGTGTGGATGACCTCCTCCAGCTTCTCCATGGTCTCCACCGGGGCGCTCCGGAAGGCAAGGCCGAAGAAGTCCTTCAGCTGGCCGATGAGAATGGTCACGGCGATGCCGGCGGTAAAGCCGGTGGTGATGGTGTAGGGGATGAATTTGATCATGCTGCCCATCCGCAGCAGGCCCATGATCACCAGCATGGCCCCCGCCAGCACAGTGGCGGTAGCCAGGCCGGCCATGCCGCTCTGGGCCGCGATCCCCGCCACAATGGTGGCGAAGGCGGCGGTGGGCCCGGCGATCTGCACCGTGCTGCCCCCCAGGGCGGAGATCAGGAAGCCCGCCACAATGGCGGTATACAGCCCCTGCTCCGGGGACACGCCGGAGGCCAGGGCCAGGGCGATGGACAGGGGCAGGGCGATGATGGCCACAATCACGCCGGAAATCAGGTCTTTCACAAATTTTTCCCTGGAATAGTTCCGCAGGGAATGGATCAGTTGTGGGGTAAACTCTCCCATGGGCTTCTCCTCCTCATTACTCGTTCACACACAGCTGGCGGCCTATTTGACCACCACGTTCTCCTCCCCCAGCCGCTCCCGCAGGTCGGCCAGCAGGGCCGGGTGGATCTCGCACTGGGAGCCCACCCGCTTTTTACAGTCCTCGAAGTACAGCACCACCTGGCTCTCCCCGGGGAAGAAAGACAGGGCCAGCCGGACCTTCCGCAGCCGGGGGTCCTCCCGGCTGGGCAGGCGGAGGTACAGCCGCTCCCCCCCGCCCTCCCGGGCGGGCTCCAGGCCGCCCAGGGGGCGGATGCTGTCCACCATCAGCTGGGGCTCCTTCTCGTCCCGGACGGAGATCTTCCCCTCCGCCAGAATGGCGGCGTTCTCCTTGATGTAGCTGCCGCTCTCATTCAGGGTCCGGGAGAAGCACAGCAGCTCGATGGAGGCGGTGTCGTCCTCCAGGTTCACGTAGGCCATCAGGGTATTGTTCCGGGTGGTGCGGGTGCGGTAGGTGGAGATCACCCCGGCGATGGCCACCCGCTGGCCGTCCCGGTAGCTCTTGGGCCCGCCCTCCCCGGCGAAATCCGACAAGATGGAGCCGATGGTCACCGCCCCGTGCCCCTTCGCCAGCTCCCGGTACTGGTCCATGGGGTGGCCGGACAGGTACAGGCCGGTGGTCTCCTTCTCCATGGTCATCAGCTGCTGGGGGGTGTACTCCGGCAGGTCGGGCAGCCGGAGGGCGGGCAGGGCGGGGGCGTTCTCCTCCTCCCCGCCGCCGCCGAACAGGTCCATCTGGCCCTCCACGTTCCGCTTCCGGGCGGCGGCGATGCCGTCCAGCACTTGGCCGAACACATCCATCAGCTGGGACCGGCGGCAACCCATGGTGTCAAAGGCCCCGGCCTTAATCAGGCTCTCCAGCGTCCGGCGGTTCAGGTCCTGGTCAAAGAGCCGGTCGCAGAAGTCCATGAAATCCAAAAAGGGCCCGCCAGTCCGGCGCTCGGCCAGCAGCCGCTCCACCACCGCCCGGCCCACCCCTTTCAGGGCCACCAGGCCGAAGCGGATGCCCTCCTCCACCACGGTGAAGTCCGCCCCCGACTGGTTCACGTCCGGGGGCAGGAGTTTAATGCCCATATCCCGGCACTCGGCGATGTACTCGGCCACCTTCTCGGTGGAGTCCAGCACGGAGGTGAGCAGGGCGGCCATGTACTCCTTGGGGTGATGGCACTTGAACCAGGCGGTCTGGTAGCACACAATGGCGTACACCAGGGAGTGGGACTTGTTGAAGGCGTACTCGGCAAAGTCGTACATCTCGTCATAGATGGCCTGGGCCGCCCCCTCGGGTACCCCGTTGGACACGCAGCCGGGGATGTTACGGGCCGGGTCGCCGTGGAGGAAGGCCTCCCGCTCCTTCTCGATCTCCTTGACCTTCTTCTTGCTCATGGCCCGGCGCACCATGTCCGCCTGGCCCAGGGAGTACCCCGCCAGATCCTGGAAGATACGGATGACCTGCTCCTGGTAGACGATGCAGCCGTAGGTCCCCGACAGGATGGGCACCAGGGAGGGGTCCTTGTAGGTCACCTTGGCCGGGTTCTGGGCGCAGGCCAGGAATTTGGGGATGGAATCCATGGGCCCGGGGCGGTACAGGGCGATGACGGCGCAGATGTCCTCAATATTCTTGGGCTTCAGGCCCACGCACACCCCGGTCATGCCGGCGGACTCCAGCTGGAACACGCCGGAGGTCCTGCCCTCGGCCAGCATGGCCATGGTGGCCGGGTCGTTCTCCGGGATCTTGTCCAGGGTGAAGCCCGGCTCCTCCCGCTGTACCATCTTGGCCGCGTCGTCCAGCACGGTGAGGTTGCGAAGGCCCAGGAAGTCCATCTTCAGCAGGCCCAGCTCCTCCAGGGTGGTCATGACGTACTGGGTGACGGGCTGGCCGTCGTTGGTGGCCAGGGGGACGTAGTCCACCACCGGCCGGCGGGTGATGACCACCCCGGCGGCGTGGGTGGAGGTGTTCCTTGGCATCCCCTCGATGGCCATGGCGGTGTCGATGAGCTTTTTGACCCCCTCGCTCTCATCGTAGGCGTCCTTCAGCTGCTTGGACAGCTTCAGGGACTCCTCCAGGGTGATGTGCAGGGCGCCGGGGCCGCTGGGGATCAGCTTGGCGATGGTGTCCACCTCGCCGTAGGGCATCCCCATCACCCGCCCCACGTCCCGGACGGAGCCCCGGGCGGCCATGGTGCCGAAGGTGACGATCTGGGCCACGTGGTCCTCGCCGTATTTTCCTTTCACGTAGTCGATGACCTCCTGCCGGCGGCGGGGGCAGAAGTCGATGTCAATATCGGGCATGGACACCCGCTCCGGGTTGAGGAACCGCTCGAAGTACAGGCCGTACGCCATGGGGTCCACGTTGGTGATGTTCAGGCAGTAGGCCACCATGGAGCCGGCGGCGGAGCCCCGCCCCGGCCCCACCGGGATGCCCCGCCCCTTGGCGAAGGCGATGAAGTCGGACACAATGAGGAAGTAGTCCACAAAGCCCATCTTCCGGATCATGTCCATCTCATAGTTCAGCTGTTTTTTGTGGCCCTCCGGCCCCTCGGGGTACCGGCGGGCGAAGCCGTCCCAGCACAGCTTCTCAAAGTAGGCGTCCCCGTCGGCCCAGCCGTCGGGGAGCTGGAACAGGGGCAGGTGGTACTTGCCGAACTCAAACTCCACATCGCACAGCCGGGCGATTTTGGCGGTGTTCTCAATGGCCTGCGGCTGGTTGGGGAACAGGGCGGCCATCTCCTCCTCCGACTTCACATAGAACTCCCGGGTTTCAAACCGCATCCGGTTGGGGTCGTCCAGGGTTTTCCCCGTCTGGACGCACATGAGGATGTCCTGGGTCTCTGCGTCCTCCCGGCGCAGGTAGTGGGCGTCGTTGGTGGCGATGAGGGGAATCCCTGTCTCCTGGCTCAGGCGGACCAGCTCCCCGTTTACCTTCTTCTGGGCGGCGATGCCGTGGTCCTGGAGCTCCAGGTAGTAGCCGTCCGCCCCGAAGAGCTCCCGCATCTCCAGGGCCGCCTCTTTGGCCTGGTCGTACTCCCCCGCCAGCAGCAGCCTGGGGATCTCCCCGCCCAGGCAGGCGGAGCAGGCGATCAGGCCGGAGGCGTGCTCCCGCAGCAGGTCCATGTCGATCCGGGGCTTGATGTAAAAGCCCTCTATGTAGGCCTGGGACACCATGTAGGACAGGTTCCGGTAGCCCTCCTCATTCCGGCACAGGAGGACCAGGTGCCGGGACTCGGCGTCGAACTCATGGACCTTCTGGAACCGGGCGCGGCCCCGGGGGGCCACGTAGACCTCGCAGCCGATGACGGGCTTGATCCCCGCCGCTTTGCAGGCCCGGTAGAAGTCGATGACCCCGTACATACAGCCGTGGTCGGTGATGGCCACCGCCTCCTGGCCCAGGTCCTTGACCCGCTGGACCAGCTTTTCAATCCGGCAGGCCCCGTCCAGCAGGGAAAATTCTGTGTGCAGATGCAGATGGACAAAGGACATGGCCGTCCCTCCTTGTTTCTCTGTGGTCTCCCCCGGGGGAAAGCCTTTTGAATTCCTTCGTATGTTCGGCCCCGCCGGACGCAATCCCAGTCAGCCTGCGGCTGACAGCCCCTTTTCAAAGGGGCCTTTTGGTGCGCCCCTACAGTTCTCTCCCCAGCTCCACCAGCTTCCGCAGCCGGTGGTTCAGGGCCGATTTTGTGACCGGCGGGTCGCACCGCTCCGCCAGCTGGGCCAGGGTGTCCTCCGGGTGGGCCAGGCGCAGGGAGGCGGCCTCCCGCAGCTTGTCCGGCAGGGTTGCCAGCGCGCCCCCCGCCCCCAGCCGGCGGATGGCCTCCACCTGGGTCAGGGCGGCCTCCACCGCCTTGTCCAGGTTGGCGGCGTCACAGTTCACCCGGCGGTTGACGCTCCCCCGCAGATCCCGTTCCAGCTTGGCGTTCATCACCTCCATCGCGGAGATGGGCGCCCCCACCTGGGTGAGGAAGTCCTCAATCCGGTTGCTCTGCTTGAAATAGATTACCGTGTTGCCCTTGCGCTGGGCGGACTTGGGTTCCAGGTCCATCTCCCGCATGAGGGCCAGCACCTCCCGGCTGACGCTGTGGTGGGAGGTAGCCAGCTCCAGGTGGTAGCCCTTCCGGGGGTCGGTGACTGAGCCCCCGGCCAGGAAGGCCCCCCGGAGGAAGGCCGCCCGGCAGCAGGGCTCCTCCAAAACGGCGAAGTTCACGTGGAGGGCCAGCCCCCCCGGGTCCGTGCCGAAGGCCTGGTGGACCGCCGCCAGCTTCTGGGGGTCGGTGATGGAGAAGACGGCCTTCCCCTCCCCCTGGGGCAGCTGGTCGAAGGTAATCTTAAACGCTTTCTTGAACAGGGCGGGTAGCCGCTGGATCAGGGCCTCCTGCTCGGTGACCACCCGGGCCACCCCCCCGGAAAAGGTGTTGCAGTAGAGCAGGACGCCATAGGCCTCCGCCTGGGCGCAGCACCGCCTGCTCAGGGCGGCCCGGCACAGCTCTGTTTTAACGTCTCCCGCAAAGGACATAGGCTACTCCTCCAAAATGTACCGCCGCTCCCCCCCGAAGATCCGCACCGCCCGCTGGCGGTAGATCTCCAGGATGGCCCCGGCCAGCTGGTCCGGGTCGTGGCGGGCAAAGTCCCCCTCCCGGGCGGCCACCGGCCGCTCCACCAGCTCCAGGCCCAGGTCGGCCACCCGCTCCCGGTCCACCACCAGGGGGGCGGCATCCTCCGCCCGGTACTTCTCCAGCAGGCCCGGCTCCACCGGGGCGGAGTTGGCCAGGCACAGATCCACCAGGCCGGGCACCCCGTGGGACAGCAGCGCCTCCAGGTGGTCGGCGGCGGTGTACCCCTCCGTCTCCCCCTCCTGGGTCATGATGTTGCACACGTAGATCTTGGGGGCGTCCGACCGGGCGATGGCCTGTGCCACCCCCTCCACCAGCAGGTTGGGGATCACGCTGGTGTACAGGCTGCCGGGGCCCAGCAGGATCAAATCCGCCTCCCCGATGGCCCGGATGGCCGCCGGAAGGGGGGCGGGCCGGGGCGGGATGAGGGCCACATGGTGGATGCGGCAGTCCTGCTCCTTTTTGCAGGCGTAGATCTTGGACTCCCCCACCACCCGGGCGCCGTTCTCAAAGACGGCCTCCAGCCGCACGTCGGCGCTGGTCACCGGGATCACCCGGCCCGTGATGGCCAGCACGTGGCTCATCTGGGTGACCGCCTCCTCAAAGGAGCCAGTGACCCCGTGGAGGGCGGCCAGGATCAGGTTGCCAAAGGATTGCCCCGCCAGGGAGCCCTCAGTAAACCGGTAGGTCAGCAGCCGCTCCATCACCGGCTCGGTGTTGGCCAGGGCCTCCATACAGTGGCGGATATCCCCCGGCGGGGGCATCCCCAGATCCTGGCGGAGCACGCCGGAGCCGCCCCCGTCGTCGGCCACGGTGACCACGGCGGTGAGGTTTTTCGTATACTTTTTCAGGCCCCGCAGCATGGTGGACAGCCCCGTCCCGCCGCCCACGGCGACGATCCTGGGCCCTCGCTCCCACTGCTGGGGGTTGGGGATTCTCTGCTCCATCAGGAACTCCTTTCAATTCCGGCCCAGATCCCGGTGGCTCTCGGTCACCGTCCAGCCCTGATCCCGCACCCGGGCGGCCAGGGCGTGGGCCACGGCTACCGACCGGTGGCGCCCGCCGGTACAGCCCACGGAGATCACCAGGGCGGTCTTGCCCTCCTCCTCATACCGGGGGAGGAGCCAGCCCACCATGCCCCACAGCCGGTCCAAAAACTCCTGGGCCTGCCCCCCCTGGAACACGTAGTCCCGGACCCCCTGGTCCAGGCCGGTGAGGGGCCGCAGCTCAGTGATGTAGTAGGGGTTGGGCAGGAAGCGCACATCCAGCACCAGGTCGGCCTCCATGGGCAGGCCGTGCTTGAAGCCGAAGGAGGACACCCGCACATCCATCCGCCCCTCCGAAGTGCCCGCCCGGCCGAACATCTGCCGCAGCACCCCCTTCAGCTTGGCGGTGGACAGGTTGCTGGTGTCGATGATTTGATCCGCCCGGCCCCGGAGGGGGGCCAGCATCCGCCGCTCCAGGGCGATGGCCCCCTCCAGGCTGTCTGCCTCCTCCCCCAGGGGGTGGGAGCGGCGGGTCTCCTTATACCGCTTGATGATGACGGCGTCCGAGGCGTCCATAAACAGGATGCGGCAGGGGCATTTCATCCGCTCTAGATCCGCCAGGGCCTGGAACAGCCCGTCGAAGTTGGTGCCGGCACGCACGTCGGTGACCAGGGCCACCCGCTGGTACTCCCCGGTGCCCGCCATGCCCAGCTCGGCGAATTTGGGGATGAGGGGGGCGGGGAGGTTGTCCACACAGAAGTAGTCCATATCCTCCATAAAGGAGGCCGCCTTGCTCTTTCCCGCTCCGGACATCCCGGAGATAATGACAAATTCCATGGTATCACTCTCTTTTGCAGTACATTCCGGGGGTCAGCCCCGCTCCTTCTCCACCAGAGGCAAAAGGACATCCAGAACCGCCTGGCCCAGCTCCTCCGGGCCAACACTGGTATTCCAGACCTTGCAAGGCTTCAGCTCCGGGACAAACCCCCGCTCGGAGCGGCCGTCCCACCGGGTAACGGACAGCTCCGTTCCCCTCAGCGTCACGTCAACCGAAGAGGAGGCGGCCTGAAAGGCCTTCCAGCTCCGGATGCCGGGCTGGAACCAGTAGCCCTTGGCCTCCGGGTCGTACCGGATACGCCCCGCTTTCAGCCCGTCCAGCAGCTCCAGCACCGCCGTCCCCAATTCCCCGGCCTGGGGCGGGTAGGGCAGCTTTCGGGCCTCGTGGGAGGCGCACTTGATGCCAACCGCCGGCACCAGCAGGGTGGTTTTTTCCCGGACAGCGTAAATACTCACCGGATATCGTTCACTCAGCTTCATCTCAGCACCTTGACCTCCATCTCCAGCTCCACGCCGGTCTGACGGAGCACCCGCTCCCTCACCCGGTCCACCAGTTCCAGCACATCGGCGCAGGTGGCCCCGCCCCAGTTGACCACAAAGCCGGCGTGCTTCTCCGACACCTGGGCCCCGCCCACAGTGAACCCCTTCAGGCCGCACTGGTCGATGAGGGCGGCGGCGAAGTGCCCCGGGGGCCGCTTGAACATGGAACCGGCGCTGGGGTACTCCAGGGGCTGCTTCCCCTTCCGCTGGGCGGCCAGCTCGTCCATGCGGGCCCGGATGGCATAGCCGTCCCTCTGCTCCAGCTGAAAGCGGGCCTTCATAATCAGGCACTTTCTATGGGAAAAGATACTGTTCCGATAGCTAAATCCGCACTCTGAGACGGGGAGGGTACAGACCTCTCCCCCCTCGTCCAGGAAGGTGACCTCCTCCAGCACCTGGGAGATTTCCCCGCCGTAGGCCCCGGCGTTCATGACCACCGCCCCGCCCACGCTGCCGGGGATACCGCTGGCGAACTCCAGGCCGGTGAGGCCCCGGTCCACAAGGGCGTTGGACAGCCGTGACAGCAAGACCGCCCCTCCCGCCTCCAGGCCCCGGTTGACCTCCCTGATTTCATCAAAATCCCAAGACAGCTTCACAATAAAGCCGGGGTAGCCCTCATCCGCCACCAGCAGATTGGAGCCGTTGCCCAGGAAAAAGGGCTCAATCCCCAGCTCCCGGGCGGTTTTTACCGCCGCTTTCGCCTCCCCGACCGTCCTGGGCAGGGCCATCAGCGCCGCCGGCCCGCCGATGCGGAAGGTGGTGTATTTGGACATAGGCTCGTCTGCCCGCAGTTCCAGGGCGGGACACCGGCTGGCCAGCAGGGCCGCCAGCTGTTCAAATCGTTCCATAGGGCCTCCCAAGACAAATGTGATTTCCAATCATGGCTATGTGAACAAAACGGAATCTTGGATTCTTTTCAAGCCATTTGATTATAGCAGATTCCCGGGAAAATTAGAATAGCAAAGACAGAAAAAACAGGGCCCGGGCACGGCCCGGGTCCCAAAATTTCTGAGCAGTTGCTCTACAGCATGTTACACAGCAGGGCGGCGCCCACCACGCCGGCGTCGTTGCCCAGGGAGGCCCGCTCCAGCCGGGTGGGGTTGTTCTTGTCGAAGGTGCCCTGGATCACCAGCTCCCGCAGGGGCTCCAGCAGCAGGTCGTCCTCCGCCCCGCTGACGCCGCCGCCCAGGCAGATGATCTCCGGCTGGAGGATGTTGACCAGGTTGATGATGCCGACGGACAGGCCCTGGAGATAGGCGGCCAGCACCCGCTTGGCCGCCGGGTCCCCCTGGCGGGCGGCGGCGAAGGGCGTGCGGCCCTGGGCCTTGAAGCGGTCCCCCTCGCACAGCTCCCACATGGCGCTGTCCCGGTCCCGCTCCATCTCCAGCTGGGTCAGGCGGATGAGGGCGGTGGCGGAGCCGTACTGCTCCCAGCAGCCCCGGTTGCCGCAGCTGCACAGCACCCCGTTGGGGTGGACGATCATGTGGCCCACCTCCATGCCCGAGTTGGCGAAGCCCGTAAAGACCTTTCCATTGGCCACCATGCCGCCGCCGATGCCGGTGCCCAGAGTGACCACCACCGCCGGGTCACAGCCCTTGGCCGCCCCGGCCCAATACTCGCCGGCGGCGGCGCAGTTGGCGTCGTTGCCCAGAAAGACGGGCACGTCCCACTCCCGCTGGAAGATCTCCCGCAGGGGGGTGTTGTCAAAGGCCATGTTCACCGTCTGGACCACCACGCCGGCGCCGTTGTCCACCAGGCCGGGGAGTCCCACGCCCACCGCCTCGATCTGGCTGAAGTCCACGCTCCCCATCTCGCACAGCTTTTTCGACATGCGGGCCAGATCCAGGCACAGCTCCTCCGCCGACATGGCCTTGTCCACCGGGTGGTTGACCTTGTCCAGAATCCGGCCCGCCTCATTCACCAGACCGGCCACCAGGTTGGTGCCGCCCACATCAATGCCGATATAATACATCCCTTACTGTCCTCCCTCTCCCGCGGTCCTGAAGTGCTGATCCATCCGGTGGGTCAGCTCCAGGGCCGCGTTGTGTCCCATTTTGCGGTTGCGGTTGTTCATGGCCGCTACCTCCACGATGCTGGCCAGGTTCCGCCCCGGCTTCACCGGGATGGTGGCCGCCGGCACCTGGATCCCCAGGATCTCGGTGAAGCTGGCCTCCAGGCCAAAGCGGTCGTACACCGCCTTGTCGTCCCAGGGCTCCAGGTTGATGACCAGGTCGATCTGCTGCTCCATTTTGATGGCCCCCATGCCCAGCAGGCGGCTGACATCCACCACGCCGATGCCCCTCAGCTCCATATAGCCCCGGATCAGCTCCGGCGCGGTGGCCATCAGGGTCGTGTGGTCGGTCTCTTTGATCTCCACGGCGTCGTCAGCGATGAGGCGGTGGCCCCGCTTAATCAGCTCAATGGCCACCTCGCTCTTCCCCACCCCCGACTCCCCCCGGATCAGGACGCCCTCGCCGTAGATCTCCATCATGACCCCCGACTGGGTCACCCGGGGGGCCAGGTGGTTGTGCAGGCTGCTGATGAGGGCGCTCATAAACTCAGAGGCCTGGGTCTGGGTGCGCAGCACCGTCCGGTTGTGCTTCTCCGCCATGGCCATGCACTCAGGCGAGGGCTCCAGCCCCCGGGTAAAAATCAGGGCGGGCACCGGGTAGGCCAGCAGGCGATTGAACCGGTCCAGGCGCTCCTGGGGGGTGAGGCCGGCCAGGTAGGCGCTCTCCGTCAGGCCAAACAGCAGCAGGCGCCCGGTGTCAAAGTGCTCAAAAAATCCCGTCAGGGGCAGGCCGGGGCGGTTCACGTCTACCGTCCGCAGGGGGACATCCGCGTAATCGGCCCCCTGGTGGAGGATCTCCAGACCAAATTCCTGAATAATCTCCCCTAATTTCACGCTTCTGGCATTGTCTTCCACGAAATTCCCCTCCTTAACAAGATGTGTCTCCCTCGTCTATGGTCAAACGCCCCTGGGCGTTCTGGTACGCTGACATTGCCAGTATATCCTATTTTTTGAAAATACGCAAGATAAAGGATGGGCCAGGCGTGTCCGCAAGAAGATTTATTTACAGGTTTCCCTGCCTCCGGCGGGGGAAACCTCAATCAAATTTCCGCAGTTTGGACACTTCCGATAACCCCCGGGACGTTACCTTCGATTGACAAGGGGCAGCCCGCACTGACTGGTAATCAGGAGGGCGGCGGCAAAATGTGCCGCCGCCCTATATCAGAAGGTGTCCACAACCCGGAAAGCTCCGTCCTCCCAGATGGCGGGGCGGCATGTCCCAGACCGGAGCGTCCGGATGAAGCTCTCCAGGTCTTTGGGCTCCTCCGGCATCCAGGTGACGTATTTGCCCAGCTGGGACAGGCAGTGGGCGTCGCTGGCCCCCAGGGGCTGGATGCCATACTTCTGGGCGTACTCCAGGGCGGTGCGGTTGGCCTCCAGGGTGGTGCTGCCGTTGAGGACCTCCACCCCGTCCAGCCCCCGCAGGGCGGCCAGGTGCTCCTCCAGCCCCCGCTGGTTGTTGCGGAAGGGGTGGGCGCTGAAGCAGGCCCCGCCGTTACAGTGGACGTAGTTGATAAACTCCTGGGCGTCAATGGTCCGGGGCTGGAAGGCATAGGGGGAGCCGAAGGCCACAATATCCCCCTGGACGGTCAGCACCTCCACTCCCACGAAGATAGGGAAATTCACCTCCCGGGAGTACCGGGCGGCCTCCTCCCGGATGCCCAGGCTGTCGTGGTCGGTGACGCATACCCCGCCCATCCCCATTTCCCGGGCCCGGGCCACAATCTGGGCCAGGGTCATCTCACTGTCCAAGGAAAAGGCGCGCTCATGGACATGCAGGTCTACAAACATGGTTTTCGTTCTCCTTCCCTCAAACTCCACACGGAGAGCCAAAGTCTGTCTGAAAGCTCCGAATTTCCTTAAAAAATGGAACTACGCGCGGCTCCCGCTAGAAAAAACGCTTCTTGTAGTAGCCCTCGGCCATATAGATGGCGGCCAGGGGGTTGTGGCCGGTGACCCGGTCCTTCACCGCCAGCACGGTGGTGGGGGCCTCCAGATACTTCAGGGCCAGGGTGTCGTGGCCCACGCACAGGCCCAGCAGGATGTTCAGCTGGGTCCCCTCCTCGTTCATCAGCAGGGCCTGCCCAATGGGGTTGCACATCACCTCGTCGGCACAGCCGGACAGGGTCTGCCCATCGGTGAGGCCCAGGAAGGACTTGGGGATGGCGCCGTTCTTACAGATGACGGAAACCACCTCAAAGCCGTTGCCGGACAGGATTTTGGTCACCATATTGGCCTCCTCCTTCAGCCCGGAGCAGAACACCAGGCCCAGCTTCCGGTAGCCCGCCCGGCGGGCGAAGTCCATGATCTCCTCCATCCGGCACAGCCGCCCGTAGCCCTCCTGCTCCACCAGGGCGGAGGTGTAGGCGATATGGCGGTTCTCCTCCTCCTGATAGAGCTCCTTGGCCCGCTCCTGGACCGGTTGGTTCTTGCAGGGACAGACCGGCATGGTTTTGTCCATCTGGTGGGACTTGCAGCCCTGGCGGGCACAGTTGGCGCACTGGTAGGAACGCTGCTCCACAGTATGTATCCCCCTTCTTTTTTAGCAGTCATCAGAAATGTTGACAAAACCTCCGTAGGGGCGGGTATTACCCGCCCGCAATTCATATTCAGCAGCCTTTTAGAAGTGGGCGGATGATATCCGCCCCTACAAGTTGTTACAAATTCTGATGATTGCTATTTATTCATGAAATTCGTCCTATTGTATCAACAGGGCGCTCCGCTGTCAAAACGATATTCTGTATCAACCGGGATTTTTCTCTATTTATTGTTTTTTTCAATGATACCGGTATTTTCTCGCCCATTTTCCATCCATCCAGGCATCCAACGGCAAAAGACGCCGCCCAGTGTTTGGGCGGCATCCTGCATACTGGGCGTTTGGCGGACTCTATTCCAGTTCCCCCCTGGAGTGGAAGGGGAGCTGGGCTAGAACAATGGCGGCGAACATCAGCGCGCAGCCGGCCAGCTCCCGGCCGGACAGGGCCTCATGGAGCAGCAGCCAGCCGAACAGCACGGCGAACACCGACTCCAGGCTGAGAATCAGAGAGGCCACCGTGGGGCTGGTGTACCGCTGGCCGATGATCTGCAAGGTGTAGGCCAGCCCCCCGGACAGGACGCCGGCGTACACGATGGGCAGCCAGCAGTCCAGGACGGTGGACATAGAGGGCCGCTCAAACAGCAGCATACAAACCCCGCTGAGGGCCGCATTGACGGCGAACTGCATACAGGACAGCTTCACCCCGTCCACCTTGGGGCTGAAGTGGTCGATGACCAGGATGTGGGCGCCAAAGGCGAAGGCGCCCAGGCACACCAGCAGATCCCCCTCGCCCACGGAGAAGCTCTCCGTGACGCACAGCAGGTAGAGCCCCACCACCCCGATCACCACGCCGGTCCACACGTTCCAGCCCACCTTCCGGTGGAAAAAGATCCCGGCGATGGGGACCAGCACGATGTACAGGGCGGTGATGAAGCCGGCCTTCCCCGCCGTGGTGTACACCAGCCCGCACTGCTGCAGGCCGCAGGCGGCGAAGAAAATCACGCCGCACAGCAGGCCAGCGGTCCACTGGGTCTTCCGCTCCACCGGGGGCTTGGCCTCCCCGCCCTTGTCCCGGCTGAACACCGCAATCACTGGCAGCAGGACCAGCGCCCCCAGGATGGACCGGGCGCACTGGAAGGTAAACGGCCCGATCAAATCCATGCTCACGCTCTGGGCCACAAGGGCCGCGCCCCAGATCATGGCGGTAAGTAGCAGCAAAACGCTGCCCTTGTACTGCTGTGCCATTGTCTCTCCCCCTATCGTTTTCTGTCTGTCCTTAAACTACCATGAAACTGGCCGCTTGTCAATGCGGGCGGCTCCCCAGGGAGGGTCCGCCGGGAAGATTTACTGCCGTGTTTCCCCCGGGGCCGGCGGGAGGAGCAGGGATCAAAACGCTCCCTCTTGGGACACCGTCTCAGAAGCTGTACCATTCGCCGAAGTATAGAGACGCACGAGCTAAAATTGTCTGTGGCAAGGCAAAAAAGCGCAGGAATCCTGGGTGGATTTCAAGATTTTTTCACGCGGCCACAGGCAATTTTAGCCGTGAAGATCTGGGCTGAGGCGATTGGTACAGCTTCCAAGTTTATTCACTATTGACATACCGCCCCGGCAAATGGTAGCATAAAGTTGTGAAGTATCCTCGTATCCCCCGCCGCCGGGCGGGGAGCACGCCCCGCCCAACCGGGGCAGAAGGGCTGGGAAGCGCATGAAACCAACCATCAGCACACTGATCGAGCCGTACCGCTCCATCTCCATCATCGGCATGTGCAAGAACGCCGGCAAGACCACCGTGCTCAACCGGATCATCCGGGAGCTGGCGGGCGGCGGCCAGCGGCTGGCCCTCACCTCCATCGGCCGGGACGGGGAGGACAAGGACCTGGTCACCGGCACCAAAAAGCCGGGCATCTACATCCGGGAGGGCACTTTGGTGGCCACCGCGTCCGACCTGATCCTCCGCCACTGCGACGTGTCCCGGGAAATCCTGGCCGCCACCGGCGTGTCCACCCCCATGGGTGAGGTGATCCTCCTCCGGGCCAGGAGCGACGGCAGCGTCCAGCTGGCCGGCCCCTCGGCCACCAGCCAGCTGGCCCGGCTCCGGGAGGACTTTTTCCAGTTCGGGGCGGACGTGGTGCTTATTGACGGGGCCCTCAGCCGCAAAACCCTGTGCAGCCGGTCGGTGACCGAGGCCACCATTTTGTGTACCGGGGCCTCCTACAACAAGAACATCGACACGGTGGTGGAGGACACCGCCTACTATTGCCAGCTGCTCACCCTGCCGGAGACAGAAGACGGCGCCCTGCGCCGGGCCACGGCGGAGCTGGACGACCCCCGGGCCACCGTCATCGCCGGGGAACAGGGGAGCTGGACCCTCCCCGCCGGGCTGGCGGTCCCCGACGCCCTGCGCCGGGAGGAGGCCGCCGGGGCCTGCTCCATCTTCTTCGGCGGGGCCCTCACCGACTTCGCCGTCAAGCCCCTCATCATGTCCAGCGAGAAGCTGGAGGGCCTGACCTTTGTAGTGCGGGACAGCAGCAAAATTTTGCTCAGCCCGGACAACTTCCAGCGGCTGGGCCGCCGGGGGGTGGATCTGCGGGTGCTGGACAACGTCAACCTGGTGGCCCTGGCGATCAACCCCTTCTCCGCCTACGGCTACCACTTCAACAAGGATGAGCTGATGGCCCGGATGGAAGCCCGGGTGGGCCTGCCGGTCATCAACGCGCGGGAGGACGCCATATGATTACACTGACCTTCGCTCAAAAAGAGAATATCGGCTTTCAGTACGTGCTGGACCAGCTCCAGCCCAACTCCCCCTACGGCGCCCAGCGGGTTCGGGAGCTGGGGCCCCTCCAGCCCGGGGACCGGCCGGAATTGACCCGCCAGCTGTCCAACATCCAGCGGACGCTGGACGGGGAGGATACCTGCCAAAAGGCCCTGCGGCAGATGCTGCGGGTGTTTATGACGGTGAAGGATATCCGCCCCACCGTTTTGAAATGCCGGGAGACCGCCCTCAACGAGATCGAGCTCTTTGAGGTCAAGTGCTTCCTGCTCCGGTGTGGGGAGATCTACCCCCTGTTCCAAGAGGTTCAGTCCGTGTTCCAGTGGGAGGGCGTCTCCCTGGAGGACACCTCCCCCGCCCTGGATCTGCTGGACCCGGAGGGCAGCCGGGTGGCCTCCTTCTTCATCGGGGACAACCGCTCCCCCCTGCTGCGCTCCCTGCGCAAGGACAAGCGGGAGCTGGAGGAGCAAATCCGCCGCCTCCCCGCCGGGGACCAGCGGGAGGAGCTCCAGGCCCGGCGGGCCCGGGTGGCCGCCGAGGAGGAGCTGGAGGAGATCCGCGTCCGCAAGGAGCTGTCCTCCGCCCTTGCCCCCCACGTCCCCGCCATGCTCCACAACATGGACATGATCGGCGAGATCGACCTGACCGTGGAGAAGGCCCGGCTGGCCAAGCGGTACGGCGGGGTGATGCCCACCCTCACCCGGCACGCCCTGGACATGGAGGACATGGTCAACCCCCGGCTGGCCGACCTGCTGCGGGAGCGGAATAAATCCTTCACGCCGGTGTCCATCGCCCTGGAACGGGGGGCGGCGGTGATCACCGGGGCCAACATGGGCGGCAAGAGCGTGGCGATGAAAACCATCGCCCTGAACGTGCTGCTCACCCACTGCGGGTTTTTCCCCTTTGCCAAGCGGGCCTCCTGCCCCCTGTTTGACCACATGCACATCGTCTCCGAGGATCTGGAGTCCATCGACCGGGGGCTGTCCAGCTTCGGCGGGGAGATCGTCCGCTTCAACCAGGTGATGCGGCAGTTGAGCGACGGCTTCGCCTTCATCCTGCTGGACGAGTTCGCCCGGGGCACCAACCCTGACGAGGGGGCCGCCATCGTCCAGGCTGTCACCCGGTATCTCAACGGCCAGAACGCCATCACCGTGCTGGCCACCCACTACGACAACGTGGTCCAGTGGGGCAGCGCCCACTACCAGGTCATCGGCCTGAAGGAGCTGGACGTGGAGCGCCTCCAAAAGGAGCTGACTAACGCCTCCGACGAGATGGGGATGCGGCTGATCAGCCAGCACATGAACTACGGCCTGTACCGGGTGGAGGGCAGGCAAGACTGTCCCCGGGACGCCCTGAATATCTGCCGTCTGCTGGGCATGGACCCAGACATTGTGAAAATCATTGAAAATATTATTGACAAGCCCTGAAAAATATGGTATAAATAGCCCATAGAGATAAAGTGCCCCCAAAGTGACAATTTTATATTCGCAATAGAGGCGCGGAAAATAAGGTAGCTGTCCGATGCTAACGGAAAGGATTTCGGATGCGGGCGGTGAATGTATTTTCTGCCGAAGGCACGCTGAGGATCCTTACCGGCGCGCTTGGTAGCTACACTGAGTGTGTCGTTATTGTCATGGGAACATGAAGCGCTATTGAACAGGATGATGGATCTGCGTTCAATAGCGCTTTTGTGTTTTTTGATCCGGTTTTGCCCGCCCCCGCCGGCACCGGAATTTATAACCAAAATTGAATTTTTCATCGCTTTTCTCCGCCCATGGTCTATGGAACACGGAATCGGGTGCGAATCCCGGCGAGTCGGTCACTGTGATGCTTCCTTGAGAAGATAAGCCAGATACGCGGGAGAGAGCGGTGCTTCTGCCGGAACCGGAGGCACGTCAACTGGATGGGGATGTCCCCTGCCCTTTTGACGTGCCTTTTCACCGCCTTGTCAGGGTAACATAAGGCGCCGCCGAACACATGGAACACCTGTATTCCAAAGCGCTTTTATTGTTTCAAATTTTTATTCAGGAGGAGGATACCCTATGAAATCAGTAATCCGTGTCAGAATGGGAGCAGAGGACGCCCACTACGGCGGCAACCTGGTGGACGGCGCCCACATGCTGCACCTGTTTGGCGATGTGGCCACCGAGCTGCTCATCATGAACGACGGTGACGAGGGCCTGTTTAAGGCCTATGACCAGGTGGAGTTCCTGGCTCCCGTCTACGCCGGCGACTACATCGAGGCCACCGGCGAGATCACCCACATCGGTAATACCTCCCGCAAGATGACCTTCGAGGCCCGCAAGGTCATCGTCCCCCGCCCCGACATCAACGACTCCGCCTGCGACGTGCTGGAGGAGCCCATCGTGGTCTGCCGGGCCTCCGGCACCTGCGTGGTCCTCAAGGACCGCCAGCGGGGCAAGAAATAAGGGGGCGGCGCTATGGAGAAGCTCATCATCACCGCCGCCATCTGCGGCGCTGAGGTCACCAAAGAGCACAACCCCGCCGTCCCTTACACCGTGGAGGAGATGGTCCGGGAGGCCAAAAGCGCCTATGACGCCGGCGCCGCCGTCATCCACGTCCACGTCCGCACCGACGACGGCACCCCCACCCAGGACCGGGAGCGGTTCCGGGTGGTGCTGGACGCCATCAAGGCCGCCGTGCCCGAGGCCATCCTCATCCCCTCCACCGGCGGCGCCACCGGCATGACCCCCGAGGAGCGCCTGCAGCCCACCGAGCTGATGCCCGAGATGGCCACCCTGGACTGCGGCACCTGCAATTTCGGGGACGACATCTTTGTCAACGACATGCCCACCATGCGGGCCTTCGGCAAGCGGATGCTGGAGAACAACATCAAGCCCGAGTACGAGTGCTTTGAGATCGGCCACCTGGACACCGTGCTGTCCATGGCCGAGAAGGGCCTGGTCCCCGGCCACCCCATGCAGTTCAACTTCGTGCTGGGCGTCAGCGGCTGCGCCCCCGCCACCGTGGATAACCTGTCCTTCCTGGTGAGCAAGCTGCCCGCCGGCTCCACCTGGACCGTCACCGGCGTGGGCCGGGGGGCCTGGCCCATGGCCGCCGCCGGCATCATGATGGGCGGCAACGTCCGGGTGGGCTTTGAGGACAACATCTACCTGGAGCGGGGCCACAAGGCCAAGTCCAACGGCGAGCTGGTGGCCAAGGTCGTGGAACTGGCCAAGCTGCTTGGCCGCGAGGTGGCCAGCGCTGACGAGGCCCGCCAGATCCTGGGCCTGAAGAAGTAAATCCATACATCATCAAAACAAATTCAAAATAATTTTAGGAGTGGTTTATTATGGCTATGAAAGGCAACAAGTACGGCACCCACCGCGTCATCGAGCCCCAGGGCGTGCTCACCCAGGCCGCCTGGAAAATTGACAACGACATGGAGAAGCGCTACTCCAACGAGATCATCTGCAACGTCACCTCCCTGAACGTGGACTCCGCCTCCTTCACCCAGATCGAGGAGGCCTGCGGCGGCGATGAGAAGAAGATCGGCGAGATGATCATGGGCATCGTGGCCGAGCGGGGCAAGCAGCAGAACCCCGTCACCGGCTCCGGCGGCATGTTCAAGGGCGAGGTGGCCTACATCGGCGAGGACCTGCTGGCCAAGCCCGGCTTCGACCTGAAGGTGGGCGACAAGATCGTCTCCCTGGTCTCCCTGTCCATGACCCCCCTGAAGATCGAGAAGATCCTGGCCGTCCACAAGGACATCGACCGGGTTGACATCGTGGGCCAGGCCGTCCTGTTTGAGTCCGCCCTGTACGCCAAGATGCCCGAGGATATGTCCGAGCCCCTGGCCCTGGCCGCCCTGGACGTGGCCGGCGCCCCCGCCCAGGCCCGCAAGCTGCCCAAGGAGGGGGACAGCGTCCTCATCCTGGGCGCCAACGGCAAGTCCGGCGTGCTGTGCGGCTTCGAGGCCATGAAGAAGGTGGGCCCCAAGGGCAAGGTGGTCGGCGTGGTCCGCAACCCCAAGCAGATCCCCGACCTGGAGGGCCTGGGCGTGTACACCGACATCATCGTGGCCGACTGCACCAAGCCCGTTGAGGTGATGGAGGCCGCCCTGGCCGCCAACGGCGGCCAGGAGTACGACCTGTCCATCTGCTGCGTCAACGTGGAGTCCTGCGAGATGTCCGCCATCCTCCCCGTACACGACGGCGGCAAGGTCTACTTCTTCTCCATGGCCACCAGCTTCACCAAGGCCGCCCTGGGCGCCGAGGGCATCGGCAAGGACGTGGAGATGATCATCGGCAACGGCTACACCAAGGACCACGCCAACATCACCCTGAACGTCCTGCGGGAGTCCGAGAAGCTGCGCAAACTCTTCGACGAGAAATACGTTTAATCCGCCCTCGGCGGTCTCATACCCCCGGCGGGAGGACTCCTCCCGCCGGGGCGTCCGGACAACCACAATGACGACCCGTCAAATGATTGAAGGAGTGTTATTACTATGAGAAAAAGCAGAGAAAACGGCCTGTTTCTGGATATTCCCGACGAGCAGTGGAACGACTGGCACTGGCAGGTAGCCAACCGCGTCGAGACCCTTGAGGATCTGAAGAAGTATATCACCCTGACCCCCGAGGAGGAGAAAGGCATCGCCGCCACCCTGGGCAAGCTCCGCATGGCAATCACTCCCTACTATCTGTCCCTGATTGATCTGAACGACCCCTTCGACCCCATCCGCAAGCAGGCCATCCCCACCAGCGCCGAGCTGGAGTTCGCCCCCTATGAGGAGGCCGACCCCCTCCACGAGGACGTGGACTCCTCCGCCCCCGGCCTGACCCACCGCTACCCCGACCGGGTGCTGTTCCTGATCACTGACCAGTGCTCGATGTACTGCCGCCACTGCACCCGCCGCCGCTTCGCCGGCCAGCACGACTGCAGCGTGCCCAAGGAGAACATCGACCAGTCCCTGGAGTATATCCGCAACCACCCCGAGGTCCGGGACGTGCTGCTGTCCGGCGGCGACTGCCTGATGGTCTCTGACGAGATGCTGGAGTATATCTTCAAAAACCTGCGGGAGATCCCCCACGTGGAAATTATCCGCCTGGGCTCCCGCACGCCGGTGGTTATGCCCCAGCGCATCACCCCCGAGCTGTGTAACATGCTGAAGAAGTACCACCCCGTCTGGTTCAACACCCACTTCAACTCCCCCAAGGAGATCACCGAGGAGGCCGCCGCCGCCTGCGCCCGCCTGGCCGACGCCGGTATCCCCCTGGGCAACCAGAGCGTGCTGCTGGCCGGCGTCAACGACTGCTCCTATGTGATGCTGGAGCTGGTCAACCAGCTGGTGCGGATCCGCGTGCGCCCCTACTATATCTACTGCTGCGACCCCTCCCTGGGCCTGAGCCACTTCCGCACCACCGTGTCCAAGGGCATCGAGATCATGGAGGCCCTGCGGGGCCACACCTCCGGCTTCTGCGTGCCCACCTTCGTGGTGGACGCCCCCGGCGGCGGCGGCAAGACCCCGGTCATGCCCAACTACGTCATCTCCCAGACGCCGCATAAGGTCATCCTGCGCAACTTCGAGGGCGTGATCACCACCTACACCGAGCCCAAGCTCTACAATCCCGAGTGCCACTGTGACATCTGCACCGGCAAGGCCCAGCCCAAGATCCGCAAGACCGGCGTCGCCGCCCTGGCTGAGGGCGTCAAGCAGATGAGCATGGAGCCCACCAACCTGGCCCGGCGTGACCGCCACCACCACTAAGAACCCGGACAGAAAAGAGGAACTATATGGAAAGCAGACTGAATCTGAATCTGGACCTGGTGGCCAAAGCCCGGGCCAGCGCCGCCAAGGTGGCCGATGACGTTCAGGAATTTATCGACGCCCATACCACTGTCACGGTAGAGCGGGCGGTGTGCCGTCTGCTGGGTATCGACGGCGTCAACGATGTGGACGTCCCCCTGCCCAACGTGGTGGTGGACCACCTTCAGGAGAAGGGGATCCTCACCGGCGGCGCGGCCTTCTACGTGGGCAACGCCATGGCCGAGCACCACATTGACCCCCAGCAGGTGGCCGAGCGGGTGAGCGCCGGGGAGCTGGACCTGTCCAAGGTCCCCGCCCACTCTGAGACGGAGGTCCGCCAGGCCGTCGCCCCGGTGGTGGAGGCCACCCTGGCCCGGATCAACCGGAACGTGGGCTCCCGCAACGACTTTTTGAAGAAGTTCGGCGACAAGGAGGGCCCCTACCTCTATATTATTGTGGCCACCGGCAACATTTACGAGGACATCGTCCAGGCCAAGGCCGGCGCTAAACAGGGGGCGGACATCATCGCCGTCATCCGCACCACCGGCCAGAGCCTGCTGGACTACGTCCCCTACGGGGCCACCACCGAGGGCTTCGGCGGCACCTACGCCACCCAGGAGAACTTCCGCCTCATGCGGGCCGCCCTGGACGAGGTGGGCAAGGAACAGGGCCGGTATATCCGCCTGTGCAACTACTGCTCCGGCCTGTGTATGCCTGAGATCGCCGCCATGGGCGCCCTGGAGCGGCTGGACGTGATGCTCAACGACGCCCTGTACGGCATCCTGTTCCGGGACATCAACATGCAGCGCACCATCATCGACCAGTACTTCTCCCGGGTGATCAACGGCTACGCCGGCGTCATCATCAACACCGGCGAGGACAACTACCTCACCACTGACGACGCCATCGCCAGCGCCCACACCGTGCTGGCCTCCCAGTTCCTCAACGAGGCCTTCGCCCTCCGGGCGGGGATGCGGGAGGAGCAGATGGGCCTGGGCCACGCCTTTGAGATGGACCCGGAGATTGAGAACACCTTCCTGTATGAGCTGGCCCAGGCCCAGATGGCCCGGGAGATCTTCCCCAAGGCCCCCCTGAAGTACATGCCCCCCACCAAGTTCATGACGGGCAACATCTTCCGGGGCCACATCCAGGACGCCCTGTTCAACATGGTGGCCATCCTCACCGGCCAGAAGCTCCAGCTGCTGGGCATGATGACCGAGGCCATCCACACCCCCTTCATGTCCGACCGGGCCCTGGCCATTGAGAACGCCCAGTATATCTTCCGCACCATGAAGGACCTGGGGGCGGAGCTCACCTACAAGGAGGGCGGTATCATCCAGTCCCGGGCCAACGAGGTGCTCACCAAGGCCACCGACCTGCTGGCCGAGATCGAGGACCTGGGCCTGTTTACCACCATCGAGCGGGGCATCTTCGCCGACGTGAAGCGCCCCAAGGACGGCGGCAAGGGTCTGGCCGGCGTGGTCATCAAGGGCGCTGAGTACTTCAACCCCTTCATTGAACTGATGAAAGGCAAGGTGGCCGCACAATGAGTTCTGGACTGTACAACACCCGTAAAACCGATTTTGACACCACCCTGGATCTCACCCGGCTGAAGCCCTACGGCGACACCATGAACGACGGCAAGGTCCAGACCAGCTTCACCCTGCCAGTGAAGGACGACGCCCGGGGCGAGGAGGCCGCCCGGCAGATCGCCAAGAAGATGGGGCTGGAGGAGCCCAACGTGGCCTTCCACCAGGCCCTGGACAAGGAGTTCACCTTCTACGTGGTGTACGGCAGCTGTGTCCACACCGTCAATTACGAGGACATCCACGTGATGACCGTGGAGTCTGACGTGATGACCATGGAGGAGACCAACGAGTATATCCAGAAGAACATCGGCCGCAAGGTGGTGATGGTGGGCGCCTCCACCGGCACCGACGCCCACACCGTGGGCATCGACGCCATCATGAACCGCAAGGGCTTCGCCGGCCACTACGGCCTGGAGCGCTACGACATGATCGAGGCCTACAACCTGGGCAGCCAGGTCCCCAACGAGGAGTTCATCCGCAAGGGCCTGGAGCTCAACGCCGATGTGCTGCTGGTCTCCCAGACCGTCACCCAGAAGGACGTCCACATCCAGAATATGACCGAGTTCATTGAGCTGCTGGAGGCCGAGGGCCTGCGGGACCGCTTTGTGGTCATCTGCGGCGGCCCCCGGGTCAGCCACGAGCTGGCCAAGGAGCTGGGCTTTGACGCCGGGTTCGGCGCCGGCTCCTACGCCGACGATGTGGCCAGCTTCGCTGTCACCGAGATGGTGAAGCGGGGCATGAAGTAACGACAAAGGAGGTCACGACATGAGCAAAGACAAATTTATCACCGCCCAGGAGGCCGCCGCAATGGTCAAAGATGGCGATTTCGTCATGGTGGGCGGCTTCCTGGGGCACGGCACCCCCGACAGCATCATCAGCGCCCTGGCCGACACCGATGTGAAGGATCTGACCATGGCCGTCAACGACACCGGCTTCCCCGAGGGGGGCGAGAAGCACGGCTTCCGGGGCGTCAGCGAGCTGATCGCCCGCCACAAGGTGAAGACCCTGTACGTCAGCCACATCGGCACCAACCCCGAGACCGGCAAGCAGATGAGCGAGGGCACCATGGACGTGCGCCTCACCCCCCAGGGCACCCTGGCCGAGCGGATCCGGGCCGGCGGCTTCGGCCTGGGCGGGGTGCTCACCCCCACCGGCATCGGCACCGACGTGGCCGAGGGCAAACAGGTCATCAGCGTGGACGGCAAGGACTATCTGCTGGAGACCGCCCTGAAGGGCGACGTGTGCCTCATCCGGGGTTCTGTTGTGGATAAGCTGGGCAACGTGTACTACAAGGGCACCACCCAGAACTTCTGCCCCCTGATGGCCGCCGCCTGCAAGACCGTTATCGTGGAGGCCGAGGAGCTGGTGGAGCCCGGCGAGATCGCCCCCGAGAACGTCAAGACCCCCTTCATCCTGGTGGATTACATCGTCAAAGGAGGTAAGAAGTGATGGAAGACGCAAAGGTAATCATTTCCAAGCGCGCCGCCCGCTTCCTGCATGACGGCGATGTCATCAACCTGGGCATCGGTATGCCCGAGATGGTGGCCAACTACCTGCCCGAGGGGATCAACGTGGTGTTCCAGTCGGAGAACGGCATCATGGGCATGGGCCCCGCCGCCACCGACGAGAACGAGGACACCAACATCTCCAACGCCGGCAGCAAGTACGTCACCGTCATCCCCGGCGCCATGTTCTTCGACTCCGCCACCTCCTTCGGCCTGATCCGGGGCGGACACGTGGACGTGACCATTTTGGGCGCCTTGCAGGTGGATGAGGAGGGCTCCCTGTCCTCCCACATCATCCCCGGAAAGATGGTCCCCGGTATGGGCGGCGCCATGGACCTGGTGTCCGGCGCAGACAATGTGATTGTCATTACCACCCACACCGACAAGAAGGGCGGGCCCAAGATCCTGAAGAAGAACACCCTGCCCCTCACCGCCTACAAGCGGGTAAAGTGGATCATCACCGAGCTGGCCGTCATTGAGTCCACCCCCGAGGGCCTGGTCCTCCGGGAGGTCAACGAGAACAGCTCCGTGGACGAGGTCGTCTCCAAAACCGAGGCCACCCTCATCATCCCTGACACGGTGGGCAAGTTCTAAAACATCATATCCAAGGGAAGCGCGGACATCCAGCGGTGTCCGCGCTTCCGCCCCAAAAAGACAACATATTGTTTGGAGTGAACCAAACATGGGTTATTTCCTCCAGGGGCTGACCATGGGCCTGGCCTATGTGGCCCCCATCGGGCTGCAAAACCTCTTTGTCATCAATTCCGCCCTGACCAACACCCGCCGCCGGGCGCTTCTCACCGCCCTGATCGTCATTTTCTTCGATGTCACCCTGGCCCTGGCCTGCTTCTTCGGCGTGGGCGCGATCATGGAGCGGTACCAGTGGCTTCAGATGGCTATTCTGCTGGCAGGCAGCGTCATTGTCATCTTCATCGGGATCGGCCTGCTCCGGGCCAAGGCGGAGGAGCTGGACCGGTCCGGCGGAGCCATGTCCATCCGCAAAACCATCTCCTCCGCCTGCGTGGTCACCTGGTTCAACCCCCAAGCCATCATTGACGGCACCATGATGCTGGGGGCTTTCCACGTCACCCTCCCAGGCTCCCAGTCCATCCCTTTTATCTCCGGCGTGGCCCTGGCCTCCTGCCTGTGGTTCACCGGGGTGACCCTGCTGATCTCCATATTCAGCGATAAATTCAACACGAAAGTCCTGCGGGCCATCAATCTGGTGTGCGGTGTTGTCATCCTCTTCTACGGCGGCAAGCTGCTGCTCAACTTCTTCCAGATGCTGACGGCCTGATTGAGGAGGTATCTATGGATCCCAAAAACAGCTACCAATTTTTCTCCAACTCCGCCTGCGAGTTCTTCCCCTGCCACCAGGTGGCGGACACAAAGACCTTCAACTGCCTGTTCTGCTACTGCCCCCTGTACGCCCTGGGGGACCGGTGCGGCGGCAATTTTTCTTACACGGAGGGGGGCGTCAAGGACTGCTCCCAGTGCTTGATCCCCCACTCAGAGGGCGGGTACGGCTACATCACCAAAAACTTCCCCAAAATCGCCCAGCTGGCCCAGCGGCCCGCCGGGAACCCGCCAGGCCGCCTGAAGGCCCGGGCCTTTGTGGCGGACGCCTTTACCTCCACCCTGTTCGGGGGCAACCAGGCGGGGGTGGTGGTGTTGGACCGGGGGGAGGCCTTCCCGGAGGAAGATTGGATGAAAGCCCTTGCCGGGGAGCTGAAGCACTCGGAGACCGCCTTCGTCCGCCCGCTGGGAGGGAACCGGTTCCACATCCGCTACTTCACCCCGGCGGGGGAGGTGGATCTGTGCGGCCACGCCACCATCGCCGCTTTCGCCGTCCTGATGGAGCTGGGGCTGGCGGGGGACGGGGAGTTCTCCCTCACCACCGCCGCCGGGGAACAGAAGGTACGGGTGGCGGAGGGCAAGGTGTTCCTCACTATCTCCCCCACCCGGGTTTTCAGGGAGCTGTCCCCCGAGGAGGGGGCGGAGCTGCTGGCCGCTTACGGCCTGTCCCCCGGCCAGGGCTGGCCGGGGCTGGCCGCCGCCCTGGTGAACTCCGGCCTGACGGACATCATGCTCCCTGTCCGGGATCACGAGGCCCTGATGGCCGCAGTCCAGAACGAGGGGCTGGTCTCGGAGCTCTCCCGGAAGCATGACGCCGTGGGGGTGCATATGTTCTGCCCCGGCCAGGGGGGGATCTCCGCCTATTGCAGCAACTTCGCCCCCCTGTGGGACATCCCCGAGGAGTGCGCCACCGGCACCGCCAACGCCGGGCTGACCCGTTACCTGTACAGCAAGGGCCTGTTCCCCGCCGGCCAGGAACACCTCATCCTCCAGGGGGAGCACATGGGCCGGCCCTCGGAGATCCGCACCCTGCTCCAGGAGGGGGGCGAGGGGGTCCAGGTGGGCGGCCAAGCCGCCATCTCCATGGAGCTGCTGCTCCGTCTCTGAGCGGACGAAAACCGCCGCCGGCATCGCCGGCGGCGGTTTTTTTCAGTCCTGAACGGCCAGGGCTTTGGCCTCCCGGTTCCAGCTTCCCGCCTGGTAGCGCAGATGGAACAGCACGCAGCGCACCACATTATCAGTACACATGCACACGCACACGGCGGGCAGGCCCAGATCCAGTAGCTGGACGCAGATCAGCGCCCCCACAATGCGCACCCCCCACATGGACATCAGGGAGATCAGGAAGGGGCTCTTGGTGTCCCCCGCCCCCCGCAGCGCCCCGGAATACACCATGGCGATGACCTGGGGGATCTGGATCACGGCTAGAATCTTCAGCAGGATAGAACCCAGGCCAATGACCTCCTGATCCGGGGTGAACAGACCCATGATGGCGGTGGAGCCGAAGAACAGCAGCAGGCTCATAAACAGCATGACGGCGGAGCCCATCCGGTTGGTCAGGGAGATGTACTTCACCGCCAGGTCGGGCCGTTTCCCCCCCAGGGACTGCCCAAAGAGGATGGTGGCCGACGTGCCGAAGGCGAAACCGGGCATGAAGCTGAGGGCCTCCACATTGGCGGCCAGGTTCTGGGCGGCCACAGCGGCGGTGCCCAGAGTGGCCACCACCCGTACCACCACAATCTGGGCGCCGCTCATGGTGAGGCGCTCCAGCATGGCGGGCAGGCTGATCCGCACCACCTGGGTCAGCTCCCTCCAGTCGGGGGCGAAGCTGTCCCGGAGTGACAGCCGCATGTCCGTCTCCCTCACAAAGGAGAGGACCAGCAGCAGCGTCCCGCCCAGGGCAGCGGACAGGGAGGTGGACACCGCCGCGCCGGCCACCCCCCATCCCAAGCCGAACATGGGAACGGACCGGCCAAACAGCTCCAGGGTCCTGGCGGGGTAGATCATCAGGAAGTTGCCCGCCACGTTGACCAGATTCACCATGACGTTGATCTTCATGGGGGTCTTGCTGTCCCCATAGCCCCGGTAGATGGCGGTGAGCATCATGGTCATCCCCCGGAAGGCCAGTGACAGGGCCAGAATCCGGTTGTAGTCCGCCGCCACATCCAGGATCTCCGCCTCGCCCCCCATCCACAGGGGGATCTGCCGGGCCAGGAGGAACATAATGGCGGACAGAGGCACACCCACCGCCAGCACCACCAGGATAGACTGCCGCATCAGGCGCCGGGCCCGCTCCAGCTCCCGGGCGCCGACACTCCGGGCGATCAGCGAAGTGAAGCCCACCCCCAGCGCCATGATAATGCCGTTGATCAGCATGTTTGGCGACTGGCTGATGGCCACAGCAGCGGTGGCCCGCTTGCCCAGGGAGCCCACCATGGCCGTGTCTACCGCCTGCACCAGGGACACCAGCACCTGCTCCAGAAAGATGGGCCAGGCCAGGATTACGATGGTAGCAAGCGGGTGGCGCTGGTCATCCACCACGGAAAATGGTCCTTTACTCACACGGCGGCCCCCTCCGGTCTTAAATACAGGCGCTCCATACCGGCCATCTCCTTCCACTCCCCTGAAAATCGGGTGTGAAGGGATTTCATAGGAGCCGTCTTACCGCTATTATACCTGATATACCGCCTTGTTTCAATCCTGATTTCCCGAAGAAAACTGTGATTGATCTGGCGGAGTACACCCTTACGGTAGGTTGGGGTCTCCGTTAGGCCGGAGTGATTCCGGACAAAATTAACGGGCTGCCATGAACCTGCATGACAGCCCGTTTCAACAGGAATTCCAAAACCGTCAGCGCCTCGCCGGGCCGCACGCGCCCCCGCGGATCACCTGATCCAACGTCTCATAGAGCTTATCCACATCCACAGGCTTGGACAGATGCCCGTTCATGCCGCACTCCACAGACTTCTTCATATCGTCGTCAAAGGCGTTGGCCGACATGGCGATGATGGGGATGGTGCGGCAGTCCTCCCGCTCCATGGCCCGGATCGCCCGGGTGGCGTCCAGGCCATCCATCACCGGCATCATAATGTCCATCAGAACCACATCGTAGGTGCCCGGCTGGGTGGAGCGGATCCGCTCCACCGCCTGGGACCCGTCATAGACACAGTCCACGTGGAAGCCCCGCTCCTCCAGCAGGCACTGGGCAATCTCGGCGTTGAGCTCGTTGTCCTCCACCACCAGCACCCGGGCCCCCTCAAAGGACACCGCTGTCCGCTGCTCTTCCGGCTCCACGCCCTGGCCCAGGGCCAGAGGGATGGAGAAGCTGAAGGTACTGCCCACCCCTGGCTCGCTGTCCAGCTGGATGCTGCTGCCCATCATCTGTACCAGGCGGCTGCTGATGGACAGGCCCAGGCCGGTGCCCTGCTGCTTGGAGGGATTGGCGGAGGCCTGCTCGAAGGAACGGAACACCCGGTCCTGGTCCTCCTTGGCAATGCCAATACCGGTGTCCCGCACGGCGAAGTGGACCAGCGCGTTCTCCCCGCCGGCGTTCATCTCCCGGACAGTCAGAGTGACGCTGCCTCCCTCCGGGGTGAACTTCACCGCATTGCCCAGCAGGTTGATCAGCACCTGGCTGATCCGCATCCGGTCGGCCAGGAACCAGCTGTGCTCCAGGCTGATCTCAGACAGCATCTGAATCCCCTTGTTGGCCGCCTGGGGCGCCACCAGCTCCAGGATGGTGTCCAGCATCTCTCCCATCTGGAAGTTCACGGAGTCCAGCTTCATCTTGCCGCTCTCGATCTTGGACATATCCAGAATGTCGTTGATCAGCCCCAGCAGGTAGTCTGACGAGGCCTGGATCTTCTGTAGGCAGTCGATCATCCGCTCCTGCCCCTGCCCCTTTTGCAGGGCAATGGCGGTCATGCCGATAATCCCGTTCATGGGGGTGCGGATCTCGTGGCTCATGCGGGAGAGGAACTCCGACTTGGCCCGGCTGGCGATGTCGTGCTGCTGCTGGTTCAGCTGTCCCTGGATGACACTACCCAGCTCCGCCAGATTCTGATACTCGTCCGGGTTGTCCATGCGCTCCGGCGGCAGCCCCAGGATGCAGACGCTGCCCATATAGGTCCCGCTGTCATACATCGGCAGCACGACCCCCTGGTCCCCTGGCTGGACGCTGAGGAAGCACTGGATCACCCGCTGGCCGCTGTCCTCGGCGGAGAGGTACCGGACCTCCTCCTGGTCCAGCCAGGCATAAAAGTCGGACTTGTCCTCCTCCCTGTACCGGCGCACACAGTCCACCGGGTCCCGGCCGTCCCGGTACCACTGGCAGTTCAGATAACTGGAGTTGAAATCCGCCCGCAGCAGCGACACCAGCACGCCCTCCGCCCCATAAAACCGGCCGATTTTGCGGACCATCAGCTCCAGCTGGGCGGGGAAGTCCTCCCCTTTTCCAAAGAGGTTCAGCGCCACGGACACCAGGCCGATGTCCTCGCCATAGCCTGTGGAGCTGATCTCCTGGCCCTGCATGTCGGGGAGAGCGGCCGTCCCGCCCTCCTCCTGGTAGAGCCCGAGGGGCCGTGCCCCCTCGGTATCCTGGGCGCAGGCCGCCCGGGCCATGCGGACCAGACGCTCCGTGTTGTAGGAGTGATCCCCCCAGGCCAGCCCGGCCCGCAGGCCCACCCGGAAGTCCTCCTCCGGAAACCAGATCTCGCAGCGGTCCAACAGGCTCTGGGCGAATTGTTCCGCCTGCTTCTGGTCCATCCCCTCCAGCCACAGGATAAACTGGTCCCGGTTCAGCCGCAGGGCGGTCGCCTCCCCCGCCTGGGCCTGGCACTCCAGCTGGAGCAGGCCGCCTAGCTCCTCCAGGATCATATCGCCGAAGACGACGCCGTTTTTCTCGTTGACCTCTTTCAGCCGGCTCAGGGACAGGCAGAGCATCATACCGTCGGGCCGGGCGCCCCGTGTCTCCTTGATCCGCTTGATGCCCGCCCGGAAGCCGTACAGCCCAGTCACCGCGTCGATGGTATTTTTCCGCAGCTGCTCGGCCTCCCGCTCCTTCTGCTCCTGGATATTGCGGATACTGCCCACCAGCCTCCAGCGCCTGCCGTCGGTATCACAGAGCACCTTGGCGGACACAGCCACCCAGGTAAATTCCGTCTCTCCCGGCCAGCGCAGCCGGAATTCGGCGTACCGGTGATCCTCGTCCCGGGCCAGGGTCTCCATGGCCTTGCCCCGATCCGCCCAGTAAATATATTCCAGATTGATCTGGCCGGCCTCACCCTGATTCAACTGCCACTGGCCGCTCATAGCGGGGTGATTGACCAGATCCAGCGATTTGGTCTGGAGATCATAGGAGAAAAACACATCCTTAGAGACCTCCAGAGCCACCCGGTAGCGCTCCTTCTCCTCCAGGAGGATATTTTCCGCCGCCTTCTGCCGCTCCGTCAGCTCGGTCACCACGTCATAGAGGGCGTCTATTTCCAAAATATTCGCCAGCTTGAACTGCCGCAGCCCGGCGCTCCCCTGGCTGATGCACAGCATCAGCCGCTGAACCGGCTTGGTCAGGTGCCGCACCGCCAGATAGATGCCGATCACGCCGAAGATCAGTCCAATGAAAACGGCGAAGATCATCCACACATACAGCTGCCGGCCCATGCCGAACAGGTCCTCTTCGGTATTCAAGCCCACCAGCACCCACTGGGTGTCCTCATAGGGGACGTTGTTGCTGTACAGCTGCAAGGGGGAGGCCACCGCATAGATCCCCTGTCCCTCCATCCAAACATTCCGCACCTGGGACAGGGCGCTGTAGGCGGTCGGCTTCAGCTGGAATTCCTCCCCCTGGCCGCAGACCAGGCTGTAGAGCATCCCCTTGCCCGCCAGGGGCGCATAGCCGCTGTCCCGCCGGACGGCCAGCATATAGCCGGATTGCTGGGACTCGTTCAGCTCCGCCACAGGGAAATAGCTGTACAGGTCCTTGCAGGAGATCTCCACGCCCAGGACGCCGTACACCTGCCCCTCATACCGCAGGGGAATGGAGTAGGCGATCATCTCATAGGGGTCCACCCCGCTCTTTCCCAGGCAGAAGGGGGGCGACCAGAAGCCCAGGTCCTCTGTATTGGCCTCCGGATAGTCCCGGCCCGCCCGCCAGGGGGCCCAGAAGTACTGGTCAGCGCTGTCCTGGCTGTCCAGATAGAAGTGGGTCGTCCAGCTGCTGTCCAGCGGGATCCCCCAGGTTCTGGACAGCTGCTTGCTCCCCCGCTCCAGCAGCAGGTCGCTGTAGTTGGCGGGGCTGCTCTTGGGGTCAGAGTCCCGGATGAAAAACCCATCCAGCTCCCCGGCCTCCCAGTCCTCCGGCCCGGAGAGGATCAGGAACATCCCAGTGGTGGAATTGCCGCTGAGCAGCTCCAGGCATTTCGGAAACATCTGCTCCAGCAGGGCGTCCCTCTGGGCCTCGTCCCCCAGGAATTCCTCCAGCGCCAGGTTCTCCTCCGCCAGCCGGCCGGCCAGCAGCTCCGTAAAAGCGGGCTCCTGGCTCCGGATGGTGGACCAGCGCTGGTTCATCTCATTTTCCAGAATCACCCTGCGGTTTTCCACCAGACGGCTCATCATGCCGCTGGCGTACCCCTCCAGCGTCTGGGCGGTGCGGCGGATTACCAGAGTCCCCATGGTAACCGCTCCCTGCACCAGCATGATGGTAATCAGCGGTACCAGGAAGATCTGAAATATCCTTGGTTTTTTTTGATTGATACCCTTCACGGATGATCACTGTCCATTCACTGCCGCGTCCAGCGCGCCGCGGAAATCATCGTACCACGCCTCAAAGGCCTCCCGGGTCACGTAGGGGGCCGCGGCCTCCTCCAGGCTGGTGCCCCCAGCCACAGCCTCAGCCACCGCCGCCCGGTCTGCCACCGCCCGGTCCGCCAGGTTGTATTCCAGCACCTTTCTGGCTGCGGAGCCATTCCGGAAACTCTTGTTTGTGTACAGCGTCATCCCATCCATCTGAGTAAAGATCGCGCTCAGGCAGTCATAGGTTTTGGGCGCCACAGACAGCCCCTTCTCCTCAATCACCTGATCCAGCTGCTCCAAGCTGTTGGCCGCTTTCCGCACCGGCAGATAGCCGGACACACAGCCAAACTGGAGGTTGTTTTCCGCCTGGGTGAACCACTTCAAGAATTCCACAGCGGCATACTCATGGCGCTCATCGGACTTGCTGACCACCATGCCGGCCCCCTGCTGCACGGCGTAGCCGTGCCCGCCCTCAAACACCGGGGCGGCCATCACAACGTACTCAATGGGATAGCTGCCGCTGTCCCGCTCCACCTGGTCCGGGAAGTACATGGCGGAGGAGGTGGAGCCGGTGTAGGCCAGGATATCCCCCGTTTTCACGTCGTCGGAGCGGAATTTCCCGTAGGCCCCGAAGTAGCCCTTCACAGTGGGGACATAGTAGTTCTCCCACAGGCGGAATAGCTCCTCCTTGGGGGCGTTTAGGGTCAGCTCCCCGTTCTCCACCTGGAACAGCTCCACGCCCAGCTGCTGCATGCCAATGATAAAGTAGTTGGCCACGGCGTCCCGGCCGTAGAAAGCCCGCCCGTCCCCGGGCACATCGGGGGTGAGCCCGTCGGTCCACTGGTAGTAGGCCTCAGCGGTGGCCGCCACCCCCTCAATGGTCCTCAGATCCTCCAGCGACGCCCCTGTGGCCGCCGCAAAAGGTTCCCAGTCGGTCTGATTCAACAGCATAATCTCGGTGGACTTGGCCGTGGGGAAAATCCGCAGGGTGCCATCCGCCGCAATCCGGCCCTCCTCAATATAGGAGTCCACATATAAGTCCAGCTCCTCCTGCGTGAGGTAGGCGGACAGGTCGGCCAGAGCCCCCGCCTGCTCCACCTCATAGGCGGTATCCGCATAAGAGGAGAAAATATCCGGCATGGCCTGCGCCCCCACCTTGCCACTGATGGCGTCCCGCACAGCCGACTCCAAATCGGGCACCGAGCCCTGGGAGTAGCTCTGGATATAGATGCCCCGATCCCGGCCCACCGTGTCGTTAAACTCCTCCACCAGCGCGTCAAAGGCGGTCTGCTGAGAGCCGTTATAGTAGTGCCACACCGTCAAAGACACCGGGTCTTTCGGGTCTAAAGGGCTTTTGCTTCCACAGCCCGACGTGAAAACCAGGGCTGCCACGATTCCCACGGCACAGATCCGCTTCCATCCCTTTATAAGCTTCATAAAACCCGCTCCCCTTCCAATTTATTTTGGTAATGTTTGTTATTCTATCACAAGCAATTCATCTTTTCAAGTGAACCCGCCCGCTCTTTTCTCTTCTTGCCCTCAATTTATAGTATACTCCCCGGGGGCTCCCCTCGTCCGGGTTCGGCTGGGGCCTCGCTTTCCCGCCGTCCGGGCGTCCAGCCCAGCCCGGCCACGGCGGGCCCGCCATAAAATGAGCCCCGGCGCTGACCCATCTCAACGCTGGGGCTCTTTGATTTGGCTCTTAGAACCGGTATTCATAAGTGAAAATGCCGGATGAGCGAGGAAGTTTGCCTGGCCCGCAAGGCGGGAAATCGCAGGAATCCTGGGTGGATTTCAAGATTTCACAACGAGGCGGGACGGCAAAATTCCCGCTTAGACGGCCGTTTGAGCTTGTGAATACAGGTTCTTACACGCCGGGCGTGGACTCACAGTACTTGGTCAGCATAGCGGCGGCCTGAGCCCGGGTTGCGCTACCCCCGGGGGCCAGGTTCCCGTCTCCCATACCCGAGATGAGGCCCTGTTCCACCGCCCAGCCCACGGCCTCGACGGCGTAGGCAGAGACCTTCCCCCGGTCCTGGAAGGCGGAGAGATCCCCCGCCGCCCCGGTATCCCGGCCGCTGAGCTGGGCGTAGCGGTACAGGATGGCGGCGAACTGCTCCCGGGTGATGGGGTCGTTGGGCCGGAACCGGCCATCAGGGTAACCGGAGACCACGCCGCTGGCGCAGGCCCACTCCACGGCGGCGGTGTAGTACTGGCCGGCGGGCACATCCAGAAATCCGGCGCTCCCCGCCGCCCCGGGCCTGCCCGCCATGCTGTGCAGGATGGTCACGATCATGCCCCGGGTGGTGGTCACGTTGGGGGAGAAGTGGGTGCCGTCTGTGCCCGACATCAGCCCGCCGCCGTACACATACTCCACCGCGGCGTGGTACCAGGCGTTCCCGGCCACGTCAGTGAAGGGCAGGGTGTTGGCCGCCCCGCTCTTGGCGGAAAAGGCGGCCTCCACCGTCACCCGGGAGGCGGGCATCTGGAAGGTATACCGGTCGCCGGCCTGCCAGGCCAGACGGACGGAATTCCCGTCGTCATCCCATACCGCCAGATTGTCCATCTGGAATCCCAGGTCGGGGGTGGCAGTGACGCTCACCCAATCCCCCGCTATGGCACGGGTGGGGTCAACCCGGACGGTCCCGCCGTCAAACCGCCCGACACTGACGGGATAGAGGGTCTCATCCTCGTCCGTGCCCTCTTCCTCATCTTTCTTATCCTCGTCCTCTTTGTCCTCATCCTTGTCGTCCCTGTCCTCGCTGTCGTCCCTGACCGCCACAGCCTGGCCGTTGGCGTACTCAAAGGGCGAAAGGGTCCAGTCCAGCAGGGTGAGCTTGGCGCTGGTGACGGCGGAGAATCCCCCCTCCACATCCAGGGTCCCCAGATCCAGGGAGGTCCCCCGGTTGATGGCCTCCTCCCCGTAGAGATAGAGGGTGACCAGGGTCGTCTTACCTGAGGTCTCCACCGTGACCTGGGGGGCATAGAGGGATTTATCCGAGGGTTTCAGGCTGATTTCGGAGTAGGAGCCCTTCAAAGTGAGCTCCGCCTGGACGGCGTAGACATCCCGGACGCCGTCCAGCCCCTCCACCGACAGGGCGGCGGAGCCGCCCCGGCCGGTGGTATAGGAGAGGACCAGATCATCCCCCTTCGCCGCCAGGGCGGGGGCGGGCAGGAGGGACAGGACCAGCGCGGCGGCTACCGCAAAACGGGCCGCCCTCATTGCTTCTCCCCCTTCAGCACCAGGGCGGGCAGGGTGTCGCCGCCCGGGGCGCTGATCCACAGGGTGGTGGCTGTGACACGGCTCCCGCCTTCCCCGTCAGGCTGGTCATTGCGGGTGAGCACCGCCCGCATCTCACTGGGCAGCAGATTGACGCCGGAGCAGTTGTGAGCATCGGCGTTCTGGAGCTCCGCCTCCCGCTGTACGTTGGGCACAAAGAGGAAGATGCCGTCGCTGATGTCGCTGACCTCGCCGTCCTCGGGGATCTCAGCGAAGAGCAGGGCGTAGCCGTCCAGATCCCGCTCCTGTACTGTGGTCTCCCCTTTGGCGTCGGTGACCGTAAAGCGCCCCTGTACCTTCACGTCGTTGTAGACGGGGTCGCCCCGGTAGGTGCCGGCGATCACCAGGGTGCCCTTCTTGATGACATCATCCGAGCCGTCGCCGTAGCGGTAGTCCTCCGCCAGCAGGCCGGCGGTGCCGCCCTCCAGGAAGGCCACATCGTCCCCGGCGTAGCTGATGAGCTGGATGTTGTCCTTTGACACGTTCTCCGGCACGCCAGTGACAGTGACCGTCACGGCGTCGTAGGTCCAGATGCGGGTGTCCTCGCCATTGGTTCCCGGCTTCCAGAAGTAGGTCACATAGCTCTTCTGGTCGTCCACCGACTGGTTGCCGGTATTGAAGTTCCCGGTACGGGCGGGATAGGTCTTGACCTCACCTTTTTCGTTTTTGACCGTCACCTCAACGGTAAATTCTCCAGAGGCGGGGGCCCCTGTAATCTTCAGCCCGGAGACGGCGGTGGGGTTCTCCAGGGTAAAGACCGCCTTGTCCCCATCACGGGCCAGGGTGTAGTCCCCCGCGGGTACCGTCTGGTCGTAGGCCACCCGGATCTCATTGGACTTGGCGCTGCCCGCCCTGTTGCCCAGGATGTCGTAGGCCACTACCTCGTAGGAGTAAGTGCGGTGGTTGCCCGAGCCGATGATATCCTTGTAGGCAGGTTCCGTCGTAAAAGCGATGGGCACGCCGTTGCGGATGATCTCATAGCCCTGGATACGGCTCAGGTCCCCGCCTGTGGGGGCGATGGCCAGCGTGACCTCCTTGTCGTTGGCCAGATCCGCCTTGACCGTGAGGCCGCTGAGCTGTACCGGGGTTCCTCCCTTCAGCCGGTCCCGGCGGCTGTTGTCGTTGAGATACCAGATGGCCTTGGACTCCTTTGGGAGCTTCGCCAGGGTTGTCTTGGTCCCGTCACTGAGCTGCATCCCCCAGCGGGTGAAGAACTCGGTCAGGTCCTTCTTCGCCACGCCGGAGGCGGTGAGGGCCACCTTATCATCGTAGCTCTGGGCCCCGGCGGTATAGGTATTCGCCTTCCACGCCTTAAAGAACTGGTTGTAGAAGTCCATGGGCTTGTCCCCGCCGTCGTAGGCCAGGTGGAGCTGCCAGTACATGGCCAGCTGGACGAACACGTCGTTGGAGGCCCCGGGGTACTGCTGGGCCACCTTGTTGAAGACACCGGTGTACTTCCCGCTCTTTTCCAGGCGGGACTCCAGGGTGTTGTTCTTCCCGTCGTAGGTCTGGACCATGATGGCATAGATGTTGTTGGTGATCTCGGCCTTGCCCAGCTTGTCCATATTGTGGCCGATCTCGTGGGCGATGCCCCAGCCGAAGAGCTGGTTGGCCGCCGCGCCCTCCGCCATCTTACTGATGGGGAGGCCCCCGGCCATGCCGCCGCAGGAGCCGTAGCCGATGCCGATGTGCTCGCCGGCGGCGTACATGAATGCCCCGGTGAACATCTGCATACAGCGGATATTCTGGCGGGTCCGCATATCATTGCGCTCATAGGTGTTGTCGATGCCCTGGGTAGTCTTGCAGATGTGCATCAGATCCTCCCAGGCCAGGACGCTGTTGTAGAACTGCTCCTCCCGGTTATACCCGGCCCCGCCGGTGTTGTCCAAGACGGCGGTGGCGGGCAGGGACAGCAGGACGGCGGGCATGGAGATCTCCGTGACGTTGAGGCAGTTGGTCTCCTTGTTGACCGTGCCGGTTTTCTTCACGTAGGCCTCCAGCTCGGCGGCGTAGGCCGTGATGGCCGCCCGGCGGGCGGTGTCGTCCAGCTTGTACCAGTTGGACAGCTCCAGCACCGGGATATCCTCCGCCCGGCGGACGTGGAGGGAGATGTTCTCCGGGCTGGCTCCGCCGTAGGTCAAATACAGGCTGCCGCCCCGGGAGGTGTTCTGGCTGCCAATCTTGGGGACAGCCAGGATGTTCCGGCCGTTGGTCAGGGTGCCCGCCTGGGCCTTCCAGGCGGAGGCCTCGGCGTTATACTGGGTGGCGTAGACCGTGACGCTCTCCCCCTCGGGAATCCCGGAGGCGTAGACGGTGATCTCCTGGCCCGCCTTGGCGGCCACGCCCAGGGGCTGGAGCACGCTTCCGCCCTGTTTGTAATTCTTGCTGTCAACGCTGCCGTCCCGGGACTGGACGCCCCGGATCACCACGCCGGAGGTGCCCTTGCCAGCCAGCAGATCCTCCGCCAGGTCCAGCTCATCGGCCAGGGTATTGGGATTCATGTAATAATACCGCTCGTCGCTGTTCAGCCGGGCCCGCAGGGCGTCGATTTTGGCCTGGGTGACGCCGCTGGCCAGCTGGGTACGGAGATCATCCGCAAAGAGGCCGGCGATGTTGTCGGGCAGGCAGCGCTCCGGGTCGTACTCCATGAACATCAGCTCAGACAGGCTGATCTGATTATACCCCTTCTGCTCCACGGCCAGGCTGATCTTGACCACGTCAGTCACCGGGCCGAAGGGCAGCACGCCAAATTTACAGGCAGGCGCAGCGTCGAAGTTGGGGATGTTAGGCCAGGTTCCCACCTCGGCGTTGGAGGTGCCGCCGTTGTCCAGGCCGCCCCGCTGGGGGTCGGGCACCAGCAGGTGGCCCGCGCTGTTCAGATCCTCGCCCTGATACCAGACCCGGACGCTGTAGGCCCGCAGGTTGTCGGGGAAGCCCCCGTCCAGCCGGGGCACCCAGAAGGCGGTGCTCAGGTCCACGGGTTCGGTAAAGGTGCAGATCACATGCTCGTTGCGCATGAAGTTGGTACTGGCGGTCCAGTGGGTGCGGTAGTCCCCGTCAATCATGTTTTCGGGCCGGAAGGGGGCGTCCGCCGTATAGGCGGGGGCGTGGTAGTTCCCCTTGTCGGCCAGCTGGATGCTGGCAATTTTGCTGTTGTCCAAAATACCTTTTGTGGGGATGCCCTCCGGCCGCTCGTAGGCCACGGCCTTGGGGGTGCCCTGGGCCACCCGGGAGGGGCCGCTCTCCCCCAAATCGTTCCCCGCCACGATATACACTGAGTATAGGGTGCCATTGGTCAGTCCGTCTAGTATAAACCGGGTCTCGGTCAGCCGGGAGGCCGCCCGCCGGTAGCTGGAGAGGGCCGCCCCCTCCCGGTCGGTGTAGTACACCTCATAATAGGTGGCTGACTCGCTGGCCTTCCAGCCAATGGACAGCTCCCCATCCCCCTCAGCGATACTCACCATGTCGGGGGCCTTGGGGGCGGAAGCGGGCTGGGGAGTAGCGGTGACAGGGGCGGAAGGTTTCCCCGCCCATCCGGTGTCAGTCGGGGTCACCACAAAGGTGTACTCCGTCAAATTTTTCAAACCGGTGACAGCGGCCACGGCGGTGTCCACCCGGAGGCTCTTCCGCCGGGTGTTGTCCTCGGAGGGCCAGTAGTCCACCTGATAGCCCTCCACATTGGGCAGGGGGCTCCATTTCAGGTTCACCAGCTCATTGCCGGCCGTGGCGCTCAGGCCCCGGACCACGCTGTTGGGGGCCACCGGGTTTTCCGGCACAATATCTTTCAGGAATTGGATGGTCTTCAGGGAGGTGAACTCTCCCCCCTCGGTCTGGGTGACGGTGATGGTAACCTTTTTCACCGGCACCCGCTTGCCCAGGGAGATGGTGATCACGCTCTCCCCCGGGGTACGGCTGAGGGTGTGGACCGCCGCCGGGCGGGCCTGGTTAAAATAGATGGTCTCCGGGCTGCCGTTCCCGTACTCCACCACGGCAAAGCCGGCCTGGACCGCGTTCTCCCCCTCCGGGGAGACCAGCCGGATCGCACCCAGCTCCTCCGCCAGATTTTTCCCGTTGGACGGCGCAATCTCCAGGACGACGTCCTCTCCCTTCGTCGACTCGAGTAAGACCTCCCGGCCATTGTCCAGGAACAGATCCTTCAGGCTGCCTTCCACGGTGATGCCCGCCTGTGTCAGCCCGTCCTCTAGGGTGTTCATCTCCACCGGCGGGGCCAGCATGGCGGTGCTGGCCAGCTGGGCGCCGCCCTGGGCCTTAATCTGGCGGCTCACATAGGCCAGGTCGATGATGTCCACCGCCCCGTCCCCGTTCAGGTCATATCGGGCCACGTCCCCCGTCTTCTGGGAGCCCAGCGCCTCTGAGATGGCGTCCTGGTCCTTGGCGGTGACCTTGCCGTCCCCGTTCACGTCGCCCAGGGTGAAGGTGGCGTCGCCGGTGCCCACCACCAGGTGCTGGCTGTAGTCCTTCAGCTCAATATCCTCGGTATAGGTGGTATAGCCCCGTCCGGCAAAGGTCAGGGTATACTCCCCCTGGGGCAGATCCCCGACGGTCAGGCTGAGGCTGCCAGGGAGCACCGTGCCCGCCACCTCGCCGCCGTCCCGGCTGCGCAGACTCACCTGGGCGGTCTTTCCACCTTCCAGGGACACGCTCCCCTCCTTCCAGAGGGGGATCTCTCCCAGGACGGTCTTGCCCCGGGACAAAGCAGCGGTCACCTCCCGGTCCTTGAGGGCGGAAAGCCGCTGGTCGTAGTCGATTCTTAGGGTCGCTGAAATGCTGCCGGTTACCCCGGAGGGCCCGCCGGAGCTCTCCGCCGCCAGGGCGGGCGAAGCCGTGGTCATAAGAAGCGCCGCCGCCAGCGCCGCGGAGCAAATCCGTGTCCGTACGTTCATGCTCTGTCATCCTTTCCTCTCGCTCTGACGCCCTGGATGGGCCTGACAAAAACCAGGGGCCGCCGGCCCATTGAAGCACTCTTGTATCATATCAATTTTTCCCTCCCTTGGCAAGATAGAACAGGAAAGAAATCTGTTGGGCCGTGTTTAGGGCTTGTTTGAAACGTGTCAAAACCCAATGGAAAAAGCCTTGGGCCATTTGGCCCAAGGCTTTCCCTCGGTTTTCCTGTGGTGGAGATAAGCGGGATCGAACCGCTGACCTCTTGAATGCCATTCAAGCGCTCTCCCAGCTGAGCTATACCCC
>CAMTMC010000020.1 GCA_947073515.1 uncultured bacterium | reverse complement strand
GTTCCCATTCCGAACACGGAAGTTAAGCTCGCTTCTGCCGAAAATACTTGTCTGGAGACGGACCGGGAAGATAGGTAGTGCCTACACAGACAGGACAGTCTTTTGACTGTCCTGTTTTTTATTTTGGATTACTTAAAACTGAGCCGGCGGGCGGAGCCCGCCGAATAAAATATCCATTAGATTAAGCTGTCCAGATAGCCATTCACATCAAATGGTTCCAGGGGGCTGTCCTTCCGCAGATAGAGCGGGTGGTGGGGATGGCCCTTTTTTGATTTTTTTCCAGCGGAGAACCAGGCGGCGTTGTACCGGTTCCCCAGGGCGATCATGTCCCGCACACAGGCGGGGAGGTAGTCCCGTTTCTCAATGATGGTCCCCCAGGCGGCCCAAACAGCAGGAGCGCCGGCGGCGTCCAGAGATAAAGCGTACTCAAAGGCCCGCATATTCTCCTGGTGGAGCTCCTGATTGTAGTTCCGCTCCATGTCGTCCGGATTGGTGGCCCGCTGGGCGTAGACGTTGAACATAATGAAACTATCGTAGCCATTGTGATGGGCCACCCGCTCCACCGATTTCAGCGTGTTGTCTAGGTTGTCCGGGGCGGCGGTAGAGGGGTTGATCCCCACACAAATCAGCGGTTTTTTCCCCCGGGTGCCCAGGATATACCGGTACTCGGAGTAGAAATTTGGTACGTACAGCCACTGATTGATGTCGTAATCAGGGTTTGGCTGGTTGGCCGTATTTAAGGCGGCGTCAAAGTGAACCAGTTCCAGAGTGCTGGTCTCACAAGTGGGGATGTGCATAGAGGCGTCCTCCTTTTTCTATCATTAGCGACATCTCCATGATACCAGCAACAGGGCCCCAGGGCAAGCAAAACCTCCGACGGATTTGAGCCGGCGGAGGTTTTGTCTGAGAACCTGTATTCACAACTTTAGAGATTGCTGGCGTGGGCCAGCCGGGGATGCTTCTTCTCCTGGAGGGGCTCCCGGTGGGAGGTGCTCTCCTGCTGGACCAAGCCCTTGGCGTTGGCCAGCATCAGCTTGATGCGGTTCTCCTGGTTGATTTTGGTGGCGCCGGGGTCGTAGTCAATGGCCACCACATTGGAGTATGGGTATTCGTCCTTCAGCTTACGGATCATCCCCTTGCCCACGATGTGGTTGGGCAGGCAGCCGAAGGGCTGGGTGCAGACAATGTTGTTGGTGCCTGAGTGGATCAGCTCCAGCATCTCAGCGGTAAGGAGCCAGCCCTCACCCATTTTATTGCCGTCCCCCAGATAGCCCTGCACCAGCTTGTGCAGGTCCTGAAAGGTGCCCGGGGCCCGGAAGCGGCCGGACTTCTGGAGTGCGGCGATCATGTCCCGCTGGCAGCCCTCAATATAACCCATAAAGGCCCGGCAGGCCGCCTTTTTCACCCATTTGCCGCCATAGAGGTCCACGTCGGCCACCCGGTTGTAAATTTTAAATATGATAAAGTCGGTGAGGCCGGGCACTACCGGCTCCACCCCCTCCCGAAGGAGGAACTCCTCCAGATTGTTGTTGCCCAGGGGGGCAAATTTTACGTAGATCTCCCCCACAACACCCACCCGGATCTTGGGACTGCCTTCCACGGGGATGCTGGCGAAGTCGGCGCAGATGAGGTCGAAGATTTTCCGCATCTGGCCCCGGCTCATGCCCTTGCCCGCCTGAAAGCCCTCCACCAGCTGGCGGGACCAGCGCTGGATCATGGCGTCGGTGGCGCCGGGCTCCACCTCATAGGGCCGGACCTGGTTGGCCACATTCACAATCAGGTCGCCATACATCATGGCGAACACGGCCTTGCGGACGAAGGACAGGGTAAGGGAGAAGCCGGGATTTTTCTCCAGCCCGGAGAGATTGACCGATACCACGGGGATATAGGCCAAATCCGCTTTCTCCAGGGCCTTCCGGAGCAGGTGGATGTAGTTGGAGGCCCGGCAGCCGCCCCCGGTCTGGGTGATGAGCAGCCCTACCTTGTGGGGGTCGTAGCCCCCGTGCTTCACAGCGTCAATGAGCTGGCCGATGACCAGCAGGGCGGGGTAACAGGTGTCGTTGTGGACGTATTTCAGGCCCTCATCCACCAGCCCTCGATGGTTGGTGGTGAGCATATCCACCTTGTAGCCCTCACGCTGGAGGAGCTTCTGCATCATGCCGAAGTGGACCGGGAGCATCTGGGGCATCAGGAGAGTGTACTCCTCCTTCATCTCCTTAGTGAATAAGAGACGGCCGGTGTCGTCATAGACTAGTTTTGCCATGTCAATGCTCCTTTCTGGCCTCAATGGCCGCCATCAGGGAGCGGATTCGGATTCTTACCGCGCCCAGGTTGCTGATATCGTCGATTTTCAGCTGGGTATACAGCTTGCCGCCCTCCTCCAGGATAGAGCGTATCTCATCGCCGGTGATGGCGTCGATGCCGCAACCGAAGGAGACCAGCTGGATCAGCTCCATGTCGGGCTGGGTACAGACATACCGGGCGGCGTTGTACATCCGGGCGTGGTAGGTCCACTGGTTCAGCACCCGGCGGGGGGCCTTGTCCTCCAGGTAGGCCACGGCATCCTCGGTGACCAGCACAAAGCCGTAGGAGGTAATCAGGTCGTTGATGCCGTGGTTGATCTCCGGGTCCATGTGGTAGGGCCGGCCAGCCACCACCAGGATGGGCCGCCTCTCTGCCCGGGCCTGGTCAATATAGGCCCGGCCTGTGGCCCGCAGATCCTGTTTATAGGTCTCATAGGCGGCGTAGGCGGCCTTGACGGCGGCGGAGGTCTCCCGCTTGGGCACCTGGAACTCATTGAAGAACCACTCCCCGGCCCGCCGGTCAAAGTCCCGGGGCCGGTGGAGGCCGAAGTAGGGGTACAGATACCGGGTCCGCTTCAGGTCGGGCACGTTGGCGGCCAGCAGCTCGGGGTAGTAGGCCACCACCGGGCAGTTGTAGTTGTTGTCGCTGGCCCCCTCATCGAAGTTATATGGCATACAGGGGTAGAAAATGGCGTCCACGCCCTCCTCCACCAGGGCTTCCACGTGGCCGTGGAGGAGCTTGGCGGGATAGCACACTGTGTCAGAGGGGATGGTGCGCTGTCCTTTGAGGTAGAGCTTCCGGGAGGACTCGGGGGAGAGGACCACCTCAAAATTCAGCCGGGTGAACAGCTCAAACCAGAAGGGGAGGTTTTCGTACATATTCAGCCCGAAAGGAATGCCGATCCTGCCCCTGGAGCCGTCCCCCTGCCCCCTGCCCTGGAGGGAGCGGAGCTTTCCGTACTTGTACCGCATGAGGTCGGGCAGGCGGCTGGGCTCCTCCCCCAGGGGACGGGAGCACCGGTTGCCGGAGATGAACCGCCGCCCCCCGTCAAAGGTGTTCACCGTCAGGGAACAGTGGTTGGTACACAGCCCGCAGGTGGCGGGCTTGGCGGTGTGGGAGAATTTCTCCAGCGCCTGGGGAGAGAGCAGGGCGGACTTCTCCAGCCCCATGTCCCGGGCCGCCAGGGCGGCGCCGAAAGCCCCCATGATCCCGGAGATCACCGGCCGGGTGACCTCCCGGCCCAGCTCCTGCTCAAAGGCCCGGAGCACCGCGTCGTTGAGGAAGGTCCCCCCCTGAACCACGATGTGTTTGCCCAAATCATCGGCGGAGGCCGCCCGGATGACCTTATAGATGGCGTTTTTCACGATGGAGGTGGACAGCCCGGCGGAGATGTCCTCCACGCTGGCCCCGTCCTTCTGGGCCTGCTTCACGCTGGAGTTCATAAATACCGTGCACCGGGAGCCCAGGTTCACCGGTTTCTGGGTGAACAGCCCCAGCCGGGAGAAGCTGGCGATGTCGTACCCCAGGGCCTTGGCGAAGGTCTCAATAAACGACCCGCAGCCGGAGGAACAGGCCTCGTTGAGCATGATGGAGTCCACCGCCCCGCTGCGGATTTTGAAGCACTTCATATCCTGGCCGCCGATGTCGATGATGAAGTCCACCTCCGGCTGGAAGTGGGCGGCGGCCTTGTAGTGGGCCATGGTCTCCACCAGCCCTAAGTCGCAGGAGAAGGCGTTTTTGATCAGATCCTCGCCGTAGCCGGTGACGGCGGCGCCCTGGATTTGGATTCTGTCGCCGCACAGCTGGTAAATCTCCCTCAGCCGCTCCAGCACGATGGACACCGGGTTGCCCAGGTTGGAGTGGTAATAGGTGTACAGCAGGCCGCCGTCCCCCCTGATGAGGGCCAGCTTTGTGGTTGTGGACCCGGCGTCGATGCCCAGCCAGGCCGGGCCAGCGTATGTATGGATGTCCGCCTCCGGCGGGCGGCTGGCGTTGTGCCGGGCGGAGAAGGCTTCATACTCCTCCTGGCAGGTGAACAGCGGCGGCATGGTGTCCACCAGGGTGGTGGCCTGGGCGCTGTCCTCCAGCTTTTTCAGCGCCGTCTCAAATGGGATGGGGGCGTAATCGGTGGCGCACAGGGCGGCCCCCATGGCGGCGAAGCAGTCGCCGTCCTCCGGGAAGACGGCGTGGCCGCTGTCCAGCTTCAGGGTCTCCACAAACCGCTGGCGCAGGCCCGTGAGGAAGTGCAGCGGCCCGCCCAGGAAGACAATCTTCCCCTTCAGCTCCCGGCCCTGGGTCAAGCCGGCCACCGTCTGGTCCACCACCGCCTGGAAGATGGAGGCGGCCACGTCCTCCTTCCGCCCCCCTTGGTTCAGGATGGGCTGGATGTCGCTCTTGGCGAAGACCCCGCACCGGGAGGCGATGGGGTAAATTTTCGCATGCTTTAAGGACAGCTCGTCCAGCTCGTTGACCGTCACATTCATCAAGGTGGCCATCTGGTCGATGAAGGCGCCGGTGCCTCCGGCGCAGGAGCCGTTCATCCGCTCCTCCAGGGCGCCGCCGAAGAAGATGATCTTGGCGTCCTCGCCCCCCAGCTCGATCACCGCGTCGGTGTCGGGGATGTAGGTGTTGACGGCGGCGGCGGTGGCGTATACCTCCTGGACAAAGTCGATGCCGGCGGCACTGGCCACGCCCAGCCCGGCGGAGCCGGTGATGGTCACTTTGATGTTCTGCCCCGACAGCATGTCCCGTACTGTCCCCAGGGTCTCCAGGGCCCGCTCCCGGGTTTTGGAGAAGTGCCGCTCGTAGGAGCGGAACAGCAGCTGATTTTGTTCGTTGAGCACCACAACCTTCACGGTGGTGGAGCCGATGTCGATACCGACCCGGAGGCTCATGGGAGAACGCCTGCCTTTCTAAGCGGAGAGCTTTCATGGTAACTCCATTATCATACTGATTTTTCGTGCGAAGCACAACAAAATTAACAGCTTTTTAACAGGGCAAAAGGGAAGAAAAGCGGGAAATTAATGCCGGCAGGCATAGGCGGAATTGACAAAATAGAGGTAAAAATCTGGTGGATATGACGAAAACAGGAATTTTCTCCAGGGCATAGAGCCGGGCGGGCCGGCGCAAGATTCCCAGGATTTCGGGGCACACTATGGAAAACGGCCCGATGGGCCAGTATCGCTGAGGAGGACCACATGGACCAAAAAATCATGCACGCCCTGAGCTACGGGCTGTTTGTCCTGTCCGCCCGCCAGGGGGAGAAGGACAACGGCTGCATTATCAACACGGCGATCCAAGTGACGGCGTCGCCCAACCGGATTGTCATGGCGGTGAGCAAGGACAACCTGACCCACGACATGGTGAGGGACAGCGGGCAGTTCACCTTGTCCATCCTGTCGGAAGAGGCGGACTTCGCCCTGTTCCAGCGCTTCGGCTACCAGTCGGGCCGGGAGGCGGACAAATTCGCCGGCCTGGAGGACATCGCCCGGGACGGGAACGGGGTGCGCTACCTCACCCGCCAGGTGAGCGCCTGGCTGTCCTGCCAGGTGGTGTCCGCCACTGACCTGGGCACCCACACCCTGTTCCTGGCCGACGTGCTGGACGGGGCCAGGCTGTCCCAGGCTCCCAGCCTCACCTACGCCCACTACCAGCAGCACATCAAGCCCGGCGTGCCCCCCGCCTCCGGGCAGGGGAAAAAGCGGTGGATCTGCACGGTGTGCGGCTACGTGTACGAGGGGGAGGAGCTGCCCGCCGACATCATCTGCCCCCTGTGCAAGCACCCCGCCGCCGACTTCGAGCCCCTAGACTGACCGTTTTCTGAAAGAAACCCGCTGGAGGGCAGCCTCCGGCGGGTTTTCCCGTGTATAATGGCAGGGGGGGAGCCGTCCCTGGCGTAATAAAAAATGCCGGGGGCTGTCACATTTTCCCGCCCCCGGTCGTGTACCAGATGAAAGGAGGTCGAGGCCTATGTCAGAGTGGAACAGCCCCCGGCAGGCGGAGCGGTTCGTGGCGGACTACGCCGACTCGATCCTGCGGATCAGCCTCACCTATTCCCTGAGCCGGGAGGACGCCCAGGACATCTGCCAGGATATTTTCCTAAAACTGCTGGAGGGCCGGATGGAGTTCGCCGACGGGGACCATGAGCGGGCCTACATTCTGCGGATGGCTGTCAACGCCTGCAAAGGCCTGCTGAAAAGCGCCCGCCGGAGGCGGAACGTCCCCATGGAGGAGGCCGCCCAGGCGGCCGCCCCGGAACCGGAGGACAGCGGCCTGCTGGAGCTGATCCGGACCCTGCCCCGGCACTACGGGGCGGCCCTCTACCTCTTTTACTACGAGGGGTACAGCCTGGAGGAGATCGCCCAAATCACTGGCTGCGCCCCGGCCGCGGCCCGGAAGCGGCTGAGCCGGGGGAGGAAGCTCTTAGCCCGGGAACTGGAGGTGGCGCTATGAAAAATTTGAGAGACAGCTTTGAGCCCATCCGGTTTACCCAAGAGGAAAAAATGGACTTAGCCGCCCAGCTGGCCCAGGCGGCGGAACAGGAGGAGGACATGACAGACAGCACCAAGCGTAAGATCAAGAAGATCAGCGGCGGCATGGTTTTCGGAGTAGCGGCCGCCCTGACCCTGAGCGTGGGCGCCCTGGCGGCGGCCATCGGCCCCAGCCTGCACACCTGGTTTGATACCCCGACCACTGGCGCCCAGGAGTGGCTGGACGGAGCCATTGCCCCCATCAACCGCACCCTGGAGCACAACGGCTGGACAATGACCCTCACCGAGTGCGTGGGGGACGACTACCTGGTGTATCTCTGGGTGGATGTGACCGCTCCAGAGGGGACAGAGCTGACCGAACTGGAAAACGGGTGGATTAGTGTGCACTACAAACTCACCGGTCTGCCGGATAACTATTCCGGTACGATAGGAGCTTCCCAGTCCATACTGTCCGATGAGAACCCTTTGGACAATAAGGTCTCATTTTGTCTGCGGAATGAGGGCACAGGACAGAGCCTGCGTGGGGAGACGGTTGATATTGTGTTGAAAGACCTGGCGGATGGCTGGTGGGAAAACCCGGGTACAGACCGGGCGGTCAGGCATGAGAGGGAATTGACCGGAGCGATTGCGGATCACGAGTGGGTATTTGAAGCTGTAACGCTGGATTATCCCCAACAGACCATTTCCCTAGCGCCAGAGGTGGAGATCCCTTACCTGGACGGGACGGCGACACTCAGCGAAGTGGAAATCTCTCCGTTAAGCACCAAAGTCCGTGTGGAGGGCGGCTCCTGTTACGATCACCACGGGAACAGCGGCGGGGTGTCCAGCACCGGCTGGGTCTGTCTGTATGCCCTGGATGTACAGCTACACATGAAGGACGGGACTGTGTGGAACAGTTCCGAACTGGGGATGGTAGGAGGTGGAGGCTGCGAGGATGGAATCAGCCCGGACGGGGAGGTCCGGCTTCCCTATGTGGAGCGGCGCGTCTCTTATATGGAGAACAGCAATTTGATTCCGCCCCGTGTGCTCGATCCCACCCGGGTGGACTATGTGACCATCTGCGGGGTAGATATCCCGGTTACCCCGGAAAATTAAATACCCGCCGTATCAAAACGAAGGGCCCATACAATCCGTATGGGCCCTTCGGCTATCGTTACGGTTCCTCCAGGGGTTCCAGCACCCGCACCTGGATCTCCAGCACCCGGCGGTGCTCCACCTTGGTGACAATGACAGACAGCCCCTCACTCTCGAAGCGGTCCCCCACCTCGGGCACCCGGCCCACCTGCTCCAGCACCCAGCCGGACACGGTGGCGGCGTCGCAGGCCCCCTTCACCTGGAACAGGTCGTACATGTCGTCCAGGTCGGCGGAGCAGGCGATAAGGTAGCTGCCGTCCTCCTGCTTCTGGAACATCTCAATGACCTCGTCGTGCTCATCCCAGATCTCGCCCACCAGCTCCTCCACGATGTCCTCCAGTGTGGCGATGCCCTGGGTGCCGCCGTACTCATCCACCACAATGGCCATGTGGGCCTTGTTTTTCTGGAGGATGCGCAGCAGCTCGGGCACCTTGGTATTGCCGGTGGTGTAGAACACCGGGGACTTCAGGTTGGACACCATGGTCTCCCCCCGGTAGCGGGCGGCGTAGAAGTCCTTCTCGTGGATGACGCCCACGATGTTGTCGATGGTCTCGTGGTAGATGGGGATGCGGGAGTAGCCGCTCTCGGCGAACAGGGCGGCCACCTCCTCCATGGAGCACTCCTCCTCGGCGGCCACCAGGTCCACCCGGGGGGTGAGGATCTCCGACACCTCCAGGTCGTTGAACTCGATGGCGTTGCGGATCAGGTCGCTCTCATGCTCGTCCAGGCCGCCCTCGTTCTCCGCCTGGTCCACCATGCCCACCAGCTCCTCCTCGGTGATGCCGTCGTCCCCCTTGGCCCGGAAGATCTTGCTCATCAGCTTCTTCCACTGGGTGAACAGGTAGTTCAGCGGGGTGAGGATCACCACAAACACCCGCAGCAGGGGCTGGGCGAACATGGCGAAGTCCTCGGGGTGTTCCTTGGACATGCTCTTGGGGGTGACCTCGCCAAAGACCAGGATGATAATGGTCAGGGCCACGGTGGCCACCGTCGGGCCATATTGGTGGAACCACTTGGTACACAGCACGGTGGCCACGGTGGTGGCGGTGATGTTGACGATGTTGTTGCCGATGAGGATGGTGGTCAGCAGCTTGTCATACTCCTCCGCCATCTCCAGGGTTTTGGCGGCCCGGCGGCTGCCGTTGTCCGCCCGGCTTTTCAGGCGGATGCGGTTGAGGGAGGTAAAGGCGGTCTCCGTGGCGGAAAAGTAGGCGGACATCACCACCAGCACAACAAGGGCGGCGATCATTGCGATACTGTCTGGGTCCATAGGGGAAACATCAACTCCGATTTCTAAAAATATGTTTGATTTCTGTAGATTGGGAGAAACTCTCAATATACAGTTGAGTACGAAGTATATCACACCCAGGCCGGGATTGCAAATTGAATTTCCGCTTCTGTATGATTTCTTCACAAATTTTTCAAAAAAAGCGGAAATAACGCTTGACGGGCCCGTCCCGGTGTGATATCATGGCTCTACCTGTGAAAAGGGGCTTTTTTCTGTCCGGGGATACGGTGTCCGCCGGGCAGCCCCCTCCACCCAATCCCAGATCAGGGTATGGGACACAGGGAGGCAGAGTGCCGAATTTCCACCGTAACCCAGGGCGTTTTCGCGCCCCAATGGGCGCTGGATTCGGCAGCAGGCGGGCCGGTCCGGCGTTTTCTTTTTGAGAACGCCAGGGAAGCCCGCCCCAAGACAGGGCGGAGCGGGAGCGCCCGGGGCGTTTTGGCCCGTGCCTGTCAAATAAAAAAGGAGGTGCCGAACAAATGGCAGCAAAAGCCGGCGCTCGCATCAAGATCACCCTGCGGTGCTCTGAGTGCAAGCAGAGAAACTACAACACCATGAAGAACAAGAAGAATACCCCCGACCGTCTGGAGATGAACAAGTACTGTCCCTTCTGCAGAAAGCACACACTGCACAATGAGACGAAGTAATTTGTCCCCAAAGGCTGATAGGAAAGAAGGGTAACAATGGCTGAGAACGAAAAGGTAGAGCAGGCCGCCCAGGCCAAAAAGGACAAGAAGTCCGATAAGTACGCCAAGCCCGGCTTCTTTGCCCGTGCCGCCAAGTGGCTCAAGGACATGAGAAGCGAGCTGAAGAAGGTCCAGTGGCCCTCCCGCAAGCAGACCATCAACAACACTGGGATCGTGATCGCCTGCGTGGCCGTGGTGGGCGTCTTCATCTGGCTGTTCGACTTTGTGGCCAATACGGGGATTGAGTTTATCATCTCCACCTTTGGCGGGTGAGCGGAATGGCGGACAACGCGAGCTGGTACGTGGTCCACACCTATTCCGGCTATGAGAATACGGTAAAGGCCACCATCGAGAAGTACGTGGAGAACCGCTCCATGCAGGAGCTGATCCACGAGATCAGCATCCCGCTGGAGACCGTCACCGAGATCACGGACAACGGCCCCAAGGACGTGGAGCGCAAGGTGTTCCCCGGCTATGTCCTGGTCAAGATGGTGATGAACGACGAGACCTGGCACGTGGTGCGCAACATCCGGGGCGTCACCGGCTTCCTGGGCGAGGGCAACAAGGCCATCCCCCTGTCGGAGGCCGACGTGGCCGCCCTGGGCGTGGAAAAACGGGAGATCGTGGTCAGCTACCAGCTGGGTGACACCGTCCGCATCACCGACGGCGCCCTGGAGTCCTTCCTGGGCACTGTAGACGAGATTGACCTGGACCAGGGCAAGGTCCGTGTTGTGGTGTCCATGTTCGGACGGGAGACCCCCGTGGAGCTGGAGCTGGACCAGGTGGAACCGGCGAATTCCTGACGCGCCCAGAATGTAGGGGCGGATAATATCCGCCCGCCATTTCCCGGCGCGGTATCGTTTTTTCGGGCGGATGATATCCGCCCCTACAGACAACCTTCGCAATCAAGTGGGAGGAATCAAACGATTCCGCCAAACAACCACATTTTCAAATTGGAGGTGCTCATTCGTGGCACAGAAAGTAACTGGATATGTAAAACTTCAGATTCCCGCTGGTAAGGCGACTCCCGCCCCCCCTGTCGGCCCCGCCCTGGGCCAGCACGGCGTGAACATCGCCGCCTTCACCAAGGAGTTTAACGAGCGGACCAAGAACGACGTGGGCCTGATTATCCCTGTCATCATCACCGTCTACGCTGACCGCTCCTTCACCTTTATCACCAAGACCCCCCCCGCCCCCGTGCTGATCAAGAAGGCCTGCAACATCGACAAGGCCTCCGGTGTGCCCAACAAGAACAAGGTGGCCACCATCAGCAAGGAGGACGTGCGCAAGATCGCCGAGACCAAGATGCCCGACCTCAACGCCGCCTCCATCGAGGCCGCCATGAGCATGATCGCCGGCACCGCCCGCTCCATGGGCATCGTGGTGGGCGAGTAAGGAGGGGACAAGAATGTTTAGAGGAAAGAAATATCAGGAGAGCGCCAAGAAGATCGACAAGAACGCTCTGTACGATACTGACGAGGCCATGAAGCTGGTGGTGGACACCGCCACCGCCAAGTTCGACGAGACCGTGGAGCTCCATGTGAAGCTGGGCGTGGACTCCCGCCACGCCGACCAGCAGGTCCGGGGCGCCATCGTCCTGCCCCACGGCACCGGCAAGACCCAGCGTGTGCTGGTGTTCGCCAAGGCCGCCAAGGCCGATGAGGCCCGTGAGGCCGGCGCCGACTTCGTGGGCGAGATGGACATGGTGGAGAAGATCCAGAAGGAGAACTGGTTCGACTTCGACGTGGTGGTCGCTACCCCCGACATGATGGGCGTTGTGGGCCGTCTGGGTAAAGTCCTGGGCCCCAAGGGCCTGATGCCCTCCCCCAAGGCCGGAACCGTCACCATGGACGTGGCCAAGGCCGTTAACGAGATCAAGGCCGGTAAGGTGGAGTACCGCCTGGATAAGACCAACATCATCCACTGCCCCATCGGCAAGGTCTCCTTCGGCGCTGAGAAGCTGTCCGAGAACTTCGGCGCTCTGATGGGTGCCATCATCAAGGCCAAGCCCGCCGCCGCCAAGGGCCAGTATATCAAGAGCTGCACCGTGGCCGCCACCATGGGCCCCGGCGTCAAGGTCAACGGCGCTAAGCTGGCGTAATTTGATGCTTTAACATAGAAATCCCCGACCGCATGGTCGGGGATTTTTTGCAGCTTCTGTGATTGCTCCGGCTCGGCATTTTAATGGGCTTACAAGTCCGGCGGGTTCATCTGGCATGAGCCGTAGGGACATATTGCTGGATCCTCTTCTGAAACAAATAATGAATATATTATATGCCTGTTTGATAAAAAGTCAACAAAAATTCAATAGATTTTCCAGTCTCTTTGACCAAAATGTCTAGGCGGATTTTATGCCTGTTCCGGCCGCCGGAACGCCTTCGCCCAGGTGGCTCCCGTCCCCCCTCTTTTCCCTCTTGCCCTCCCCGGCCCTTTATGGTAAAATAATATGCCAATATTTGAATTTTTGTAAGGGAGTGGACCCCTTTGTCAAACTACGAAGCCGAAATCAAGCGCCGCCGCACCTTCGCCATCATCTCCCACCCGGATGCGGGCAAGACCACCCTGACAGAGAAGTTCCTGCTGTACGGCGGGGCCATCGCCCAGGCGGGCCAGGTGAAGGGCAAGAAGAACACCCGGGCCGCCACCTCTGACTGGATGGAGATCGAGAAGCAGAGGGGCATCTCCGTCACCTCCTCGGTGATGCAGTTCCAGTATGAGGGCTTCTGCGTCAACATCCTGGACACCCCGGGCCACCAGGACTTCTCTGAGGACACCTACCGCACCCTCATGGCCGCGGACTCCGCCGTCATGGTGATCGACGCCGCCAAGGGCGTGGAGGCCCAGACGAGAAAACTCTTCAAGGTCTGTGCCCTCCGGGACATCCCTATCTTTACCTTCATCAACAAGATGGACCGGGAGGCCCGGGACCCCTTCGAGCTCTGCCAGGAGCTGGAGCACGAGCTGGGCATTGACACCTACGCCATGAACTGGCCCATCGGCTGCGGCAAGGAGTTCAAGGGGGTGTATGACCGCCAGGGCCGGAAGGTGATCCATTTTACCTCTAACACCAACGCCCGGGCGGCCACCGCCACGGAGATCGAGCCCGACGACCCCGCCCTGGCGGACCTCATCGGCCAGGCCAAGCGGGACCAGCTGGTGGATGAGATCGAGCTGCTGGACGGCGCCTCCTGCGACTTCGACCTGGACCGGGTCCGCCACGGCAAGCTGTCCCCGGTGTTTTTTGGCTCCGCCCTCACCAACTTCGGCGTGGAGCCCTTTCTGGAGGAATTCCTCTGCATGACCACCGCCCCCCTGCCCCGGAAGGCGGGGGAGGAGGTCATCGACTCCTTTGACGGAAACTTTTCCGCCTTTGTCTTCAAAATCCAGGCCAACATGAACAAGGCCCACCGGGACCGCGTCGCCTTTATGCGGGTGGTCTCCGGCAAGTTTGAGGCGGACAAGGAGGTCTACCACCTCCAGGGCGGCAAGAAGATGCGCCTCTCCCGGCCCCAGCAGCTGATGGCGGCGGAGCGGGAGATCATTGAGGAGGCCTACGCCGGGGATATCATCGGCGTCTTTGACCCGGGGATTTTCTCCATCGGGGACACCCTGTGCGCCCCGGGGAAAAAGTTCGCCTTCGACCCCATCCCCACCTTCGCCCCGGAGCACTTCCAGCGCATCCGCTCCGTGGACACCATGAAGCGCAAGCAGTTCCTCAAGGGGGTGGAGCAGATCGCCCAGGAGGGCGCCATCCAGATCTTCAAGACCCCCTATACCGGCATGGAGGAGGTCATTGTAGGCGTGGTGGGCACCCTTCAGTTCGACGTGCTGGAGTACCGCCTCCGGGCGGAGTACAACGTGGAGCTGTACAAGGAGGGCCTGCCCTACGAGTACCTGCGGTGGATCGTCAAGGAGGACGAGGACGCCCCGCCCCTGCGGGAGGAGGATCTGCTCCTCCCCAACGACGCAAAGCTGGTGGAGGACTACAGGGGCAGCCAGCTGCTGCTGTTCGCCTCCCAGTGGTCCATCCAGTGGGTGACGGAGCGGAACAAGGGCCTGACCCTGGCGGAGTTCGGCGGGGCCAAATTCTAAACCGCAAAATGCACAAAAATGCTATTGACACTTTCTGCTTTGTTGTATATAATGTAGATATGGAAGCTTCCTTTAATTTTAACACAAGTGGAAATCCAGACAGAAAGGGGAGGTTGCATATGAAAAAAATTATCACTAAGATAAGTGTCAGTATGCTCCTGGTCCTTGCGATGGTATTCCCTATGACTGTTCCCGTGTTTGCCGCTTCGTCGGGATCTGAAATGGAGCCCTATGTCGATTATGACTACTAATGGGATTACGGAGAAGACCGGCTTTTTTATTCGGAATATAAGTCTGACGAGCAGTTGCGGAAGGAAGGAGCCGCACTGTCGTTTGCCACAGACGTTTTAGCGGGCTGTGTCGACCCCAGCTTTTTTGACCCGCCCGAAACTGTTCTTGATGCGTTGCTTCCGGATATAAGTGATTTGATGGATGAATTTATCAAATATCATCATGGATTTGGAAGGGCCGCTAAAATTGTGGTTTACTCCAGAACAGACACCAGGTATCGCCTCAATTCGTTAACTGGCCAGCGGGTGCCCATACGCTCCAGATACACAATGACCTTTGACCTGTATGACAGGGTAGAGAGCGGCGCTTATGAGCTTTACCACACGAAGGTGATCTATAAGGAGAACTGATCTTTGGGGATAAAAAGGGAGGTGCCGCTATGAAATCCAAGGATATCGTCCTCAGAGGGCTCGCCTTAGCGGCGCTGTGCCTGGTCAGTCTGGTGGTCACGATTTTATTCGCCTTCAGCGGGCTCCATGCCAGGAGAGATTTTATCTGGTGGGGCACCGGGATGTATGTTCCCCTTAGGGTGATCCGCTACCATATGGCCCGGGTCTCCCAGGGGGAGAAGGAGCGGAAAGTGCAGCATATGATTTCCGGGTATGGCCGCCGGGTGCTGATGCCTGTACTGGTGTTGGCACTAGCCAACATAGGTGTGGAAGTAATTCCCTTTCGGTACACATGGGCAGTTGTTTCTCTGTTCGTCCTCCCGTTGATCGCCCTCCACGCCTATGGCGGGTACTGCTCCCTCCAGACCCTAAAATCCTCCAATTCATCGTCTTAGCGTATCAACCCCCGGCTGATTGCGTCAGCCGGGGGATTTTGCTGTCCTGTCCCTCGCCGCCCGTACCCAACGGGACAAAATTTTTTTGAAAAATAAAAAAATTCCTCTTGACTTTATCGCTTCTTTGCGTTACACTTCAACGGTACAAAGCGCAGAAGCAAAGCGCGGAGAGGAATGGTACTTATGGTTATCAAATTATCTATGCTCCTTGTGTTTTTCGCTGTGATGGTGGGCATCGGCCTCTACTGCCGGAAAAATGCCACCGATGTCAGCGGCTTCGTCCTGGGCGGCCGGTCTGTGGGCCCCTGGCTCACCGCCTTCGCCTACGGCACCTCCTACTTTTCCGCCGTGGTCTTTGTGGGATACGCCGGCCAGTTCGGCTGGAAATACGGCATCGCCGCCACCTGGGCGGGGATTGGCAACGCCCTGCTGGGTTCCCTGTTGGCCTGGGTGGTGCTGGGCCGCCGCACCCGCATCATGACCCAGCACCTGGACTCCGCCACCATGCCCGAGTTTTTCGGCAAGCGGTTCGGTTCCCCGTCCCTGAAGATCGCCGCCTCGGTGATCATCTTCATCTTCCTGATCCCCTACACCGCCAGCCTGTACAACGGCCTGTCCCGGCTGTTCGGCATGGCCTTTGACATCGACTACTCCGTCTGTGTGGTGGTCATGGCCATCCTCACCGGGGTCTATGTCATCGCCGGCGGCTACATGGCCACCGCCATCAACGACTTCATCCAGGGCATCATCATGATTTTCGGCATTGTGGCGGTGATCGCCGCCGTGCTGAGAAGCCAGGGGGGCTTCATGGCCGCCCTGGAGGGCCTGGCCCAGGTCAGCGACCCCGCCGCCTCCAGCGTCCCCGGGGTGTTCGCCTCCTTCTTCGGCCCTGACCCTGTGAACCTGCTGGGGGTAGTGCTCCTCACCTCCCTGGGCACCTGGGGCCTGCCCCAGATGGTCCAGAAGTTCTACGCCATCAAGAGCGAGAAGGCCATCGACACCGGCACGGTGATCTCCACCGCCTTCGCCGCCATTGTGGCGGGGGGCTGCTACTTCCTGGGCGGTTTTGGGCGGCTGTTCTCCGGCCGGATGGCCTTCAACCCCGACGGCTCCATCGTGGGGGGCTACGACAGCGTCATCCCCACCATGCTCTCCGGCCTGCCGGACATTCTGCTGGCGGTGGTGGTTATCCTGGTGCTGTCCGCCTCCATGTCCACCCTGTCCTCTCTGGTGCTCACCTCCAGCTCCACGCTGACCTTGGATTTGATTAAGGATCACATTGTCAAGGACATGAGCCAAAAGAAGCAGGTTTTTGTGATGCGGTGCCTCATCGTGGTGTTCATCGCCATCTCAGTGGTGCTGGCCATCATCCAGTACAAGTCCAGCGTCACCTTCATCGCCCAGCTGATGGGTGTGTCCTGGGGCGCCCTGGCGGGAGCCTTCCTGGCGCCTTTCCTCTTTGGCCTGTACTGGAAGAAGGCCACCAAGGCCGCCTGCTGGGTGAGCTTCCTGTTCTCCACCGGGTTCATGCTGGCGGTGATCAGCCCCCTGAAGACCGCCCTTCCCGCCCTGCTCCGGTCCCCCATCAACGCCGGCGCTTTCTGTATGCTGGCCGGGCTGGCCATTGTGCCCCTGGTCTCCTGGCTCACCCCCAAGCCCGACCGTCAGCTGGTGGAGGAGGCCTTCTCCTGCTACGACCAGAAGGTTCTGGTCCGCCAGAGCGAGGCCCTGGGGGAGAAGCAGTAAAAATTCCCTTTTCAAATCCCGGGGCCTGTGGTATGCTGGAGAGCGTATCCAGGCCCAGGGCCGCCAGAGAGGGAGGGACCGCCGTTGCGCGCCGGAATTTTATACATCCATGGGAAGGGCGGGAACGCCGGGGAGGCCCGGCAGTTCCAGGCCGCCTGCCAGGGCTATGACCTGCGGGGGGTTGATCTCCCTGACCTGACCCCCTGGGGGGCGGAGTCTGCCATCCAGAAGGCTTTTCGGGAGCTGGAAGGGGAATATGGCCGGGTCAGCCTGCTGGCCAACAGCCTGGGGGCATACTGCGCCATGTATGCCCTCCGGGACTACCCGGTGGAGCGGGCGCTGTTCATTTCCCCCATCCTAGACATGGAACGGCTGATTCTGGACATGCTGTCCTGGGCCGGGGCCGACGAGGGAGAACTCCGGGAGCGGGGGGAGATCCCCACGGACTTTGGGGAGACCCTGTCCTGGGGATATCTGGATTTTGTCCGGGCCCACCCCATCCGATGGCCCCACCCCACCCACATCCTGTACGCCCAGGGGGATCACATGACCGCCCCGGCCACAGTGGAGGGATTTGCCCGTGCCCACGGCGCATCCCTCACCGTGATGGAGGGCGGGGAGCACTGGTTCCACACCCCGGAGCAGCTGGCGTTCCTGAACAGCTGGCTGGGGAATACTTTGGACACAAACCAAAGAAAAGAGGCTTTACCCCATGATCATTGACATCCACACCCACACCTTCCCGGACAAGATCGCCCGCCCCACAGTGGAGAAGCTGAAGGCCCTGTCCCACACCCAGGCCTTCTCCGACGGCACGGTGGACGGTCTGGCCCGTTCCATGGCCCGGTTCGGGGTGGATGCGTCCCTGGTTTTGCCGGTGGCCACCAACGAGCGCCAGGTGATCCACGTGAACGACGCCTCCGCCCGGCTCAATGACCGGGGCCCTGAGACGAATATCTGGTCGTTTGGCTGTATGCACCCGGACTTCCCCGGCTGGAAGGAGGAGCTCTCCCGGGTGGCCGCCCTGGGGATGCGGGGGATCAAGCTCCACCCCGTTTACCAGGGGGTGGATCTGGACGACATCCGCTACCTGCGGATTCTGGACCGGTGCGGCGAGCTGGGGCTGGCCGTCCTCACCCATGCGGGGCTGGACATCGGCTACCCGGGGAAGGATAACTGTTCCCCGGAGATGGCCCTCCGGGCGGTGAAGCAGGTGGGGCCCGTGAAGCTGATCCTGGCCCACATGGGGGGCTGGCAGCAGTGGGACCGGGTGGAGGAGCTGCTGTGGGACACGGAAGTCTGCCTGGACACCGCCTACGCCCTGGGCCATGTGGCCCCTTTAGAGGAGGGGGAGCCCCGCCCCCTGGATCACATCCCTCTGATGGGGGCGGAGCAGTTTGTCCGCATGGTCGGCAAGTTCGGCGCCCACCGGATTTTCTTTGGCACGGACAGCCCCTGGTACAGCCAGGGGGCCGGCCTGCGGCGGATCCGGGAACTCCCCCTGGAGCGGTGGGAGCGGGAGGCGATCCTGGGCGGCAACGCCCAAACACTGCTGGGAATCTAAAAAACAGTCCCTCCGCTCAGCGGAGGGACTGTTTTGATTGTGGAGCGGGGGAGCCTCCCGGCGGGAGGGTGTGTTCAGATTTTAGAGGGATGTTCCCAGTCCGCCTCCTGGCGCAGGGGCAGGGTGTCGAAGACCCGGGCTGCGGCGCTCTCGTAGCTCCGGGCGTTCTGGGCTTTTTTGATCTCCTTAAATAGCTTTTCGCCCCCGTCGAACATCCGGGAGAAGTAGCCCCACAGTTCCTTCATGTGAAAAACGGTGCTTCGCTCCCCGGAGAAGTCCTGGAGATAGGTGCGGTAGAGCTGGTCGTGGAAGGTCCGCAGCTCCTCCCGGCCCAGCGGGGGGCCGCCCTTGGCCTGGCGGGCCAGAGCGGGGTTGACCGCCAGCCCCTGGCCGATCATAACCGAGTGGATCTGGGGCAGCTCCGCCGCCAGCCGGGCGCACCCGGCGGCGGTGACGATCCCGCCGTTGTAGCACACCGGGCATTTGAGATAGGGCAGGGCCTTGACAAACTCCTCCCCCCGGACGGGCACCTTGTAAAAATCCGCCCGTACCCTGGGGTGGAGGATGAGCAGGGAGATGGGGAAGCGGCTGAAAATCTCCGCCAGCCGGGGGAACTCCTCCGGGGACTCCAGCCCCAGCCGGGTTTTGATGGAAATCTCCAGCTCCCCCAGATCGGCGGAGAAGATCTCCTCCAAAAACCGCTCCAGGCCGTCCGGGTCCCGGAGCATCCCCGCCCCCTTGCCCTTGGTGACCACGGTGGCGGAGGGACAGCCCAGGTTCAGGTTGACCTCCCGGTGGCCCATGTCGCCCAGGCCCCTGGCGCACCAGATGAAGTCCTGGGCGTTTTTGGTGAGCAGCTGGGGGACAACCTCCATCCCCTGGTTGGCCTCCAGCCCCACGTTGCGGATCTCCCGGGGGGTGAACCGGTGGTCCTGGGTGGGGCTGATGAAGGGCAGGTAATATTTGTCCACCCCGGAGAAGTGGTTATGGTGGGCCCGGCGGAACTGGGGGCCGGTGACCCCCTCCATGGGGGCAAAGAAAATGTCCATGGCGGCGCTCCTCTCTCAAGGGAAGGGCCGCGGTCTTGTGTGACCGCGGCCCGGAATGGATGGAATTACAGCTCGCTGAGGGCGGCCTTGTCGCCCACCAGGATGACGTCGGGGTGCATCTGGAGGATGGAGGCGGGCACCTGGGGGGTGACCGGCCCGGTGAAGGCCTTCTTCACAATGGCGGCCTTGTCCTTGCCGCTGACGGCCACCAGGACTTTCCTGGCCTGCATGATGGTCTGGATGCCCATGGTCATGGCCTGGCGGGGGACCTCGTCGGCGGAGGCGAAGAACCGGGCGTTGGCCTGGATGGTGCTCTCCGCCAGGTTCACCAGGTTGGTCTCCAGGGCGAAGGCGTCGGCGGGCTCGTTAAAGCCGATGTGGCCGTTGTGGCCCATGCCCAGCAGCTGGATGTCGATGGGGCCCAGGGTACGGATCACCTGGTTGTACCGGCGGCACTCCTCCGCCGGGTCGGCGGCCAGGCCGTTGGGCACGTTGGTGTTGTCCGGGTTGATGTTCACGTGGTCGAACAGGTTGCTCTGCATGAAGTAGCGGTAGCTCTGGTCGTGGGTGGGGGCCAGGCCCACGTACTCGTCCAGGTTGATGGACCGCACCTGGGAGAAGTCCAGATCCCCCTTCTTGTACCCCTCCGCCAGCAGCTTGTAGGCCCCCACGGGGGTGGAGCCGGTGGCCAGGCCCAGCACGCAGTCGGGCTTCAGGATGACCTGGGCGGCCAGGATGCTGGCGACCCGGCGGCTCATGGCGTTGTAATCTTCGGTGACGTAGATCCGCATATGTAGATTCCTCCATTCAGATTGGCCTTGGTTTCCGTTTTCTCTCAGGAAAATTGTATCGGCAGACCGGGCACTTTGTCAAGGGGATTTGAAAATTATTCTTTGGGGTCTTGGTCCTTGCCGCCGGGCCAACCGGCCAGAAAAACGGCGATGGCCGCCACAGGCAGCAGGACACCGGCCAGCGAGGCGGGGAAAAAGTCGTCCACCGCTCCAAAGACCAGGCACCACACTGCCAGCACCATTAAAAAGATGCCCAGGAGCATCCATCTGAGATTTCCTTTCATACGGCACCCCTCTTTTTCCTTATTTTACCGGGAGCTTACAAAAAAGTCAATGTTTTCCGCCGCCTCTGGAAAATCCCCTCCATCTGTGGTACAATGGGGCGAAAGATAGAGCGTGTCCGCCGAGAGCCCAATCAAAACGTTGCGGTTTGGACACGCCCAAACAAAGCCGCTCCGGCGGCGTCTGGGAGGAACCGCTATGTCCTGTAAAGAGGAATTTATCGAGATTTTTAAGGCCAACATCACCAGGGACGGGGCCGACAAGCTGCTGGACTACCTGGAGAACAAGAGCGACTTTTTCACCGCCCCCGCCTCCGCCCGGTACCACGGGGCCTACGAGGGGGGCCTGTGCGAGCACAGCCTGAACGTCTATCACTGCCTGGCGGACTATCTCCAGCGGGAGCGGGTACAGGAGCTGTACGGCCTGGAGTATACCGAGGAGTCCATCGCCATAGTGGCCCTGCTCCACGACCTGTGCAAGGTGGGCTGTTACAAGAAGACCTTCCGCAACGTGAAGGACGACGCCACCGGCAAGTGGGAAAAAGTCCCCTCCTACACCTTCGATGACCCCCTGCCCTACGGCCACGGGGAGAAGAGCGTGTACATCGTCAACGGCTTCATCCGCCTGAGCCGGGAGGAGGCCATGGCCATCCGCTGGCACATGGGCTTCTCCGGGCCGGAGGACAACCGCACCGTGGGCCAGGCCCTGCAAAAGTACCCCCTGGCCTTCGCCCTGGCCACCGCCGACATGGAGGCCAGCTACTTCCTGGAGGGGGAGGACAACCAATAGAAGAACACCGGGGCGTTTAGCCGCCCCGGTTTTCCTTTTCCTCCACCCAGTAGGCGGGGTAGGGGCGGTCCAGCGTGTACCCCAACCGCTGGGCCAGGTGGAGGGAAATCTCCGTGTGGGCGTCCCAGCCGGGATACAGCCCCCGGTCCAGGCAGTCCAGGATGAGCCGGGCCCCGCAGGCGGCGGCCAGCCCCTGTCGGCGGCAGTCGGGCCGGGTGTCGATCTCGATTTCAATGCCCCCGTCATAGACGCAGTAGGAGGCGGCCCCCGCCGCCGGGCGTCCCTCCCGCAGGACGGCCACCCCCAGCCCACGCCGGACGAAATCCGCCCCGTCCTGGAAGTTGCCGCATAGATCCCGTGACCAAACCTCCGCCATGAGAGCGGGGACCAGCTCCGCCCCGATGGGGACCATAATATCGCCCTGGGGCAGGGAGGGGGCCAGCCGCTCCAGGCGGGCCCGGTCGAAGTTTCCCGGGTTCTTTTGGGTGGCGTACCGGGTGAACCGCCGGGCCCGGTCCCCCAGGACGGCCTCGATCATCTCCGCCCAGCCCTCATCCCGGGGCACCAGGAGGGGGGCCGGGGCCTGTTCCACCAGCTCCCGGCAGGGCGCCCCCGCCAGAAAGCAGAAATCCCCCGCCCGGGCCAGGGCGCTGTCCGCCCCGTGGGCTATGATTTGTCCCATGTGCCCCTGGAGACAGCTGAAAAGCAGCCCGTCCTCCCAGCCGCTGAACAGCCGGGCGGCGGTGTGGTTGACGTCCATAGTCGTTCCTCCATAAAAATGCCCCCGGCCTGGGCCGGGGGCGGAAAATGTCCCTACTGCTCGTCCTCAATCAGGCCGTAGTCCCCGTCGTACCGGCGGTACACCACGGCGAAAGCCCCTCCGGCCTCCTCGTCCCGGAAGGCGAAGAAGCTGTGGCCCAGCAGGTTCATCTGCAAAATGGCCTCCTCCCGGGTCATGGGCTTAATGGGGAAGGTCTTGCTGCGGACGATGCTGTACTCCCCCTCCTCCGGCTCGTCGGGGGCGAAGGAGGACATCTCGCTGAGATCCAGGGCCCGCTCAAAGGCGCCCTGGCGCAGGCGCTTCTCCAGCCGGGTCTTGTTCTTGCGGATCTGCCGCTCCAGGGTGGTGACGGCGGCGTCAATGGAGGCGTGCATGTCCGAGGTGCTCTCCGACACCCGGAAGATGGTGCCGCTGGAGCGGATGGTGATCTCCACCTTGTTGTTCCGCTCCTTCTCCACGCTGAACGTGATGGCGGCGGTGGCGTCCTCCTTAAAAAAACGGTCCAGCTTACCCACCTTTTTTTCCGCGTAGCCGTGCAGAGAGTCAGGCAGATTTACCTTCTTGTCCGTAAATACGAATTTCATAAGATCCGCTCCTTTCGGCCCCAAGGGCTGTATGGCGGTGGAAGAACCCTCACCTCCAGTGGAGGGGGAATTCCCTCCCACCGTGACCTTATTATACCACACACTGGAAAAAAAGCCAGAGCTATTTGTGAATTTTTCCTAAATAATTTTTGGGGTGCCCGGCTGAACTTATGATATAAGCTGGAAACCCGCCGCCCCCAGCCCTTGCCCCGCCCCGGTTTTTTGCTGTTGCGCCCGGGGAAAAACACTGCTATAATAAAGGCATATCCTAAAAATTGAAGGGTTCAGGAGGTATGCACCCATGGAAATTAAAATCACCCGTGCTGAGACGCTGAAAGAGAAGCCCGAGTCCTCCAAGCTGGTCTTCGGCAAGAGCATGACCGACCACATGTTTATCGTGGACTACGACGAGGGCCAGGGCTGGCACGACCCCCGTATCGTCCCCTACGGCCCCCTGCTGATCGACCCCGCCGCCAAGGTGCTCCACTACGCCGAGGAGATCTTCGAGGGCCTGAAGGCCTACCGTGACGCCCAGGGCAAAATCCAGCTTTTCCGCCCCCTGGACAACATCGACCGGATGAACAAGTCCGCCGAGCGGCTGTGTATGCCCCAGATCCCCCAGGATCTGGCCCTGGCCGGCATCACCGAGCTGGTGAAGGTGGAGCGGGACTGGGTCCCCCATGAGGAGGGCGCCTCTTTGTACATCCGGCCCTTTATGATCGGCCTGGACGCCCAGCTGGGGGTCCACTCCTCCAAGCACGTACAGTACGTGGTGGTGGTGTGCCCGGTGGGGGCCTACTACCCCGAGGGCCTGGCCCCCGTGAAGATCTTCGTGGAGGAGCGGGACGTCCGTGCCGTCAAGGGCGGCACAGGCATGGCCAAGACCGGCGGCAACTACGCCGCCTCCCTCCGGGCGGGCCATCAGGCGGAGCAGAAGGGCTACAGCCAGGTGCTGTGGCTGGACGGCGTCCACCGCAAGTACATTGAGGAGGTTGGCGCTATGAACGTGATGTTCAAGGTGGCCGGCAAGATCCTCACCCCCGACCTGAACGGCTCCGTGCTGGATGGCATCACCCGCCGCTCCTGCCTCCAGCTGCTGCGGGACTGGGGCTATGAGGTGGAGGAGCGCCGGATCTCCGCCGAGGAGCTGTTCCAGGCCGCCGAGAACGGTACCCTGGAGGAGGCCTGGGGCACCGGCACCGCCGCCGTCATCTCCCCCATCGGCGAGCTGGCCATGGGCGAGAAGAAGGTGTCCATCAACCACAACCAGATCGGCGAGGTCACCCGGAAGCTGTACGACCAGCTCACCGGCATCCAGTGGGGCCGGGTGGCCGATCCCCACAACTGGATCATGCCCCTGTAAAACAGATTAAAAAAACGTATAAAATGGATTAAAAAAGGCCGTATCCGCTGGAAAAGACTTGCTTTCCGGCGGGTACGGCTTTATAATGGCTTCGCCGGCAGACCCCCGCTCAAGGCTCCCTTGATGACGGGAAATTTAAGGAGGCTGAACCATGAGAAAATTCATATTACTCTCCTCGCTGATGTTAACTTTATTGTTGGCTGGCTGCGGCGCTGGGAATGGCGGTGTTGTGCATCAGGACGGAAACCTGATCGTCACAAATTATTCCGATGATGAGATCACGGATATCACAGTCGCCCATTTAGGGGAAACAGTAGCTGCTTCCTCTGAAGAAATCAAAGATACGCAAATTTGTTATTTCACCATTGAACCGGCGGAAGATTACAGTTATACAGTTTCTTTTGTGGACCGTAGCGGGGAGGAACACACGGCGGAATTTACCGATAATTTTACCGAGGATGCTCAAATCTTGATTGCGATCCAGTATTCTGACGGGATCTGGACGGTTGACTACGACAAATAAGAACCTGTTCGTATCTGAAACGATATGAAACAGCCTATACAAAGGGCAGGGCAAACCAGGATGGTTTGCCCTGCCCTGAACTTTGTGATGGGGCGCCCCTTGGGGAGGGGCGGTTTTCAGCGCAGGCTGTCGATGAACTGCCGGGCGGTCCGGGGGGTGCGGCCCGCGTGGCGGATCTCCCAGGTCATGGCTTGGGCGTGGAGCTGGGCCTGATCTATCCCAAGCCCCGCCTGGGCGGCCAGGTGGTCCACCAGGGCCAGGTAGCCGGCCTTGTCCATGGTCAGGTAGGGGATCCGCAGGCCAAAGCGCTCGGCCAGGGCGGTTTTTTCCGAGATGGTCTCAAAGGCGTCCACCTCGTCCCCCGCCCGGTCGGAGAAGGTCTGCCGGACCAGGTGCCGCCGGTTGGAGGTGGCGTAGATGGCGATGTTGACAGGCCGTTTCTCCAAGGAGCCCTCCAGGATGGTCTTCAGGGCGGAGTAGGTCCGGTCGTCCTGGTCGAAGGCCAAATCGTCAATGAACAGGATAAACTTCTGCCTCCGCCCGGCCAGGGAGCGGATGAGGGAAGGCAGGCCGGTGAGATTTTCCTTCTCCACCTGGATGAGCCGCAGATCCTCCATCCCCGGCAGACACAGCATGGACTTCACAGCGGCGGACTTGCCGGTGCCCCCGTCCCCGAACAGGAGGACGTTGTTGGCCCGCTTCCCCGCCGCCAGCTTCCTGGTGTTCTCCTCCACCTGGCCCCGCTGGAGCTCATAGCCCAGCAGCTCCTCCGGCTGGGGGCAGTCCGGGTCGGCCACCGGCAGCAGCGCCCCGTCCTCCCACAGGAAGGCCCGGTACCGGGCGAACTCCCCCGCCCCGCGGCTTTGATAAAAGGCGGTGAGGCTGTCAAAGTCGAAGGGGGCCGCCGCCCGCCACCGGGGCAGCCCCGCCAGGGCGGCGCTGTACTCGCTGGGCAGCAGGGCCTTCATGGCGTCGATAAACCGGTCACAGTCGGTCTCGGCCAGCAGGACGAAAGTGTCCACATCCCGCCGGGCGCCGTACTCCAGGGCGGGGTCGGCCCCGCCCCGCTCCGCCAGCAGGGCGTAGGGGCTCTCGGTGTACCGCAGGGCGTCCCACAGCCAGTCCCCCAGGCCCAGAAAGCCCTCCGCCCGCAGGGTGTGGAACAGCTGGGCGTAGGCCCCCAGCGCCCGCTCCCCCTGGCGGCCGGACAGGGCGTCCAGCAGCTCCAGGGCCCGGGCCAGCACCGGCCGGGACAGCAGCTCCCGGTAGGCGGATACCCCCTGGAGGGCGGCTCTCAGTGACATCAGTTCCATGGTGATCTCTCCGATCCAACAGTTTTCCCCCATTCTAGCCGCTGGCGGCCCCCTTGTCAACGCCCCCTCTGGAAAGGCGGCCCAGGCCGGCGCTGGAAAAAACAATGGATTTGTGGCCGCCAATGTGCTATACTGTATGCGGCCCTTCCGCTGGAAGGGGAAATTACCCCGGCGGAACCGGGGAGAATGGGAGGAAAAGCGTATGATAAAGCCTAAGTGCTTGAAAAAAGGCGACAAAGTGGCCGTGGTTTCCCTTTCGAAAGGGACAATCGGCGAGGCTCGGTTTATCCACAAGTACCACCTGGCCAAGGAGCGGCTGGAGCGGGACTACGGTCTGAATGTGGTTGCCATGCCCAACGCTTTGAAGGGGATTGATTACCTGTACCGCCACCCCCAGGCCCGGGCCCAGGATCTGATGGACGCCTTCCGGGATCCTGAGATCAAGGCGGTGTTCTCCGCCATCGGCGGGGATGACACCATACGGCTGCTCCCCTATATCGACCTGGATGTCCTCCGGGAGAACCCCAAAATTTTTACCGGCTACTCCGACACCACCACCAACCACCTTATGATGTACAAGGCCGGGCTGGTGTCCTACTATGGCGCGGCGGTGATGACCAATTGGGCGGAGTATTCCTCCGTCAACGAGTACACGGCCCAGGCGGTCGATCATACCCTGTTCCATCCCCGGGAGAGCTGGACCATTCCCGCCAGCGGGTTTTGCAGCTATGAGGAGGACAAAATCTGGTGGGCGGAGGAGCACATGGACCAGTCCACCCCCCGTTTCCCCAACACGGGGTATGAGATTTTGCAGGGGAGCGGGACGGTTTCCGGGCCCCTGCTGGGCGGCTGCGTGGAGGTGTTTGTCCAGCTCTTTGGCACCCCCCTGTGGCCCGGTGTGGAGGAGTGGCGGGGCAAGCTGCTCCTACTGGAGACCAGCGAGTCAAATATGTCCGCCAGCTTTCTGAGCTGGTGCCTGCGTAACCTCCAGGCCCAGGGTATTTTACAGGTCATCAACGGTATTGTGGTGGGCAAGCCCGCCTTCCCGGATAAGATTGAGCCCTACAAGGAGATCTACCGCCAGGTGGTGGGCTTTGAGGCCGGGCGGCCTGACCTGCCCATTTTGTACAATGTGAACGTGGGCCACGCCTACCCCATCGGGGTGTTCCCCCTGGGCCTGCGGTATGAGATCGACTGCGACAAGAAGACCTTCCGGCTGCTGGAGCCGGCCACCGCCCCCTGACAGCGAGAGCCGGGGGCGTATCCAAGAATTTAGGTGGGAAAGAGACTATGGTATCCATTGGAGGAATCGAGATCCAGACCCCCCTGGCCCTGGGCCCCATGGCCGGGGTGACCGACATGGCCTTCCGTACCATCTGCCGGGAGCAGGGGGCGGGGCTGACCTGCACCGAGATGGTCAGCGCCAAGGCCCTGTGCTACCAGGACAAAAAGTCCATCCCCCTGCTGAAAATGGGGGAGAACGAGACCCCCGCCGCCGCCCAGATTTTCGGCAGCGACCCGGTGTGCATGGAGGAGGGGGCGGCCATTGCCCGTGAGGTGTCCGGGGCGGACATCATCGACATCAATATGGGCTGTCCCGTCCCCAAGGTGGCCAACTCCGGGGACGGCTCCGGCCTGATGCGGGACCCCGCCCGGGCGGTGAAGGTGGCGCAGGCGGTGATCCGGGGGGCGAAGGGATGCCCGGTGACGGTGAAGTTCCGCCTGGGCTGGGACAAGGGCTCCATCAACTGCGTGGAGTTCGCCAAAGCCATGGAGGAGGCGGGCGTCTCCGCCGTGGCTGTCCACGGCCGGACGAAGGTGCAGATGTACTCCGGCGCCGCCAACTGGGATTGGATTCGGGAGGTGAAGAACGCCGTGAAGATCCCGGTCATCGCCAACGGCGATGTATTCAAAGCCGCCGACGCCCCCAGGATTTTAAAGTACACCGGGGCGGATATGGCTATGATCGGCCGGGGGATTTTCGGCAACCCCTGGCTGTTCGCCCAGTGCAAGGCCGCCCTGGAGGGCCGCCCCGTCCCGGAGATGCCCCCGCTGGCGGAGCGGTGCGACACCGCCGTGCGGCAGTTTGAGCTGGCCGCCGCCAACAAGGGGGAGAAGATCGCCTGCCTGGAGGCCCGGCGGCACTACGCCTGGTATCTGAAGGGGGTGCCCCACGCCGCCTACTATAAAGAACAGATCGTAAAGATCACCACCCTGGAGGACGTGTACCAGGTGACCGCCGGGATCAAGCGGGACCTGTGCTGAGGGGACTGTTCTTTTCTTTTTTGGAAAAAAGAAAAGAATCAAAAGAAAAAATCGGGAAAAACTTCGTTTTTCCTCAGAGCCTGTTTCGTATCTGAAAAAATGCCGACTGGCGGCAAAAGACCCGCCAGTCGGCGTTTGGGAAGATGCTGAACAGGCTCTCGGTGGCAGTGAAAGAGTCCGCTGGAAGGCGGCCACAGGCCGCCCCCGCCCATGAGCCCAGCGGAGCGGGTCATGGGCGGAGAGGCGGAGCAAGGGAGCGGCATTTGGAATGCCCGGCAGAGCGTTCCAAATAGAGCGGACTTTGCGACGACGAAGGAGGGAGCGGCCTTGTCCGAAGAGTTGGTAAAACGGGCGAAAAAGGGCGATCAGGACGCCTTTGAGCGGCTGGTGCTGGACAATCAGAATAAGGTCTACTCCCTGTGTGTCCGCATGACAGGCAGCCGGGAGGAGGGGGCCGACCTGGCCCAGGAGGCCTTCCTCAAGGCCTGGCAGGGGCTGAAATCCTTCCAGGGGGACAGCAGCTTCTCCACCTGGGTATACCGCCTGGCCGCCAATGTGTGCATCGACCACCTGCGCCGCCAGCGGCGCCGGCAGAACATTGACAGCGGCGCCTCCCTGGACGACGAGGACAGCGGCTGGACGGAGCCCGCCGACTGGAACCAGGACCCCCAGCGAAAGCTGGAGGAATCCGAGCGGAGCCGGGCCCTGTCCCGGGGGCTGGAGAAGCTGCCGGACCACCAGCGCCAGGTGCTGGTCATGCGGGAGCTGTCCGGCCTGAGCTACCAGGAGATTGGAGAGAAATTGGATCTGGACCTGGGGACGGTAAAATCCCGCCTCGCCCGGGCCCGGCTGGCCCTGCGAAAGATTTTGCTGGAGGACGGGAACTTTTTTACTTGAACGCCGTCTAAACCAGACGAGGAAAGGAAAGGGGGATGGAGCCCGTGGATTGTGAACGCTGCGCGGAACTGCTCTCCGCCCGGCTGGACGGGGAACTGAGCGGCCAGGAGACCCAGGAGCTGGAAGCGCATCTGGGCCAATGCCCGGAGTGCCGGGCACTGGCGGGCCAGCTGGATCAGGTCGAGCTGGGCTTCAAGGGTCTGGAGGAGCTGGAGGCCCCGGAGGGCTTCGCCCGGGATGTGATCTACGCCATCAACCGCCAGCCCAAGATTTTGCCGCTGTTCCGCCGCCTCCAGAAGCAGGCCATGGCGGTGGCCGCCGCCGGGATCGTGCTGCTGGTGGCCCTGTACGGCCCCCACACCCAGCAGAGCGCCTCAAGCGGCTCCGCCTTCCGGAGCGCGGTGCCCAACGCCGCCGGCGGCCAGGAGGCGCTGATGGAGAAAAACGCCCGGGACCTGCCCCGGATCAGCGCCTACGGCATGCCCGCGCCGGATGAGGGCGAGGCGGAAGGCGCCCCCGCCCCCGCCCAGGCGGGCGCCGCCCCCAACTCCATGGAGGCGGACCAGCCCGAAGACAAGCTGGACTTTGTGGAGCTGGGCGAGAACACGGTGGCGATGGAACGCCTGCCCGACGGGGCGGCGGAGCTGATCCCGCCGGAGACGGCGGTGAGCCCCACGGAGGACGGGCGGGGCTCGGTGTACCACGGCCTGCCCCAGGAGCTGCTGGAGCGGATGGAACAGCTGGCCGGGGAACAGGGGATCTCCGTAAAGCGGGCCCTTACCGGCGACGGCGGGGCTTCAGACGGGCTCTTCACTTTAATTATTTTGGAAGATTGAGGATCAAAACAGCGTTTCGCCTGGGGCGGGACGCTGTTTTTGCCTTTCATCCAAAATCCCTCAAAAAAACAGTTGTCAGAATCCCTGCTTTCGTGTATAATAACCAATAGCGTGTAACGTCTCAAATGGGAAACCCCGGGGGCGGAGCAATAGGCGCTGACTGAGCGTGCTGACACAGTTCAGACAAGCCCTAGTCCAAACATAAGGAGTGGAAACAGTTATGAGCTATTCTGTACAAAATATCCGCAACGTCTGTCTGCTGGGCCACGGCGGCAGCGGCAAGACCGCCCTGGCGGAGAGCCTGCTGTATATGACCGGCGCCATCGACCGCATGGGCAGGGCCACCGACGGCAACACCGTGTGCGACTACGACCCGGAGGAGGTCAAGCGCCAGATTTCCATCTCCCTGGCCGTGGCCCCCCTGGAGTTCAAGGGCTGTAAGATCAATGTGCTGGACACCCCGGGCGGGTTCGACTTCGCCGGCGAGGCCATGGAGGCCCTCCGGGCCGCCGATGCCGCCATCATCGTCTGCTCCGCCAAGGACGGCGTCTCCGTGGGCCTGGAGAAGGCCTGGAAGTACTGCGAGGAGCGGAATATGCCCCGCTTCATCTATATCTCCAAGACCGATGAGGACAACTCCGACTACAACGCCACCTTCGACGCCCTGCGGGAGAAGTACGGCAACAAGGTCGCCCCCGTGGTGGTGCCCATCTGGGACGAGGACAAGAAGGTCACCGGCATCATCGACGTGATGAATAAGCGGGCCTATGAGATGCGGAACATGAAGCGGGTGGAGATCGAGATCCCCGAGGGGAAAGAGGAGGTCATCACCCAGTTCCACGACGCTTTGAAGGAGTCCGTGGCCGAGACCTCTGAGGAGTTCATGGACAAGTTCTTCTCCGGCGAGGACTTCACCTACGCCGAGATGATCCAGGGCCTGCGCCAGGGCGTCCGGGAGCTGTCCCTGTTCCCGGTGCTGTGCGGCTCCGCCGTGGACTGCATGGGCTCCCTGATGCTGATGGACTATATTGTGGAGCTGCTGCCCACCCCCATGGAGGGCAATTACCATAAAGCCACCCGCCAGGACGGCGAGACCGAGGAGTTCGTGGTCTCCCCCGGCGGCGTGCCCACCGCCTTCGTGTTCAAGACCGTCTCCGACCAGTACGGCAAGTACTCCTATATCAAGGTGCTGTCCGGCGTGATTACCTCTGACCTGACCTTGGTGAACGCCCGCACCGGCTCCAACGAGAAGCTGGGCCGCCTGTACGTGATGAAGGGCAAGAAGGCCGAGGAGGTCAAGGAGCTCACCTGCGGCGACATCGGCGCCATCGGCAAGATGGAGAAGGTCAAGACCGGCGATACCCTGTGCGACACCCGCAAGGTGGTCAGCCTGAAGCAGATCCCCTTCGCCGAGCCCAACTACGCCGTGGCCATCTCCCCCAAGACCCGGGGCCAGGAGGACAAGGTGGCCCAGGGCCTGTACCGCCTCAACGAGGAGGACCCCTCCTTCACCCTGGTGAACAACGCCGAGACCCACCAGATGGTGCTCACCGGCGCCGGCGACATCCAGGTGGATGTGCTGGTGGCCAAGCTGAAGAGCCGCTTCAATGTGGACGCCGAGCTGGGCGAGATGCGGGTGCCCTACCGGGAGAAGATCCGCAAGACCGTCCAGAAGCAGGGCCGCCACAAGAAGCAGACCGGCGGCTCCGGCCAGTTCGGCGACGTGTGGATCCGCTTCGAGCCCAACCTGGAGGAGGAACAGATGGTCTTCGCCGAGGAGGTCTTCGGCGGCTCCGTGCCCAAGAACTTCTTCCCCGCCGTGGAGAAGGGGTTGCGGGAGGCCTGTGTCCACGGCCCCCTGGCGGGTTACCCGGTGGTCAACCTGAAGGCCGTGCTGTACGATGGAAGCTACCACCCGGTGGACTCCTCTGAAATCGCCTTTAAGACCGCCGCCCAGCTGGCCTACAAGGCCGCCATGCCCGAGGCAAACCCCGTCCTGCTGGAGCCGGTGGGCGAGCTGAAGGTCACCGTGCCCGACAGCTACATGGGCGATGTCATCGGCGACCTGAACAAGCGCCGGGGCCGTGTCATGGGGATGAACCCCACCGACAGCGGCGAGCAGGTCATTGAGGCCGAGGTGCCTATGGCCGAGATGACGGGCTACGCCATCGACCTGCGGGCTATGACCCAGTCCCGGGGCAGCTACACCTTCCATTTTGTCCGCTACGAGGACTGCCCCCCCGCCGCCCAGGAGAAAGCCATCGCTACCGCCAAGGCTATGGCGGAGGAATAAGGTAATAAACTCCCGCCCCCATAGGGGGCGGGAGTTTTATATACTAACAAAAATCGTGCCGGCCGCCGCCGCTGCCCAGCTCCTCCAGGATACAGATGATGCGCTCAATTTTTTAAAGTGTTAATCCACTGTAAAAAGCGCCATATACTATATGTGGTGATTCAGACAGACAAGAGGCAGATTAAAAAATACGAACCATTTGAGCAATATCGAACTGGCGAAGGTAGGGGCCTCCCTGGATGCAGTATTCCGCATTGCCGACACGCTGGAGGTTCCGGTTCACAAGCTGTTTGAGTTTCGGGATTAAAACCCGCCGTTTCAGGCGGGTTTTTCTTTACCCTCCCTGGGAATTGTGTTATACTAATCGAAATTGGGAACACACGGCCTTGTAAGGAGGAGAAGTTATGGACCTGCGGGAACAGATGGTAAGCAGCCAGACGATTTTTGAGGGCAAGATTGTCAAAGTGACTCTGGACCAGGCCCGCCTGCCCAACGGCCGGCTGGCGGAGCGGGAGGTAGTCTACCACCCCGGCGGGGTGGCTGTGCTGGCGCTGGAGGAGGACGGCACCGTCTATCTGGTGCGGCAGTTCCGCTATCCCATCCAGCGGGAGCTGCTGGAGCTGCCCGCCGGCAAGCTGGACCACGGAACCCAGGAGGATCACCTGCTGGGGGCCAAGCGGGAGTTGAGCGAGGAGACCGGCCTGGAGGCGTCGGACTGGACGTATCTGGGCAGCGCCCTGGCCTCCCCGGGCTTTTGTGACGAGGAACTGCACATGTACCTGGCCCGGGGGCTGCGCAAAACCGGCCAGCACCTGGACGAGGACGAGTTTCTGGACGTGGTGGCCATGCCCTTTGACCAGCTGGCGGCCCAGGTGATGGACGGCACGATCACCGACGCCAAGACCGTGGCCGCCACCCTGAAGGCCAAGATCCTGCTGGGCCTGTAAACGGCGTTATGACGGCGCACTTGAAAAGCACCGTTGTTTCCCCGTCCTCCAAACGGGGAAACAGAGCAAATCCTGCCGGAAAGTGCTGTTATCTCCCGCCCTCCAGGCGGGGAAACAGAGAAGATCCCGCCGGAAAGTGCTGTTATTTCCCGCCCTCCGGGCGGGGAAATAGAGAAGATCCTGTGATAAATCAGTGTTTAAGAAAATGAGGGAGGTCTCGTCATGGGAAAGACCATCTTGATTGTTGAGGATGAGCAGAGCATTGTGGACATCCTGTCCTTTAACCTGACCCGGGAGGGGTACGACACCCTGGAGGCCCTGGACGGCCCCACCGGCCTGCAGCTGGCTCTGGAGCAGAACCCGGACCTGGTCCTGCTGGACCTGATGCTTCCCGGCATGAGCGGCTTTGAGGTGTGCGAGAAGATCCGGGCGGCGGGCTCCGCCGTCCCCATTGTCATGCTCACCGCCCGGGAGGAGGAGGAGGACAAGGTCCGGGGCCTGGAGCTGGGGGCTGACGACTATATTACCAAGCCCTTTAAAAACCGGGAGCTGTTGGCCCGGGTCAAGGCCAACATCCGCCGGATGTCCATGGCGGCCCCTTCCGCCGGGCCGGTTGCCCCCCCTGTCCAGGGCGGGGCCCGCCTGACCATTGACCAGCGGCGGGCCAGCGTCTGCAAGGACGGCGTCCCCCTGGAGCTGACCCAGCGGGAGTATGACCTGATCTGCTTCCTGGCCGCCCAGCCGGGGAAGATCTTCTCCCGGGAGGCCCTCATGGAGCACGTGTGGAACTATGAGGGCTATGTGGGGGATGTCCGGGCGGTGGACGTGGCCGTCCGCCGCCTGCGGGAGAAGCTGGAGGACGACCCCGCCGCCCCGGAGTTCATCAAGACCAAGCGGGGGATGGGCTACTACTTCAGCGAGTGACCCCCGAGGCGCGTGATATTCCAGCGTACAGACCTGCGGGTTTGCGTTGGGGAGCGGCAGCGGGCGGGGATACGAATACTTCGGAGAGGAACCGCGCCGGCCAACCGGCGCAAGATCTCAGGAGATTGCCAAAGGAAGTCCTTAGAAACCATGGGTTTCTAAGCGTCCTTTTGGTTTCTTTTCCCACGTGGGAAAAGAAACTCGCCGCCGGAGCGGCGAAACCCCCACGCCGTCCGCAGACGGCGAACCCCTGGCGGACCCGATCCGCCCTTACATATATGAGAGGAGGTCCCTTATGCTCCGTAGCCTCCACATGAAACTGGTCATGATTATGGTTTTGCTGATTTTGTCCCTGATGCTAGTAGTAGGGGCGTTCCTCATCAACTCCGTCACGGCCTTCTACCTGGTGGACTTCTATACCCAGATGTCCGAAGTCTTTGACGACCCCCTCCTCTACCATGACCTGACCACCCAGACCGAGGGGGAGGAGGACGGCGTGGCGATGCTGTCCCAGGTGCTGGACGCCTACCTGGGCGAGCTGGGGGTGGACGACCGCAACCGCAGGCTGTACATCCTGGACGGCAACGGCGTGTGCCTCAACGCCCCCGAGGGGGAGGAGCCCCAGCTGAACTACACAGAGAACCTTCTCTTTGTCCTGAATACCGGCCTGGAGACCGGCCAGGTGGGGGACGAGAGCAACCTGGCCCTGGACTATATGGATCTGGCCGTCCCCATCCACCGGGGGGAGGAGGCCTATATCATCTATATCCTGGACAACAAGGCCACGGTGAACAACCTGACCAATCAGATGTTTGTCCTCATTGTGGAGGCGCTGATTTTCGGCCTGCTGATCTCCATCCTGCTGTCCTTCCTGCTGTCCAAGACCATCGTGACCCCCATCCAGAAGCTGACTGAGGGGGCCATGCGGGTGGCGGAGCGGGACTTCTCCCGGAGGATCGAAGTGGTCTCCCAGGATGAGATCGGCGTGCTGACCGACACCTTCAACGACATGGCGGGCCAGCTCCAGGACACCATCCGCCAGGTGGAGAACGAGCGCAATAAGCTGGACACCCTGTTTCTGCATATGACCGACGGCGTGGTGGCCTTCTCCCGGGAGGGAGGGGTGAGCCACTCCAACCCCGCCGCCGCCCGGATGCTCCGCCAGGCCATCGGCCCGGATACCACCTACGAACAGCTCTTTGGGGATATCGCGCCCCTGGACCAGGTGCTGGCCGTCCCCGACCACCTGGAGGGGGAGCGGCAGGTGCGGGACAGCTTTCTTCAGCTGCTGCTGGCCCCCTTTGACCGGGGGCAGCCCGGCGGGGGCGCCCTGGTGGTCCTCCACGACGTGACCCAGCAGCGGAAGGATGAGGAGATGCGCCGGGAGTTTGTGGCCAACGTCTCCCACGAGCTGCGCACCCCCTTGACCAATATCCACTCCTACGCCGAGACGTTGCAGGACAACGTGGGGGAGCTGCCCCCGGAGATGGAGAACAAATTCCTGGGGGTCATCCTCAACGAGAGCGAGCGGATGGTCCACATCGTCCAGGACCTGCTCACCCTGTCCCGCTTTGACTCCAACCGGGACGAGCTGAAGCTGTCCCGCTTCTCCTTTGAGACCGTGGTGCGGGACCTGTACAACGCCGTCTACATGGAGGCCCAGCGCCACAGCCATACCCTGGAGCTGGATATGGAGCCCGGCCTGCCGGAGATTGTGGCCGACCGGGAGCGGGTGGTCCAGGTGATGATGAACATCGTGTCCAACTCCATCAAATACACCCCCGACGGGGGACACATCGACATCGTGGCCGGCCGGAAGGGCGGCCGGGTGTGGCTGGTGGTCAACGACGACGGCATCGGCATCCCGGAGGAGGACCGCCCCCGGATTTTTGAGCGGTTTTACCGGGTGGACAAGGCCCGCTCCCGCCAGTCCGGCGGCACTGGCCTGGGCCTGTCCATCGCCAAGGAGATTGTGGACCGGCACGGCGGCAGGCTGGCCCTGCTGGACAAGCGGGGGCCTGGCCTGGCCGTCAAGCTGGAGCTGAGGATCGAGGGGCCTGGCCATGAGAAACAGTAAGAGGCGCCGTACCATTGAGCTGTTGAAGGACGGCCTCATCGTCCTGCTGATCTGCTCCGCCCTGTGGCTGGCCGCCCAGACCCAGCTGCTGGGCCCCTTCCGGGGCCTGTTCCGGGAGGAGCGCACCCAGGCATCCCCCGGGCAGAGCCAGAGCGGGGAGCGGGTGGGGGCCGCCCTTCCCATGGCCATGGCGGTAAACCTGCCCGGCGGGGAGGGCCCTGAGCTCCCCGGCGGGCAAGGGGAGCGGTACGGCGTGCAGTACGACCAGGCCGCCTGCGAGGCCCTGTTCCGCCAGGTGGCCGGTCCCCTGGCGGAGACCCTGTCCAGCGCCGGGACGCCCCGGGCGGTCAGCCGGGAGGAGTGGGAACAGGCCCTCACCGCCTCCCTGGGGATATATATGGACTTCCAAGGGGAGATGCCCATCTCCGTATTGACAAATTGGCTGTCCGGCGGCGTGAGCCGGCTGGACACGGTGGCCCGTAAGCTGGTCCTCACCGTCCAGGAGGAGGGGGTGGCCCTGTACTACCGGAGCGAGGAGGACGGCGGCTATTACTGCTGCCAGTCCCAGGTGGTGGACGCCCAGGCCCTGGCCGGGACCCTCTCCGGCATGACAGGTAACGGCACGTTTTTTGCCTTCGAGTCAGAGCTGTACGAGGCCCTGGAGCCGGACACCCTTCTTCCGGCGGCGGCGCCCGCCCCGGGGACCTACACCGCATCCAACCCGGTGACCGGCGGGCAGGGGACACTGGAGGAGATTGTGGGGGATCTGGGCTTCTCCCTCAACTCCACCAGCTTTTACTCCGCCGGCGAGCAGGTGGCCCGCAGCGGGGATGACAACGTGCGCCTGTCCGACCGGGGCGTCCTTCTGTACACAGCGGGGGAGGACAGCGGCCGCTACCCGGTGGCGGACCGGGAGGGGGGCGGCGCCCTGACGGAGAGCGTGGAGGCCTGCCGCCAGCTGGCGGCGGCGGCCCTGCTGCCCCGGTGCGGGGAGGCCCGGCTCTACCTCATCTCCGCCCTGCCTGTCCCGGGCGGGTGGGACATCGACTTTGGATACAGCCTCAACGGCCTGCCCGTCCATCTGGACGGGGGGAGCGCCGCCAGCTTTCAGGTCCGGGACGGGGCGGTGGTTCAATTTGTCCTGCGGTTCCGGGCCTATGCCTCGGCGGGCGCCCCCTCGCTGGTGCTGCCCCCCAGACAGGCCGCCGCCGCCCTGACGGCCAAGGGCCTGGCCGGGGAGGAGCTGCTGCTGACCTACACGGACGCCGGCGGGGATATCCTGTCCGCCGGCTGGTCGGCCCGGGACAGCGGGGCCGGGGAGGGATAGCCATGCCGTGGACAAAGCTGAAAAATATCATCCTGATGATCCTTGTACTCACAAACCTGTGCCTGCTGGCCTTCGTGCTGGGGCAGATGTTCCAGACCAGCCGCCAGGAGGGCCAGGCCCGGGAGGAGGCGATCAGTTATCTCCGGGACCGGGGCGTCCAGGTGGACGAGGGGCTGATCCCCAAGTCAGTGGACCTGCTCCCCCAGGTGGTGGAGCGGGACCTGGCGGGGGAGGAGCGGGGGGCCGCCGCCCTGCTGGGCGGGCCCGTCCAGGTGGAGGCCCGGGGCGGCGAGGTCTACCGCTGCTTCAACGGCAGCGGCTCCATCCAGTTCCACAGTGACGGCTCCTTTTCCGCCCAGCTGGAGGCGTCCGCCTTCCCCCTGGGGGAGGACCGGGCCGCCGGGGCCCTGGCCCTGCTGGAGCGGCTGGGGATCCAGGGGGAGCTGCTGGAGGAGGAGGGGGAGGCGCTGACCTTCCGCCAATTCTGGGATGGGGTTCCGCTGTTTGACCAGCAGGTCACCCTGATCTGCCAGGGGGAGGGGGCGGCTATCCTCTCCGGGCGGCGGCTGGCCGGCCCGCCGGCTGTAGACACCAGCCGTAGGACCATCACGATCGCCACCGGCCTGATCGGCTTTCTCAACGGGGTGGGCGCCCTGGGCGACGTGTGCAACCAGGTGGACGGGGTGGAACCGGGCTACTCGAGCGCGGCCTCCCTGTCCGGGCCCATGACCCTCACCCCGGTGTGGCGGGTGAGGACCGACACCGGGGCCTATCAGCTGGATCTGGTGACCGGCCAGGTGAGCCGGGTGTCCTGAGGGGCCCTGTCGGGACATATCTTGTAGGGGGCGGCCCCGCCGCTCCCTATTTCGTTCAGGGCCCTGGCCCGGTAAGGAGATATCTATGTCAGACAAAACCAGCCCCATCGGGGTTCTGGACTCTGGAATCGGGGGCTACAGCGTGGCCCGGCAGGTTCAGCGGCTGCTGCCGGGGGAGGATTTGATCTACTTCGGCGACGGGGCCCATATCCCATACGGCAACCACAGCGAGGAAAAGATCGTGGCCATGGCCCGGTATATGTTCCGTTTTATGGAGGAGCGGGAGGTGAAGGCCCTGCTGGTGGCCTGCAACACCATCTCCTGCGTCATGGACCGGTGCGCGGACACAGTGTCCTGTCCCGCCATCAACGCCGTCCAGGCGGGGGCGGACGCGGTGGCCGGGCTGGACGTGGAGAAGGTGGGGGTGATCTCCACCGTCTTTACCCACAATACCCGGATCTACCCCAAAAAGATCAAGGAGCGGGGGCCGGAGCGGCTGGTGGTATTGAGCTGCGGCAGCCCCGACCTGGCCAAGCTGGTGGAGCACAGCCTGGGTGACCCCCGGGGGATGGCGGAGGTGGAGAAAAGCCTGCGCCTGGAGCTGGGCCCCATGGTGGAGCGGGAGAAAATCCAGTGCTGTGTCCTGGGCTGCACCCACTACCCCCTGGTGACCGGCAGCATCCACCGGCTGTTCCCCGGCCTGCCCCTCATCGACCCTGCGGAGGAGATGGCCCGGGGGCTGAAGGCGGATTTGGAGCGCCGGGGCCTGAAAAACGAGACGGGAAAGCCGGGGGGGCTGACCATCTACACCACCGGGGACGTGGAGGAGTACGCCCTCCGGGCCCGCCAGGTGGGGCTGGAGCGGGTCAATTCCGTGGAATTTTACCCGCCCATGGAGATTTTATAGAGACGGCCTGGCTACGGGCCGCCATACAAAGGAGAATCTCATGTCAGATTTACAATTCACTATCCCCACCCTGTTTGGCCTGGAGGGGGTCTGCGCCGATGAGATCCGCCGTCTGGGCCTGCCCCAGGTGAAGGCGGAAAACGGCCGGGTGCTGTGCGGGGGATCCCCCGCCGATTTGATACGGCTCAACCTGAATATCCGTACCGGCGAGCGGGTGCTTCTTTTGCTGGGGACCTTCCCGGCCCGGGACTTCGACGCCCTGTTTGAGGGGACGAAAGCCCTCCCCTGGGGGGATTTCATCCCCCGGGACGGCCAGTTCCCGGTGAAGGGGCACTGTCTGGACTCCGCCCTCCACTCGGTGCCCGCCTGCCAGTCCATTGTGAAGAAGGCCATCGCCGCCAAGCTGGGGGAACAGTACCAGCTGAACACCCTGCCGGAGACCGGGGCGCTGTACCAGGTGCAGTTCTCTATCATGGGGGACGAGGCCGCCCTGATGCTGGACACCTCCGGCCCCGGCCTGCACAAGCGGGGCTACCGGGCCCAGGGGGTGGCCGCCCCCCTGCGGGAGACGCTGGCCGCCGGGCTGGTGCTCCTGTCCCGGTACAGGGGCCGGGACCCCCTGTGCGACCCCTTCTGCGGCTCAGGCACCATCCCCATTGAGGCGGCCCTCATCGCCAAAAACCGGGCCCCCGGCCTGAACCGGTCCTTCTCCGCCCAGAAGTGGGCCTGGCTGGACAAGGGGCTGTGGCTCACCGGGGCGGACGAGGCCATGGACCGGGAATTTGACGGGGACTATGAGATCTGGGGCGGGGACATCGACCGGTCCGCCGTGGACTTGGCCCGGCACAACGCCCAGCTGGCCGAGGTGGACGATATCGTGAAATTTGAGGTGTCCGACGCCGCCCGCTTCCACTGGGGCGGGCTGTATGGCCGGATTGTCACCAACCCGCCCTACGGCGAGCGGATCATGGAGCGCCGGGAGGCGGAGGAGCTGTACCGGGCCTTCGGAAAAGCCTGGGACAAGTTCCACGACAGCTGGAAGCTGTTTTTGCTGTCCTCCCACACCGAGTTTGAGCGGACATTTGGCAAAAAGGCGGACAAGAAGCGCAAGCTGTATAACGGCATGCTCAAGTGCGACCTGTTCATGTACGGCATCAAATGAGGAGGGCGCTGTGAAAAAATGTAAGATTACCGTCCTGCGTATGGCCCGGTACGACGACCTGATCGCCCGGTATGAGAACCCCATCCAGCACGCCTGTGACCTCCAGGAGGGCCAGGTGTTCATCGCCAACGGCTGGGAACAGCCGGAGGGCCTGTGCCGCTCCGCCTGGGACACCATGTCCCCCTTTGTGCTGGCCCTGTCCCACGGGGGCGGGGACTTCTATGATGGCTGGATGAAAAACCCCAAGTCCGCTATGATCTCCTGCAACGACGGCTTCCGTCCGGTGACCTTCCTGGTTGAGGCCCTGGAGGAGGAGGCGGAGTGATGGCGGGCGGTCCGGACCGGAGGAAGAAGTACCGGGGCTACCGGCGGGAATTCCGCCGGGTTTTAAACCGTGTCCACCAATACACCCCCCGGTGGAGCCCCTCGGAGGAGGACCCCCGGGAGGAGTGGCTGGATTTATACGGGAACTCCAACTTCCGCCCCAGGGGCCGGGATAAGAAACAGCTGCTGTCCGCCCTGTTGGACAGGACCCGGGAGATCATGGAGGCCCGTCCGGCGGCGCTGCCCTTCTGCAAGGTGTTCCTCATGGTGTGTGAGGAGCGGCTCTACGACGCTGAGATCATCCTGATCTATGATCCGGAGCGGTTTGAGACCTTCTGGGACCGGGGATGGGAGCGGGTCCCGGGGGAGTCCCTGCTGGCCCGCCTGGATTTGGCCAGCCCCCTGGAGGAGCGGGGCTGGCGGGACCCGGAGGACGGAGAGGAGTTCTGGTTCTACGGGGATGGGATGTAAGAAAAAGGAAAGGAGGCGGCCGGCCTGAGACATCTGTTTATCATCAACCCCGCCGCCGGCAAGCGGGAGACCACCCCCCAGCTGGAGGAGTTGCTGGACAAGCTGTCCTTCCCCCACCAGCGGCGCTATACCACCGGGGAGGGGGACGCCCAGCGGTTCACCCAGGAGGCCGCCTCCTCCGGGGAGCCCATCCGGATCTACGCCTGCGGCGGGGACGGCACCCTCAATGAGGTGGTCAACGGGGCGGCGGGCCTGGAGCACGTGGCCATCACCAATGTGCCCAAGGGCACCGGCAACGACTTCCTGAAAATTTTCGGGCCCCGGTACCGGGACCTGTTCTATAACCTGGAGGCCCTGGCCGCCGGCCCCCAGACCTCCTTTGATTTGATAGACTGCAACGGCAAGCTGGGCATCGACGTGGTGTGCGCCGGGGTGGACGCCCGCATCGCCGCCGATGTGCACAGGTATAAGGACTGGCGCTTTGTCTCCGGCATGGGGGCCTACTCCCTCTCCCTCCTGGAGAATATCTTCCTGAAGGGCATCAACCGCCCTCTGACCGTGGAGATGGGCGATATCTCCTGGCGGGAACAGTCTGCCGCCCTCCTGTGCGTGTGCAACGGCCGGCACTATGGCGGGGGCTTCAACCCCATGCCCCAGGCCATGCCGGATGACGGGGTGCTGGACATGCTCCTGGTGCGGAAGGTGGGCCTGTTCACCTTCCTGCGCCTGGTGGGGGAGTACGCCAAGGGGAACTACAAAAAATATCCCCATTTGATCCTGGAGCACCACGGCCAGGAGGTGAGCTTCTCCAGCGGCCAGGAGATTGTGGCGGTGGTGGACGGCGAGGTGATGCGGGGCCGCTCCTTCACGGTCCGCCTGTCGGACAGGAAGGTCAACTTCTTCTACCCCGCCGGAGCCGTATATAGCCGGGAGAAGGCCGCTGTTTCAGAGGGGCGTTTTAGCACTCTCTGAGCCAAATTGTGAACAAGAAGTAAATTGTAGAAAAATCAACCCCAAATTTTTTCAATTAGGGGTTGATTTTTTGCGATAAAACGGTTATCATCATAGTTGGTTTTAGCACTCAATATATTTAAGTGCTAAACGCTGAACTTGTTGATCCGAACATTACATCATATAAGGAGGAACCTGTTATGAAACTCAAACCCCTGGCTGACCGTGTCATCGTAAAACTGGTGGAGGCTGAGGAGACCACCAAGGGCGGCATTATCCTCACCGGCGCCGCCAAGGAGAAGCCCGAGGTGGC
>CAMTMC010000019.1 GCA_947073515.1 uncultured bacterium | reverse complement strand
GCGCCGCACTCCAGCCGCTTGGCGATGTAGCCCTCGTGGTACACCTCGGCCACGTGGCCGGTGGCCAGGCCGATCTGGTTGCCATAGGAGGAGTAGCCCGCCGCCGCCGTCTGGCACAGCTTCCTCTGGGGCAGCTTACCCTCCAGGGTCTGGTCAAAGGGGGCACGGGGGTCGCCGGCGCCGGTGAAGCGCATGGCCTGGTGGACGTACACCCGGCCGGACAGGGGGTCCCGGATACAGCCGCCGATGCAGGTGGCGGCCCCGCCGAAGGGCTCGATCTCGGTGGGGTGGTTGTGGGTCTCGTTTTTGAACATGAGCAGCCAGTCCTGCTCCTGGCCGTCCACCTGGGCGGGGACGTGGATGGAGCAGGCGTTGATCTCCTCGCTCTCGTCCAGCTCCGGGAGGAGCCCCCGTTTTTTCAGCACCTTTGTCCCGATGGTGGCGATGTCCATCAGGGTCTGGGGCCGCTGGGCGGCCCTCTCCTCCCCGTAGACCTCCACCCGGGCGGCCAGGTACCGCTCATAGGCTTTCTGTACAGCGGGGTCGTCGATCTGGATGTTGTCCAGGTGGGTGGAGAAGGTGGTGTGCCGGCAGTGGTCGGACCAGTAGGTGTCCACCACCCGCACCTCGGTGATGGTGGGGTCCCGTCTCTCCTGGTCCCGGAAGTAGGCCTGAAGGAATTTCAGGTCATCCAGATCCATGGCCAGCCCCAGCTCCGCCAGCAGACCGGCCAGCCCGGCCTGGTCCAGGCCAGTAAAACCCTCCAGAACGGCCACCTGGCTGGGGGCGGCGTGCTCCCGGGCCAGGGTGGCGGGCTTGTCCATGCCGGCCTCCCGGCTCTCCACCGGGTTGATGAGGTAGCCTCTGATTTTCTCCAGATCCGCCCCGGACAGCTCCCCCTCCAGGATGTACACCCGGGCGGAGGCGATCAGGGGCCGCTCCACCCCGGCCATGAGCTGGACGCACTGGGCGCAGGAGTCGGCCCGCTGGTCGAACTGCCCGGGCAGGGACTCCACCGCCAGGATGGCGTGGGGGCCCTCCGGCAGGGGGAAGTCCTCGTCGTATACCACGTCCACCTGGGGCTCGGAGAACACGATGGACTTGGCCTGGTCGTACACGGCCTTGTCGATCTGGTCGGCGTCGTACCGGTTGAGGATGGTGACCGACGTCAGCCCGGCGATGCCCAGCTGTTCCTGGAGCTGGCCCAGCAGGCCCTGGGCCTCCACGTCAAAGCCAGGTTTTTTCTGAGAATAACAGCGGTAAACACTCATATGGTTCTCTCCTCCGTTTATTATGTTGGGTCTGATGGCCGGTTGCCCGCCGGTCATACCCCGGATTCGCTTCCCGCGGCACAAGCTCAGGAGACGCTCCAATGTTCCAACCCGTGGAACACATCCCCCCGCACCGGGGCCAGCCCCGACACCCGCCCCCACTGGGTGAGGACGGAGCCGTTTTTAAAGGCCACGGGGGCGATGGGGCAGGCCTGGTCCAGGTGGGCGAACAGGGCGGAGGCGGCCTGGGGCCGGGCCTCCTCCCCCGCCCGCTGGAGGGCGGCGGCCAGCTGGTCGGTCTCCTCGTCCTGCCAGCGTCCGTAGTTCAGGCTGCCGGCGGAGGCCAGCAGGGGGGCCAGGTCAAAATCGGCGGTGAGGGCGGTCTCCCCCAGGTACAGGTCAAAGTCCCCCTTGGCCAGGGCGGCGGCGTAGTCCTCAAAGGGGAGCTGCCGCAGCTCCACCGCCAGCCCGGCGGCCTCCAGCTGGTAAGCGATCCTCTGGGCGGTGGAGGCTTTGGCGGTATTTTCGCTGTTCACCAGGAAAACGACGGCCCGGTCCCGCTCCCGCAGGCCCTCCACCTGGGCGGCCAGCTCCTCGGGGTGGTAAGACAGCCGCTCCGCCGCCTCCCGGTCGTACAGGGGGCTGTGGGGGTGGACGGGCAGGGCGGCGGCCACGGCGTGGCTGGCGTAGACGGTCTGGGCGATGGCCGCCCGGTCCACCGCCAGGGCCAGGGCCCGGCGGAATTCCTGGTCCCGGCACACCCCCTCCCGGGTGTTGAAGCCCAGATAGAGCAGATCGGTGGTGGCGTAGTCCCAGGTCTGGTAGTTGCCCCCGTAGCCCATGGAGTTGGTGGCCATCAGGTCCACGTCCACCAGGGACACGTCCCCGGCGTCAAAGGCGTAAATCAGCTGGTCGCTGCGATCCACCGCCCGGAGGGGGATCTGCTGGACGGGCAGGTTTTTATCCCCCTGCCACCAGCCCTCCCGGGCGGCGAGGGACAGCTGGTCCCCCGTCCCCGCCAGCACATAGGGGCCGGTGCCGGCGGGCCGCTCCCCGTCCCCCAGGGCGATGGGGATGTCCAGCAGCAGGGGGAGGGCCCCGTTGGGCCGGCTGAGGGTCATCACGACGGCGCCCGGGTTGTCCTCCGGGGCGGTGATAGAAGCCACCTGGGCCAGCCGCTGGCTGTACCGGCCGGACCGGGCCAGCTCCAGGGCGTCGGCCACCGCCTGGCCGGTGAGGGGGGTGCCGTCGGAGAAGGTCACCCCCGTCCGCAAGATAAACGTCCAGGTGAGCTTGTCCTCACTGGCGGTATAGCTCCGGCACAGCACCGGCTGGGCCTGGAAGGAGCCATCTACCGTGAACAGCCCCTCATACAGCAGGGGGGCCAGGGTCAGGTTGGCCCGGTTGACCGCCAGGGCGGGGTGGAGGCTGTAAGCCGGGTACACCGCCAGGGTGAAGGGGACGGCTCTGGGGGCCTGTACCGGCTGGGAGCCCGTCCCCGGGGAGGAGCTCCCGCTCCCCGGGGCGGCGGCGTCCCCCCCCTCCCCGCCGGCGCAGGCGGACAGGGCCAGCAGGAGGGCCAGAAAAAAAGCGGTCAAGCGGTATCGTCTCATATTGAATCCTTTGCATGAAATGTGATTGACAGGAAATATGGCCCGGGCCGCGGCCGCCCCTGTTTTCAGGGGATTAGACCAGCTGGATGACAGCGGCCATGCTCCCCCGGGCCTCCCCCTGGACCCGGTGGGACCAGAAGGTGTCCAGATCGCAGGCGGTGCAGGCCTGGCAGAGGGCGATGCGTTCCGGAAGCACCCCGGCCCGCTCCAGCCACCGGGCGTTGGCCCGCTTTAGATCCACAGAGAACTTGCCCGGGGTGTCCAGGGGGCGGATAAACTCCTCCGCCTCCGGCCCCAGCCCGGCCCGGAGGCCGTCGGGCACGTCGCCGTGGGTCTCAAAGCAGCAGGGGCCGATCCCCGGCCCGATGGCCGCCAGGATGTTTTCGGGCCGGCAGCCGTAGCGCTCCACCAGGGCCTTCACCGCCTGGGCGGCGGCTCCGGCGGCGGTGCCCCGCCAGCCGGCGTGGACGGCCCCTACCGCCCGGCGTACCGGGTCGTAGAGCAGCACCGGGATGCAGTCCCCGGAGAAGATGGTCAGGCACACCCCGGGCACGTCGGTGACCAGGCCGTCCCCCTCAAAGAGGCCGGGGGCCTCCGGGGCGGGGAGGATGTCCGCCCGGGTGACGGCCCGGACAATGCTGCTGTGGACCTGGTGGTTTTTCACCAGGGCGCCGGGGTCGGCCCCCACCGCCCGGCAGAACCTCCGGAAGTTCTCCGCCACATTGGCCGGGTCGTCCCCCCGGCTGGCCGCCAGGTTCAGGCCGTCCATAGGGGCCGGGGAGATCCCCCCGTGCCGGGTGGAGAACCCGTGGGCCGCCCCCGCCCAGGCCGGATGGGCGCAGGCGAAAAAGGGGACGCCCTGTCCCTCCTGTCTTGTGATGTCCATGGCGCCCCTCCTCAAAAAATATATTCTATTTTATCCCAAAATACCGCCGCTGGCAACCCATAAAATATGAAATGGAGTGCCCGGCGGGAAGATTTATTGCCCCCTGCCTCCGGCGGGGGGCAGATATCAAACACTCCCCTTGGGATACGCCAATATGAAATGTATCCGCCTTGGGGGCTCTTACAGCCCCTCCAGCTCCCGCAGGGTGTCCTGGATGGTCTTTTGGGGCAGATACACCGCCGCCATCTCCGCCAGCTGCCGCAGGGACAGGCTCCTGGCCGCCCCCACCATGGGGTGGCGCATAAACTTGCCAAACCTCCGCTGGAACACGGCCTTGGACCTGGGGTTATCCAGCAGCTCCCCCACTGTGATTGTCTGATTGCGCAGATCCATAAAAAATCACCTCCCCACAGTCTATGCGCCCCCTGGGGGAAGTTGACAGGGGGGGACGCCCGGGGGAGAGGCCTTTCCAGGCTCCCTTTTCAGATTGGTGTTGCCAAAAGCCGCTTCGTCAAACCACTCGTCAAAATATCCAAAGCGGGCAGCCATCTGTCGATGGATGACTGCCCGATCAACTGAATTTATCTATTTTTTATACTTGCCAAATGCTTTTTCTTCGTCTAAATGTACGTCTTTAAAAAATACAATGAGCCATATTATAAATGCGATAATCGCAGCATACTGTGAAATATAATATGCCAAAATAGCGCCTATCCCTTGGATGACTGCCCAAATCAGAAATATATTTCTAGAGTCCTTCCTTAATTTTTCTGTATCATATAATTCTCTTTTTTCTTTTGGCATTGTGTTAAAGCCGCTTATCAGCATGACTGATTTCTCTTTGAACATTGTAAAAATTAAAGTTAACAGCAAAAAAAGCAAACACGCTCCGCCACATACTATAAAACCTGTATTCATCTATTTACTCCTTATCATAAATCCCGGTCTGCGGAATTGATTATAGCACTTGGTTTCTGTTCTATCAATACGAATATGCTTTTGTAGAAACTGCCGAAGTTATATTCCAGGAACACTTATTTTAAGAAGGACGTTCCAGGCCCTCCCTTGACTTTTTTCCCAAAAATCCGTATACTACTAAATATAAAGATACTGTAAAGGAGGGGCGGACAATGTCAGAACAGCGGCCCAGACGGAAGAATATCCTCCGGGTGGCCAAGGCGGCCCTGATGCGCAAGCGCACTGTGGCCACGGTGTATATCCTGCTGCGGATCCTGGTGATTGCCACCATGGTGGCCCAGTTTTTCAACGGGGACTACGAGAGCGTCTTTTTGTGCGCCCTCACCCTGCTGCTCTTCCTCCTGCCCACGATTTTTGAGCGGGCCCTGAAGATCGACCTGCCCAACACCATGGAGATCATCATCCTGCTCTTCATTTTTGCGGCGGAGATTTTGGGGGAGATCCGCTCCTTTTACACCACCTTCCAGGGCTGGGACACCATCCTCCACACCCTCAACGGCTTTCTGTGCGCCGCCATTGGCTTCGCCCTGGTGGACATGCTCAACCGGGACGACAAATTTTCCCTGTCCCTCTCCCCGGTGTTCATGGCCATCGTGGCCTTCTGTTTCTCCATGACCATCGGCGTGCTGTGGGAGTTTTTCGAGTGTTTCATGGACCAGTTCTTTTTCCTGGACATGCAGAAGGACGCGGTGGTCCAGAACATCTCCTCCGTCATGCTGGACCCCACGGGGAAGAATAACCCCGTCCTGATCCGGGACATTGTGGACACCATCGTGGTCACCGCCGATGGCCAGGAGATCTCCCTGGGCCTGGGCGGCTACCTGGACGTGGGCATCCTGGACACCATGAAGGACCTGTTTGTGAATTTCATCGGGGCGGTGGTTTTCTCAGTGATCGGCTACTTCTATGTGAAGAGCCGGGGCAAGGGCCGCTTCGCCAGCCGCTTTATCCCCCAGGTGGTGGAGGTCCAGCCCGAGGACCTGGACCCCCGGGAGCCCATGGTTTGGAAACGGGGAAAAAAGCCGGAGGAAAAGGGCGGCGGGGAGGAATAGCGGCCGTCCCGCCGGTCCATACTAAGCCCATCCCAATGAAGGAGGGTTTTAACTATGGATAAGAAGTCCTGCAACACCAGCATCAAGTGTACGGTGGACACCTGCGTCCACCACAGCGCCCCCCAGAACTGCTGTTCCCTTCAGTCCATCCAGGTGGGCTGCTGCGACTGCACCCCCACCAAGTGCGAGGGCACCGAGTGCGCCTCCTTCCAGCTTGGCGCCCGGTAACAGAAACAGGCCGCAATACCGGAAAAAAGCCGCCCGCGCGTAGCGCGGGCGGCTTTTTGTGTGGTTTTCAATGGACGTGCAGGCCGTAGAAGCCCACCAGGGCCATGGCCATCAGCCCGGCGGTGATCAGCTGGATGGGGGGCCCCCGGAAGGCCTTGGGGCACCGCTCCAGATCCACCTCCGCCTGGAGGCTGGCGAAGCTGGCCAGGGCCAGCGTCACCCCGATCCCGCCGAACAGGGCGAAGACCAGGGCGGCGCCCAGCCCGTAGCTGCGCTGGGCGATAATCAGGGTGGAGCCCAGGGCGGCGCAGTTGGTGGAGATAGAGGCCAGGTTGTCGTCCATCCTCCGGGACAGCTCGGGCACAAAGACCCGCAGGAAGCCCCGCAGGCCGGCCACCAGCCCGGGGATGAGCAGGGCGAAGGCCAGCACCCGGAAGTGCTGCCACCCCATCTGGCTGAGCACCAGGTAGTCCAGCAGCCAGGCCCCCAGGGCCCCCAGCACCATCACCACCGTCAGGCAGGTGCCGGTGCGGATGGCCTCCCGGGGCTTCTCAAAGGACTGCCGGTGGGTGCCGATGCCCAGGCAGCTCACCAGTACCATATTTTCCGCCAGCAGGGCGGCAAGGGCCACCCCGGCCAGCTCTAAAACCGTATTCACAGCGTGGCCCTCCTTTTATGGCGCGTCCGAAAAGCTGATGTCGATTTCCGTATCCAGGTTGGCCACAATGGCCAGGGCCCGGTTCACCCCGGCGGTGATGGCCCGGGAGGTGGCGGTGGCCCCGCTCACCGTGTCCACGGCGTTGTCGCCGGAGGCCCGGATGGTGCCCGACCGGCCCACATACCGCTTGAGGGCGGCGGGGGTCATGGCCCTGGTGCCCACGGTGTTGGTCTCGCTGTGGCTGGTGACGGCCACACCGGTGACCTTGCCGTCCAGGTCCACCCCCACCACCATGGTGACGGGCCCGCCGAAGCCGTTGTTCTGCACCTCCACGCAGTAGCCCACCAGGTCCCCCTGGTCGGTGTACCCGGCGGTGATGGAGATGGCCCCGTTGGCCCGGTAGGGCGTCTCGGAGGCGTGGTCCGCCTGGGGCATCACCTGGGTGAGCAGCTCCTGTTCCGCCTGGGTCTCCGCCCGGGCGGTGTCCAGGTCGGTGAGGGCGTGGACGCCGAAAATCACGGCGCAGGTGGCCGCCAGCACCAGGGCGAAGGGGCCGAAGGTCTTTAGATGGGCGCGGATCTGGTCCAGGTAGGCCTCCCCGGGCATCTTGCCCTGTTTTGGCCGGTCCGGCTTGCGCTGGCGCTTGGGGATCACGAATTTAATTTCCGCCAGGCTGGCCCGCATCCCGGCGAAGGCCTCCCGGGTGGCGGCGAAGTTGCCGATTCCGAACCGCCGGGGCAGCCCCACCCGGTCCAGCAGCCACACCAGGCAGTTCATGGTCAGGATGGCCCAGCCCACCCCCTCGGGGTAGGAGCTGAAGGCCCGCAGCAGGGCGGTGAGCAGGCCGCAGCCCGCGCCGAACATCAGCTGCCCCCTGGGGGTGACGGGGGTGGTGGCCGGGTCGGTGGCGAAGAAGACGGCCCCCAGCAGCAGCCCGCCCCCCATCAGCTGATAGGCGGCCCACTGCGGGCGGCTCACCCCCTGGGGGGCGAAGGCCAGGGCGATCAGGGCCACGGTGCCCAGATAGGCCCCGGGCACCCGGAAGGAGATCACCCGCCGCAGGAGCAGGTAGGCCAGCCCCAGGAGCAGCGCGAAGGCGGACACCTCCCCCATGCAGCCCCCCCGGGTCCCCAGGAACATCAGGTCCAGCCCCTGGGCGGGGAGGGTCCCCTCGTGGAGGGAGGCCATAGGGGTGGCGGCGGCGACGGCGTCCACCGCCCCCAGGGACAGCTTCTGGAGGGGCTGGGGCCAGGTGGTCATCAGGGTGGGCAGGGTGGCGGCCAGCATCCGGCCGGCCAGGGCGGGGTTCATAAAGTTCTTGCCCAGCCCGCCGTAGAACTGCTTGACCACAATGATGGCGAAGGCGGAGCCGAACACCGGCACCCAATAGGGGGAGCTGGCGGGCAGGCTCAGGGCCAGCAGCAGCCCGGTGAGGCAGGCGGACAGGTCGCCGATGGTGTTGCTCTGCCGGGTGAGCTTCCGGTAGAGCAGCTCAAACAGAGCGCTGGCGGCCATGGAGATGGCGCACAGGGCCAGGGCCCTGGTCCCGAAGAAAAACACGGCGAAGCCCAGGGCGGGCACCAGGGCCACCATCACGTCCAGGATCATGGCGGAGGTGGTGGCGGGCTGGCGCAGCTGGGGGGACAGCCGGGCGGGGGAGTAGCGCTTCATCGGGGACCCACTCCTTTCTCCAGGGCGGTTCTGGCCCGGGCCACAGTCTCCACCAGGGGGATCTGGGCGGGGCAGATGAAGGAGCAGCACCCGCAGGAGATGCAGTCCTCCACGTGATACCGGGCCAGCCGGGCCATGTCCCCCTCGTCCAGGGCCCGGCGGATGAAGGTGGGGGCCAGGTGCATGGGGCAGGCGGCCACGCACTTGCCGCACCGGATGCACACCGCCCCGTTCCCCTGGGGCTTGTGCTCCCCCCGGGTGAGGCAGACCAGGCTGTTGGTGTCCTTGGTCACCGGGGCGTCCAGGCTCTGGAGGGGTATGCCCATCATGGGCCCGCCGGTGAGCATCAGGTCGGCCTCCTCCCGCAGCCCGCCGGCCTCCTCCAGCAGGTGGCCCAGGGGGGTGCCGATGGGCACCCACAGGTTCCGGGGCCGGGTCACCGCCCCGCCGGTGACGGTCACCGCCCGGTGGGTGAGGGGATGGCCGAAAAACAGGGCGTCCTGGATGGCGTACACCGTGGCCACGTTGAAGACCACGCACTTCACATCCAGGGGGGAGCCCCCGGGGGGCACCTCCCGGCCGGTGGCGGTCTGGATGATCTGCTTCTCCGCCCCCAGGGGGTACCGGGTGCGCACGGTGCACAGCTGGGCGGAGCTGCGGTGGCGGCGCAGCCGCCGCTCCACGGACTCGGCGGCGTTGAGCTTGTCGCCCTCGGTGACGATGACCACCCGCTGGGCGCCCAGGCACCGGCCCAGGGTGCTGGCCCCCCGGAGGATCTTCTCACTGCGCTCCAGCAGCAGCCGGTGGTCGGCGGTGACATAGGGCTCGCACTCGGCGGCGTTGACGATCAGGGTGTCCACCCGGCCGGCGGCTTGGGAGACCTTCTCCCAGGCGGGGAAGGCGCCGCCCCCCATGCCCACAATGCCGGCCGCCCGGGTCCGGGACACCAGCAGCTCCAGGTCCACGTCCTTGGGCTCCTTGGGGGTGGGGCTGCCGCTCCAGGGGTTGTTCTGGCCGTCGCTGCGGATCACAATGGCCAGCGAGGAGCCGCCCCAGGGGTGGGGCCGGTTCTCAATGGCGGCCACCCGTCCGGACACGCTGGCGTGGGCCATGGCGCCCCCATCCGCCCCCGGCTGGGCGATGACCTGCCGCACCGACACCATCTCCCCGGGGCGGACCACCGGGACGGAGGGCCCGTCCGCGGACATGAGCAGGGGGATGACCACCTCCAGGGGGGGGCGGGTCAGCTTGGACAGCGGCTTGCGCCGGGTATTCGATTTTCGGGTGGCGGGGAACACCCCGCCGAAAAAAGTGTGTGCCATAATCTGGAACCTCCCGTATCCCGTCCCTTCCGGAACGAAATCCGTGACATATTTCGACAATCATACAGCATATATCATAATGCACCGCGCCCAATCTGTCCAGCCCCTAGAGGAAACCTTGTGTATATTGGAAAAAATGGCTGGCATCTACTGGGCTATTCTATTGAAATTGGAAAAACTTTCTGGTATAATATGGCCAATGCAACGCCGGGAGAGGCACAAAAACCATCGAGAGGAGATACATCAACATGAAAAGGACCCTTCGCCGCCTGCTGTCCAGCGCGCTGGCAGCGGGCATGATCGCCGGGCTGTGTCTGACCGCCTCGGCCATCAACTACCCCTCCTCCTACTGGCCCCTGCACAACCGCTGGGCCGACCTGGAGAACAGCTCCGACCTGGACGGCATCGTATCCAACGTCCAGCAGACCTACGACCTGCTCACCCAGTACCCCACGGACCAGGACGTGTGCTGGAACCTGGAGCCCAAGTGCGCCAAGGCCTCCTGGGCCTGCGAGGTCAAGGGCGACATCGACGGGGCCATCACCTGGCTGGAGCGCCAGCTGGTCTTCGCCCGCTGGCTCCACGACAACGGCCAGGGCTATGAGGACACCCTGCTGGACGGCGCCGCCCGGCTGGAGTATCTGAAAGCCGCCAAGACCCCCCGGGTGTTCGCCCAGACCGGCCAGGACCCCTCCCCCTACGCCAGCGGCCCCAAGTCCGGCACCTGGTACGGGGCCGCCCTGGGCAGCAGCCACACCGGGCAGTCCGCCGCCCTGATGTACATTACCTTTAACGACGGCTACTCCGTGGACTACTGGGTGAACTACTACCTGGACACCGAGAGCGACTTCCGCCAGGCCGCCTCCGGCGGCGTCATTGAGGTGGCCTGGAACTTCTCCCCCGAGAGCACCGCCGGGGCCCAGGCCGTCCTGTCCGCGGACAGCTATATCAGCGAGGGGGTCCGCAGCCTGGGGAACCTGGACGCCACCGTCCTCCTGCGGGTGGGGGCCGAGATGAACAACTGGTCTGAGTGCGACCCGGACACCTATATCCAGGCCTTCCGGAAGGTGGCCCAGGCCGCCGCCCCCTACGACAACATCCAGATGGTCTTCTCCCCGGACAACATCAGCAACCGGAACGTGACCATAGACCGGTTCTACCCCGGCGACCAGTATGTGGACTGGGTGGGCATGTCCACTTACCAGAACACCAACTACCAGGACCTGTATGGCGCCCCCCACAGCTACGCCATGGGCTCCCTCCCGGGCAGCAACCCCTACTACGGCACCGGCGTCTATGACTACGACCCCCTGGTGGTCATCAAGCCCATTGTGGACCTGGCCGCCGCCCACAACAAGCCCGTCATGGTCAGCGAGTGCGGCTTCTCCTACCGGAACCCCGCCGGCCAGGATCAGACCGCCTACGCCGTGGATCAGCTCACCAAGTTCTACTCCTATGTGAACATGATCTACCCCCAGGTGAAGGCCGTGTTCTACTTTGATGTGAACCTGGGCGGCTCCGCCCACGCCTACGCCCTGGACGGCAATTCCGCCGTGGCCTCCGCCTACCGCTCCGCCATCTCGGGCAACGGGGCCTACCTGTCCGACCCCGGCGGCTCCGCCGTGAACTGGGAAGAGCTGTCCCAGACCCGGCTGTCCCAGGCCGGCACTGTGAAGCTGGCGGTGTACGCCCCCTTCCCCGGGGTGGTGAACGCCAAGGTGGAGTACTACGTGGACGGCGCCCTGGCCCACACCAGCAGCCAGGCCCCCTACTACTTTGAGCTGGACACCGCCGCCCTGGGGGGCGGCAGCCACACCGTCCACGCCGTGGCCTCCGGCAACCAGTTCAGCCGGGCCAGCCAGACCTACACCCTCACTGTCCCCGGGGCCCCGGTTCCGGCCGAACCTGAGCCCCAGCCCCAGCCTCCCGCCCCCGGCGCCTTCACCGACGTGGCTGAGACCGACTGGTATTACGCCCCCGTCCAGTGGGCGGTGGAGAACGGGATCACCAGCGGCATGGGGGACGGCTCCTTTGGGGCCGCCCAGACCTGCACCCGGGCCCAGATCATCACCTTCCTGCACGCCGCCAGCGGCAAGCCCGAGGCCACCGGCGGGAACCCCTTCACCGATGTGGCCGAGACCGACTATTTCTATAACGCCGCCCGCTGGGCCGCCGAGAAGGGGCTGATTGACGGAGATCGGTTCGCTGGCGAGACCCCCTGCACCCGGTCCTCCACCATGGTCTACCTGTGGAAGCTGGCCGGCGCCCCGGAGCAGCCCGGTGATCTGGGCGCCCTGTTCACAGACGTGGCCGCCAGCGACAGCCACGCCCACGCCGTGGGCTGGGCTGTCCGGGAGGGGGTCACCGCCGGTATGGGCGACGGCGCCTTCGGTGTGGACAACATCTGCACCCGGGCCCAGATCATGACCTTCCTGCGGGCCGCCATGGGCTAAAGCCTGGCTGGACACTGGCGTTTTGCCAGTGAGAACAGGCCCCGGGCCCCGCTATCGCCACCCTGTGCCCCAAAAGACGGCCGCCCCCGGGCGGCCGTCTTTTTCCTATCTGCCCCGTCCCGCCTGGGGTTTCCGGGGGATGCCCAGCCCGGCGGCGCAGGGGCCCACCTCCTCCCAGGGGGCCAGGAAGGTGTGGATGCCCAGCCCCCGGGCTACCTCCACCTTCCGCCGGAGGGTGTCCCCGTCGTCGAACATGACGAAGTGGGCCCCGGTCTCCCGGCTCATATAGGTGAAGTACCGGGCGCACAGCTCCCCGGAGAAGAACACCGCCGGGGACAGCCGGGCCATCAGCCCCTCCAGCTCCTGGGGGGTGAGGGGCTGGCCCCGGCCGTCCGGGGCGGGGAGGTAGAAGTCCTCCGCCGCCTTCTCCAGGGCCAGGACCACCCGGCTCTCCCCAAAGCGCTCCAGCGCCTCCTCCAGCCTGCGCTGGAGGGAGCCCCCGGACAGGGCGGAGGGGATCATCACCCGGCCGTGGGGGGCCCGGGCCCCCAGCCGCTCCGGCACGTAGAGGGCCCACCCCCGCCGGGCGAAGGCCTCGTCCAGCGCCCCGGCGATCCCCTCCAGGGGGGGGAGCCGGCTCTCAAAGTCCAAAACAGCCCCGGAGAACCCCCGGGCCTGGCACTCCCGGAGGATCTCCTGGCACAGGGGCCCGGTCTGGCCCAGCCCGTCAAAGCCCTGGTCATTCACCACCATCAGCCCGCCCCGGGGCAGGGAGGAGCTGTCCGCCCGGAACAGGTGGGGCCCCGGCCCCAGCCGGTAGGCCAGCAGGGCGGGGGTGGCCTGCCAGCCCTGGAGGGCGGGCAGCTGCCTGGGCGTGAGGGTGATGAGAAAAGTGTCCTGAAATTGCCGTTGCATGGCGGGTTCCCCCTTGTCCAAGTTTTTGTCTTGTGATATACTACCCGGGGATAGGCTCTAAGCCAATCCCCCGGGTCAAGCCGCGTACTCCACTGTATGCGGCCCGGTTCCGGAACAGAACCGAGCGAGGAGGCCGCCCCATGTCCCTTTCACCCATACCCCGGGGGGTCTACCCCTCCGTCACCGCTATCTCCCCGGAGAAGCTGGCCCGGCGGGGCGTCCGCCTGGTGCTGGCCGACCTGGACAACACCCTGGTCCCCTACAAGGTGACCACCCCTCCGCCGGAGATTATCGCCTGGAAGGACGGTTTAGCCGCCCGGGGCATCCGGCTCTTCCTGCTGTCCAACAGCCGCAAGCCCGGCCGGGCCCAACACTTCGCCCAGCAGCTGGGGATCCCCTGCCAGGGCCGTGCCGGCAAGCCCAGGCGGGCGGGCTATCTCAGGGCTATGGAGCGCATGGGCTGCTCCCCCCGGGAGACCGCCATGGTGGGGGATCAGATTTTTACCGATATTCTGGGGGCCAGCAACGCTGGGGTGATCCCCCTGCTGGTCCGGCCCATCCGCCTGGCGGGCAACCCGGGCCGGTATCTCCGGTACGCCGCGGAGACCCCCTTCCGGCTCCTGGGAAGCAGGAGGCCCTTCCTATGAGCGCCAAATTCGGCCCAGCCGGCAACTGCGACAGCTTTTCCAAAGTCCACAAGTCCTCCGCCGCCGCCCCCCGGTGGATTGCGGACTTCGGCCTGGACTGCTACGAGTACCAGTGCGGCAAGGGGATCCATGTGGGGGAGGACTCCGCCCGCCTGGTGGGCTGCAACGCCCGGGCGGCGGGGATCACCCTGTCCCTCCACGCCCCCTACTTCATCAACCTGGCCAACCCCGACCCGGATTCCCTCCAAAAGACCATCGGCTACATCACCGCCGCCTGCCAGGTGGCGGACTGGATGGGAGCCGGCCGGGTGGTCATCCACTCCGGGGCCCTGATGAGGCGTCCCCGGCGGGAGGCCCTGGACATCGCCAAAAAATCCCTGGCGGAGGTCATCGCCGCCTGTGACGGGCAGGGGTACGGGCACATCGCCCTGTGCCCGGAGACCATGGGAAAAATCAACCAGCTGGGGGACCTGGACGAGGTGCTGGAGCTGTGTACCCTGGATGGGCGGCTGGTGCCCTGCATCGACTTCGGCCACCTGTACGCCCGCTCCCTGGGGGCGGACGACGGCCCGGAGGCGTTCAGCCGGATGCTGGACCGAGTGGAGGAGATCCTGGGCCCCGACCGGGCCTCCCGGTTCCACAGCCACTTTTCCCACATTGAGTTTACCCCCAACGGCGGCGAGAAGCGCCACCGTACCTTTGATGACGACGGCGGCTACGGCCCGGACTGGGCCCCCCTGGCCGCCGAGGTGGCCCGCCGGGGCTGGGGCCCCACCTTTATCTGCGAGTCCGCCGGCACCCAGGCGGAGGACGCCCTGGCCATGAAGGGGATCTATCGGGACTGCCTCTAAGGGCCCAGCCCGCTCATAAACGGGAACCCTTTGGCCAGGCCGGCGCTTTCGCCCCTTGGGCCGTTCAGATATCCACAGATCCACCACAATATATAAAGGAGTGTTTTATCATGAATCACATCAAACAAATCGCCGCCAAGCTCCCCGAGTACGGCCTGGACGCCATGATGGTCACCAGCGCCTCCAACGAGCGCTACGCCATCGGCTTCCACGGGGAGGGCCTGCTGCTGGTCACCAAGGACGGCGCCCACTACTCCACCGACGGCCGCTACATCGAGGCCGCCCGGGAGCAGGTCACCAACACCGATATCGTGCTGTCCACCACGGAGAAGGGCCACATCGCCCTGGCCAAGGAGTACATTGAGGCCAAGGGCCTGCACAACGTGGGCTTTGAGAGCGGCGCCGTGACGGTGGACACCCACAAGAAGTACACCCAGGAGCTGCCCTGCATCCTCACCCCCGCCCAGGAGCTGCTGGAGTCCCTGCGGGCCGTCAAGGACGAGGAGGAGCTCTCCTGCATCCGCAAGGCCCAGGACATCACCGACGAGGCCTTCAAGGCCATCCTCAGCTTCATCCGCCCGGGCATGACCGAGCAGGAGGTGGCCGCCCGCCTGGTGTACGAGATGATGACCCGGGGCGGGGAGAAGGTCTCCTTCGACCCCATCGTGGCCGCCGGCCCCAACGGCTCCCGGCCCCACGCCGTCCCCGGCGGCCGCAAGCTGGAGGCGGGCCAGTTCATCACCATGGACTTCGGCTGTAAGGTGGGGGGCTACTGCTCCGACATGACCCGCACCGTGGCCCTGGGCCAGCCCACCGAGGAGATGGAGAAGGTCTACAACGCCGTCCTGGCCGCCCAGAAGGCGGGCATCAACGCCGCCCGGGCGGGCGTCACCGGCAAGGAGATCCACGAGGCCGGCCGCCTGGTCCTCCAGGAGGCGGGCTACGACCAGTACTTCACCCACGGCTTCGGCCACTCCCTGGGGATTGACGTCCACGAGGCCCCCAGCGCCAACGTCCGCAACGATAAGCCCATGCCCGCCGGGGCCGTCATCTCCGCCGAGCCCGGCGTCTACATCGCCGGCCGCTTCGGCGTGCGGATTGAGGACATCCTGATGATCAAGGACGGCGGCTGTGAGGTGTTCACCCGCTCCCCCAAGGACCTGATCGTCCTGTAAACCCGGGGGTTTGTTCCTTTTTTTTGAAAAGAAAAGGAACTGAAAAGAAACTTTTGGGCAAAACTTTGTTTTGCCCCCTTGGTTCACCGCGGCCGGCCCGTTTGTCAGGAATTTTGACCTCTGTTATAAAAAAGGGAAAACGCGGTTTTTCCGCAAAGTGTTTTCTTTTGGCCCTTTTCTTTTTTCAAAAAAGAAAAGGGCGCCAAGGAGGGCGCCCCATGGACAAAGGAACATCCTGCTGTTTCACCGGCCACCGGCCCGACAAGCTCCCCTGGGGCGGGCGGGAGGCCGACCCCCGCTGCCAGGCCCTGAAGGCCCGGGTGGCCCGGGCGGTGGAGGAGGCCTGGGCCGCCGGCTTTACCCACTTCATCTGCGGCATGGCCCGGGGCTGCGACCTGTATTTCGCCGAGGCGGTGCTGGCCCTGCGCCAGCGCCGCCCGGAAATCGCCCTGGAGTGCGCCCGCCCCTGCGAGACCCAGGCGGACAGCTGGCCCGCCCCGGAGCGGGAGCGATACCAGAACATTCTGGATCGCTGTAACTACGAGACCCTGGTCCAGCACCACTACGACCGCTTCTGCATGGCCCGCCGCAACCGGTACATGGTGGACCGCTCCAGCCGGCTCATCGCCGTTTACAACGGGGTGCCCAAGGGGGGCACCGCCCAGACCCTGGCCTACGCCATGAAACGGGGGCTGGAGACCTGTATCCTGTCCCTGGAGGAAACGCCATGAACACCCTGATGCACATCTGCTGCGCCCCCTGCGCCAACCAGCCTGTCGCCCAGCTCCGGGAGGAGGGGATCACCGTCACCGGCTTCTGGTACAACCCCAACATCCACCCCTATACCGAGTACCAGGCCCGGAAGCGGACTTTGGAGGAGTACGCCAAAGAGATTGGCCTGAAGCTGGTCATCGGCGGCGCCTACGACCTGCGGCCCTTCATCATCGCCGTGGCGGGGGATATTGACCACCGGTGCTCCTACTGTTACCGGACCCGGATGGAGAAAACCGCCCAATACGCGGCGGAGAACGGCTTTGACAGCTTCACCACCTCCCTGCTCATCTCCCCTTACCAGAACTTTGAGGGGATCACGGCCGCCGGCCGGGCGGCGGGGGAGCGGTACGGCGTGGAGTTCCTCCCCCGGGACTTCCGCCCCCTGTTCCAGGCGGGCCAGGGGTACGCCCGGGAACACGGCTTCTATATGCAGAAGTACTGCGGCTGTATTTTCAGCGAGGAGGACCGCTACATGGCCGCCAAGCGGAAGAAGGCCGCCCGGAAAGCGTAAAGGAGCCCCCGCCATTGGCGGGGGCTGAAAAAACCTCGGGCCAGAGCCGCCCGGATCAATGGAAAAGGAACCCCCGCCGTTGAGGACGTTGCTTTGAGAAACCCTGTAGGGGCGGCTATCAGCCGCCCGCGGGCGCATCATATGCGCCCCTACAGATGTATTCTTATCTCAACGCCCCTTTGGCGGGGGTCCCTTAAAAGCGTCTTTTAGGCCAAAGCCTTTTTGGCGGTATCAGTGAGCTGGGTGAAAGCGGCCTTGTCATTGACGGCCAGCTCGGCCAGCATCTTGCGGTTGATGACCACGCCGGCCTTCTTCAGGCCGTTCATGAAGGTGGAGTAGTTCATGCCGTTGAGCTTGCAGGCGGCATTGATCCGGGTGATCCACAGCTGGCGGAAGTCACGCTTCTTCAGCTTGCGGCCGGTGTAGGCGTACACACCGGACTTCATCACGGCCTGGTTGGCCATCTTGAAGTGCTTGGACTTGGAACCCCAGTAGCCCTTGGCCATCTTCAGGATCTTATTTCTTCTCTTGCGCGTCATCATCGCGCCTTTCACTCTTGCCATTGTTCGTTCCCTCCCTCTGTCTTACTTGTACAGGATCATGCGCTTGACAGCGGCCTCGTTGGTCTTGTCAGCGATGGTGGTGCCGCGCAGGGACCGCTTCAGCTTGGTGGTCTTGCCGTGGCCGTTGAGCAGATGACGCTTCTTGGTCATGGCCCGCTTGACCTTGCCGGTGCCGGTCAGGGAGAAGCGCTTCTTGGCGCCGCTGTGTGTCTTGATCTTGATTTTGTTCGCCATAACAGTTGAGCTCCTTTACTTACTTTTTCGTGTCCTTCGTGGGCTTTGGGGAGAGGAAAATGGACATATGCCGCCCCTCCAGCTTGGGGGACTTGTCCATGACGGCAGTCTCACCGCATTCCTGCGCGAATTTCATCAGCAGATCCTGGCCGATGTTGGTGTGGGCCATCTCCCGGCCCCGGAAGCGGACCGTGACCTTGCACCGGTTGCCCTCCGCCAGGAACTTCTGGGCGTTGCGCAGCTTCACATTGAAGTCGTTCACGTCAATGCTGGGGGACATGCGGACCTCTTTAATCTCAACCACGCGCTGGTTTTTCCGGGCTTCCTTCTCGCGCTTGGTCTGCTCGAACCGATACTTGCCGTAGTCCATGAGCTTGCACACGGGGGGGACGGCGTTGGGGGAGATCTTGACCAGATCCAGCTCCTTCTCCTCGGCCAGGCGCAGGGCCTCCTGGGAAGTCATGATGCCCAGCTGCTCCCCGGATTCAGAGATCAGGCGGACCTCCTTGTCCCGGATTTCTTCATTGGTTTGATGACCTGTGTTAGCGATGGGAAAGCACCTCCAGACAAATAAAAAATGCGGGCCGCCGGTCGGGCTCCCGCATCACAGCAAAACAACGCCGGGAAACCCGGCACTGTCATTTCCATGTTGACCCTTCGGCTCTGGCCTGGGGTGAGGACGGGGAACCGTTCCTGCTTTCTTTGCTAGGACAGTATATCACTGAAAATCCCCTCTGTCAAGGGGAATTTCCACGTATTTTCCCCTTTTTTCTGAGGGAATCCCGGGGCCCGGCCGGCTGTTTGATTGACATAACAAATCCTGTAACGTCGTAATACAAGGAGTTGTACACATTCTCCACATAGTTGTCCACATTCCGACGTGGGAAAACCGGCATATCCTGGGCTTTTTTCCGGGGGATGTGGGGAACCGGTGTCTCTGCTTTAAGCGGATAAAGGTAACATAACAACTTTTTGACCCGTTTTTTCCGCCAAACACGCGCCTTATCCCAGCGAAATATCCCGGGTGGCGTAGGCGTTTAAATCCCAGCCGGCCCGGTTTCCCGCCAAAAACTCGTAGTAGCCCTGGCAGCCGATCATAGCGGCGTTATCACCGCAGTAGTTCAGCTCCGGCAAAAACAATTTGTCCCCGCTCTTGGCGCTGGCGGCCTCCAGGTCGTGCCGGACACGGCTGTTGGCCGCCACCCCGCCGGCCACGGCGATCTTGCCGTACCCGGTGATTTTGGCCGCCTCCATCACCCTTGGCACCAGGGAGGCGCTCACCGCCCGGCCGAAGCTGGCGGCGAAGGCGGGCAGATCCAGCTCCTCCCCCTTTTGCCGGGCGTTGTGGATCAGGTTCAGGCTGGCGGTTTTCAGCCCGGAGAAGGACAGGTCCAGCTCCGCCCCGGCCACCCGGCCCACGGGCAGGTCATACTTCTGGTCGTCGCCCCCCTGGGCCAGCCGGTCCATGGGCCCGCCCCCGGGGTAGCCCAGCCCCAGCACCCGGGCCACCTTGTCGAAGCACTCCCCGGCGGCGTCGTCCCGGGTGCCCCCCAGCACCGCCATGTCGGTGTAGGATTTCACGTCCACAATGGCGGTTGTCCCTCCCGAGACGCACAGGCAGACAAAAGGCGGCTCCAGCTCCGGGTGGGTGATGTAGTTGGCGGCGATGTGCCCCCGCACGTGGTGGACGGGGATGAGGGGCAGGCCCAGGGCCATAGCCGCCCCCTTGGCGAAGTTGACCCCCACCAGCACCGCCCCGATGAGCCCGGGGGCGTAGGTGACGGCCACGGCGTCTAAATCGGCCTTGGTCAGCCCGGCGTCGGAGACGGCCCGCCCCGCCAGACCGGAGATGGCCTCCACGTGCTTCCGGGAGGCGATCTCCGGCACCACGCCGCCGTAGACGGCGTGCATCTCAATCTGGGAGGACACCAGGCTGGACAGCACCGTCCGCCCGTCTTTGACCACGGCGGCGGCGGTGTCGTCGCAGGAACTTTCAATGGATAAAATGTTCATTCTTCCGCCTCCCGGTCACAGTCCAGCTCCACCTGCTGGCGGATCTCTTCGCTGAAATCCATATAATTGTCAAAATCCTTCAAGGTAAAGGACTCAGTGGTTGTGCCGGAGCTCAAAACCTGGGTCAGTGTCATCTCCAGCCGGGCCCCCAGGCTTTCCAGGTCCTCCAATAGTTCACGGAAGATTTTTCGCCGGTCGATGCCGTTCAGGTCTTCCACCACATCGTAGTACTCCAGGTCAAAGGAGAACGCGGGCCTGCCCGCTTTGATGCTGGCGCTCAGCTCTCCCAGAGACATATCGGGATAAAAAGCTCGGATGCGCTTGATGCAGGGGGCGGCGGAGCCCTGTGGGTGAACGATAACCGTGACGATGTTGTTCATGTCGTTTCCTCCTTAGCAAACTCCCTCGTCATGATAACGGCGTCCTCCCGGGGGTTCTGGTAGTAGCCGGGGCGCAGACCGGCCATTTGGAAGCCGTGCTTCTCATACAGGGCGATGGCGGGGCCGTTGGACTTGCGGGCCTCCAGGGTGAGGAAGGCCAGGTTGGCCGCCCCGAACCGGCAGAACACCTCCAGCAGGGCGGAGGCCACCCCGTGCCGCCGGGCGTCGGGGGCCACGGCCACGTTGTCGATGTACCCCTCGTCCAGCACGGCGTGGAGGCCGGCGTAGCCCAGGATATTCCCCTCCCCGTCCTCGGCCACGATGAAGCTGGCCTGGGGGTTGAACAGCGCCTCCTCCAGCATGGCCTCGGTCCAGGGGGTGGAGAAGCACTCCCGCTCCAGGGCGGCGATCTGGCTGATGTGGCTCCGGTCCATAGGGACGATCTCGTAGTACATAGGAAACACTCCTTTTTGGATATGGGGGCGGCCCCGGCCCCTCTACAGAAACAAAAGAAACCCCACGGCGTTGGTGCCCAGGTTGGCGCCCATGTGGACCAGCCAGGAGGGGAACAGGCTCCCGTCCCGGTCCAGCCAGTTGAACAGCAGGCCGGCGGCGGCTAGCCCAGCCGCCATGAGGGCGATCAGCCCCGGGGCGCCCCAGGCGCTGGTGATGGACACATGGTACAGGGCGAAGGCCAGGGCGGAGCAGCCGTAGGCCAGCTTCCCATACCCCAGGCGGTACAGGGTGAGAAAGGCGAAGCCCCGGAAAAAGAACTCCTCCAGCAGGGAGTTCCCCAGGGTGATATAGGCGGCGGCCAGGGGGAAGGTCTCTTGGGTGATCCCCTCCTTGGCGGCCAGGTTCTCCGGGATGGCGGACAGATCCAGCCAGGGGGACAGCAGCAGGTAGCCCCCCAGAAGGAGGGCGAAGACCCCCGCCGCCAGCAGGGCGGGGCATTTCAGGCGGCCCGGCCTCCGGAGGACCTGGAAGGGGGCCGTATCTCCGCTGAACAGGGCATACAGCCCGGCGCAGCCCAGGAACACGGCGATTTTCAGGGCAGATTTGACGGGGTAGGCGGGGGAGAGGGACCCCTCCACCCAGGCCATGGCCAGCACGCCCGCCGCTGTCAGCCCCAGGACGGCGGCCGCCCGCCCTCTGGCCCCGGCCATCAGGCCCACCCCGCCAGCGCCCGCCTGGCCAGCCGGCCGAAGTGGCGGGCGGTGGTGTAGGCGGCGTAGCGGGTGGTGGTCCGGGCGGGGTAGGGGTCCTCCCCCCAGTCCCCGGGGCTGGCGGGAACGGGCCCCTGGTAGACGGCGTAGGGGGCCAGCCGCTGCTCCAGGGCCCGGATCGTGGGGGCGTCCTGTTCCCCCACCCCGGCCAGGCCGTACCGGGCGAGGATTTCCTGGACAAAGGTGACGCAGGTATAGGACTTGAAGATGGCCGGCCGCAGGTGGACCAGGGACGCCAGGGCGGCGGGGGTGTTGTAGATGTACTCCTCCCGCTCGTTCCACAGCCGCTCCAGATAGTTGTTCAGGTAGGAAAACTGGGGCTCTGGAACGTCCAGCCGGCAGATCTTCACCTGGGCCAGCCCGGCGAAGGACTGGTACCGCAGGACGGACTCCATGACAAAGCCGCCGTACAGGGGGATGGCCCGGTGGAGCCGGGCGAAGCTGTACATCCTGCGGATATCCGGGCTGAGGGAGAGGGACACGTGGTTGTACCGGTGGCCGGTGGCCCCCCGGATGAGGCGGCCCATCCCCGTGGGGGTGGCGGAAAAGACGATGTAAATGGTGTGTTCCACTGGGATTCCTCCTTAGAAGCTGTACCAATCGCCACAGCATAGATCTTCGTGGCTAAAATAGCCTATGGCTGCGTTATAAAATCTTGAAATCCACCCAGGATTCCTGCGCTTTTTTGCCTTGCCACAGGCAATTTTAGCTCGTGTATCTCTATACTTCAGCGAATGGTACAGCTTCTTACTCCAGCCTCCCCGTCCAGCGAAGGACGGCCCAGGCGGCCCAGCCCAGCCCGATGCCCAGGGCCGGGAGGGTGGTAAATGTGATGAGAATGACACCGAGCATGGCCCCGACGCCCGAGGAAGTGGTGATCCAGTGCCACCCCAGCAGGTGGAACGGCCCTACCGCCACCAGCGGCAGCAGCCGCGCCAGCCGGCTGAACCGGCCCCGGAGGTTGTAGCACAGCAGCAGCTGGAGGAAGGCGAAGGGCAGGGAGGGGTAGACATATCCCAGGACGGGGATGGCGGCGAGGGCCATCCCCCCCTCCCAGCCCAGCGGCAGATAGGACAGGAGGGGCGGGACCATCCCCGCCAGCAGGATCAGGTTGACCCGTTTTTTCATGGATGCCTCCCCGTCCGGGGGGCGGCGTCCCCGCCGGCCTGTGCCCTCCGCCATGGTTCCCCTCCCCCTTCCACAGCTTCTCAAGTGTGTTAAAAACCTGTATTCACAAGCTCAAACGGCCGTCTAAGCGGGAATTTTGCCTTATGAATACCGGTTTTAACTATATCAGAGGAAGGGCGGTTCCGCAACCGTTTTGGGACAGCTGGTCATATTTGGCGGATAGGTGGTCTAGCTCTCCCGTCCCGCCGCCGGGGCGGCCTTTAATGGGCCTGCGCCCAGGATTTCCCCGCCTTGGTCTCCGCCAGCAGGGGGACGGACAGTTCAGCCACCCGCTCCATCTCCTCCTCCACCAGCTTGCAGATGGCCTCCGCCTCGTGCTCCGGGCACTCCACAATCAGCTCGTCGTGGACCTGGAGGACCAGCTTCCCCTCCAGCCCCTCGGCCTTCAGCCGGTCCCGCACCCGGATCATGGCCAGCTTGATGATGTCGGCGGCGGTGCCCTGGATGGGGGCGTTGAGGGCCACCCGCTCCCCGAAGGAGCGGGTGTTGTAGTTGGAGGACTTCAGCTCCGGCACCCACCGCCGCCGGCCCCACAGGGTGGAGACAAACCCGCTCTCCCTGGCCTGTTCCACCACCCGGTCCATATAGGCCCGCACCCCGGCGTAGTGGGCGAAGTATTTTTCCATATACTCCTTGGCCTGGGCCACGGTGACCCCGATGTCCTGGGACAGGGAGAAGGGGGAGATGCCGTACACAATGCCGAAGTTCACCGCCTTGGCGCTTCTGCGCATCAGGGGGGTGACCTCCTCCGGCGCCACGGCGAACACCTGGGAGGCGGTGATGGTGTGGATGTCCTCCCCGCTTTGAAAGCCGTCGATCATGGCCTGATCTCCCGCCATATGGGCCAGCAGCCGCAGCTCAATCTGGGAGTAGTCGGCGTCCACCAGCGCCCGGCCCGCCGGGGCGGCGAACATTTTCCGCAGCTCCGCCCCCAATTCCGTGCGGACGGGGATGTTCTGCAAATTGGGCTCGGTGGAGGACAGCCGTCCGGTGGCGGTGACGGTGTTCTGGAAGGAGGTGTGGATCCGCCCGTCGGCGGGGATGACCTTCTCCAGCCCGTCCACGTAGGTAGACTTCAGCTTGGTGAGCTGGCGGTACTCCAGAATGGACTCAATGATGGGGTGCTGGCCCCGCAGCTTCTCCAACACCTCGGCGTTGGTGGAGTAGCCGGTCTTGGTCTTCTTCACCGGGGGCAGGCCCAGCTTGTCAAAGAGGATGCCCCCCAGCTGCTGGGTGGAGTTGATATTAAAGGTATCCTCCCCGGCCAGGGCGTAGATGTCCTTTTGGACCTCCTCGATCCGCCCGGCCAGCATCTGGCCGAACTGGGCCAGGGCTCCCCGGTGGATGAGGAAGCCCTCCGTCTCCATCTCCGCCAGCACCCCGCACAGGGGCAGCTCCACGGTTTCGTATAAATCCCACATGCCCAGCTCCTGGAGCCGGGCGGTGAGAGTCTCCCGCAGGGTCTCAATCAGGACGCAATGGCGGGCCATGGCCTCGGCGGGGGCGGCGGGGTCAGACAGGGGGCCAAAAGCGCCCTCTGCCAGATAGGCCTCCGCCTTGGGGAACTGCTGGTTGTAGTAGGACAGCCCCAGCTTTTCCAGCTCATAGCTGCCATCGGTGGGGGCCAGCAGATAGGCGGCCACCTCGGTGTCGAAGACGAAGCCCGCCGGGGTGATGCCCTCGGACAGCAGGGCCCGCCACAGGTTTTTCACCCCGTGGGCGGCCTTTTTGATGTGGGGGGAGGAGAAGAGGGTCCGCAGAATCTCGTTGTAATTCTCCAATTTATCGGCCATGAGAACGCTGGCGTTCCAGGAATCGTCGTTCAGGTGGCACATGACGCAGACCACGTCCAGAGAGGGCAGGGCCACGATGTGTACCACCTCCTTGGCCCGCCACAGCTCCAGCAGGCCCTGGGCGCGCTCCGGGGTGAGCTCCGTCTCCAGATAGCAGCCCCCGTCCAGTACGGCGGGGAGGCCCGTTTTGACCTCCCCCTCCCCCTGGGGGGCGGTGAGGTGGTACTTGTCGATGAGCTTGGAGAACTCCAGCTCCACAAACAGCCGGTACAGGGTGTCATTGTCCACCGGCTGGCGTAGGTTGTCCTCGGGCCTGAACTGGATGGGCGCGTCGGTGCGGATGGCGGCCAGGTTGTGGGACAAAAAGGCGCTCTCCCGGCCCTCCTCCAGCTTTTTCACCAGGCCCGGCTTGGCGGGGGTGCCGGGGGCGGAGCAGATGCCGGGCATATGGTCATAGAGGCGGTCGATGGTGTGGTACAGCTGGATCAGCGCCATGGCGGTCTTTTCCCCCACCCCCTTCACGCCGGGGTAGTTGTCGGAGGAGTCCCCCATCAGGGCCTTCAGGTCGATGAGGTTTTCCGGCGGGAAGCCGTACTCCTCCCGGAAAACCTCCGGGGTCACGTCCCTGGTGGTCGTCCGCCCCATGCGGGTGGACACCAGCTTCACGGTGGTGTCCTCCGTCACCAGCTGGAGGGAGTCCTTGTCCCCGGTGACAATGACGGTCTCCCAGCCGCTCTCCCCGTCGATCCGGGCGATGGTGCCCAGCAGGTCGTCGGCCTCCCAGCCGTCCAGCTCATACATGGGGATGTTCATGGCCCGGAGTGTGTCCTTCAAAATGGGCATCTGGCTGGCCAGCTCCTCGGGCATGCCCTTGCGGTTGGCCTTGTAGCCCTCGTAGGCCAGATGGCGGAAGGTGGGGGCCTTCCGGTCGAAGGTGACGCACAGCCCCTGGGGCTGGACCTCGTCCAGCAGCTTGTTCAGGATGTTCAAAAAGCCCAGCACGGCGTTGGTGGGCTGGCCGTCCCGGGTGGTGAGATTCTGGCTCACCCCGTAAAAGGCCCGGTTGACGATGGAATTGCCGTCGATCACCATCAGTTTATTCATAGCGGGCGTCCCCCTTTACCGGCCCAGGCCGGAAAATTTCAATCGCAAGTAGTATAACAGTATTTCATGGATTCAGCAAGAAAAACCGGGGAGCTGAGCCCCCCGGTTTTCGCGAAAATTCAATTTTGAACCGGAATACCGGTTTAGGCGGGATACCGGGTGATGGCCCAGAAGTTCCTGCTCTCCAGGGAGTCCCGGCTGATCTCCCGGCCCCAGTGGATGGAGCTGTTGTAGTTCCCCTCGGTGACGATGACGCTGTTCTCCCGGACCTCCAGCACCACCACGCTGTGGGTGTCGTTGTTGATCCGGAGCATATCGCCTACCCGGATCCGGCTGAAGTCGGAGTGCTCCTCGGTGATGGGCAGGTCGTCAAAGACCGCGTCGCTGCAAATCAGGGCGAAGCCGGCGCAGCCATAGCCGGTGGTGTGCAGGGGGGCGGAGAAGTATTCGTCGTCGTTGGTCCAGGGCATGCCCTCGGGGTACTGGCCCTTCAGGCCGTAGATGATCCCCCGGATGTTGTCGTCAGTGATCTCCTGGCCGTTGGGCAGCAGGTTCTGGGACTGCCCGGGCTGGTTGCCGGGCTCGTCGGGCTCCTGGGGTTCCTGGGTGTCGTCAGGCTGCTCAGGCTCCTCGGGCAGCTCCACAGGCCGGGAGGTGCCCACAAACAGCTGGGCCCAGTTCCAGTCCGGGGCGTAGCCCACGCCGATGTGGGTGAAGTCCCCGCTGAGGATGTTGGCCCGGTGGCCGGGGGAGTTCATCCAGCCCTCCACCACGGCCTCAGGGGAGCGGTAGCCCATGGCGATGTTCTCCCCGGCGGCCCGGTAGTTTATCCCGGCCTGGTCCAGGGCGGTGAAGCAGCTGCTGCCGTCGGGGCGGGTGTGCTCAAAGAGCTCCTCCAGCTCCTCCGCCCGTACCTGGGCGGCCTGGGTCAGGGAGGAGAAGGTCCCCAGGGACTTCAGCCCCTGGTTGGCCCGCTCCAGGTTGACCAGCCGCACCACCTCGGCCACAAAGTCCTGGGCGCTGGCGGGCTTCTCGGGCTCCACGGGCTTCTCGGGCTCCGTGGGTTTCTCAGGCTCTGTGGGCTTCTCAGGCTCCATAGGCTTCTCGGGCTGGCCGGGCAGGGGGTCAAACCGGGCCCGGTCCACCAGGCCGGTGAGCTGGCACAGGATCACCGCCACCTCGCCGCGGCGGATGTTGCTCTCGCCGTTGAAGCGGTGCTCCCCGTCGCCGGACAGGATGCCCGCCCGGTACCACTTGTAGACGGTGGCGCCGTGGGCGTCCCCCTCGGCCAGGTCGGGGATGAAGCCGTCCTCCGCCTGGTTGATGGCCGGGAAATCCTCCCGGGCGGCCTTGTCCAGGATGGACACCATCTGATACCGGCTGGCGTACTGGTTCAGGTCCTCAGCGGCCAGCTCATCCCCGGACAGGATGCCGCTGGTCACGGCGTACTGGTAGTAGGGCATATACCAGGGGCCCTCCACATCGGGGAGCTGTCCCTGGCCCTGGCTGTGGAGCTGGTAGGCCAGCACCAGGGCCTCGGCGGCGGTCAGGTTGCCCTGGGGGTGGAAGCTGCCCTCGCTGCCGGCCATCAGCCCGGCCTCGCTCACCATGGTCACGTAGGGGTGGAACCAGTCCCCCTCCCCCACGTCGGAGAAGGCGGGGGCGGCGGCCGCCGCCGGCAGGGCGGACAGCGCCATGACGGCCGCGCAGGCCAGGGCCAGAAGCTTGCGGTAGACGCGTTTCATCAAACTCTCTCCTCTCTTTATGTGGCGGACAGCGCCGCCATCGCCTCTCGGGCGGTTTTCACCAGATAATCCATGGCCTGGACCGGCCACTTGCCCGCGGCGGTCTCGCCGGTGAGCATCAGGGAGGAGGCCCCGTCCAGCACCCCGTTGTAGATGTCGCTCACCTCCGCCCGGGTGGGCACTGGCCGCTGTTCCATGGACCACAGCAGCTGGGTCACCAGGCAGAAGGGTTTTCCCCGCTCCCGGCACCGCCGGGCGATGTCCTTTTGCAGGCCGGGCAGCTTCCACAGGGGCAGGGCGTTGCCCAGGTCCCCCCGGGCAATACAGATCTGATCCGCGGCGGCCATAATGCCGTCCAGCTGCTCCAGGCCCTGGGCGTCCTCGATCTTGGCCACCACCTGGATGCCCTCCAGCCCAAGCCGGGCCAGCTCCCGCCGCAGTACCTCCACGTCCTGGGGACCCCGGACAAAGGGCAGCAGGATATGGGTCACCCCGTATTTTCCCGCCAGGGCCAGGTTCTCCCGGTCGAACTGGGTGAGGGTGGGGGTGTCCACCTGGGCTCCCAGCAGGGCCAGCCCCTTCTTGCTCTGGAGCGTCCCGCCCCGGGCCACCCGGCACAGGATCACCGACGGGCTGGACCGGCGGACCTCCAGCAGCAGGGCGCTGTCGTCAATGACGATCTGGCACCCGGGCTTGGCCAGGTCCAGCACCGCCTTGGGAACGGGGACGCCCCCCTCTCCCAGCAGCACCTCGTCCCCCTCCCGGAGGGGAGTGGGCCGGGGCAGCTCCCCCACCCGCAGCTCGGGGCCCTGGAGATCCAGGAGCAGATGGGCGTTTTTCCGCCCGGCCCGGCGGGCGGCGGGCCAGTACCCCCCCTCCAGCAGGGGGGCGCACCGGGGCAGGCTGGTGTGGGACAGGTTGACCCGGGCCCCAGTCATCCCCGCCCGGAACAGGCCGTCCAGCAGCTCCATCCTGGCGCAGGAGTCTCCCAGCGTGGCGTAAAAATCCATACCTCCACCTCTTTGAAACATGATCTGCTTCTATTATGGGGGCTCCGCCGTCAGAAGTCAATCAAAGGATTGTATTTTTTCCATCATGCGGTATAATAGGGGCGAATGACAAAACAGGGGCGGGTTGACGCCGCCCCGGAGAGGAGGGTTGCCCATGCGGGTTATGGCCATTGACTACGGCGACGCCCACACCGGCGTGGCCCTGTCCGACCCCACCGGCCTGCTGGCCGGGTTCACCACCACCATCCACAGCCGCCGGGAGGAGGTGGTGCTGGAGGAGCTGGCGAAGCTGGCCCGGGACCATCAGGTGGAGGAGGTGGTCATGGGCTTCCCCCGGAACATGGACGGCACCGAGGGCCCCCGGGCCCAGCTCTACCGGGACTTCGCCGCCCGGGTGGAGGAGCTCCTGGGGATGCCGGTGAAGCTGTGGGACGAGCGGCGGACCACCGTGGACGCCCACCGGATTTTGTTTGAGTCGGGGAAAAACGCCAGAAAGCGGAAAAAGACCGTGGACGCCGTGGCCGCCTCCCTGATCCTGGAGGGGTACCTCGCCTTCCGCCGGAACAGCCTGTAGTCCGAGACCGGACACGCCGGCGGTCCCGAAACAGGCCGGAATTGGCTTGGAATCGCCCCGGAAGTGGCCCAATCCGGCCCCAAAACGCCCCGTTTAAAATGTATTTTCAAGGAGGAATATTACATATGGTAATTAAAACCGTGTGGGCCGTCTATTTTAGCGGCACCGGCACCACCGAGAAGGTGGCCACATATTTGGCGGAAAACCTGGCCCGGCGGCTGGGGGCGGAATACAAAGCCCACAACTACACCCAGCCCGCCGGACGGGAAGCGCCCCTGAGCTTCGGCCCGGAGGACCTGGTGGTTCTGGGCACTCCGGTATACGCCGGCCGGGTGCCAAACCTGCTGCTGCCCTTCATTCAGGAGAACATCCACGGGGAGGGCGCCCTGGCCGTCCCGGTGGTGCTGTACGGCAACCGGAACTTTGACGACGGCCTGATGGAGCTGCGTAATGTCCTGGGGGACAACGGGTTCACCTCTGTCGCCGCCGCCGCCGTGGTGGGGGAGCACTCCTTCTCCACCCTGCTGGGGGCGGGGCGGCCCGACGGGGAGGACATGGCCCTGGTGGATCAGCTGGCCCAGCGGACGGCCGACAAGGTAAAAGAGCTGACAGCCCTTCCCGCCCAGGGGGTTGCGGTGGAAGGCTGTGACCCCGTCCGGCCCTACTACACCCCCCGGGACCGGAACGGCGAGCCCATCAAGGACTTTTTGAAGGCCAAGCCGGTCACCGACCCGGGCAAGTGCGTGAAGTGCGGCTTATGCGCCCGGCTGTGCCCCATGGGCTCCATTGACGGGGAAGATGTCTCCAACATCCCCGGCAAGTGCATCAAATGCTGCGCCTGCGTGAAAAAATGCCCCATGGGGGCCAAGTCCTTCACCCACGAGGGCTATCTGTACCACCAGCACGAGCTGGAGGAGCAGTACGCCGGCCGCCGGGCGGAGAGCAAGATTTTCCTGTAAAACCCGGGTTTTCTGGAGGAGAAGCGTGAACATCTACGAAGTAAAAACAAGGACGCCCCTTCTGCTTCAAAGCCTTTTGGCGGTCTGGGAGGACTCCGTCCGGGCCACCCACCTGTTCCTCTCCGACGGGGAGGTCAAGCGGATCAAGGAGTATGTGCCCCGGGCGCTGGAGGGGGGTGGCCCGGCTGGTTGTCGCGGAGCGGGAGCCGGATGTCCCGGCCGCCTTTATGGGGGTGGAGGACGGCCGGCTGGAGATGCTGCTCCTCTCCCCGGCGGAGCGGGGCAGGGGGCTGGGAAAACAGCTGCTCCGGGCCGCCATTGAGGACTACGGGGTCCGGGAAGTGACCGTGAACGAGCAGAACCCCCAGGCGGTGGGGTTTTATGAGCACTGTGGGTTTGTGACCTGCCGGCGTACCAGCCATGATGAGGAAGGGAACCCGTACCCGCTGCTGTATATGCGGCTGGGGTGATTACGCCCGGCTGGCAGTCCTGGTCATGTCAGGGATACGCCTGAATTTAAAATACTATGAGAGGGATTCACTATGGAATACCGGTTGAATCAAAAGACCGGAGACCAGATCAGTGTGATCGGCCTTGGAACAAGTTACATAGCGGAGGCTTCGGAAAAAGAAGCTGTGAACGCCCTGCGGCTTGCCCATGAAAATGGCGTCAACTATGCGGACCTTGCTACCGAGGGAGCAAAAACCTTTGAATACTATGGCAAGGCTTTCTCCGATTCGAGAAAGGATATGCTCTATCAGGTCCACTTCGGCGCAAATTATGAGACGGGAGAGTACGGCTGGACCACCGATCTTGAGAAGGTCGAGCGGCAGGTCGACTGGATGCTTCAAAGCCTCGGACTGATTATGTGGATTATGGCTTTATTCATTGTCTGGACGCGGTAGAGGATTGGGACAGCTATCAGAAAAACGGGGTGCTGGAGTACCTGCTGGATATGAAGCAACAGGGGGTGGTCAAGCATATCGGCCTGTCGACGCACACACCGGAGCTTGCCAATCTCGTGCTGGACGCCGGAATGGTGGAGCAGCTGATGTTCTCCATCAATCCGGGATACGACTACCGTCACGGTGACTACGCCAATGGGAGCACCGATGAGCGGATGGAACTCTACCGGCGGTGCGAAGCGGAAGGAATTGGAATTTCAGTGATGAAGCCGTTCTCCGGCGGTCAGCTTCTGGACGCCAAGACCTCCCCCTTCAAAAAGGCGCTTACCAAATATCAGTGTATGCAATATGCCCTGGACAAACCGGGAGTGTTGACGGTACTGCCAGGAATCCGGTATGCGGAAGATGTCCAGGAACTGCTGGGCTTTTTGAACGCCACGCCGGAGGAGCGGGACTACGGCATCCTCGGCACGTTTGCGCCCCGGGACGCAGTGGGGAACTGCGTCTACTGCAACCACTGCCAGCCCTGCCCCGCCGGGCTGAATGTAGGACTTATCAACAAATACTATGACCTTGCCATGGCTGGGGACGCCATGGCGGCTGACCACTATACCAAGCTGGAAAAACACGCTTCGGACTGCGTGGACTGCGGGCACTGTGACAGCCGCTGTCCATTCCAAGTAAAACAGTCGAAGCGAATGGAGAAGATCCAAGCCCGCTTTGGATTTTAAGAACCTGTATTCATAACCGGGGGCTGCTGGATCAGGCAGGGAAAGACCCGCTCAGACAGCGGCCAACGGTTATGAGTGCAGGTTCCAAGTTGCTACCATATCACGTCTAACGGCTAAAAAGATAGCAGAACTGCGGCAATCAAGGTTGATTGCCGCAGTTCTATCATGCCCTGAACGGTGACTCGGTTGTTGTCCTTATGCGGGGTGGCCATCCGGCCCGCCGGGCTGTTTTTATGCTGGAATCAGGGATTACTCCGCAGGGGTCTCGGTCTCGGGGGCCTTGTCCACGGCGCCCTCCTTCTCCCACTCGTCGAAGAGCTTCATGGCGGCGTCATAGGTCTCCTGGGCGATGCCGGGCAGGGCGCCGCCCCAGGCCTTGGTGGCGGCCTCGAAGCCCTTGATGAAGGCGTCCCGCATCTCGCCCACCCGGGCGGGGTCGCCGCCCACCAGGGCCTTGCCGAAGTTGACAATCCGCTCGGAGGTCTGCTTTACGCCCCAGTAGCCGTCCTCGGAGATGGCCTCCTTGGCGGCGGCCTGGACCTCGGGGGTAACGGTGTAGTCGGTGCTCTGGCCGAACACCTTGCCCTGCTTGGTGAGCATAGACTTCATCATGTTGATGAAGCGGGCCTCCTGGGCGGCCTGCTCCTTCTTCATGGCCTCCACCAGGGCGGCGTTGGGCTTGTAGCTGACGCCGGTGTCCTCCTTCACCGGGGCCTTGTCCTCGGGGACGTAGGTGTCCACGTTCTCCTTGACGGCCTCGCCGCCAGCCTCACCGGCGGGCTTCTCCGTCTTCTCGGCGGGCTTGGAGCCGGAGACGGCGTCCACGGCCTTCTGGTAGTTGGGGTTTACGACGCTGATCAGATCAACCATAATGGAACTCCTCCTTTGATGTGTTTGCCGGAAATGCCTGGCAACGCTTCTGCCCTATATATCGGCGTTTTTTTCCAGCAGATAAGCCCTGCGGGAAAATTAGGTGCCGTTTGGGCGTTTTAACCTGTTTCAAACAGGCCCTGGGCGCCTATTTTAAGGCGTCGGACACCTTCATCAGGGTCTCCTCGTGGGTGCGGTCGATGAGGTGGGTGTAGATCCGCCCGGTGGTGGCCGGGGTGGAGTGGCCCAGGGCCTTGCCGATGTCGAACAGGGACACTCCCTGGAAGGAGGCGATGGTGGCGAAGGAGTGGCGCAGGCCGTGGAGGGTCACCCGGGGCAGGTCGTTTTTCCGGACAAAGCGGGTGAAGGCCAGGGACAGGGCGTTGGGGGAGTAGGGCTGGCCCTTCTGGTCCAGCACCACGTGGCCGGTCAGGGAGTCCAGCTCCCGCCGCTGCCGCTCCTCCTCCCTCCGGAGGAGCTGGAGGATCTCCTCGGGCATGTACAGGGTGCGGACAGAGGCCCGGTTCTTGGTCTCCTTCTGGACGATGGTGGAGCCGAAGGCGGTGCGGGCCTCCCGGATGTAGAGTACCCGGCGCTGGAAATTCACATTGTCCCACTTCAGGCCGCACAGCTCCTCCCGCCGCAAGCCCAGGCTGCCCGCCAGCTTCACCGGCAGCTCCATCCAGTGGCCCTGGAGCAGGGCGTACAGCCGCTTGAGCTCCTCCGGGTTGTAGAAGTCCGCCTCGTACTGCCGGGAACGGGGGGGCTCCACCCGCTCCATGGGGGAGACCAGCAGCATGTCCTGGCGCACCGCCGTGCGCAGGGCGGAGGAGAGCAGGTCGTGGTGCCGGCGCAGGGTGTTGGAGGACAGGCCGCTGTCCCGCTGGACCTGGGTGTAGTACTGCTGGATCTCCTTGGGGGAGAGCTTGAGGATGGGGGTGTCCCCCAGGGCGGGGACCAGGTGGTTGTCGATGATCTTCTGATAGGCGTACACGGTGGTTTCCGCCCGGTTGGGCCGGACGATGGTGTCCATCCAGTACTCCAGCCAGTCGGAGAGGGTGAGCTGGTGCCGGGGGGTCTGGAGCTCCTGCTCCCGCCGGGCCAGGAAGTCCCGCAGGCCCGCCCGGGCGGCGGTGATGGTGGGGTAGGTGCGGTACTGGCGCAGGCGCCGGCCGGCGGCGTCCCGGCCTAGGTCCATGCTCACATAGTACAGCCCCCGCACATCGTCAAACGAGATGTTGCGCTCCACTTTTTTTCTTGCCATTTGACATTGCCTCCTTCATTGCGTCTCCTGTCCACCTGGGGGGCGTCCAAGCCCCGGGGGTTGACGGGCCCCCCGCCGGCAGGGGATGCCCGGGAATCAATCCGCCCGGCGGACGCGCCCCGTTGGGGGCCAGGCTGTGTCCCGCGCCGGATTTTTGGGAAAAAGGGGCGCGGCTTCCCTCTTTCACTTCCAAGATACGGGGAGGGGGGAGCGGGGGCAAGTGTTTTTGTCGTTTTTTGTCGAATTTGGGAAAATATCAGGCAAACAAGGGGCGGGCGGGGAGGAAAAGGCCCGCTTCCTCTTTTTGCCGGGCTGTGGTATACTCATATGGACAGCGGGGACAGGCGGCCGGACAGCCGCCGGCCCGGTTCTGGACAGAAGAAAGCCCGGGCCAGGCCCGGACAGGATGTGAAATGTATGATTCAAATTGGAAATCTGACCCTGCCCATCGGCGGGGATCTGGAGCTGCTGCGGAAGCGGGCGGCCAGGGCCCTGGGGGTCCGCCCCGGGGCCCTGGGGGAGCTGGAGATTGTCCGCCAGTCCATCGACGCCCGCAAGCGGGACGACGTACACTATGTGTACACCGTGGAGACGGCGATGAAGGGGGAGGCCTCTGTCGTTCGGGACGCCCCGGGGAAACACGTCTCCCTGGTGGAGCGGGCGGCGTATACCTTCCCGGCGGTGAGGCGGCGGCCCGCCCTGCCCCCGGTGGTGGTGGGGATGGGACCGGCGGGGCTGTTCGCCGCTTTGTTCCTGGCCCGGGCGGGGGTGCCCTGCGTGGTGCTGGAGCGGGGGCGGGACGTGGATACCCGGACCCGGGACGTGTCCGCCTTCTGGGGCACCGGGGCGCTGGACGAGGGCTCCAATGTCCAGTTCGGCGAGGGGGGCGCGGGCACCTTCTCCGACGGGAAGCTGACCACCGGCACCCATGACCCCCGGATCCCCGCCGTGCTGGATACCCTGGTGGAGGCCGGGGCCCCAGCGGACGTGAGGTACTCCCATAAGCCCCACATCGGCACGGATATCCTCCGGAAGGTGGTGAAGACCATCCGGAAGGAGCTGATCGCCCTGGGGTGCGACGTGCGGTTTGGCCACCGGCTGACCGGGCTGGTGGTCAGCGGCGGGGCGCTGGCCGGCGTGGAGGTGGAGGGCCCCCGAGGGGTGGAGCGCCTGGCCGCCAGCACGGTGATCCTGGCCCCGGGCCACTCCGCCCGGGACACCTTCGAGATGCTCCGGGAGGCCGGGGTGCCCATGGAACAAAAAAATTTCGCCATCGGGGTGCGGATCGAGCATCTCCAGCGGGAGATCAGCCTGCGCCAGTACGGGCCGGCCTGGGAGAAGCTGCCCCCCAGCGACTACAAGCTGGCCTGCCATCTGCCGGCTGGCCGGTCGGCCTTCTCCTTCTGCGTGTGCCCCGGGGGAGAGGTGGTGGCCGCCGCCTCGGAACAGGGGGGCGTGGTCACCAACGGCATGAGCCATCGGGCCCGGGACGGGGCCAACATCAACGGCGGGCTGCTGGTGGGAGTGGGCCCCGGGGACTTCCCCGGCGGCGACGTGCTGGCCGGGGTGGACTTCCAGCGGCGGTGGGAGCGGGCGGCTTTCCGGCTGGGGGGCGGCGGGTTCCTGGCCCCGGCCCAGCGGGTGGAGGACTTTTTGCGGAAACAGCCCTCGGAGGGGCCGGGAGGCGTTCTGCCCAGCTACCGGCCTGGAGTGAGCTGGACCGGCCTGGAGGGGGCCCTGCCCGGTTATGTGACACAGGCCCTCCGGGAGGCCCTGCCCCTGATGGACCGGAAGCTCCGGGGGTTCGCCGCCCCGGACGGGGTGCTCACCGGGGTGGAGACCCGGTCGTCCTCCCCGGTGCGGATTTTGCGGGACGGGAGCTGTCAGTCCGCCCTGCGGGGGCTCTACCCCTGCGGCGAGGGGGCGGGGTACGCCGGGGGGATCGTGTCCGCCGCCGTGGATGGCATCCGGGTGGCGGAGGCGGTAGCGGGAGGATGAGCCCCCTCGCCGGGGCCCCATCGCAGATGGGGCGGCCGGCAGGCCGTAAATTCGCAGGGCCGCCAGGCCCGGAGAATTTCCGCAGGGCGAATTTATTTCGCCCGAGGATTTGAATCCATACAGGGCTCCCACGGGACCTGCCCCGTGGGAATGGGGGCGGGCTATGCCGGGGGGATCGTGTCCGCCGCCGTGGACGGCATCCGGGTGGCGGAGGCGGTGGCGGGGGGATGAGCTCCCTCGCCGGGGCCCCATTGGCCGGGGGACAGCGGCAAATATTTAATAAAGTGGCCGGAGCCTTGCGCTCCAACCGTTTAGATGTCATCATGCTCGGGAGGAAAAATCATGGTAATAGATGGGATTTGTGGATTTGCTTTTGATTGTAAAAATGCGGATGCGTTAGCCGAATTCTATGCGGCGCTTCTGGGTTGGAAAAAGGAAATGTCCGGTGGAGGCTGGGCTGCTTTGCGTTCTCCACAGGGATGGCTGCTGGCGTTTCAAGAGATAGATGATTATATCGCGCCCGCCTGGCCTTGGGAAAAAGGAAAGCAGCAGCAAATGGCCCACATTGATTTCTATGTGGAAGACCTCTTTGAAGCGGTCGAACATGCTATAAAATGTGGCGCCAAAAAATCTGAAGTTCAGTATTTTAACACTTCAGCTGTCTTGTTTGACCCGGAAGGACACCCCTTTTGTTTCAGTACTATCAAGCAATAGCTTCCTGTAACGCGCCGAATCTGACGCGCAGGACATCTTCGCGGGCACGGTCCGAACGTGTCTAATGGGTGATATATTTTCGGGCAGGTAATGTATCACAAAAAGCGAGGCACAGTGAACGGACTGTACCTCGCTTTTTTAAAACCCTCGTTATGGCGCCTCATCATTTGGACGGCGCCCGTCTTATTTATGTCACATGCTCATGGTTGTTGATATGGTTGGCGCAGTAGCAGTAGTAGCCCCTGCACTTGGAGCAGTAGCGGAACTCCATGTCCGGGTGGCTCTGGTCGGTGATACCGCACACCGAGCACTTGTGGAGGTAGCCCCGGCGCTCCTGGAGCTCCTTCTGGGCCTTTTTGAAGTTGATGGTCTGGGGGGAGGCCCGGTGCCTCACCCGCTCCCGCCCCCGGGTGAGGGCGTTGGCCAGGTCGCCCCCGAAGAAGATGAAGTAGTTCAGCAGGGCCACGACGGGCATGAGGGCCAGCAGCCACACCCTGGAGGTGAGCAGCATGAAGATCTCATAGGCGAAGAAAAGGGCGTCCAGCCAGGCCAGCCACTTGACCTTGATGGGGATGATGCCGTAGAGCAGCACCTGCATATCCGGGTAGAGGGTGGCGAAGGAGAAGAACATGGACATGTTTACATAGTACATGGTGACAGCCATGTTGATGTGGAGGGTGAAGTAGAGGATCACGCTCATGAGGATGTTGAAAAAGACGCCCAGGCCGTAGAAGACCGTGAAGCGGGTGGTGCCCCAATGCTGCTCCAAGGAGGAGCCGATCCAGTAATAGAAGTAGGTGGTGACGGCGAAGAAAAACGGCCCCCAGAAGCCGCCGCCGGAGGAGATGGGGATAAAGACAAAGGTGAGCAGCCGCCAGACCTGCCCCCGGAGGATCAGGGCCAGGTTGAAGCCCAGGTAGGCGGTGAGCATGCCGCCGGTGAGCATGTCAGCCACGTAGACCGCCACGTTGCCGATGGCGATGTACTTGATCAGGCCGGGGATGCCCAGCCCAGGGTGGTTGTAACAGAAGCGGTCCAGCCAGCGGGACACGGCTTTCATAAGCAGGCCTCCTTGAAGGTAAAGTTCACAAGTAAAAGATATTGTACCCGCTTTTGGGGGAAATGTCTACGGCCAAAGTGTAAACAAATTTCAAACAGGAAAAATCCGCTTTTGTTACCGGGGAAAGTATGGTATCATAGTCTCACGCGCGTACGGCCCCCGCGGGGCTGAGAGCGATTGTCAGAATTGCCGGTCCCGCGCCCCCCTCCGGGGGTGGATACAAAAAGAGGCTCTCTTGAAATCGCGGTAAGAATTAGAGGAGGAGATTACCATGAGCGTTGTGAAAGACATGTCCCTGGCCCCGTCCGGCCGGCAGAAGATCCAGTGGGTGCGGGACTTCATGCCCGCCCTCAGCGGCATTGAGGCCCGGTTCCGCCGGGAGAAGCCCTTCGCCGGGCTGACCATCGCCGTGTCCGTCCACCTGGAGGCCAAGACCGCCAACTTAGGGCTGGTGCTGAAGGAGGGGGGCGCCGACGTCCATCTCACCGGCTGCAACCCCCTGTCCACCCAGGACGACGTGGCTGCCGCCGTGGCCGAGATGGGGGTGGATACCTACGGCGTCTACGGGGTGGACATGGAGGAGTACGAGAGGCTGCTGGTGGAGACGCTGAAGTGCCGGCCCCACCTGATTGTGGACGACGGCGGCGACCTGATCAACCTGCTGGGGGGCCGGTGCGCCCAGTACGCCGGCCGGCTCATCGGCGGCTGCGAGGAGACCACCACCGGCATCCACCGGCTGTACGCCCGGGAGCGGGAGGGGATCCTGCCCTGCCCCATGATGGCCGTCAACGACGCCAAGGCCAAGCACTACTACGACAACAAGTACGGCACCGGCCAGTCCACCTGGGACGCCATCATGCACACCACCAACCTGATCGTGGCGGGCAAGACCGTGGTGGTGGCCGGCTACGGCTGGTGCGGCAAGGGCATCGCCATGCGGGCCAAGGGGATGGGCGCCGACGTCATTGTGTGCGAGGTGGACCCCTTCAAGGCCCTGGAGGCCACCATGGAGAACTTCCGGGTGATGCCCATGGACGCCGCCGCCCGGCTGGGGGACATCTTCGTCACCGCCACCGGCTGCAAGGACGTGATCGTCAAGCGGCATTTTGAGGTGATGAAGGACAACGTGATGCTGTGCAACTCCGGCCACTTCGACTGCGAGGTGGACGTGGCCGCCCTGGGGGAGATGGCGGTGGAGCGCTTCCCCCGGCGGCAGAACATCGAGGGCTTCAAGCTGGAGGACGGCCGGACGCTCAACGTGCTGGCCGAGGGCCGGCTGGTGAACCTGGCCGCCGGCAACGGCCACCCGGCGGAGATTATGGACATGTCCTTCGCCGTCCAGGCCCTGTCCCTGGAGTGGCTGGTCAAGCACCAGCGGGAGCTGGAGAAGAAGGTGTACATCGTCCCTGACGAGATCGACGACAAGATCGGCCAGGTGAAGCTGGAGGCCATGGGCCTGGCTATCGACCAGCTGACCCAGGAGCAGAGGGATTATCTGGCCGGCTGGGAGGCCTGATATAACCGGCGGGCGGCGGCTGGAGCGGGTTCCAGAGGCCACCCGCCGTCCCTGGACGGCAAAAAACAGTGATGTGAGGCAATATGTATAACGAACTGACTAAAATTGACCTTCAAAAAATGAAGGAGGAGCTGGACCACCGGCGCCTCACCCTGCGGCCCCAGCTGCTGGAGGAGGTCAAGACCGCCCGCTCCTTCGGCGACCTGAGCGAGAACTTTGAGTACAAGGCCGCCAAGCGGGAGAAAAACAAAAACGAGAGCCGCATCCGTTACCTGGAGAACATGATTAAGACCGCCCGGGTCATTGAGGACCGCTCCGCCGCCGACGCCGTGGGCCTGTACGACCGGGTGACGGTCTATCTGGAGGAGGACGGGGAGGAGGAGACCTGGCAGGTGGTGACCACCGTGCGCCAGGACGTGCTCCACGGCTTGATCAGCAAGGAGTCCCCCATGGGGGCCGCCCTGCTGGGGAAAAAGGCCGGGGACCGGGTCTGGGTCCAGGTGAACAAGGACTACGGGTATTACGCCCAGATCCGCTCCATCGAGAAGGGGGAGGACGACGGCTCCGCCGCCCTGAACCGCTACTAGATGAGGATAAGGCCATGCCAGGGGCGCCTTGGGCGCCCCCTTTTTTACAAAATATCGAACAAATTTTCTGTTCCTCTTGCGATCATCGGGAGAATGTGGTACACTATTTCAAAAATACGTTCCAAAAAACATTCAAAAGCAGGGGGCGGCGGAATGGTTGTGGCGTGCGGGCCTCGGGAGATGGAATACCTGAAAAGCCGGGACAAAAAGCTGGGGGAGGCCATTGAGCGGATCGGGCCCCTGTCCCGGGAGGGGGATCCGGACCTGTTCGCCTCGGTGGTCCACCAGATTGTGGGACAGCAGATCTCCACCGCCGCCCAGGCCACCCTGTGGAGGCGGCTGGGGGAGCGGCTGGGCACGGTGGACGCCCCCGCCTTGCTGGCCCTGGGCCGGGAGGAGCTACAGCGGGTGGGCATGAGCTTCCGGAAGGCGGACTACATCCTGGATTTCGCCCGCCGGGTGGAGGAGGGCGGCTTCGATCTGGAGGCCCTGGAGGGGATGCCCGACCGCCAGGTGGTGGAGGCCCTCAGCTCCCTGAAGGGGGTGGGGGCCTGGACGGCGGAGATGATTATGACCTTCTCCATGGGCAGGCCCGACGTGGTGAGCTACGGGGATCTGGGCATTTTAAGGGGGATGCGGATGCTCTACCGCCACCGGGTGATGGACCGGGAGAAATTTGACAAGTACCGGCGGCGGTACTCCCCCTGTGGCACGGCGGCCAGCCTGTACCTGTGGGAGATCGCCAGGGGCGCCCTGCCGGAGCTCACCGACCCGGCGCCGGACAAGAGATCGGAGGACAGGATATGAGCGGGTTTGCGGTGTACGCCACCCGGCTGGGGCCGGCCCGGATCGACTATGAGGACGGGGCTGTGACCGGGCTGAAAATCCTGGCGGAGCCCGCCGGGCCGGGGGAGCCCAACGGGCTGACCGAACTGGTATGGCGGCAGCTGGAGGAGTACCTGGACGGGGCGAGGAGGGGGTTCGACTTCCCCATGGAGCCCCGGGGGACGGACTTCCAGCGGCGGGTGTGGGCCGCCCTTGGGGAAATTCCGTACGGGGAGACCAGGAGTTACGGGGACATCGCCCGGGCCATCGGACGGCCGAAAGCCGCCCGGGCGGTGGGGGCCGCCAACGGGAAAAACCCCGTCTGGATCGCCGTGCCCTGCCACCGGGTGGTGGGGAGCGGCGGACGGCTCACCGGCTACGCCGGGGGGCTGGAGCTGAAACAAAAATTGCTGGAATTGGAGGGAGTTCAATGCTGACCATTCGAAAGGCGGTGGAGGGGGATGTGCCCGCCATCTGCGAGCTGTATGACCACATCATTGACCTGTACCAGTGGCAGGTGGACAAGCCGGGCTGGAAGAAAGGGGTGTATCCCATCGAGGCGGATTTTCGGGCGGCCCTGGAGCGGGACGCCATGTACGTGGGGGAGCTGGACGGCCGTCTGGCCGCCGGGATGGTAGTCCGCCAGGGGATGGACGAGGGCTACCGGGGCGGCGCCTGGTTGGTGGATGTGGAGGACAGCCAGGTGGCGGTGATCCACACCCTGGGGGTCCACCCGGAGCTGGCCCGGGGCGGATTGGGACTGGAGATGGTCCGGGGGGCCATCCAGGCGGCCCGGGAGAAGGGCTGCAAGACAGTGCGGCTGGACGTTTTGGACGGCAACCCGGCGGCGGAGCGGCTGTATCAGAAGGCGGGCTTTTCCTACGCGGGGGACATGCAGATCTTCTACGAGGACACCGGGCTGGCGGACTTCCACCTGTACGAGTACGTGCTGTGAGGGGGGGTGCCCGAAGCGGGGAGCTGGACCCCGATTTTCCCGCCCCCGGCTGGGAAAGCATGGGGAGTAATCTCCTGAGCGGGCGTCCCGGGCCGGAAAAAAGGCATTGACAAGGGTTAAATCGCTGATATATAATAGGCGTAGAATCAAAAAGGTTCCCCACAACTGAATAACCTTATCAAGAGTGGTTGAGGGACCGGCCCTATGAGACCACGGCAACCTGCCCAGCGCAAGGTGCCAAATCCGGCGGTAGTGTATCGAGAGATGAGGGTGTCACCACATGCTAACGCTCCGCCAGACCGGCGGGGCGTTTTTCGCGCCCCCACACCGGGCCTCCGCCCGGCAGAAAGAAAGGAGAAATTTATTATGGAAAAGCGACTGTTTACATCGGAATCCGTTACGGAGGGGCATCCCGACAAAATTTGCGACCAGATCTCTGACGCGGTGCTGGACGCCATGCTGGAGAAGGATCCCATGTCCCGGGTGGCCTGCGAGACCACGGTGACCACCGGCCTGATCCACGTGATGGGGGAGATCACCACCAGCTGCTATGTGGACATCCCCAAGGTGGCCCGGCAGGTGGTGCGGGAGATCGGCTATGACCGGGCCAAGTTCGGCTTTGACTGCGACACCTGCGCCGTCATCACCTCCATCGACGAGCAGTCCGGCGACATCGCCATGGGGGTGAACAAGGCCCTGGAGGCCAAGGAGGGCGACATGGGCGACGGCCTGGACAACGGCGCCGGCGACCAGGGCATGATGTTCGGCTACGCCTGTGACGAGACCCCGGAGCTGATGCCCCTGCCCATCTCCCTGGCCCAGAAGCTGGCCATGCGGCTGACCCAGGTGCGCAAGGAGGGGCTGGTGGACTATCTGCGGCCCGACGGCAAGAGCCAGGTCACCGTGGAGTACGACGAGGACAACAAGCCCGTCCGGGTGGACGCGGTGGTCATCTCCACCCAGCACGGCGCGGAGGCCGAGCTGGAGCGGATCCGGAAGGATATGATCGAGCTGGTCATCAAGCCCGTCATCCCCGCCGGCCTGATAGACGGGGACACCAAAATTTTTGTCAACCCCACCGGCCGGTTCGTTATCGGCGGGCCCCAGGGGGACAGCGGCCTCACCGGCCGGAAGATCATCGTGGACACCTACGGCGGCTCCGCCCCCCACGGCGGCGGCGCCTTCTCCGGCAAGGACCCCACCAAGGTGGACCGCTCCGCCGCCTACGCCGCCCGCTGGGTGGCCCGGAACGTGGTGGCCGCCGGCCTGGCCTGCCGCTGCCAGGTGCAGCTGGCCTACGCCATCGGCGTGGCCCGGCCCGTGTCGGTGCGGGTGGACACCTTCGGCACCGGGAAGGTGGCCGACGCCCGGCTGGAGGAGGCGGTGGACAAGGTCTTCGACCTGCGCCCCGCCGCCATCATCCGGGACCTGGACCTGCGCCGGCCCATCTACCGCCAGCTGGCCGCCTACGGCCACTTTGGCCGG
>CAMTMC010000018.1 GCA_947073515.1 uncultured bacterium | reverse complement strand
GCCCCTGCTGCCGCTCCCGCCCCCGCGGCGGCCCCCGCCGCCGTGTCCGCCGGTGAGACCGCCGTGCGCAGCCCCATGCCCGGCAACGTCTTCAAGGTGGAGTGCAAGGCGGGCCAGCAGGTGAACGCCGGCGACGTGCTGGTGGTGCTGGAGGCCATGAAGATGGAGATCGAGGTCTCTGCCCCGGCCGCCGGTACCGTCAAGTCCGTCCCCGCCGTGGCCGGCACCGCCGTGAACACCGACGACCTGCTGGTGGTTCTGGGATAACAACCAGGTCCGATCAGAAAAATAGCCTCTCAGCCCCTGCTGAGAGGCTATTTTTAACTTGAAAACCGTTGCGTTCCATGATATAGTAAGCAATGCCAAAAAACACTTGTCATATCTACCGTTGAAAAGGGAGGACTGGAATGAAAGGGATTGTGTTGGCCGCTGGAAAGGGCACCCGGCTTTACCCCATGACCAAACCGGTGTGCAAGCCGCTGCTGCCGGTCTACGACAAGCCGCTCATCTACTACCCCCTGGCCATCCTGATGCAGGCGGGCATCTCCGAGATCCTGGTCATCGTCCCCCCGGGGGAGACCAGCACCTTCCAGGCCCTTCTGGGCCGGGGGGAGCAGTTCGGCGTGAAAATCTCCTACGCGGAGCAGCCCGTGGCCCGGGGGATCGCCGACGCGCTTCTCATCGGCCGGGAGTTCGCGGGGGAGGACCGGGTGTGCCTGGTGCTGGGGGACAACATCTTCTACGCCCCCAACCTGGGGACTACCCTGAAGCGGGCCGCCGCCAACGACCGGGGCGCCACCGTCTTCGGCTACTGGGTGGAGGACCCCCGCCCCTTCGGCGTGGTGGAGTTCGACCAGGAGGGCCGGGCCATCTCCATTGAGGAGAAGCCCCGCTACCCCAAGAGCAATTACATCATCCCCGGCCTGTATTTTTATGACCATCAGGTCATGGACATCGCCCGGAATTTGAAGCCCTCCGCCCGGGGGGAGCTGGAGATCACCGACGTGAACCTGGAATATCTCCGGCGGGGCCAGCTCCAGGTGATCCCCCTGGAGAAAAACTTCACCTGGCTGGATGCCGGCACCGCCGACAGCCTGCTAGAGGCGGGGGAGACCATCCGCCGCATCCAGGACGACACCGGCCGGTACGTGGGCTGCCTGGAGGAGCTGGGCCTGAACGAGGGCTGGATCACGGAGGAACAGATCCGGGCCACCGGGGACGAGTTGTCCATGACCTTATACGGAAAATACCTCCAGTGCCTGTGAGCCGGAGGAGGAGGGAAACACCATGAAACGGATTTTGCTGCTGGCCACCGGGGGGACCATCGCCTCCAAGGAGAGCGGCCGGGGGCTGAGCCCCGCCATCACCTCAGATGAGATTTTGGGCTATGTCCCAGACCTGAAAGACTTCTGCCAGGTGGACGCCATCCAGGTGATGAACCTGGACAGCACCAACATCGGCCCCAGCCACTGGCTGGAGATCGCCGGGGCTATCCGGGAGCACTACCGGAATTACGACGGCTTTGTGGTCACCCACGGCACCGACACCATGGCCTACACCGCCGCCGCCCTGTCCTATTTGATCCAGGACTCCCCCAAGCCCATTGTCATCACCGGCTCCCAGAAGTCCATCTCCCTCAACGACACCGACGCCCGGCGGAACGTGTACGACAGCTTCCTCTACGCCGCCGACCAGGATTCCCACGACGTGAGCATCGTCTTTGACGGCCGGGTCATTTTGGGCACCCGGGCCCGGAAGGAGCGCAGCAAGAGCTTCAACGCCTTCTCCAGCGTGGACTACCCGGAGGCGGCGGTGATCCGGGACGGCAAGCTCATCCGCTACCTGGCCCCCCGGCAGTACAGCTACGGGGCCGAGCCCACCTACTATCACAAGCTGGAGGAGCGGGTCCTCCTGCTCACCCTCATCCCCGGCATGGAGGCCCAGTGCCTGGACCTGCTGAAGGACAGCTACCAGGCGGTGATCCTCCAGTCCTTCGGGGTGGGGGGGCTCCCCGGCGGGGACGCTGGCCCCCTGGCCCAGGCCCTGGGGGAGTGGCTGTCTGACGGCAAGACCATCGTGATGATGACCCAGGTGCCCTACGAGGGCAGCGATATGTCAGTGTACCAGGTGGGCCAGCAGGTGAAAGAGAAGTACCAGCTGATGGAGGCCTACAATATGACCATGGAGGCCGCCGTGGCCAAACTCATGTGGGTGCTGGGCCAGACCGGCCAGCCCGATCAGGTGCGGGAGCTGTTTTACCGCCCGGTCCAGCACGACGTCATCCGATAGGCCATCTCAGGGAAAGGGGAGGCGCGTCCGATGCGAACCAGAGGAAAACTGACTGTCGCGGCGGTGCTGCTGCTGTCCCTGTGCGCCCTGCTGGCCCTCTGGGCCGGCGCGGCCCCCGGGACCTATGAGACGACCGTCCTGTTTACCCACGACCTCCACTCCCACTTCTTCCCACAGGAGGACGGGGCGGGGGGACAGTCCGGGGGCTACGCCCGGCTGAAAACCGCCATTGACCGGGAGAAGGCCGCCCATCCCGGCGCCCTGGTGCTGGACGGGGGGGACTTCTCCATCGGCTCCCTGGTACAGGCCCTGTACACCACCCAGGCCCCGGAGCTTCGCACCATGGGGGCCATGGGCTACGACGCCGCCACCGTTGGCAACCACGAGTTTGACCACGAGGGCGGGGGATTTGCCCAAATGCTCCAGGCCGCCGTCCTCAGCAACGGCAAGGTGCCCGCCCTGGTGATGGCCAACTATAAGCCGTCCCCGGGCAACCCCGATGCCCTGGATATCCAGCGGGCCATGTCGGCCTACGGCGTCCAGGAGACCATGCTCCTGGAGCGGGGCGGTGTGACCTACGGTATTTTTGGCCTGATGGGAAAGGACTCCGACTCCTGCGCCCCCTCCTCCGGCTTTGTGCTGGAGGACCCGGAGACAGCGGCGAAGCGCTGTGTGGCCGCCCTGCGGAACCAGGGGGCCCAGTTCATCATCTGCCTGTCCCACAGCGGCACCGACGGGAATGTGAAGAAGTCCGAGGATGAACAGCTGGCCAAAAATGTGGACGGCATCGACCTGATTGTCTCCGGCCACACCCACAGCACATTGGAAGAACCCATTGTAGTCAACGGCGCCTATATTGTCTCCGCCGGGCCCTACTGCCAGAATCTGGGGTCGATCACCCTGGAGTGGTCGGAGGGCGGGGAGAAAACCCTCACCGACTACCATCTGACCCCCATTGATCAGAATCTCCCGGAGGACAGCGCCACCGCCGCCCTGGTGGAGGACTGGAAGGCCCAGGTGGGCGGGGCTTACCTGTCCCGGTACGGCCTGACCTATGACCAGGTTCTCACCACCGCCGGCTTCCAGCTGGACACCCCTGACTCCGGCGTCCAGACCGGGAACTCCCTGGGGGAGCTGGTGGCGGACTCCTTCCTGTGGGCGGTGCAAAACCTGGAGGCGGATGCCCCCGGCATCCCTACCGTCACCGTCACCGCTGACGGGGTGCTGCGGGCCCCCCTGCCCGCCGGGGAGATCACCACCTCCATGGCCTTCGACGTGCTGTCCATGGGTGTGGGCAGCGACGGCGCCTCCGGCTTCCCTCTGGTGGGGGTATACCTCACCGGCAAGGAGCTGAAGGCCGCCGCCGAGGTGGACGCCTCGGTGACCCCCATCATGCCCGCCGCCCAGCTGTATATGGCGGGGATGGAGTACAGCTTTAATACCCACCGGATGTTTTTCAACCGGGTGACTGATATTACACTGCGTCAAAATATAACTGTCACAGCAGATGTGGAAATCGTGGACACGGAGGGCAATCAGATGCCGCCGCCCACCTTTACACATGATTTTAATGAAGAGATTAAGGATGACCAGCTCTACCGGGTGGTCACCGGGATGTACTCCGCCCAGATGCTGGGCACGGTGAAGAGCAAATCCCTGGGCCTGCTGTCCCTGGAGCCCAAGATGGCCGACGGCAGCCCGGTGACCGATTTCCAGGCCTGCATCCTTCGGGACAGGAACGGGAACGAGATCAAGGAGTGGTACGCCCTGGCGGCCTACCTCCAGAGCTTTGGGGAGGAAGGCGTCCCCGCCCGGTATGCCGGGCCCGACGGCCGGAAGGACGTGAGCCAGAGCCTGAACCCCCTGGAGCTGCTGAAAAACCTGAACTGGATCGGCTGGATCGCCCTGTTGGTGGTTATACTGATCCTGGTACTGGCGGCTTTGCTGGTTCGCTGGTTTATGCGGGCCAGACGCCGCCGGCGCTACAGCGGCCGCCGGAAGTTCGGCAAATAGTTTATGTATGTTGATCTGCGCGGGACACCGCGTTTGCGTCAAGAATGGAGAAAAGGGAGCGCCGGGGAGAGCGGCCCCGGCGGAACCAACTATTTTTAGGAGGAGCAGCAGTGAAGAAGTATGAGATCGCGAAAAAAAAGACGCTGACGCCGGAGATCGGCCAGATTTCCGTCTACGCGCCGCTGGTGGCCGCCAAAGCCAAGGCGGGCCAGTTCATCATCCTGCGGGTGGATGAGGAGGGGGAGCGCGTCCCCCTGACCATCTCCAGCGCGGTGGACGGCCTGGTCACCGTCATCTATCAGAAGATTGGCGGCACCACCCTGGCCCTGGACGAGCTGAAGGAGGGCGACTGCCTCCAGGACTTTGTGGGCCCCCTGGGCCTGCCCACCGAGGTGGAGGACCTGGGCCGGGTGGCCGTCCTGGGCGGCGGCCTGGGCTGCGCCATCGCCCTGCCTGTGGCCCGGGCCCTGCATCAGGCCGGCAACCAGGTGGATCTGATCGGCGGCTTTAAGACCAAGGAGATCGTCATCCTGGAGGAGGAGATGAAGGAGGCCTGCACCGACCTGCACATCTGCACCGATGACGGCACCTACGGTTTCCACGGCTTTGTCACCAACAAGCTGGAGGAGCTGATCAACAGCGGCGTGAAATTCGACCACGTCTTCGCCATCGGCCCCCTGCTGATGATGAAGTTCGCCTGCAAGCTCACCGAGAAATACAACATCCCCACCACCGTCAGCATGAACCCCATTATGATCGACGGCACCGGTATGTGCGGCTGCTGCCGCCTCACCGTGGACGGCGAGGTGAAGTTCGCCTGTGTGGACGGCCCCGACTTCGACGGCCACAAGGTGGACTTCGACGAGGTCATCGCCCGGAACGCGACTTATAAGGAACATGAAGCCAAGGCGAAAGAGAAGCACCTCTGCCGCCTGGGAGGAGGTGCCATGAATGGCTAATATGCAGATGGAAAAGACCCCCATGCCCGAGCAGGAGGCCAACGTACGCAACGCCAATTTCAAGGAAGTGGCCCTGGGGTACACCCTGGAGCAGGCCCAGAACGAGGCCCAGCGCTGCCTGAGCTGCAAGCACAAGCCCTGCGTGTCCGGCTGCCCCGTGGGCATCCCTATCCCCGAGTTTGTGGGCAAGGTGGCCGAGGGCGACCTGGCCGGGGCCTACCAGCTCCTGTCCAACGCCAACGCCCTGCCCGCCATCTCCGGCCGTGTCTGCCCCCAGGAGACCCAGTGCGAGGGCAAGTGCGTCCGGGGCGTCAAGGGCGAGCCGGTGTCCATTGGCCGCATTGAGCGCTTCGTGGCCGACTGGGCCGCGGAGAACGGCATCGCCAACGTGGCCACCGCCCCCAAGAACGGCCACAAGGTGGCGGTCATCGGCTCCGGCCCCGCCGGCCTGACCTGCGCCGGCGAGCTGGCCCGGATGGGCTACTCCGTCACCGTGTTTGAGGCATTCCATACCACCGGCGGCGTGCTCAGCTACGGCATCCCCGAGTTCCGTCTCCCCAAGGCCATTGTCCAGCGGGAGGTGGCCAACCTCCAGAAGATGGGGGTGGACATCGAGCTGAACATGGTCATCGGCAAGGTGCTCACCATCACCGAGATCTTTGAGCAGGGCTACGAGGCCGTGTTCATCGGCTCCGGCGCCGGCCTGCCCATGTTCATGAAGATCCCCGGCGAGTCCCTGGTGGGCGTGTACTCCGCCAACGAGTACCTCACCCGCATCAACCTGATGAAGGCCTATAAGGAGGAGTCCCCTACACCCGTGCTGCGCAACAAGCGGGTGGCCGTGGTGGGCGGCGGCAACGTGGCCATGGACGCCGCCCGCTGCGCCAAGCGCCTGGGCGCCGACGTCCACATCGTCTACCGCCGCTCTGAGGCGGAGCTCCCCGCCCGGGCCGAGGAGGTCCACCACGCCAAGGAGGAGGGCATTGTCTTTGACCTGCTCACCAACCCCATCTCCATCGAGGGGGACGAGACCGGCCATGTCCAGTCCATCACCTGCGTGAAGATGGAGCTGGGCGAGCCCGACGCCTCCGGCCGCCGCCGCCCCGTCGTGGTGGAGGGTAGCGAGTTCAAGATGGAAGTGGACGCCGTGGTCATGTCCCTGGGCACCCAGCCCAACCCCATGAGCTACGGCGGCACCCCCGGCCTGGAGCAGACCAAGAAGGGCTGCGTGGCCGCCGACGAGCATGGCTGCACCTCCTGCCCCAACATCTTCGCCGGCGGTGACGCCGCCACTGGCGCCGCCACCGTCATACTGGCCATGGGCGCCGGCAAGAACGCCGCCAAGTCCATCGACGAGTATATCAAGAGCAAAGCGTAAACAATCAAATAAGCGGGCCAGCCGTCCGGATGGGCGGCTGGCCCATTTATACAGGGAGAGATCGGTTTGATCTATCTGGAGAAATTCACCCTTCCCACTGAGGATGAGGAAGCGGGCCATCTGCGTGACAGCGGTAAAAATCAGGCGACCTGCTACACCAGCCGGTATCCCTTTGGGGTTTTTTCCCGGCGGGAGGTCCCGGAGCTGTCCTTTCAAGACATCACGGTGCTGTGCGGCGGAAACGGCAGCGGCAAGACGACCATCTTGAATTTAATTGCGGAATGCGTGATGGCGGGCCGCAGGTCCAGTTTCAATCAAAGCTCTTTTTTTGAGGATTATGTTGGCCTGTGCGGGGTGGAGCTCAGCCGGGAATATACCAGGAGGGTCCAGTCCAGCAGCCGGATTATTACCAGTGACGATGTCTTTGAGAGCCTTTTGGACTTGCGGGCGCAAAACGAGGCCATCGCCCGCCGGCGGGAGGATTTGATCGGCGAGTACGCCGACGCCCGGAATGACACCGGCTTCCAGATGCGCTCCATGAGCGACCTGGACCGGCTGCGTAAGGTGGTGGACGCCCAGAGGCACAGCCCGTCCCGGTACGTCCGGGACCGGGTGATGAACGACATCCCGGAGAAGTCCAACGGGGAGAGCGCCTTCCTCTACTTCACCCGGGAAATCCAGGAGAATGGCCTGTACCTGCTGGACGAGCCGGAGAACAGCCTGTCCCCCCGGCTCCAAGAGAAGCTGCGGGATTTTCTGGAGGAGTCCGTCCGCTTCTACCGCTGCCAGTTTGTCATATCTACCCACTCGCCCTTCCTCCTGGCGATGAGGGGGGCGAAGGTATACAACCTGGACAGCGTGCCCGTCCAGCCCTGCCGCTGGACCGAGCTGGAGCATATCCAGACCTATTGGAGGTTTTTTCAGGAGCGCCGGGGGGAACTGGAAGAGAAGGATTTTTCCGTCTAACAGGCCCGGTGTACTGGAAAAATTTTTTAGTTCAGGTAAAAATAACCATTTTCCATTGACAAACTGGTGAAACAGTTCGTATAATATGAATATAACCTTGTACATCTATACCAAGGTAAACAGCGCAGTTCAGTGATAAAAAATTGAGGTGCAGAAGAAATGAAGATGAACAGTATCCGCAAAAAGATCACGATTAGCCTGATGGCTACAGTCCTGGTCGCTCTGCTCGCGGTGGGCCTGACCAGCATTGCGCTAAATTACAGAAGCACGATCGCTACGGTAGACCAGATGATGAGCGAGACCGCGGTTCTGGCGTCGGAGCGGATTCAGCAGGAGCTGACCGCATATAAAAATGTGGCGATGGATACGGGCTGTATCTCCCAGCTGTCCGACAGCACGGTTTCTTTTGAGGAGAAGCGGGCCATTATTGATGAGCGGGTTGGCATGCACGGGTTTCAGCGGGGCAATGTCATCGCCGCCAATGGCCGCAGTATTTTTGACGGCAATGATTACTCCGACCGGGAGTATGTCCAGCAGGCCATGAAGGGCAACGTCTACGTGTCGGAGCCCCTGGTCAGCAAAATCACCGGGGAGCTGTCCATCATGGTGGCGGCCCCTATTTACGCCAACGGGGACAGGAACGGGCAGATTACCGGCGTGGTCTATTTCGTGCCGCCGGAGACCTTTTTGAATGATATTGTCTCCTCTATCAAGGTCAGTGAGCACAGCCGGGCTTACATGATCAATAAGCAGGGGGATACCATCGCCGACATTACTCTGGAGACCATCACCACCCAGAATGTGGAACGGGAGGCCCAGAGCGACTCCTCCCTGAAAAAGCTGGCCGCCATCCATGGGGAGATGCGCCAGGGCAAGGTGGGCTTCGGAAGGTTTGACGACACGGACGGGCCCCGTTTCACCGCCTACGCGCCGGTTGACGGCACCGATGGCTGGAGCGTGGCTGTCACCGCGCTGGAGATTGATTATCTGGCGGATACATACATGGGCATGATCATCAACGTGGCCGTTATGGTGGCCACTCAGCTGGCCTCCATTTTTGTGGCGATGAAGCTGTCCAGCAACATCAGTGTGCCCATGCGGGCCTGCGCGGAGCGCATGAAGCTGCTGGTGCAGGGCGACCTGGATTCCCCCGTGCCCCAGGTGGCCGGCGAGGACGAGACGGCGGAGCTGGCCCGCTCCACGCGGGAGCTGGTGTTGGGTCTGAAAGCGATCATTCAGGATATCGGCTATCTGCTTACTGAGATGGCCAACAAGAATTTTGATGTCAAATCCCACCATAGGGAGGCCTATGTAGGCGGCTTCCAGGGGATTTTACAGTCCATGCGCACCCTGAAGGCGGAGCTGAGCGGCACCATGCTGCAAATTAACTCCGCCGCCGGCCAGGTGTCCTCCGCCAGCGACCAGGTCTCCACCGGCGCCCAGACCCTGAGCCAGGGCTCCGTCCAGCAGGCCAGCGCCGTGCAGGAGCTGGCGGCCACCATCAACGATATCTCTGACAGCGCCAAGAAGACCGCCGCCGCCTCTGAGGAGGCGGGCCGGTACGTGGGCCAGGCCGGCGCCCAGCTGGGGATCAGTGTGGGCCACGTGAAGGAGCTGAATACGGCGATGGAGAAGATCTCCAACTCCTCGCAGGAGATTTCAAAGATCATTTCCGCCATTGAGAACATCGCCTTCCAGACCAACATCCTGGCCCTGAACGCCGCCGTTGAGGCCGCCCGGGCGGGCTCGGCGGGCAAGGGCTTCGCCGTCGTCGCCGATGAGGTGCGCAATCTGGCCTCCAAGTCGGACGAGGCCGCCAAGGCCACCAAGGAGCTGATTGAGGGCTCCATCGAGGCGGTGTCTGAGGGCAGCCAAGCGGTAAACAAGGTGACCGAGGCCCTGGAGAGGACCAACGAGAGCGCCGGCCACGTGACGGTCCAGATGGATATTGTGGTTAAGGCGGTGGAGGACCAGACCGCCGCCATCGCCCAGGTCACGGAGGGCGTGGACCAGATCTCCGCCGTGGTGCAGACCAACAGCGCCACCGCCCAGGAGAGCGCGGCGGCCAGCGAGGAGCTGTCCGCCGAGGCCGCCAGCCTGAAGCAGCTGGTGGAGCTGTTCACCCTGGACAGCGGCACCTGAGCAGCGGGGTTCAGATCATTAAGAAAGCGGCTGTCCCAGAGGTTGGGACGGCCGCTTTTTTGCCATGGGGAACTATTCCCGCCTGCGGATGGGGTGCCGGATCACGGTTTTCCACTTCTCCGGGGGCACCCTCCGGGCGTCGGACAGGTAGATCTCATGGTGGAGGCGGGTGGGAGAGAAGTCGTTCTCATACCCCTGTTCCGCAATATACTGGTCCATCAGGGCCACGGAGGCGGGCTCGTCGTCAAAGGGCCCCAGGTGCATCATCTGGACGCACAGCCCCTCGTCCACCGTGAGGAACCGGGCAGCGGAGCAGTCCAGCTTTTTCTTCTGGGAGGCGGCCTCCACCGCCCACTGGAAATCCTCCTCCGTTACGAACTCCGGCAGGCGGATGACGGAGATCCAGCGGAAGCCAGCCTTGTGGCTATAGTTCACGCCGCCGGCCCCGTCCTGCCACCAGAAGCCCTCCAGAGGGGGCACCACGTACTCATAAAACCCGTCGATCTTGTGGCCGGTTTTATAGCTCATTTTCAGGGTGTAGGCCACGGCGTACAGCACCCCGATGGCCTGCTGATACGCCCCGCCCGGCTCATTGGGGTCGCCATCGCCCCGGACGGCGATGTAGTTGGCCGGGGGGACGGTGACGATCTCCGGCTTGTTTTTGGGCAGATAGAATTCCTTATACTCTTTTTTGAAATCAAACGGCATACCTGACGCCTCCTTTCCACATATTATAGAATATTCGTTCGATAAAGTCAAGAAAAAAGTGGGGAAGCTGGAAACAGTTTCCCCACGGGGTTATTTTCTTAATATCTGGGGGCTACTTGGCCTCCTGTGCTTGACGGACTAATTCTTGGATCGTGTCGTCGGCTACCTGTTTTGCGATTTTTGAGGTCTCCTCGCTGGTAGGGATATGGAGGCCCTTCAGGGCGTAGGGGTCGTTGATCCGCAGGCCGGTGCCGGTGAGCATGGCCCGAACCTGGGTGTAGGCCCATTGCCGCTGGCCGGCGGGCATACTGGTGTCAAAGTAATCTGTCCAGGAGCACAGATATTTGGCGGAGATAAAATTCAGCTGATTGGGGAGATCACTGCCCAGGGGGCTGTGGAGGGCCTCCTGGTAGGCGTCGGCGTAATAGTCCTTGATGGCGCTCTCGGCGTTCTCCCGGAACTGGGTGACCTGGGTGACGTAGGACTTAAAGTAGCTCTCCCGCCAGATTTGCCCATCCGGGTCCACGGTGGCGTTCCAGTTGACTTCCAGCTCCTGCTCCCCCAGCTGTTCCCGGACTTGGGACATAAACTCGTCCTTGGTCATACCGCTCAGACTGGCCTCCAGCCGCTCCCAGTCCTGGTCCAGGGCGGAGGCCCCGGCGGCCTGACGGCCCTCTGAGGAGATCTCCACTGTGTCCCGGGACGGCTGGGCGGGTTTGGCGTCCCGCCCGCCGGCGGGGGCGAACCGGGCGGCCCGCATGGGGGAGATTTGACCGGCCTGGGGATGAAACGAGATATTCATCGGCTGTCGCTCCTTTTCAGTATAATACTCATATATCGGCAAAATTTGGCTGAGATTAAGGGGCTGCCCCGAAAAAGGACAGCCCCAGCCTGTCATTTCACCCGCAATTTTTTGGCCAGCTCCCCGCCGGGGGTGACTTATGGAGTGATATCAATAATATCTTCTGAATCGTCAGTTAGGGAACTGAAGTCGCCTTCGATAAACAAATGATAGGATCGTTTGGCGATTGCCTTGGTTTCCACCAAATCAAAGCCGCCGCCGATTACGCCTCCCACTAGAGGAATGGCCTTACCGAGATTGATAATCCCTTTGCTTCCGAACTTTGTAATAAAACGGAAACCGACCTTTTGATTGATTTTAGTCAGCACACTGCCAGGAATTTTCTTGACCATGGCAGTAGTGAACTTCGTGCCGAATTGTATGCCCATATTTTTGATGATCTGATTGACCGATACTCCGGCTAAACAAGCATAAACAAGCGTCTGTACCTGGTCGCTGTTTGTATCGTATCCTCCCATATAGGCGAGGCAGGCGATCATCCGCATCTGTACATATAAAACACTGCCAATATTTGCGGGGATTGCGACTGGGAGAGTAATCAGCCCCCCTAATCCTGTAATAAAGCCAGATGTTGTACATTTCGCTACTTGATAGTTCACAAATGATTTTGCGGCGATCTCGGGGGATGAATGTCTGGATAAATAGTCATTAGCCAGTTCATGAATAGGGGGGCTTACTTTTTCAATTCCATGAATAGATTTTTGATACAGCTGATCTAAGACTCCCATAATTTCTTCCTGAGTAAACTTTTTTCCCATTTTTCATACTCCTTCAAACTTATTATTTTGGAGATGTGGGATCTCTCTATAGTAGAGACGGGATTTTTTGCGAAATGTCATTTCACCCGCAATCTCTTAGCCAGCTCCCCGTCGGGGGTGACCTGGGCGGTCTCATAGGTGGTGTAGATCACCATGCCGGGCCTTGCCCCGGCGGGTTTTTTCACGTATCGGGCGGGGGTGTAGTCCACCGGCACCTTGGCGCTGTCCCGGGCCTGGGAGTAGTAGGCGGCCAGGGACGCGGCCTCGTTGAGGCTCTGGAGGTCGGGCTGGCCCCCCTCCGTCCACAAAATCACGTGGGAGCCGTGGATTTTCTGGGTGTGGAACCAGATGTCCCCCTTGCCCGCCAGCTTGCAGGTGAGCAGGTCATTCTGGCTGTTGTTTTTCCCCACGGAGATCCGCAGGCCGGAAGTTGACATAAACTCCATAGGCTTGGAGCTCACCCGTTTGTTCCGCTCCTTGGCCTTGGACTGCCGCCGCAGGTAGCCGGTGTCGGTGAGTTCCTGCCGGATCTCCAATAAATCCCGCTCCCCCTCGGCCAGGGAGATGTTCTCCAGCACGCTGTTCAGGTAATCCAGCTCCATCCGGCCCTTTTTCAGCTGGATGGCGAGCATCTCCTCGGCGGTTTTGGCCCGGTTGTAGTCCTTGTAGTATTTGGCGGCGTTCTGCTGGGGGGTGAGGAGGGGGTCGAGGCGTATCTCCACCTCTTTCCCCGCCGGGTCGTAGAAGTCCGCCACCCGCAGCCGGGCCATCCCCTTCTCCATCTGGTGGAGGTTGGAGGTGATGAGGTCCCCCAGCTCCCGGAGGCGGTCCCGGTCTTTGGTGGCGGCCAGCTCCCGCTCCTGGTTGGCGATTTTCCGGGCGGTCCGGTCCCGGGCGTTGGTGACCGATTTAATCAGGTCCTGGCCCTTCTGCCTCACCCGCTCCTGCCGCTCCCGCTGCTCAAAGAAGCTGTCCAGCAGCTGGGAGAAGGAGGGGTAGGGCCGTATCTCCGCCGCCCCCTCGTACTGGCCCGGGGGCAGGAAGGTGAAGTCCTTGGACCGCCCGTCCATAGAGATCATCACCGGGGCGTAGTGGTTCTCCCGGACGGCGGCCCGCAGCTCCTCCAGCTGGTCCAGCAGGGCGCACCGGCCCGGGGGGGCTAAATGATGCAGCCGGACGTCGGTGGCCCCGCCCGCCCGGAAGGCCAGCTCCCGGCAAATCAGGGGGGACAGCCCGCCGAAGGTGTCCAGCAGCCACCGGTCGGCCTGGGCCTCCTCAGGGGCGGCGGCCAGCAGGCGCTCCAGATCCTCCCGGCTGGCGAAGAGGGGGTCGGCCTTGTCCACGGCCGGGGGCAGGCGGTAGAACATCCCCGGCTGGATGAGCCGGCTGTGGCCCTCGGCCAGCCCGCCCTCCGAGCGGCGGACGCAGTCCAGAATCCGGCCCTCCCCGTCCAGGAGGATCAGGTTGGCTTTGTGGCTGATGGCCTCCAGGATCAGCTGGCGCTCCACCCGGTCGCCCAGCTCGTTGAGGGCGGAGAATCGGAAACAGGCCGCCCGCTCCAGGGGCGGCTGGGTGATCTCCAGCAGCCGGGCCCCGGACAGGTGCTTCCGCAGAAGCATACAGAACATGGGGGGCTTGTCCGGGTTCTCCAGGCTCAGCTGGGTGAGATGGGCCCGGGGGTGGCTGGGGTTGGCGGACAGCAGCAGCCGGCTGTTCCCCGCCGGGGCCCGCAGGGCCAGGACGACCTCGTCCCGGCCGGGCTGGTAGATCTTGTCCACCTTGGCCCCCGCCAGGGCGGTGTTCAGCTCGTGGATCAGGCCGTGGAGAAACAGGGCGTCTAAGGGCATGGAAAATCACCTCTCAAATTCCAATCATTAAAACTCCGCCAGGTTCGCCTGGACGCCGTGCTCCTCCAGCAGATCCAGCAAATCCTGGGTCTTCATCCACAGGATGGCGGTGCCGTCGTTGGGGTGGAGGGCGACGATGCCCAGGGGGGCCAGCAGGTTCCGGTCCAGGAAGAACTGGACGTTATGCCGGGTGTCCCGGAGCAGGGCGATGGGGTTCACCGTCCCGGGCCGGAGGCCCAGGATGTCCATCAAATCCTGTTCCGAGGCGAAGGACAGCTGCCGGGTGCCGTGCTGGCGGCGGAACTGCTTCAAATCCGCCCGCTTGCCCGCCTGGACGGTGAGAAGATAGTAATCCCGCCTCTTGTCGTCCCGGAGGAAGAGGTTGACGGTGTCCGCCGCCGGGTAGCGCAGCTGTTCGGTGGGGGTGGCCACCAGGGCCTCATAGGAGTCGAACTGGTCCGCCTCATACCACAGCCCCCGGTTGGTCAAAAGCTGATAAACCGCCTGCTTGTCCATAGGGATCACTCCTGTCTGGTTGGGATAGGGGCGCCAACGCCCATGTCCAGCCGCCACTGGGGCGGGGGGCCGTCGTCCCCCCAGTACTCGTCCAGGGCGATGATTTTGCCGGACTGGAGGCGGAAAAAAGAGGTGGCGTGGCAGGACACGGTCCGGTCAGCGGACCACACATGGGCCGCCGTGATGACCAGGTCCCCCAGCTCCTCCACCCGCTCGACTTCCCCCGCCCACTGGCCGGGGTACTGGCAGTTGGCCTGGATGAACTCCGGCACGGTGAACAGCTCGTTGGTGTTGTGCCAGCGGATGACGGCATCCTCATGGAAGAAGGCGGCCATCTCCGGGGCCCGCTGGGCCAGGGCGGCCCTCCAATAGCGGTGGATGTCCATAATTTACCTCGTTTTTGTCCAATAATGATGATGTCTCCAAATCAAATATTGCGTCTAGTCGAACCGCTTCAGCATACGGAACTCCGTCATGTTCTGGTTTTTTGTAGTATACTGGTCCTTTAACTCAAAACCGAAGTGCTGGTAAAGGGGGACGTTGGACGGGGTTAGGGTTTCCAGAACCATGTGGCTGTGCTTCTGTTTTGCCAGGTCAAAGAGCTGTTCCAGCATCTTGCGGGCGATGCCCTGGCCCCGGTGCCGCTCCTCAATGGCAAACTGGGCGAGGTAGTAGGGGTTTTTGCAGTATTGCTTGAACCACTTCCCGCTGTGGACCTCCTGGATCACCTTGGAGTTTTCCTTGATTTGCTTGACTTCCCCCTTGGAGAGCTGCTTAAAGATTTGATTGGCTTTGAGAGAGAGCAGGACGCGCTTGAGGGTAAAGAGCCGTTTGGCCTCCAATCCGACAATCGCTCCGGTGACGCTGTCATCACAGATAAAAATGTCGCCGTTCTCAAACAGGTAAAGCAAATCAAAATAGACGATTTTCCGGGCGATTTCTTTGGCCCGTTCCGGCTCGAAGCCGTGGAACATCTGCTGGAGCTCTTCTTTTACATAGAATTGCTCTACCATGAACGAAGACAACGTTGGCAGTTCTTCCCGTCTGATCCGGCGCATGATCTATTCCCCCTCCATCATGATCTCAAACAGCTCATTGAGCCGGTCTGTCCGCCCCTGGAGGTACAGCCAGCCCAACAGGGCCTCCAGCCCGGTGGCCGCCTGATACTCCCCCCGGCTGGCCGCCTTGGGCACCGAGTGGGGGGCGGTGTTCCTCCCCCGGCGGAAGACATCGTGTTCCTCCTCCGACAGCAGGGGCAGGATTTTCTCCAGCCGCCGGGCCTGGGCGGGGGCGGACACGTACTGGACGGTGGCCCGGTGCAGGTCCTTCACCTTGGCCCTGCCGTGCAGGATCAGCCAGGAGCGCACCATCACCTCAAACACCCCGTCCCCCAGATGGGCCAGGCCCAGGGTGGACAGGGACAGCAGCTGGTCCCGCTCCAGGTTCAAATGGAAGTAATCGGTCATAGGGTAACCTCCTGTCGGGAAAATCTGCCCCATCTTACCACATTTTCCGGGAGATGGCAAGGCGGCCCCGGGAAGGGGCGTGTCCGCTCAGAAGATTGATTCCTGGGTTTCCCCCGCTGGCCCCGGGGGAACCGGGCAGAAAAACCCTCCCCTCCGGACAGTCCCCCTTGCAAAATCCACCGGGCCATGGTACTCTTGAACAGAACAAGACAGGAGGGGAGGGGAACGGCACGCGGATCTTGGCCACATTTGCCCTCTCCTTTTCCGGGGCTGTGTTCGCCGCCGTCTACGGCGGGCTGGACGCCCTGCTGTTTCCCCTGGCGGCCGCTCTGGCCCTGGCCGCCCCGCTGAGCGCCCTGGTTTTGGGGAAGCTCCGATCTCCCCGGGCGGGCAGGCGGGGGGCGCTGGTCTGCGCCGGCCTGGCCCTGGGCTTTCTCTGGACGGGAATTTACACCCGAATATTCTTCCAGCCCGCTGTGGAGCTGGACGGCCGCACGGTAGAGCTGGCCGCCACGGTGGCGGACTGGCCCAAGGAGGAGCGCTACGGCTGGTCGGTGCTGGTGGAGGCGGACACCGCCTCCTCTGTCAAGCTGTCCGCCGTGCTGTACACCGACAAACAGGGGGCGGCCCTGCGCCCCGGCGACCGGATCTCCACCATCACCCGCTGTACCCTGGGGGACCGGACCTTCTCCGGCGAGCCCGTCACCTACTACACCGCCAAGGGGATCTTCCTCCGGGGGGAGGCCTATGGGGAACTGAAGGTGGAGCGGCCGGAGCGGGTCCCCGTCCGGCTCTGGCCCGCCGTGCTGTCCAGGGGGTTGAAGGAGAGCATCGACGGGGCCTTCCCCGCCCGGGAGGCCGGGCTGGTCCGGGCCCTGGTGACCGGCAGCCGGGACAATCTCACCGACCAGTTCACCTCCTCCCTGGAGCGGACCGGCCTGTCCCACACGGTGGCGGTGTCCGGGATGCACCTGGCCTTCCTGGCCAGCCTGCTCACCCTTCTGCTGGGCAGGGGGAAGCGGACCACGGCGGTGTTCACCATGCTGTGGGCGGCGCTGTTCTGCGCCATCGCCGGGAACACCCCCTCGGTGCTCCGGGCGGCGATGATGATCCTCATGCTCCAGGCGGCCCCGCTGGTGGACCGGGAGCGGGACGGCTGCACCTCCCTGGGCCTGGCCCTGATGCTCCTGCTGGCCTGGAACCCCTTCTCCGCCGCCCATGTGGGCCTCCAGCTGTCCTTTGGGGCGGTGGCGGGGATTTTGGCTGTCTCCGACCCGGTCCAGCGGTGGCTGCTGGAGAAGTGCCGGCTGGACAAGGTCCCCGAGCGCTGGTGGGGGAAGTGCCTGCGGGCGGCGCCCTGCTTTGTGATCTCCACCCTGTCCGCCACCCTGGGGGCCTCGGTGTTCACCATCCCCCTGGTGGGCTGGCACTTTGGCACCCTGTCCTTGATCGCGCCCCTGGCCAATGTGATGACCCTCTGGGCGGTGGGGATCCTCTTTGCGGGCGGGCTGCTGGTTGGGGTGGCCGGGCTGTTCACCCCGGTGGGGGCGGCGGCGCTGGCCGGGCTGTTTGCCCCTCTGGCCCGGTATCTGAGCTGGGTGATCGACCTGCTGTCCAAGCCCGCCCTGGCGGCCCTGAGCCTGGACTCCTTCTACTTCTGGGCGTGGATTGTGCTGTTTTATCTGCTGCTGCTGTTGGCTGTCAAAGCCAGAGGGCGGCTCCCCCTGTGGCTGTCCCTGGCGGTAGGGGGCGGGACGCTGGTTCTGGCGGTGGCGCTGAACGCCGCCAGCTTTTACACCGGGCCGGCCTCCGCCGTTGTGCTGGACGTGGGCCAGGGCCAGAGCGTCCTGCTGCGGATGGGCGGCCAGCTGACCCTGGTGGACTGCGGCGGGGACAGCCGGGATAACCCCGGCGACATCGCCGCCAACTACATCCAGTCCGCCGGGCGGAGCTGGCTGGACACCCTGGTGCTGACCCACTGCCACGCCGACCACGCCAACGGCGTCCCCCAGCTGCTCAACCGGCTGAGGGTGGGCCGGATCGTCCTTCCGGACATGGAGCCGGACAGCCCGCTCCGGCGGGAGATCGTCTCCCAGGCCCGGGCCCGGGGGACGCAGCTGCTCTTTTTGGAGGAGGACACCCGGCTGGAGCTGGGGTCCGGGGGCGTGCTGTCCCTCTACGCCCCCGTAGGGGAGGGCGGGGACACCAACGAGCTGGGCCTTGCCGTGTTGGCCTCCGCTGGGGCGTTCGACGTTTTGATTACCGGCGACATGGGCGGGGAGGGGGAGCGCCTTCTGCTGGCCCGGGCCGATTTGCCGGAGGTGGAGCTGCTGGTGGTGGGCCACCATGGGTCGGACACCTCCACCACCCCGGAGCTGCTCTCCGCCGTCCGGCCCCAGGTGGCCGCCATCTCGGTGGGGAAGAACAACCGCTACGGCCACCCGGCGCCGGACACCCTGTACCGCCTGGCCGCCGCCGGGGCGGACATCTACCGCACGGACCTGAACGGGAATATCCTCGCGCGAAACGGATGAAGGAGGTGGCCTGATGCCGCCCAGAGGAAGGCCGGACGACTCCGGCTACAAAAAGCTGAAAAAAGACCTGGCCGAGGGGACGCCGGGCAAGCTGTATATCCTCCACGGGGAGGAGACCTACCTGCGGGACCACTACCTGGGCCGGCTGAAGGAGCTGATCCTGTCCGAGGGGATGGGGGAGTTCAACTTCCATGAGCTGGAGGGGAAGGATATGTCCCCCCACGCCCTGGAGGAGGCGGTGGACTGCCTGCCCGTGATGGCCCGGCGCGCCCTGGTGCTGGTGACCGATTTCGACCTGGCCAAGGCGGGGGAGAAGGACCGGGAGGGATATCTGTCCGTCCTGTCCCAGCTGCCCGACTACTGCTGCCTGGTCTTTCTGTACGACCTGATCGACTACAAGATGGACGCCCGCACCAAGCTGGCCGCCCTGTTGAAGGAGCGGGCCACCGTGGTGAACTTCGCCCGCCAGGACCAGGGGGACCTGGTGGACTGGATTCGCCGCCGGTTCAAGGCCCTGGGCAAGGAGATGGACTCCAAGCTGGCCCAGGAGATGATTTTCCGGTGCGGCGAGCTGATGCACAATCTGATTGGCGAGATCGAGAAAGCCGCCGCCTACGCCAAGGGCCCCCACATCACCCGGGCCGACCTGGAGGCGGTGACCACCCCCCAGCTGGATGCGGTGGTCTTCCGTATGACCGACGCCATCGGGGAGAAAAACTTCGACCGGGCCATGGCCGTGCTGGGGGAGTTGTACCGGACCCGGGAGCCGCCCGTCAAGATCATGTGGTCGCTGGGGCGGCAGACGCGCCAGCTGTACTCCGCCCGGCTGGCCCTGGAGAACGGGAAGGGCGCGTCCTACGTGGCGGGGCTGTGGGGAATCAAGCCCTACCCGGCGGACAAGCTGGTGGCCAGCGCCCGGCGGTTCTCCCTGCCCTGGTGCCGGCGGGCGGTGGCCCGGTGCGCCCAGACGGATCTCGCCATGAAATCCACCGGCCAGGACGGGCAGGAGCTGCTGACCGGCCTGCTGCTGGAGCTGGCCAATATGGCCTAGGAGGGGGCGGGATGTTCCGAATCAGAGAGGCCGTCGTTGTGGAGGGCCGGTACGACAAAAACACCCTGTCCCAGGTGGTGGACACCTTGATTTTAGAGACAGGGGGCTTTCAAATTTTCAAAGACCCGGAGCGGATGGCCCTGCTGCGGAAGGCTGCCCAGGTCCGGGGGCTCATCGTCCTCACCGACTCCGACGGGGCGGGGTTTGTGGTTCGCAACCGGATCAAGGGGGCCATCCCCAAGGCACAGGTCAAGCACGCCTACATCCCCGACGTCTACGGGAAGGAGTCCCGCAAGCGCCGCCCGGGCAAGGAGGGCAAGCTGGGGGTGGAGGGGATGCCCCCCCAGGTGCTGGAGGGGGCCCTCCGCCGGGCGGGGGCCACCGTTCTGGACGGCGTGGCCCAAACGGGCGCCTGGCCGCCCCTGACCAAGGCGGATCTGTTCGCCGCCGGGCTGTCCGGCGGGCCGGGGAGCGGGGAGCGGCGGCAGGCCCTCCTCCGCCGGCTGGAGCTGCCCGAGCGCCTGTCCGCCAACGGCCTGCTGGCCGTCCTCAACGGCTGTTACACCAGAGACGAGCTGGAACTTATATTCCGGGAGACGCCATAGAAATGGAAGAAGGAGCGGGAGCGTAATGACGCCCCGCTCCTTTTTTTATGAGAGGACAAAAAGTGACAGGGTTTCCCTCCTGGGATTAGACCGCTTTCGTCCGTCCAAGCTCCTATAATATGGAAGAGGACAGGCGGCCGGGCCGCCGGAGGGAGGGGAGGAGCAGACATGACCGTGATCTATGTGGACACCCTGTTCCTCCTCAACGCCGTCATTGACTACCTGCTGCTGCTGGCCGCCGCCCGGCTGGCGGGGGAGCCCCTGCGCCGCTGGCGCTTCGCCCTGGGGGCGGCCCTGGGGGGCCTCTACGCGGTGGCCATCTTCCTGCCGGGCTTCCAGTTTTTAAGCGCCCTGCCCTGGCGGCTGGTCTCCGCGGGGCTGATGATGCTGGTGTCCTACGGGGGGAGCGGGCGGCTGCTCCGCCAGGGGCTGCTGTTTGTGGCCCTCACCTGCGCCTTTGGCGGCGGGGTGGTGGCCATCGGGCTGATGGGGGGCTCCGGCCTGGCCCTGGGGGGCGGGGTGTTCTACTCCTCCCTGGACTTGAAGATGGTGCTGCTGTCGGCGGCGGTGTGCTACGGGGCGCTGACCCTGGTGTTCCGGCGGATCGGCCGGCACAGCGCCGCCTCTGGCGAGCTGGTGGAGGCCAGGCTGACCCTGATGGGCCGCTCGGTCCGCCTCACCGCCCTGGTGGACACGGGGAACACCCTCACCGACCCGGTGTCTGGCCGGCCGGCCATGGTGGCCGAGGGGGAGAGCGTCCGGGACTTGTTTCCCAAAGACCGCCAGCCCGCCTCCCGGGACCTGCTGGACCCCGCCGGGGGGCTGACCCGGCTGGGGACGGGGGAGTGGAGAAGCCGCTTCCGGCTGCTGCCCTACCGGGCGGTGGGGGTGGAGCGGGGGCTGCTGCTGGCCGTCCGGGCGGACAGCCTGGAGCTGGACGGCCAGGGCCGGGGCCCGGTGCTGGTGGCCCTGTCCCCCACGGCGGTGTCCGACGGGGGCGGCTACCGGGCGCTCATCGGGCCTGGATGATGTTCTGTTCTTATGAGAAAGAAAAGAACCAAAAGAAAACTTTGGCGCGAAACTTCGTTTCGCTTCCGGGGGAGGGCTTGGGTCCGCCCCCGGGACGGGGCGCCGGCCCCTGTGATTTTTTGCGGATGAAAAGGGATGGTTGGGTATGAAATTGCTTTACATCAAGCTGAAAGAGCGGCTGGCCGGCCTGCTGGCCCGCCTGGGGCTGGTTTTGCCGGGGAAGGTCATGTACATCGGGGGGAGCGACACCCTCCCCAGCCCCCTGAAGCGGGAGGAGGAGGCCCAGCTCATCGCCCGGCTGGAGCAGGGGGACGCCCAGGCCCGGAACCTGCTCATCGAGCACAACCTGCGGCTGGTGGCCTACATCGCCCGGCGGTTTGAGAACACCGGCATCCACATCGAGGACCTGATCTCCATCGGCACCATCGGCCTGATCAAGGCGGTGGGCACCTACCAGCCCGCCAAGGCCATCAAGCTGGCCACCTACGCCAGCCGGTGCATTGAGAACGAGATCCTGATGTATCTCCGCAAGACCGCCAACCAGAAGACAGAGCTGTCCTTTGACGAGCCGCTGAACACCGACTGGGACGGCAACGAGCTGCTGCTGTCCGACATCCTGGGCACCGACGAGGATCTGGTGGTCCAGCCCCTGGAGGCCGACGTGGACCGCCAGCTCCTCCGCCAGGCCATGGAGCGGCTGGATGACCGGGAGCGGCACATCATCACCCTGCGCTTCGGCCTGGACGGCCGCCGGGAGTGTACCCAGAAGGAGGTGGCCGACCAGCTGGGCATCTCCCAGTCCTACATCTCCCGGCTGGAGAAGCGGATCATCGCCCGGCTGAAAAAGGAGATCGTCCGCATGATGTGACCCCCGGGTTTGGACCCGCCCCGCCGCCGCCCAACGGGCGGCGGCGGTTTTTCCCGGGAAAAGAAATTGACAGCCGGGGCGAGTTGGGGTAAACTGGGGGCAGACACTGGGCCCTCCGGGGCCGGAGAAACGGAGCCGATCCATGAAACGGAATATGAAAGTGTCCACGGCGGTGATCCGCCGCCTGCCCCGGTACTACCGCCACCTGTCCGAGCTCCAGGAGGCGGGGACGGTGCGGATCTCCTCCAGCGCCCTGGGAAAGTCCATGGGCCTCACCGCCTCCCAGATCCGCCAGGACCTGTTCTGCTTTGGCGAGTTTGGCCAGCAGGGCTACGGCTACAAGGTGGACAGCCTGAAGGAGGAGATCGGCGAGATTTTGGGCATCAGCCGGGGCCACACGGTGATTGTGCTGGGCACCGGCAACCTGGGCCGGGCCATCATCCACAACTTCCGCTTTTCCGCCAACGGCTTTCAGCTGCTGGCCGCCTTTGATGTCAACCCCCAGGTGGCGGGGACCCGGGTGGGCGGGGTGCCCGTGTGGCACACCGACCGGCTGGAGGAGTTCCTGGCCGCCCACCCGGTGAGCGTGGGGATGCTGACGGTGCCCATCGCCGCCGCCCAGGAGATGGGCGACCGGCTGGTCAACGCCGGGGTGAAGGGCATCTGGAATTTTACCAACCGGGAGATATCCTTTGACCAGAAGGACGTGGTGGTGGAGTCGGTCCACTTCTCCGACAGCCTGCTGGCCCTGAGTTATATGATCTCCCAGCGGGAGGACCGGTCCCGCCGGGAGGGAGAGGAGCCCCAGCTATGAGAAAATTTCTGCGCCCCCTGGCGCTGGCGCTGACCCTGGCCGGGCTGACGGCCGGGGCGCTGGCCCTGTCCTCTGACGACAGCCTGGTCTCCCTGCGCTATCTGACAGACACCTTCTTCCCCCAGGCCGTCCAGGCGGGGGAGCTGGAGGCGGACCGGGCCCTGGAGAACACCTTCACCGCCGCCAAGGACGAGCTGGACGCCGCCCGCCGGGGCCTCGCCGGCCAGGAGGAGGGGGACGCCAGGCTGTACAGCGAGACCCTCCAGCGGCGGGACTGGTCCGAGGGCCAGATCATCGGCCTGCCCGCCGGCTCCGGCCTGCTGATGCTCCGGGGGGGCGCCACGGTGACCCACAGCGGGGCCTTTGTGGACGTGACAGACGGGACGGAGGTGCCCTCCGGCGGGAGCCTGACCCCCGGCCACCGCTATCTGGTGGGGGAGGGGACCACCGCCGGCGTCACGGTCCAGTCCGGCCGGGCGGACATGGGGGTCCAGGGCAGCTACACCCTGGCCGGGGGCCAGGAGAAGAACCCCCTGCCCTTCTACGACGTGAGCCGGAACGACTGGTTCTACGCCCCGGTGGGCTACGCCTATGAAAACGGCCTGTTCTCCGGGCTGGAGGAGGGGGTCTTCGGCCCCAGCGCCCCCATGACCCGGGCCATGCTGATGACGGTGTTCTACCAGCTGGCCGGCGCCCCCGCCCAGGAGATGGCCGGGGCCAGCGCCGTCCTGTCCGACGTGCCCGACGGGGCCTGGTTCGCCCCCTACGTGCGGTGGGCGGTGTCCCAGAACATCGCCTCCGGCACCGGGGCGGGCACCTTCAGCCCCAACGCCCAGGTCACCCGGGAGCAGCTGGTGGTGCTGCTGTACAGCTTCGCCGCCAACTACCAGGGGAAGGCCATGGCCCCGGGGGCTGACCTGTCCGGCTACGCCGACCTGAACCAGTCCAGCACCTGGGCCCGGGAGGCCCTGTCCTGGGCGGTGGGCCAGGGGATCTTGGGCAGCTCCTCCGCCGGCGGGCTCACCCTCAGCCCCCAGCGCAGCGCCACCCGGGCGGAGGTGGCCGCCATGCTCCGGGTGTTTTCCGAAAAAATGTGAGGAAGGCGCACCCATTCCCTCCCAAGGCATATGATGGAATTGAGAGCGGCAAACAGCCCCTCTTAAAACTTTCATAAATCAGGAGGTACTCATTATGGGGTGCTGCAATAACGGCTGGGGCGGCGGCGGCTGCCTGTGGATCATCATCCTCATCATCATCCTGTTCAGCTGCGGCGGAAGCTGGGGCGGCTGCGGCTGTGGCTGCGGCAACAACTGCGGCAATAACTGCGGCTGCAACAACGGCTGTGGCTGCAACAACGGCTGCGGCTGCTGAGTCAGGCCGGGACGCGGAGGGAACTCCGCGTCCCGTTTTTTTGGCGGAACCGCCGGACAGGCTGTCTGGCAATTCATAAATCATGGGCAAATGATCTTGCTTTTTTTGTAGGAAAGGTGTATGATAGCATCTGCAAGCGAGCCGGCGGTCCCTGGAGCAGTGGCAGAGAGGGGGGACCGGCGGGTTTTGTCGTGCGCCCGGCTGACAGGGCGTATTCCGGTCAAGAAGCGATAGGGAGGTCGAAATTTGTAATGAGCAAATTCCTCAAACGGTCCGCTCAAGGGGGAAATGTCCCCCACGAGAAGCGGACCTCCAACCTGGAGACAGTGGCCATGCCGCTGCCCTCTAAGATCGTGCTGTCCATGAGCCAGCACATCGGCGCCCCCGCCGCCCTCGCGGTGGCCAAGGGCGACCAGGTCTATGTGGGCACCGTGGTGGGCAAGGCCGGCGGCTTTGTCTCCTCCGACATCCACTCCGGCGTGTCGGGCACTGTGGACAGCATCATCACCATCACCGCCCCCAACGGCGCCCCCCAGACGGCGGTGGTCATCATCCCCGACGGGGAGCAGAAGGTAGACCCCGCCGTGGCGCCCCCCCAGGTCAACGATCTCAAGTCCTTCCAGGACGCCGTCCGGGCCAGCGGCCTGGTGGGCCTGGGCGGCGCCGGCTTCCCCGCGGCGGTGAAGCTGGCCCCCAAGAACCTGGACGAGATCGACACCCTCATCATCAACGGCGCCGAGTGTGAGCCCTACATCACCTCGGACAACCGCTGCTTCCTGGAGGACAGCCAGTTCATCCTGGACGGTATCCAGGCGGTGATGAAGTACCTGGAGATCCCCAAGTGCATCATCGGCATCGAGGGCAACAAGCCCGAGGCCATCGCCAAGATGAAGGAGATGGCCACCCAGGGCATCGAGGTGAAGGAACTGCCCTGCCGTTACCCCCAGGGCGCTGAGAAGGTGCTGATCGAGAACTGCACCGGCCGGGAAGTGCCCTTCCCCGGCCTGCCCTCTGACGTGGGGGTCATCGTGATGAACGTCACCTCCGTGGCCTTTGTGGGCAAGTACTTAAAGACGGGCATGCCCCTGGTGACCAAGCGCCTGACTGTGGACGGCGACATCATCAAGGAGCCCAAGAACGTGGAGGTGGTCATCGGCACCCCCGTCCAGGAGCTGATGGACTTCTGCGGCGGCTTCACCGACGAGCCGGGCAAGGTGCTCTACGGCGGCCCCATGATGGGCACCTGTATCGCCGACCTGAGCCAGCCCATCCTGAAGAACAACAACGCGGTGCTGGCCTTCTCCAGGAAGATGGCCCAGCTGCCCAAGCCCAGCAACTGCATCCACTGTGGCCGGTGTACCAACGCCTGCCCCCTGGGCCTGTCCGCCAAGGAGATCGTCCAGGCCTATAACGTGGGCAACGTGGACCTGCTCATCGAGCTCAACGCCGACCTGTGCATGAGCTGCGGCACGTGTTCCTTCGTCTGCCCGGCCAAGCGGCACCTGGCCCCCTCCATCGCCCTGGCCAAGATCATGATGAAGAATGGAGGTAAGAAGTGATGGCCAATAAACTGATCGTCACCGCCGCCCCCCATATCACCAGCGCCGACACCACCGCCAAGATCATGCAGCGGGTGTGCCTGGCCCTGGCGCCCACCCTGGTGGCGTCGGTGCTCATCTTCGGGATGAACGCCCTGATCCTCACCGCCATTACCGTGGCCGCCTGCGTCTTTTTCGAGTGGGGCTACTGCAAGCTCATGGGCCGGGAGAACCCCACCGGGGACTTCTCCGCCGTGGTCACCGGCCTGCTGCTGGCCTTCAACCTGCCCGCCTCCATGCCCTGGTGGATGCCCGTGGTGGGCGCCTTCATCGCCATTGTCATCATCAAGCAGCTCTTCGGCGGCCTGGGCTACAACTTCGCCAACCCCGCCATTGTGGGCCGGATCGCCCTGGCCCTGGGCTTCACCGGCAAGATGACCTCCTACGTCTTCCCCCAGGCGCCTGAGGGGCTGGACGTCCTGGCCTCCGCCACCCCCCTGGCCGCGGCCGGCGAGCTGGGCTCCAACAGCTATGTGACCCTGCTGCTGGGCACCCACGGCGGCGTGCTGGGCGAGACCTGCGCCATCACCATCCTGGTGGGCGGCCTGTACCTCATCGCCACCAAGGTTATCAGCCCCATGATCCCCGTGGCCTACCTGGGCTCCGTGGCGGTGCTGTCCCTGTGCTTCGGCATGGACCCCGTGGTGCAGCTGCTGTCCGGCGGCCTGCTGCTGGGCGCCTTCTTCATGGCCACCGACTATGTGACCTCCCCCACCACTGACAAGGGCAAGCTGGTCTTTGGCGTCTGTCTGGGCCTGATTACCATGCTGATCCGCCGGTTCGGCTCCATGGCGGAGGGCGTGTCCTTCTCCATCCTGCTGATGAACCTGCTGGTGCCCTACATTGATATGCTCACCCGGCAGGATAAGCTGGGCATCGCCAAAGTGAAAAAGGGAGGTGAGGCCAAATGAGCAACTGGGAAAAGATCTTTAAGCCCATTGTGGTCCTGTGCGTCATCTGCGTGGTGATCACCGGGGCCCTGGCCGCCACCAACGAGGCCACCGCCCCCGTCATTGAGGCCGCCCGCATTGAGGCCGAGCGCCTGGCCCGGGCGGAGCTGCTGCCCGACGCCGACGACTTCACCCAGGAGAATGTGTCTGTGACCAACGTGGACAGCGTGTATACCGCCAACAACGGCGTGGGCACCATCGTCACCAGCCGGGCCAAGGGCTACGGCGGCAACGTGGTGGTGATGACCGCCTTCAACCCCGACGGCACCATCAAGCAGATCAAGGTCACCGAGCAGGCCGAGACCAAGGGCATCGGCTCCAAGGTGGTGGACACCCCCGCCTACTGGGACCGGTATATGGGCCAGCAAGCTGATGACGCCCTGGTGCTGAACCAGGACATCGACGCCGAGTCCGGCGCCACCATCTCCAGCAAGGCCCTGCTCAACGCGGTGAACGCCGCCATTGAGGCCTACAACCAGATTTGAAAGGAGGATGGCTGAATATGAATAACAAATTGAAAGTTTTGACCAACGGCTTCCTGGCTGAAAACCCGGTGCTCCGTCTGGTCCTGGGCACCTGCCCCACCCTGGCTGTCACCTCCATGGCCTCCAACGGCATCGGCATGGGCCTGGCCGCCACCTTCGTGCTGGTGTGCTCCAACATCGTCATCTCCCTGCTGCGGAAGGTCATCCCCAGCCAGGTCCGCATCCCCTGTTACATCACCGTCATCGCCGGCTTCGTGTCCGTGGTGCAGATGCTGGTCAAGGCCTATCTGCCCGACCTGGACAAGGCCCTGGGCGTGTACCTGCCCCTGATCGTGGTCAACTGCATCATCCTGGGCCGGGCCGAGATGTTCGCCTCTAAGAACGGCATCCTGGACTCCGCCCTGGACGGCCTGGGCATGGGCATCGGCTTCACCTTCACCCTGGTGATTATGGGCTCCATCCGGGAGATCCTGGGCGCCGGCACCTGGATGGCTGGCCTGGGCACCCTGGTGCCCGCCCTGCCCGCCGACTTCTCCGTGCAGGTGATCCCCGCCTCCATCGACCCCTTCACCATCATGACCAGCGCCCCCGGCGGCTTCTTCGTCTTCGGCGTGCTGATGGCCGGGGCCACCTGGCTGACCACCCGGCCCAAGAAGGCCGCCGCCGTGGAAGGAGGTAACGCGTAATGAAAGAGCTTGCCGTTATCTTCTTTACCATGATCCTGGTGGACAACTACGTCCTGGTCAAGTTCCTGGGCATCTGCCCCTTCCTGGGCGTGTCTAAGAAGCTGGACAGCGCCGTGGGCATGTCCCTGGCCGTCACCTTCGTTATGGTCATGGCCACCGCCGCCACCTGGCCCATCCAGACCTTCCTGCTTACCCCCGCCAATGCCGATGGCACCCTGAAGTGGGACATGGGCTACCTCCAGACCATCGTGTTCATCCTGATCATCGCCATCCTGGTGCAGCTGGTGGAGTACATCTTGAAAAAGTTCATCCCCGCCCTGTACAAGTCCCTGGGCGTGTACCTGCCCCTGATTACCACCAACTGCGCCATCCTGGGCGTGACCATCCTGAACATCGACAACGGCTATAACTTTATTGAGTCCATCGTCTGCGCCGCCGGCGCCGGCATCGGCTTCCTGGTGGCCATGGTGCTGTTCTCCGGCGTCCGCCGCCGGGTGGAGCAGGCCGTCACGCCCAAGTGCTTCCAGGGCCTGCCCATCACCCTGGTGGCCGCCGCCGTCACCTCCATGTCCTTCATGGGCTTCGGCGGCATCGTGGACGCCATCTTCGGCGTGTGATAGGAGGGAAAGAGAGCTATGAGTCCGATTTTAATGGCAATTATCCTGGTCACCGCCATCGGCCTGGTGGGCGCTGTGATCCTGGTGGCCGCCTCCATCTTCATGTATGTCCCCGTGGATGAGCGGGTGGAGAAGATCACCGCCGTCCTGGCCGGCGCCAACTGCGGCGCCTGCGGCTGCGCCGGCTGCGCCGACTACGCCAAGAGTATCGTGGAGGACGGCAACGCCGTCAACAAGTGTACCCCCGGCGGGGCGGCCTGCGCCGCCGCCGTGGCGGAGATCATGGGCGTGGAGGCCGGCGCCTCCGTCTCCATGAAGGCCGTGGTGGCCTGCTCCGGCACCTGTGAGAAGAGCCCCAAGCGCTTTGAGTTCCAGGGCGTGGAGAGCTGCCAGGCCGTCAAGGGCCTCTACGGCGGCGACGGGATGTGCAAGTACGGCTGTCTGGGCTACGGCGACTGCACCCGGGCCTGCGCCTTCGACGCCATCCACATTGTGGACGGCATCGCCAAGGTGGACCGGGCCAAGTGTACCGGCTGCGGCGCCTGCGCCGCCGCCTGCCCCAACGCCATCATCTCCATCATCCCCGAGGAGAAGCGCAAGCCTGTGGTCCTGTGCCAGAACAAGGACAAGGGCGGCGACACCCGGAAGGCCTGTACCGCCGGCTGTATCGGCTGTATGAAGTGTACCAAGGTCTGCCACTTCGACGCCATCACCGTGGAGAACAACCTGGCCCGCATCGACCAGGAGAAGTGCAAGGGCTGCCAGCTGTGCGTGAAGGAGTGCCCCATGGGGGTCATCCACGTGCCTGCCAACGGCTAAGAAACCAAAAAACACCGCCCCCAATCGGGGGCGGTGTTTTTTTAGATTACTTCTCCAACAGCTTGGCGGCGGTTTTCAGGTGCTCGATAATGGGCAGGTGCTGGGGGCACTTGGCCTCGCACTGGCCGCAGGCGACACAGTCGGAGGGTTTTCCATGGCCCTGGGACAGCTGTTGGAAGCGGTCACCGGGCACCCGCTTGCCGGTCTTTTTGTCGTTGTACAGCAGGAAGTAGTCCGGGATGGGGATGTTCTGGGGACAGCTCTCGGTGCAGTAGCGGCAGGCGGTGCAGGGGATGGCGATCTCCTTGTGGATGACCTGGGCCACCTGGAGCAGGGCCTCCATCTCCCGGTCGGCGAGGGGCTGGAGGGGGGAGAAGGTGTCCATGTTGTCCTCCAGCTGGGCCATGTCGCTCATGCCGCTGAGCACCATGTCCACCCCCTCCAGGGAGGCGGCGAAACGGATGCCCCAGGAGGCCGCGGACCGGCTGGGGTCCAGCTGGCGGAGCATCTCCTCCGCCTTGGGGGGCACCTGGGCCAGGGCGCCGCCCTTCACCGGCTCCATCACCATCACCCGGACGTTGTGCTTCCGGGCGGTCTCGTAGCACAGCCGGGACTGGACGTTCTCCGTCTCCCAGTCTAAGTAGTTGATCTGGAGCTGGACATACTCCAGCTGGGGCTGCTCCGCCAAAATCTGATCCAGCGCCTGGGCGGAGTCGTGGAAAGAGAAGCCCGTATGGCGGATTTTGCCCTCGGCCTTTTTCCGCTCCAGGAAGTCAAAGGCCCGGATCTCCTTGGCTAGCTCATACCGGCCGGCGTCCAGGGCGTGGAGCCAGTAGTAGTCGAAGTAGTCCACCCCGCAGCGCTCCAGCTGCTGGGAGAAGATCTCCTCCAGCTGGGCCTCCTCCTTCAGGTCCATGAAGGGCATCTTGTCGGTGACGGTGAAGCTGTCCCGGGGGTGGCGCTTCACCACCGCCTCCCGGAAGGCCTCCTCGCTCTTGCCGCCGTGGTAGAACCAGGCGGTGTCGAAGTGGGTGAAGCCCCGCTCCAAAAAGCGGCCGGCCATTTGGCAGAGGGCCTGGTGGTCGATGGAGGCGTTGTCCTCCAGGTCGGTGCGGGGGAGGCGCATCAGGCCGAGTCCCAGTTTTTTCATGGGAATTCCTCCTATAAATCGTTTTTGGGAAAGTTCTTAAACTTGGCTGCGGTCCCGCAGCCAACTGGGCAGGGCCCGGGCTTTGACGCTGGACACAATGCCCATGGCGGCAAATAATGTGATGATGGACGAGCCGCCGTAGCTGATGAAGGGAAGGGTCAGGCCCATCACGGGCAGGACGTACAGGCACATACCCACGTTCAGGAAGATCTGGGTGAGGAGCATCCCGGCCATGCCCATACACACGTAGGCGTCGAAGGGGGAGCTGGCGTGCCGGCCCACCCACATGCACCGCAGCACCACCAGGGAGAGGATCACCAGCAGCAGCACACAGCCCACTAGGCCCAGCTCCTCCCCGCAGGCGGCGAAGATGAAGTCGGTGCTCCGGGCGGGGAGGGCCTCTTTGTTAAGGGACTGGGTGAGGGTACCCTGGAGGAAGCCCTGGCCGGTGAGCTGGCCGGAGCCGATGGCCAGGATGGAGCGCATCTGCTGATACCCCTGGCCCAGGGGCTCCAGGCTGTGGTCAAAGACCACCCGGAAGCGCATGATCCGGTAGTCGTTCCACATACTGGTCTCCGGCAGGATGAACAGCCACAGCACCACCGCCGTCAGCACGATGCCGCCCCCCACCAGGACGAACCACCGTATTTTTACCCCGGCGGTCCAGGCCATAAAGACGAAGATGAACAGGTAGACCACGCACATGCCGAAGTCACCGCACACCGCGGCGATGAGGGCCAGCATAAACAGGGTGTGCCCGCCGATCTGAAGCAGGGAGGGGAAGGAGCTCAGGTCATGCTCCCGCTCCTGGATGCTGGCCATCTGGAGGGCCAGCGTCAGCACAAAGGGCAGCTTGACCAGCTCATTGGGCTGGAGGTTCATGGGGAAGCCGGGGATGATTTTAGAGATCTCCAGCCAGTTTCGGTTGCCGCCTACACTCAGGCCCAAAGGGGTGAGGAGCAGCAGGATCAGCAGCACGCTGGCGCAGAACACCCACCTCCAGTTTTTGCTGATGAACAGCCGGAAGTCCACAAAGGTGAGCAGCACGTAGGCGATGCCCCCCAGGAAAATACCCACAAACTGGACCAGCACGTCCCGGTAGCTGTGGGTGTACCGGGTGGCGGAGTAGATGAGGATCAAACCGTAGCCGCTGGCCAGCAGGCACAGGGACAACAACAGCAGGTCGCCCTTTTTCAAAAATTCCTTGATGGGGGAGAAGAGAAGGGACAAGGTTTCACCTCCCAAGAATGTCACCCCTACATTTTATCACATTTTGCTGGAAAGGCAAACAACATCGTGGTATAATCTTTTCAAAGGGTGAAAATTTTTTGTGAACGGAGGTGAGGCGGTTGCGCTTTGTGTCCAATTCCGAGGGGGAGACCGAACAGCTGGGCCTCCGCCTGGGGGAAAAACTGACGCCCGGGGCGGTGGTGGCCTTCACCGGCGACCTGGGGGCGGGGAAGACCGCCTTTACCCGGGGATTGGCCCGGGGGCTGGGGGTGGCCGGCCGGGTGACCAGCCCCACCTTCAACATTGTCCACGAGTACGAGGGGGGCCGCCTGCCCCTGTTCCACTTCGACATGTACCGCCTGTCCTCCGCCGATGAGCTGTTTGACATCGGCTGGGAGGACTACCAGGCCCGGGGGGGCGTGTGCGCCGTGGAGTGGAGCGAGAACATAGACGAGGCGCTGGATGACAGGACCATCCGGGTGGACATCCGCCGGGGGGACCGGGACAGCCAGCGGGTTTTAGAGATCGAGGGGGTGGAGCTGTGAATATTTTGGCCCTGGAGTCCTCCGCCACCGCCTGCTCCGCCGCTTTGTGCCGGGACGGGGCGCTGGTGGCCCAGTCCTTCCAGAACAGCGGCCTGACCCACAGCCGTACCCTGCTGCCTATGGTCCACGACCTGCTCCGGAACTGCGGGGAAAGGCTGGAGGACGTGGACCTGGTCGCCGTGGCCGCCGGGCCGGGTTCCTTCACCGGGCTGCGCATCGGGGTGGCCACCGCCAAGGGGTTAGCCTGGCCCGGGGACAAGGACTGCGCCCCCTGCTCCACCCTGGAGTCCATGGCCTGGCCCCTGGCCCACATGGCGGGGAAGGTGATTGTCTGCGCCATGGACGCCCGCCGGAACCAGGTGTACAACGCCCTGTTCCGGGCCTCGGGGGAGGGCCTGGAGCGGCTTGCCCCCGACCGGGCCGTCTCCCTGGAGGAGCTGGCCGGGGAGCTGGCCCGGTATCCAGAGGAAAAAATAGTGGTTGGAGACGGGGCGCTTCTGTGTTATAATAGCCTAAACGGGCGGGTTCCCGGCCTGGCCCTGGCCCCGGTCCACCTGCGGCTCCAGAGCGCCTGGGGCGTGGCCCGGGCGGCGGAGGAGCTGGCCGCCCGGGGGGAGCTGGTGAAGGGCGGGGATTTAACCCCGGTCTACCACCGGCTGTCCCAGGCGGAGCGGGAGCGGCTGGAGCGGGAACAATCCAATACACAATAGAAGGGGAGCACGAACATGTTTGACGAAAAAGTACACGTACTGGACCACCCTCTGTTACAGCACAAGCTGACCATCCTCCGGGACGAGAACACCGGCGTGAAGGAGTTCCGGGAGATCGTCTCTGAGATCGCCGCCCTGGAGTGCTACGAGGCCACCCGTGACCTCCCCCTGGAGGACGTGGAGGTCAAGACCCCCGTGGCTGTGGGCACCTTCAAGCAGCTGGCGGGGAAGAAGCTGGCGGTGGTGCCCATCCTCCGGGCGGGGCTGGGCATGGTGGACGGCATCCTGGACCTGATCCCCTCCGCCAAGGTGGGGCACATCGGCCTGTACCGGGACCCGGAGACCCACCGCCCGGTGGAGTACTACTGTAAAATGCCCCCGGACATCGCCGAGCGGGACGTGATCGTCCTGGACCCCATGCTGGCCACCGGCGGCTCCGCCGCCGCCGCCATCACCTTCCTGAAGGGGTACGGCTGCAAGCACATTAAGCTGATGAACGTCATCGCCGCCCCCGAGGGCATCGCCGCCGTCCGGAAGGAGCACCCCGACGTGGAGATCTACGTGGCCGCCGTGGATGAGAAGCTCAACGACCACGCCTATATCGTCCCCGGCCTGGGCGACGCCGGCGACCGGATTTTCGGCACCAAGTAAATTGAACAAATGAATGCCCGGCCCGTATGGGCCGGGCATTTTATTTTTGATATTTTTCTTTCAGAGCTAAAAATTCCTTTTCCAGCTGTGCAAAGCGCGAGGCCAGTTCCTGATACTGGTGTAATGCCGCTGCTGTCTGTTCGGAGTACATTCCATATGTATCCACCGCTCGTTTCAGACCGATTTGAGCCATGCGTGTCTCGACCCCCAAGGTAGATAACTGCTGGCCCAGCGTAATCAACTTTATTTTATCCTCTGTTGTCATGACTGTATCACTCCCTTATACCCTATTATACTACCATGAGGGTAATAAATCTACCATAAGGGGTTAAATTTTTCCCTATAAGAGTGCAAAATTCTCCCATAGGGGTGATACTATGAAGAAGGAAAGTCAAAATCTTCTCGCTGAAATGGGGAAACGGATTGTGACAAAGCGAAATGAGCTTGGGCTGAGTCAGGAGACCTTAGCGGAATTAGCGGGAATATCGCCCAAGACCATTAGCTCAGCGGAGCTGGGACAAAAAGCGCTGCGGCCTGAAAACCTGATTGCGGTAAGCCGTGCGCTGGGGCTGGATCTTGAATATCTGCTGACTGGGCAGTACAGCCGCCGCAGTATTTTTGAGGACAGTAAATTTGAACATTTAGATGCTGAGAAGTTGAATGCTTTAAAGACGATAATTGATGCGTTCCTTTCCGTTTGCTGATAAAAAACCGCTGTAGAATTGTCCACGGCGGTTTTACTTCGGCCCGGCGGGCTTGACAAAGCCCGCCCGCCGTGTTATCCTGTACCCATCTGAAAAAGACTGGGAGGCGGGAAGATGCGCAATACCACTTGCTGACACCATGACGGGATACAAGCGGGCCGGGGGACGGCCCTGTTCTGTCGTGGGTCGCGGGAGGAAATTGCGCGTCTTCTCTCTGCCGGGCCTGGTTCGCCGCAAGGGGAGAAGATCCTCTTGCGGCTTTTTTGCGCCAACGACAGGAGGACAACCATGTCTCAGATTACCATTTCCGATTTGCATTTTACCTACGACGGGGACTACACCCCCGTTTTTGAGGGGCTGGACCTCCAGCTGGACACCAGCTGGAAGCTGGGCCTGGTGGGCCGCAACGGGAGAGGGAAAACCACCCTCCTGCGGCTGCTGGCGGGGGAGCTGGAGGGCCGGGGGAGCCTCACCAAAATCCCCTGCCTGCGCTGGCCCCGGCCGGTGGAGGACCCCGGACAGCGTGCCATGGACATCCTGCTGGAGGGGGTGGCGCCGGAGGACGAGTGGAAAATTTACCGGGAGCTGTCCCTGCTGGGGCTGGGGGAGGAGATCCTGGAGCGGCCCTTCTCCACCCTCAGCGGCGGGGAGCGGACCCGGGCCCTGCTGGCCGCCCTGTTTTTAGACGATGCCGCCTACCCCATGATTGACGAGCCCACCAACCACCTGGACCGGGAGGGCCGGGAGAAGGTGGCCCAGTACCTCCGGGGGCTGGACCGGGGGTTCCTGCTGGTGTCCCATGACCGGGCCTTCCTGGACAGCTGCGTGGACCACATCCTGGCCCTGAACCCCACCGGCCCGGAGCTGGTCCGGGGGAACTTCTCCACCTGGTTCGGGGAGAAGGAGGCCCGGGACCGGGGGGAGCGGGCCCGGAACGAGAAGCTGAAGGGGGAGATCCGCCGGCTGGAGCAGGCCGCCAAGCGCGCCTCCGCCTGGTCGGACAAGGTGGAGAAGACCAAGTACGCCTCCAAAAACTCCGGCCTGCGGCCCGACCGGGGGTTCATCGGCCACAAGTCCGCCAAGATGATGCGGCGGGCCAAAAGCCTGGAGAGCCGCCAGCACAGCGCCATCCAGGAAAAATCCGCCCTGCTGAAGGATGTGGAGCAGGCGGACAGCCTGAAGCTCTTCCCCCTGGAGTACCACAGCCAGCGGCTGGCGGAGTGCCGGGAGCTGTCCGTCGCCTACGGCGGAGCCCCTCTGGGCAAACCGGTGAGCTTCACCCTGGAGCGGGGGGAGCGGCTGTGCCTGGAGGGGGGCAACGGCGCCGGCAAGACCAGCCTGCTGCGGCTGTTCCTGGGGGAGGAGGTGCCCCACACCGGCCAGTTCTGGACGGCCTCGGGGCTGAAGATCTCCTACGTGCCCCAGCAGGCCGGGGATCTGGCGGGCAGCCCCCTGGACTGGGCGGAGGGCCAGGGGATCGACCTGACCCAGTTCCTCACCATTCTGCGGAAGCTGGATTTTTCCCGGCTCCTCTTTGAGCGGGATATGGCGGAGTACAGCGCCGGGCAGCGGAAAAAAGCGCTGCTGGCGGCCAGCCTGTGCCACAGCGCCCATTTGTACCTCTGGGACGAGCCGCTGAACTATATCGACCTGTTCTCCCGGATGCAGCTGGAGGAGCTGCTGCTCCAGTACCGGCCCACCCTGCTGTTTGTGGAGCACGACCGGGTGTTCCGGGAGAACATCGCCACCCGGACGGTGGAGCTGTAGAGAAAAAGGCCCGCCGGAAAACCGGCGGGCCAGTGGATCAGGACAGATGGGCCAGCGTTTGCAAATCGCCCGACTGGATGGCGTCCAGGTTGGCGGCGATCTGTTCCGGAGGCCAGTCCCACCACCGGAGGGCCAGGAGCTGTTGAATCTCCGGTTCAGAAAACCGCTTGCGGATGGGCCTGGCGGGCACGCCGCCCACAATGGTGTAGGGCGGGATGTCCTGGGTGACCACCGCCCGGGCGGCGATAATGGCCCCGTCCCCGATGGTGACGCCGGCCAGGATCACGGCCTCGTAGCCGATCCAGACATCGTTTCCCACGGTGATGCCGCCCCGGTTGTCCCAGGCCTCCGGGACACGCTCCACATCCAGCCCCCACTCCTCAAAGAAGATGGGGAAGGGGTAGGTGGACAGGGAGCGCAGCGTGTGGTTGGCGCTGTTGAAGAGGAACTTGGCTCCGCAGGCGATGGAGCAGAACTTGCCGATGACCAGCCGCTCCTGGTTGACGGGGTAGTGATAGAGCACGTTGTTGCGCTGAAAATCCCTGGGGTCGTGGACAAAATCGTCATAAATGGTGTAGTCCCCCACCTGGATGGAGGGGTCGGTCACCACATTTCGCAGGTAGACAGTGCTGTGCCCCTGGGAGCGGGGATAGAGTTTCCAATGGGGAATCATGAGAAAAAACCTCCTGAATGATATTATCGCTCCATGATTCCCCGGAGGACAATGCATCGCTTCAAAGCATACCACCCCTTTCACGGTATTGGCGCTCAGGCGGCCTGGGCCCGCTGGTACTCCAGGGCCGGATAGACGCCGCCGTACTGAATGGCGGAAATACGCATAAAAACGCCTCTGTGTCAAGTTTAGCACTATGATATACCAGAGTGCGAGGGGCCGCAAGGGGAAAACAATTAAAATTTCGTACATGTTTCCTCCGAGGCCCGGGCGTTTACCCAAGCGCCCCGGGCGGATGGAAACAATGCGGGCAGAGATGTGAGGTTCCGTTGGTGGCCTTTTGCCCGGGCGCATGGTATGATAGAGGCATATTGATGAGAAGGAGGACATGATATGCGCCTTGGGAACAGCCTGTATGAGGCCCGCAGGAGACAGGGCCTGACCCAGGAGGAGGTGGCGGGGAAGCTGGGGGTGAGCCGCCAGACGATCTCCAAGTGGGAGGCCGATGAGACCCTGCCGGACATCCGCCAGTCCAAGCGGCTGGCGCTGCTCTACCACGTGACCCTGGACGAGCTGATCCACTTTGACCTGGAGGTCCAGGAGATCCAGGCGGCCATTGACCGCTCCAGCGAGGAGGTAACCAGCAAGGTAGACTGGACCAAGGCCTGGGGGAAGAAGTACCCGGTGCTGGTCACCTACCAGGAGCGGGTGGACACCACGGACTACACCATCGCCCTGAGGAACATGCTGGACCGGCTGAGGGAGGACTACGGCTACGGGGAGCAGGACGCTTTCCTGGTGCTGAAGGACATCCTGGCCCAGATCTGGTACCAGCGGAAGAAGAAAAAATAAAGAAAAGGAGGGCGGAAGCCCTCCTTTTATCTTACAGCTCCTCCTGCCAGCCCTTACATACATCGATCCAGCCCAGACAGCGGGAGTACTCCGCCAGCTCCTCACAGGTGAGCTCGATGGCGGAATTGGAGCTGCCCGCGGCGGGGAAGACGGTGTCAAACCGGCGCATGGACACGTCCAGATAGGTCCTGACCCCCTCCGGGTTGGCGAAGGGACACACGCCCCCCACCCCGTGGCCGGTCATCTCCTGGGCCTGCTCCGGGGTGAGCATTTTGGCCTTCGTGTGGAAGAACCCCTTGAACTTGCTGTTGTCAACCTTGGCGTCCCCGGCCATCACCACCAGCACGCAGGCGTCCTCCACCAGGAAGGACAGGGTCTTGGCGATGCGGGCGGGGATGACCCCGGCGGCCCGGGCGGCCAGCTCCACGGTGGCGCTGGAGAGGGGGAACTCCAGAATATCCCCCTCCCGGCCCAGGGGGCGGAAGAAGGCCCTCACCCTCTCGATGGACATGGCCTAGCCCTCCAGCTTTTTGGCCGCCTTGGCCAGGAACTTTTCGTCGGTGACAATGAACCGCTCATGGACGCCCTTGCCGATGGGGCCCTTCCCGTCGTAGGCGGCCACGGCCAGCTCAATCCGCTTGCCGTCCACCAGGGTGACCTCGCTCTCCGCCCACACCTTCATGCCCACGGGGGTGGCGGCGTCGTGGGAGATGTCCAGCTTGGTGCCCACGGTGCTCTGGCCGGGCTCCAGGCAGGGGGCGATGGACTTCCAGGCGGCCTCCTCCATAAGGGCGCACAGGAAGGGGGTGCCGAAGACGGGCAGCGCCCCGGAGCAGGCGGCGGTGGCGGTGTTCTGGTCGCTGACCAGGGCCTCGGCCCGGCCCTTCAGACCGATTGTGACAGGCATAAGAAAGCCCTCCTTTATCCTTTGTGGCTACATTGTATCACAGAATAGGGGCCCGGGGCAAGGGTCCACCACTACATCCCGTCCCGGATGTTTGTCGTCCCGTTGAGCAGCACCCAGTTCTGGGGGAAGGGGCGGTCCAGGTTCCAGTAGCCCACCCCCCGGAGGCGGTACTCCTGGGCCAGCTCCAGCTTGGCCTGGATGGACCGGCAGTCCTCGAACCAGACCTCGTGCTCCGCCCCGCTGTCGTCCACATACCGGTACCAGGGGGACTGGGCGCTCCCGTCATACCGGATGCGGGCGTGGCGGTTCCAGGCCAGGCGGACCGCCTCCACATTGTCCAGGGACACGGCCCGGCTTCCCTCCCGGAAGGGGAGGGTCCAGTTGTAGCCGTAGTTGGGGATGCCCAGATAGAGCGCCTGGGGGGAAAACTCCGTCAGGGCGTACTCCACCACCTGGCGTACCTGGGGGAGGGGGGCCACCGCCATGGGCGGGCCGCCGGCCCAGCCCCAGTCGTAGGTCATCAGCAGGGCGAAGTCCACGTTCTGGGCGATCAGGTGGTAGTCGTGGCCCTCATACTGCCGGCCGGGCTGTTCGGCGGAGGTTTTCGGGGCCAGGGCGGCCATCAGGGGCAGCTGTCTGGAGCCGAGGGCCTGGCGCAGCCGGCCTAAAAACTGGGCGTACTCCTGGCTGTCCTGGCTGTAGATGGACTCAAAGTCCACGTCCACCCCCAAAAATCCCTCCTGGGCGGCGGTGTCCAGCAGGCTGGCGATGAGCCGTCCCTGGGCCTCCTGGCTGGACAGCAGGGCGTGGGCCAGCTCCGGGGAGAAACTTTCTTCCTCGTCCAGGTTGGACAGGTGGAGGATGGGGGCCACCCGGCTCTGGAGGGCGGCGGAGGCCAGGCCGGTGTCCTCGGGGGGGATCAGCTGGCCCTCGCCGGTGAAGCGGTATGTAAAGGGGGTGAGCTGGGACAGGTAGGGCAGGGTGGCCCGCAGCAGGTCCCGGCTGATGGAGGGGTAGGCGTAGGCGTTGACGGTGAGCTCCCCCTGGGGCCGGTCCCAGTAGGACACCACGATGACCTGCCCGGGGAAGACCAGGTCCCGGCCCTGGAGGGCGGGGTTGTTCCGCAGCAGCTGGGTGACGGTGGTGTGGTGGGTCTGGGCGATGGAGTACAGGGAGTCCCCGGCCCGGACGGTGTGGGTGACCTCCGGCCGCTGGATGAGGATGGTCTGCCCCACCACCAGCTGGGAGGGGTCGGGGAGCTGGTTGTCCTGGATGAGCCGGTCCATGGGGACCTGGTACTGTCTCGCCAGCTGGAACAGGGTGTCCCCGGGCTGAACCACATGGATTTCCATAAAAAACCTCCTTCACAGCAGGGTGACGTAGTCGCCGTTCACATAGCCGGTGACGCCGTTGAAGTTCACCAGGTACCAGCCGTCCGCCCCGTTGAGGATGGTGAGGGGGGCGCCATCCGGGGCCTGGGCCACGATAGGGGCGCTGGCGCTGGGCCGGGACCGGATGTTGAGCATCCCCCAGGTCACGTCCACCACCCCCGGGTGGGGGTGCTCCGACTCAAAGAAGGGGATGGAGAAAAATTCCGTCAGGGACAGCACCAGGTTCCGGGCCACGGCGTCCAGGTTGTTTTTGATCCAGGCGGCGTCCTCCAGGTTGTCGTGGAAGGCCAGCTCCAGCAGGACGGCGGGGGCCCGGACCTTGGCCACCTCCCCCAGGGTGGTGGTAGACTGCGTCCGAACCAGGTTGGGGTGGGGATAGATGGCCTTCAGGCCGTCGGCGATGAGGGTGGCCGCCCGCTGGCCCTCGCCGCTGGTGGGGTAGTAGAAGGCGATGGAGCCCTGGATCTGCCCCGCCTGGCTTGGCCCGGCGGCGTTGGAGTGGAGGGCCAGATGCAGGTCGTAGTTCCCGGCGTTGGAGGCGGCGATGGAGGACGCCGCTGTCATGTCCGGGGTGTTCCGGGCGTACCGGATGCCGGAGGCGTCCAGATAGGGGACCATCTTGTCGGCCAGCAGGTTCATGTAATACTCCTCGGTGCCGCCGTTGACGTAGTGGTTCCACTCCTGGGTGGAGGGGGAGAGATAGATAATGGGCATAGGGTGAGCACCTCCCGATTTTTTCCCATCCTATGCCGTTCCCGCCCGGGAGGTGCCAGGCCGGTGAAAAACCCAGACGGAACAGTCTGAAACAGTGATGCGGGCGGGCCTGGGGCCTGCCTGGGAGACGAAATAGACGAATCGGTCTGAAAAAGAGGAGGGCGGCCGTCCATTGGACGGCCGCCCTCCCTTCACGCTGGAATGGATGGGGGCGGGGTCTTTCTTTACCGCTGGGCCAGCTCGGCCACCGCCTGGATGGCGGCGTCCACCTCCTCCTGGGTGTTGTACCAGGCGAAGGAGAACCGCACCGCCCCCTGGTCCACCGTGCCCAGGGCCTGGTGCATCCGGGGGGCACAGTGGGCGCCGGGGCGGGTGGCGATGTCGTAAGCCTGGCTGAGGGCGTCCGACATCTCGGCGGAGTCGTAGTCCCGGATGTTCAGGGTGACGATGGCCCCCCGTTCCGGTTGGGAGAAGTCGCCGTAGACGGTGACCCCGTCGATCCGGGACACCCCGTCGTAGAACCGGCGGGTGAGGGCGGCCTCGTGGCGGGCGATCTCCTCCACCCCCACCTCCTGGATGAAGTCCAGGGCGGCGGACAGGCCCATAATGCCGTGGCTGTTCAGGGTGCCGGCCTCCAGCCGGGTGGGGTAGTCCTGGGGCTGGGAGCGGTCGTAGGAGTGGACGCCGGAGCCGCCCACCTTCCAGGGCCGGATCTCCACCCCCGGACGGACACACAGCCCGCCGGTGCCCTGGGGGCCCATCAGCCCCTTGTGGCCGGTGAAGCACAGGATATCCACCCCCATCTCCTCCATGTGGACGGGGACCGCCCCGGCGGTCTGGGAGGCGTCCACAATAAAAAGAAGACTGTTTCGTCTGCAAATCTCTCCCACCCGTTTCAGATCGACGAGGGTGCCGGTGAGGTTGGAGCCGTGGGTGCAGACAATGGCCCGGGTCTCCGGCCGGATCAGCCGCTCAAACCCGGCGTAGTCGATGTTGCCCAGCCGGTCGGCGGGGACGAAGTCCAGGGAGATGGTCCCGGCCTCCTCCAGGCGGTACAGGGGCCGGAGGACGGAGTTGTGCTCCAGGTCGGTGGAGATCACATGGTCCCCCGGGTTCAGGGTGCCGTTGATGGCGATGTTCAGCGCCTCGGTGGAGTTGGCGGTGAAGATGACGTGGTCGGGCTGGGGACAGCCAAGCAGCTTCGCCAGCTTGCAGCGGGCGTCATACAGGGCCCGGGAGGCCTCCAGGGAGCTGCTGTGGGCCCCTCGGGCGGCGTTGCCCATGGTAGTCATGGCGTTGACCACCGCGTCGATGACCTGGGGAGGTTTTCTCCGGGTGGTGGCGGCGTTGTCCAGATAGATCATAGCTTGTCCTCCTAATTCCAAAGGTCTAAAACCCGCTTTTCCTGCCAGCGGATGCCCGCTTCCTCAAGGGCCCTGGTGAGGGTTTCCTCCTGCTCGGGCTGGGCCTTCCAGGCCAGGCCGCAGCCGGCGGTGATCTCCTTGGGCACAGGGATGAGCCGGCCGGGGAGCTGCCGCTCCCCGCAGAACTTCTCCACCGCCATGGCCTGGGTGGTGGAGGAGAAGCTGAGAATGAGAAAGGGCTTTTTTTCCCGCATAGTCGTTCCTCCTGACGTGTGCTGACGGTTTGAGTGCATTATACAGCGGCCGGAGCGCTGTGGCAAGGGGGGCGGGCGGATTTTCTCAAAATCCGGTGAAAAAGGGACGGCCACAGGCCGTCCCACAGAATAGACGAAACCGTCTTGATTTTTCCTTCCGGGAAAACCCGCCTCAGCGCTCCCCACGCAGGAGCATGGGCTGGAGCTGGCGGCCCTCCAGGGCGGCCTGGGCGGCGTCCGCCACCAGGGAGAAGTCCGCCACCAGGGAGGTGGGCTTTTTCTCCGGGTCGTCCTGCCCAAAGGGGACGAAGTAGATGTATTTCCGGGGGAGGAGGGCCCCGATGGACACCGCCGAGGCGGCCAGCCCGTCGTTGGTGGAGGGGGCGATGACCAGGGGCCGGCCGTTGCGCAGGTGGGCCTTTGCGGCCATGGTGACGCTGGTGTCAGTGACGCCTCCCGCCAGCTTACCCAGGGTATTGCCGGTGCAGGGGGCGATGATCAGCAGGTCCAGCAGTTTTTGGGGCCCGATGGGCTCGGCGGCCTTGACGGTGGAGATCACCCGGTGGTCACAGATCCGCTCCATCTCCCGCATCAGGTCGTGGGCGTTGCCGAAGCGGGTGTCGGTGGCGGCTACGACCTCGGAGACGATGGGCACCACCCGGGTGAAGCGGGCCCGGACCTGTTCCAGGGCCTCCATGGCCTGGGCGTGGGTGCAAAAGGAGCCGCAGACGGCAAAGCCTACGGTCTTATCCAGAGTTTCAGTCAAATGGATCAGTCCTTCCTCAATCTGGACGGGGCGGGACGGGAGCCGTGCCGCTCCGGTTGGATTTGGTTCAGCCGCTGGCGCGGCGGGAGAGAAACCCCGCCTCCCGGAGCATGTTGCAGATGGTGTCCCGGAGGATCGCCCCGGCGGTGACCGGGGCCACCTTCCCCGGCAGGGCCAGGGCGTGGACCGTCTCCAGCCCCAGGGCGGCGGCGGCCTGCTGGTCCACCCCGCCGGGCTTGGAGGCCAAATCTAAGACGAGACAGTCTGTTTTCAGCAGGGCCAGCTCCACCCGGCCCAGAACCGGGGCGGGGACGGTGTTCACCACCAGGTCGCAGGGGGGCAGGGCCTCCTCCAGCTGGTCCAGCGGCTCGGGCTGGAGGCCCAGGGCCTGGGCCCAGGCCAGGTGCTCAAAACGCCGGGCGGCCACGGAGACCCGGGCCCCCAGGGCCTGGAACCGCTGGGCGGTGAGCCGCCCCACCCGGCCAAAGCCGATGACCAGCACCCGGGCGCCGTGGATGGTGATGGGCAGGCGCTCCATGGCCAGCTGGAGGGCCCCCTCCGCCGTGGGGACGGCGTTGGCCACGGCCAGCTCCTCCCGGGCGAAGTAGTCGTGGACCGTGAGTCCCCGCCGCCGGGCCATATTCTGGACGGAATCGTCTATCTGCCCCCCGCACAAAAACTGTCCGGGAGAGAGGGCGTCCAGAACCGTCTCCAGCGGGATCCGGGCGGGGGAGAGGGGGGCGTGGATCAGGCCGTCCGCCCCGGTGACGGGGAGGGGGAGGACGACGCAGTCGGCCCGGTCGATCCGTTGGAAGGAGGGCTGGGGGAGGAGGCCGGGCACCTCCGGTTCCCCGGGCTGCTCCAGGGCGAGGGTGTGGACGGTGTGCCCCTCCTCCGCCAGGAGCTGGGCCAGCTTCCATTGGCGGGGGTCACCGCCCACCACCCAGAAGTTCAATTCGTGTCTCATGGGGATGGCACCTCCGTGACCGCCTGGGGCGGCGGGTTTCTGGCCCATCCTATGAGCCGGGGGGCGGGGAGGTGAAAAAACAGCGCCCCGTCCGAAGACGGGGCGCTGTGGATTGGCCTGAAATTTTACTTGGCGGCCTTGGCGGCCTTGATGGCCTCGATCAGCATGGGGGTGACCTTGAACAGGTCGCCGGCGATGCCGTAGTCAGCGATCTCAAAGATGGGGGCGGTGTCGTTCTTGTTCACGGCGATGATGCACTCGGAGTCCTGCATACCGGCCTTGTGCTGGATGGCGCCGGAGATGCCCAGGGCCACGTAGATCTTGGGGTGGACGGTCTTGCCGGTCTGGCCCACCTGATGGTCGGCGGACAGCCAGCCGGAGTCGATGGTGGCACGGGAGCCGCCCACGACGCCGCCGAGGACCTCAGCCAGCTCCTCGGCCAGCTTGATGCCGCCCTCCACGTCCTTGGAGATGCCGCGGCCCACGGAGACGACCACGTCGGCGCCGATGAGGTCCACCAGCTTCTTGGCAGCCTTGACCACCTCGACCACCTCGGTCTGCATGTCGGCCTCGGACAGCTCAAAGGCGGGCTTAATGATCTCGCAGGCGTCGGCCTTGGCCTGGTCGAAGGCAGCCTTCTTCATGACGCCGGGGCGCACGGTGGCCATGGCGGGACGGAACCGGGGGCAGATGATGGAGGCCATCAGGTGGCCGCCGAAAGCGGGACGGGTCATCTTCAGGTCACGGGACACGTCGTGCTTCTGGCCCAGCACCACGGCGTGGCTGGTGGCCTCGATGCGCTCGGGGGCCAGGGTGGAGTTCTCCTTCAGGAAATCCTTGTAGATGCCCATGTCCACGTCCAGGTGGGTGCAGTCGGCGCACAGGCCGGTGTGCAGCCGGGCGGCGCACCGGGGGCCCAGGTCACGGCCGATGTTGGTGGCGCCGATGAGCATGATCTCAGGCTTGTACTCCTCAATCACGTCGCAGATGACCTTGGTGTAGCCGTCGGTGGTGTAGTCCTTCAGCATGGGATGGTCGCAGACGTACACGCCGTCGGCGCCGTAGCCGCCCAGGTCCTTGGCGATGCCCTCGATGCCGTCGCCCAGCAGGATGCCATACAGCTTGGTGCCCAGCTCGTCGGCCAGCTTGCGGCCCTCGGAGATCAGCTCGTAGGAGGTGGGCATCATGCTGCCCTGGCGCTGCTCGCAGAATACCCAGACTCCGCCCTTGAAGGCGGCAACGTCGGAACTATTAAAAGTAGACATATTCGTTTATCTCCCTTCTCAGATCATGTGCTTGGCGGCAAGGATGCCGGCCAGCTTTTCGCAGGTGGCCTTGTCAGCGCCCTCCAGCATCATGCCGGCGCCCTTCTGGGGGGGAGTGAAGGAGGTCAGAATGTTGGTGGGGGAGCCGCTCAGGCCGATGGTGTCCTTGTCGATGAAGGGATGATCCTTCAGGGTGTTGTAGTCGAAGATCTCATAGGGCTTGGAGTAGCACTCATAGATGCCGCCCACGCTCATGTAGCGGGGGTTGTTCAGCTCCTTGATGCAGGTGATGAGGCAGGGGGTCTTGACCTTGATGGTCATGTAGCCGTCCTCCAGCATCCGCTTGAC
>CAMTMC010000017.1 GCA_947073515.1 uncultured bacterium | reverse complement strand
AAGGCGGCCCAGGATAAGATCATCGTGGTGGACTCCATCCGGATGGACGCCATCAAGACCAAGGCCTTCAAGGGCTTCCTGGATGCCGTGAAGTGCGACGGCAAGGCCGTCGTCATCACCCCCGAGGTCAACCAGAACGTGGTCAAGAGCGCCCGGAACATCCCCGGCGTTGTCACCACCACCGCCCGGATGCTGAGCGTCTACGACCTGGTGAACGCCAAGTACCTGGTGGTCGATCGGGCTGCCCTCGCCACTATCGAGGAGGTGTACGCATAATGATCTCTTATGATGTCATCATTCGGCCCGTCATCACCGAGCGTTCCATGGCCGGCGCCGCTGATAAGAAGTACGTGTTCGAGGTCGCTCCCGCCGCCGGCAAGATCGAGATCAAGAAGGCCGTTGAGGAGGTCTTCGGCGTCAAGGTCGCCAAGGTCAACACCATGATCGTCCCCGGCAAGGCCAAGCGTATGGGCGCGGGCCGTCCGGGCCGTACCAAGGACTGGAAAAAGGCCATCGTCCAGCTGACGGACGACTCCAAGACCATCGAGTTCTTCGAGGGTATGGTGTAAGGAGGAAGTAAAACATGTCTATTAAATCATTCAAGCCGACCACTCCGTCCCGCCGGCACATGACCGTTTCCGGCTTCGACGGTATTGACAAGAAGGCCAAGCCCGAGCCCAGCCTTACCGAGGTCCTCAAGAAGAACGCCGGCCGCAACAGCTACGGCCGCATCACCGTCCGCCACCGCGGCGGCGGCAACAAGAAGAAGTACCGCATTATCGACTTCAAGCGGGACAAGACGGGCAAGGCTACTGTGATTAACCTCCAGTACGACCCCAACCGTTCCGCCAACATCGCCCTGCTCCAGTATGAGGACGGCGAGAAGCGGTATATCCTGGCCCCCGTGGGCCTGAAGGCCGGGCACATCATCATGACCGGCTCCGGCTCGGACATCCTGCCCGGCAACGCCATGCCCATCGCCGACATCCCCGTGGGCGAGACCATCCACTGCATTGAGCTGTACCCCGGCAAGGGCGCGCAGCTGGTGCGCTCCGCCGGAACCGCCGCCCAGCTTATGGCCAAGGAGAACGGCATGGCCCAGGTGCGCCTGCCCTCCAGCGAGGTCCGGCTGGTGCGGGAGAACTGCATGGCCACCATCGGCCAGGTGGGCAACACCGACTGGGCCAACATCCACATCGGTAAGGCCGGCCGGAAGCGTCACATGGGCTGGCGGCCCACCGTCCGCGGCTCCGTGATGAACCCCAACGACCATCCCCACGGCGGCGGCGAGGGCAAGAGCCCGGTGGGCCGTCCCGGCCCTGTGACCCCGTGGGGCAAGCCCGCCCTGGGTTACAAGACCCGCAAGAAGAAGAACCGCACGGATAAGTTCATTGTCCGCCGCCGCAACGGTAAGTAAGGAGGGAGTGTAACAGATGAGCAGAAGTATCAAGAAGGGCCCGTTTTGCGCTCCCGAGCTGCTGAAGCGCGTGGACGAGATGAACAAGAAGAACGAGAAGAAGGTCCTCAAGACCTGGAGCCGCGCCTCCACCATCTTCCCCTCCTTCGTGGGCCACACCATCGCCGTCCATGACGGCCGCAAGCACGTGCCCGTCTATGTCACCGAGGACATGGTGGGCCACAAGCTGGGCGAGTTCGCCCCCACCCGCACCTTCAAGGGCCACGCGGGCAGCAAGACCGGCAAGTAAGGGAGGAGAGAGACAATGGAAGCGAAAGCGACAGTGAGATACATCCGTATCTCTCCCCGCAAGGTCAGCATCGTGTGCGACCAGATCCGCGGCAAGAGCGTCAAGGACGCCGAGGCCATCCTGGCCCTGATTCCCAAGGCCGCCTCCGACCCCCTGGCCAAGCTGGTGCACGCCGCCGCCGCCAACGCGGAGAACAACCACGGCATGGACCCCGAGAAGCTGTACGTGGCCGAGGCCTTTGCCTGCCCCGGGCCTATCATCAAGCGGTTCCGCCCCGTGTCCAAGGGCCGCGCCCACCACATCATGAAGCGCACTTCCCATATGACCATCGTGGTCAAGGAACGCTGAGAAGGAGGTCGAGAGTAAATGGGACAGAAAGTGAATCCCCACGGCCTGCGCGTGGGCGTTATCAAGGACTGGGACTCCCGCTGGTATGCCCGTGACGAAAAAGTGGGCGACCTCCTGGTTGAGGACTACAACCTCCGCAAGGAGCTGAAGAAGAAGCTGTACGCCGCCGGCGTGCCCAAGATCGAGATCGAGCGCGACAACGCCAAGATCCGCATCTACGTCCACTGCGCCCGCCCCGGCATGGTCATCGGCAAGGGCGGCGAGGACATCGAGAAGCTCCGCCTGGAGCTGGAGAAGAAGCTGGGCAAGCCCGTGGCCCTCAACATCGTTGAGGTCAAGAACGTGGACACCAACGCCCAGCTGGTGGCGGAGAACATCGCCCAGCAGCTGGAGAAGCGCATCGGCTTCCGCCGGGCCATGAAGAACTCCATGGGCCGGGCCATGCGGGCCGGCGCCAAGGGCATCAAGACCTCCTGCTCCGGCCGTCTGGGCGGCGCTGAGATCGCCCGCACCGAGCACTACCACGACGGCACCATCCCCCTGCAGACCCTCCGGGCCGACATCGACTACGGCTTCGCCGAGGCCGCCACCACCTACGGCCGCATTGGCGTGAAGGTGTGGATCTACAAGGGCGAGGTGCTGACCCAGGCCCTGCGCACCACCCCCCGCACCCTGGATACCAGCAAGCCCTATCAGGAGCGCCGGGACCGGCCCCGCCGCCGGGACGGCGACCGCCGGGGCGGCTTCAACCGGGACCGTCAGGGCGGCGGCAATTTTAACCGTGGCCCCCGTCCCGCCGGCCAGGGCAACTTCAACAACAACCGTGGCCCCCGCCCCGCCGGGAACGCCGCCAATGCTCCCAAGGAAGGAGGCGCTCAGTAATGCTGCTCCCTAAGCGTGTCAAATACCGCCGTGTTCACCGCGGCCGTCTGAAGGGCAAGGCCAGCCGGGGCAACACCGTCACTTACGGTGAGTTCGGCCTCCAGGCCACTGAGCCCGCTTGGATTACCAGCAACCAGATCGAGGCCGCCCGTATCGCCATGACCCGTCACACTAAGCGTGGCGGCAAGGTCTGGATCAAGATCTTCCCCGACAAGCCCGTCACCGAGAAGCCCGCCGAGACCCGCATGGGCTCCGGTAAGGGCTCCCCCGAGTACTGGGTGGCCGTGGTCAAGCCCGGCCGTATCATGTTTGAGATCGCCGGCGTCTCTGAGGAGACCGCCCGGGAGGCCCTGCGCCTGGCCAGCCACAAGCTGCCCGTGAAGTGCAAGATCGTCAAGCGCGAGGAGACTGAGAAGGGTGGTGAAGCGTAATGAAGGCCAATGAAGTCCGCAAGATGTCTGCCAGCGAGCTGGAGACCAAGCTGATGGATCTGAAGAAGGATCTGTTCAACCTCCGCCTTCAGCACGCCACCAATCAGCTGGATAACCCCATCCGGATCGCCCAGGTAAAGAAGGATATCGCCCGGGTCAAGACCATCATCCGCGAGCAGCAGCTCGCCGGCCGCTAAGAGGAGGAATAGAAGATGGAAAACAGAACTTCTTCCAGAAAAACCAGAGTCGGCCTGGTGGTCTCGGACAAGATGGATAAGACCGTTGTGGTCGCCATCGCCGACCGCGTGGCCCATCCTCTGTACAAGAAGATCGTGAAGAGAACCTATAAGCTGAAGGCTCATGATGAGAACAACCAGTGCGGCGTGGGCGACCGCGTCAAGGTCATGGAGACCCGCCCCCTGTCCAAGGACAAGCGGTGGCGTGTGGTTGAGATCATTGAGAAGGCGAAGTAAGGAGGTGTCGGTATGATTCAGCAGGAGAGCTATCTGAAGGTTGCCGACAACACCGGCGCCAAGGAGATCAAGACCATCCGTGTGCTGGGCGGCTCCAAGCGCCGCTTCGGCAACATCGGCGATGTGATCGTGGCTTCCGTCCGCAAGGCTCAGCCCGGCGGCACCGTGAAGAAGGGCGAGGTGGTGAAGGCCGTTATCGTCCGCACCAGCCGGGGCGTCCGCCGTGCTGACGGTTCCTACGTCCGGTTCGATGACAACGCCGCCGTCCTCATCAAGGAGGACAAGAACCCCCGCGGCACCCGCATTTTTGGCCCAGTGGCCCGTGAGCTGCGTGACAAGGACTATATGAAGATCCTGTCCCTGGCTCCCGAAGTGCTGTAAGGGAGGGCAATAAGACATGAATAAGATGAGCATCAAGAAGGACGACCTGGTCGTCGTCCTGTCCGGCAAGGACAAGGGCAAGCAGGGCAAGGTCCTGGAGGTCCACCCCGGCGAGGGCAAGGTGGTCGTGGAGAAGATCAACATGGTCTCCCGCCACACCAAGCCCCGCAGGCAGGGCGACCAGGGCGGCATCCTCCAGAAGGAGGCCCCCATGTGGGCCTGCAAGGTGCAGCGGGTCTGCCCCAAGTGCGGCAAGCCCACCCGCCCCGCCCACAAGCTGCTGGCTGACGGCAAGAAGGTCCGCGTCTGCAAGAAGTGCGGCGCTGAGATTTAAGAGAGGAGGAACGATTCGAAATGGCTAACACCCCTAATCTGAAGAAGATGTACCAGGACGAGGTCGCTCCTGCCCTCATGCAGAAGTTCGGCTATAAGTCCACCATGCAGATCCCCCGCCTGGACAAGATCGTGGTCAACGTGGGGTGCAGCGAGGCCCGGGAGAACCCCAAGGTGCTGGACGCTGTGGTCAACGACCTGACCACCATCACCGGCCAGAAGGCCGTGATCACCAAGGCCAAGAAGTCCGTGGCCAACTTCAAGCTCCGTGAGGGCATGCCCATCGGCGCTAAGGTCACCCTGCGGGGCAACAAGATGTGGGAGTTCCTGGACCGCCTGTTCAACGTGGCCCTCCCCCGTGTCCGTGACTTCCGGGGCATCTCCGCCGACGCCTTTGACGGCCGGGGCAACTACGCCCTGGGTGTGAAGGAGCAGCTGATCTTCCCCGAGATCGAGTACGATAAGATCGACAAGATCCGCGGCATGGACATCGTGGTGTGTACCACCGCCCAGACGGACGAGGAGGCCCGTGAGCTGCTGAAGCTGGTGGGCGCCCCCTTCGCCGGCCGCTAAGAGGAGGAAGAAAAGATGGCTAAAAAATCCATGATCCTCAAGCAGCAGAGGACCCCCAAGTTCTCCAGCCGCCAGTATAACCGCTGCAAGCTGTGCGGCCGCCCCCACGCCTACCTCCGGGACTACGGCATCTGCCGTATCTGCTTCCGGGAGCTGGCCTATAAGGGCCAGATCCCCGGCGTGAAGAAGGCCTCTTGGTAATCTTCCCGGGATAGCTCCCCGGGGGGCGGCCCGGCGCGCTTTACGTGTGCCAGCGCCCGCCGGAGGAGGAATCCTTGCCAAGACAAATGATGGAAGTTTTCCAGAAATGAACGTCCGGAACGGAGGGTAAAACCTCCGTTCCGGCGTGAAACTGCCCACACGGCCGTGCGTGCGAGATAAAAAAGTCTTGTAAACCACAGGCGTGTGGGGTATAATGAATCGTTCGCTTCCCTGTGGACGAGCAATAAATTCCCCACTGAGTCGGGAGCGCGAACCCGCGAACCCAGGCGAGAGCCGCGGTCCGCGGGGGTTTGCCCTGTTTTTCCATGATTAACCGGAGACCGGCGCGGGTCCGCGCCCCGTCCGGCGGCGGAGACAGCGGCGGGCCACAAGTTTGGTCAATACCGCCCAGGCGGTTTTTGATATACCACGCCTGCCCCAACCAGGCGTGAAGGCGGTCAACAGGTCGGGGAAGGACCTAACCCTCGATACCTTGCCGCCTGTACCGGGGAAGCCGCGCGTCACAACAGACAAAGCGTGACAACCCGGTAAACTATATAGGAGGTATGAGACTCATGCAAATCACTGATCCCATCGCGGATATGCTGACGCGCATCCGCAACGCGAACAACGCCAAGCATGACACCGTGGACGTCCCTGCGTCCAACATGAAGAAGTCTATCGCGCAGATCCTGCTGGATGAGGGCTATATCAAAAATTTCCAGCTGATCGACGACGGCACCCAGGGCGTCATCCGTGTCACCCTGAAGTACAACGCCGGCAAGGAGAAGGTCATCTCCGGCCTGCGCCGGGTGTCCAAGCCCGGCCTGCGGGTGTACGCCGGCGCCGACGAGCTGCCCAAAGTCCTGCGGGGCCTGGGCATCGCCATTGTTTCCACGTCCAAGGGCGTCATGACCGACAAGAAAGCCCGCGAGGCCCATGTCGGCGGCGAAGTCCTGGCATTTGTCTGGTAAGGAGGGTATAGGAATGTCTAGAATTGGTAGAGCTCCTATCGCCATTCCCGCCGGAGTGGAGATCAAGGTAGAGGACAACAACGTTGTCACCGTCAAGGGCCCCAAGGGCACCCTGACCCAGAAGTTCAACCCCAACATGGCCATCGCCGTGGAAGGGGCTGAGGCCCGTGTCACCCGCCCCAACGACGCCAAGGAGAACCGGGCCCTGCACGGCCTGACCCGCACCCTGCTGAACAACATGGTGGTGGGCGTGACCGAGGGCTACAAGAAGGAGCTGGACGTGAACGGCGTGGGCTACCGTGTGGCTAAAGAGGGCAACAAGCTGGTTATGAACCTGGGCTATTCCCACCAGGTGACCATGGAGGAGATCGAGGGCATCACCATTGAGGTCCCCGGCCCCAACAAGATCATCATCAACGGCTGCGACAAGCAGATCGTGGGCCAGTTTGCCGCCGAAGTGAGAGAGAAGCGTCCCCCCGAGCCTTACAAGGGCAAGGGTATTAAGTATGTCGACGAGGTCATCCGCCGCAAGGCTGGTAAGACCGGCGCCAAGAAATAAGAAGGAGGTGTGCCATTTATGATTAACAGACCCGATACCCGCTCCCAGCGCATCAAGCGCCATAAGCGTGTCCGCGCGAAGATCTCCGGCACGCCCGAGCGTCCCCGTCTCAACGTCTTCCGCAGCGAGACCAACATCTATGCCCAGATCATCGACGATGTGAACGGCGTCACCCTGGTCTCCGCTTCTTCCCTGGAGAAGGACTTCAAGGTGGATGGCACCAAGTCCGACGCCGCCAAGCAGGTGGGCGTCAACGTGGCTGAGCGTGCCAAGGCCAAGGGCATCGAGAACGTGGTCTTTGACCGCGGCGGCTATGTCTACCACGGCCGCGTGAAGGCTCTGGCCGAGGGCGCCCGTGAGGGCGGCCTGCAGTTCTAAGGGAGGAGGAAGAACAAATGCCTAGATTTGAGAGAGAGCCCAGCGAGTTCGTTGAGAAGCTGGTATTTCTGAACCGTGTATCCAAGACCGTGAAGGGCGGCCGTGTGAGCAAGTTCTCCGCCCTGATGGTTGTCGGCGACGAGAAGGGCCGGGTCGGCTTCGGCCTGGGCAAGGCCGCCGAGGTCCCCGAGGCCATCCGCAAAGGCATCGAGGACGCCAAGAAGAATATGATTACCGTGTCCCTGTCCGGCACCACCATCCCCCACGAGGTGATCGGCGAGTTCGGCGCCGGCCGCGTGCTGATGAAGCCCGCCGCCCCCGGTACCGGCGTCATCGCCGGCGGCCCCGTCCGCGCCGTGATGGAGGCCATCGGCATCAAGGACATCCGTACCAAGTGCCTGCGCTCCAACAATCCGCAGAACGTGGTCTCCGCTACCTTCCAGGGCCTGAAGTCCCTGCGCAGCCCTGAGGAAGTGGCCCGTGTGCGGGGCAAGAGCGTGGAAGAGATCTTGGGTTAAGGAGGGCTTAAAATGGCTAAGTTGAATATCAAGCTGGTCAAGAGCCTGAACGGCCGCATCGCCAAGCACAAGGCGACCGCCGAGGCCCTGGGCCTCCGTAAGATCGGCGATGTCACCGTGCAGCCCGACAACGAGGCTACCCGGGGCAAGATCGCCCACATCGGCTACCTGCTCCAGGTTGTCGAGGAAAAGTAAGGGAGGCAACGACATGAATCTGCATGAACTTTCCCCCGCCGCCGGTTCCACCACCAAGGCCTACCGCAAGGGCCGGGGCGCCGGTTCCGGCAACGGCAAGACTGCCGGCCGGGGCCACAAGGGCCAGTGGGCCCGCTCCGGCGGCAGCGTCCGCGTGGGCTTCGAGGGCGGCCAGATGCCTCTGGCCCGCCGCCTGCCCAAGCGGGGCTTCCACAACATTTTCGCCAAGCCCCTGGAGGCCATCAATGTCTCCGCCCTGGAGAAGTTCGAGGACGGCGCTGTGGTCGACGCCCAGGCCCTGCTGGAGAAGGGCGTCCTGTCCAAGTGCCAGTACGGCGTGAAGATCCTGGGCAACGGCGAGATCTCCAAGAAACTGATTGTAAAGGCCTCCGCTTTCTCCGCCTCCGCCAAGGAAAAAATCGTGGCTGCCGGCGGTAAGTGGGAGGTGGTCTGATTATGATTCAGACCATCCGCAACGCCTGGGCGGTGCCCGAGCTGAGAAAGAAGATCCTCTTCACCATTATGGCGTTGCTGATCTTCCGGCTGGGCTCCGCAATCCCCGTCCCCTATATCGACTCCAACGCCCTCCGGGACTATATGCAGACCCAGAGCGGCACCATCCTGGGCCTGATGAACGCTATGAGCGGCTCCGCCTTCTCCATGGCAACCATCTTTGCCCTGTCCATCCAGCCCTATATCAACAGCTCGATCATCATCCAGCTGCTGACCGTCGCCATTCCCGCCCTGGAGCGGCTCCAGAAGGAGGGCGGCGAGGAGGGCCGGAAGAAGATTGCCTCCATCACCCGTTACACCACGGTGGCGATTGCCCTGCTCCAGGGCTTCGGCTACTATTCCCTGGTGAACAACTACGGGCTGGTGAACGGCGGCACGCTGCCTGGGATCTGGGTGGGCATCGTGATCATCCTGTCCTTCACCGCCGGCTCCGCCTTCCTGATGTGGCTGGGTGAGCAGATCACCGAGTTCGGCATCGGCAACGGCATCTCCATCATCCTGTTCGCCGGCATTGTGTCCCGCTTCCCCCAGATGGTCATGGACACCGTCAACGGCGTGAACGTGTGGAACCGCATCAACAGCGGCGAGGTGAGTGTAGAGACCTTTACCGCCCTGGGCATGAGCGAGGAGCTGGCCCAGCAGCAGCTGGCCGCTATGAAGTCCCTGGCGCTGGCGCCCTGGATGATCCCTGTTATCATCATCGGCATGCTGGCCCTGGTGGTCTTCATCGTGTATATCTCCAACGCCGAGCGCCGCCTGCCTGTGCAGTACGCCAAGCGGGTGGTGGGCCGGAAGATGTACGGCGGCCAGTCCACCCACATCCCCATGAAGGTGAATATGTCCGGCGTGATGCCCATCATCTTCGCCCAGGCCATCGCCTCCCTGCCCGCGACCATTGGCGCCTTTATGGGCGTGACCAAGAACAGCGAGGGCTTCGGCGGCAGCATGATGCGCCTGTTCGACACCTCCCAGGTGTTCTACAGCGTGCTGTATTTCCTGCTCATCGTGGGCTTCAGCTACTTCTACGCCAGCATGAGCTTCAACCCCGTTGAGGTGGCCAACAACCTGAAGAAGAACGGCGGCTTTATCCCCGGCTTCCGTCCCGGCAAGCCCACCGCCGACTTCATCACCAAGGTGCTCTCCAAGATCACCATGTTCGGCGCCCTGTATCTGTCCGTGGTGGCCATTGCCCCCATTGTCACCGGCAACATCGTGGGCTATCAGTCCCTGGCCATCGGCGGCACCTCCGTCATCATCGTGGTGGGCGTCGCCCTGGAGACGGTGAAGCAGATGGAGGCCCAGATGCTGATGCGCCACTATAAGGGTTTCCTGGAGTAAGAGAGGGACGGCTATGGGTATGAGATTGATCCTGCTGGGCGCCCCCGGCGCCGGCAAAGGCACCCAGGCCGAGATCCTCAGCGCCAAGCTGGGCATCCCTACCATTTCCACCGGGAATATCCTCCGTGCTGCCATGAAGGATGGCACGCTTTTGGGCCAGCGGGTCAAGTCCTATATGGACTCCGGCAAGCTGGTACCCGATGAGATCATCATTGACATTGTGGCCCGGCGGCTGGCCGAGCCCGACTGCGCCAAGGGCTTTATCCTGGACGGGGTGCCCCGCACCATTGGCCAGGCGAAAGCTCTGGACGCCCGGGGCGTCACCTTCGACCGGGTGCTGTCCCTGGAGATCCCCGACAGGGAGATCGAGGAGCGCATGGCGGGCCGGCGGGTGTGCCAGAAGTGCGGTGCCCCCTACCATGTCAAGGCCAAGCCCCCAAAAACGCAGGGCGTGTGCGACGCCTGCGGCTCCCCCTTGATCCAGCGGGAGGATGACCGGCTTGAGACGGTGCGCAGGCGCCTGGAGGTCTATCACGCTGAGACGGAACCCCTGAAGGGCTATTACCAGGGCAAGGGCATCCTGGTCCCGGCGGCCAATCAGGACACCATTGAGGGGACCGCCCGGGTGATCATGGAGGCGTTGGGACTCTGATGGCGCTAGAGATGATTTCACTCAAATCTCCCCGAGAGATCGAGGCTATGCGCCGGGCCGGGCGGATTACCGCCCAGGCCCGGGCTCTGGCCGGCTCAATGATTCGGCCGGGCGTGAGCACCCATGAGATTGACAAGGCGGTCCGCCGCTTTATTGAGAGCCATGGGGCCAAGCCCTCCTTCCTGGGGTATGGCGGCTTCCCCGGTTCCGCCTGTATCTCAGTCAACGAGGAGGTCATCCACGGGATCCCCGGCCCCCGGAAGCTCCGGGAGGGGGACGTGGTCAGCGTGGACGTGGGCGCCTTTATTGGCGGTTTTCACGGCGACTGCGCCGGTACCTATCCCTGCGGCCAGGCAAGCGATGAGGCGCTCCGCCTCATCCGGGTCACCCAGCAGAGCTTCTGGGAGGGCATGAAATTTGCCCGCCAGGGCTGCCGGGTATCCGACATCGGGCACGCTGTCCAGGAGTATGTGGAGGCCAACGGCTTCTCCGTGGTCCGGGATTTTGTGGGCCACGGCGTGGGCGCCAAGCTCCACGAGGCCCCGGAGGTGCGAAACTTCGGCCCCGCCGGCCACGGCCCCCGGCTCCAGCCGGGCATGACCCTGGCGGTGGAGCCCATGGTGTGCGCCGGGGACTGGCAGGTGAAGGTGCTCGCCGACAAGTGGACCACCGTGTCCCTGGACGGCTCTCTCACCGCCCACTACGAGAACAGTATCCTCATCACCGATGGGGAACCCGAGATCCTCACCGTCACGGAGGACGGGGCCTATGTTTGATTACACAGGCTGGATCGTCCGCTCCGCCGCCGGTCACGACAAAGGAGAACTGTTCTGCGTGACAGGAGTGGATCAGGACGGATCCATGCTGCTGGCTGACGGCAAGCGCCGGAAGCTGGCCCGGCCGAAACGAAAGAAGCTGGGGCATGTGGAGATGCTGGACAACGGCCAGCGGGGATTTGACCATCCCGTTATCCACAGCCTGAAGCAGGGAGAGCCGGTCTCTGACCGGGCATTGAGACGGGCGCTGGCCGCCTTCAAGGAGGGAATCACGCTTGGCGAAAGATGATATGATCGAGTTGGAGGGCGTCGTCACCGAGGCCCTGCCCAACACCACGTTCCATGTCGATATTGGGAACGGCCACATCATCCTGGCACATATTTCCGGGAAGCTGCGGATGAACTTCATCCGCATCCTGCCCGGCGACAAGGTGACCATTCAGATGTCGCCTTACGACCTGACCAGGGGAAGAATCACCTGGCGGTCGAAATAAGAAGCGCCGAACCCCCGAGCAGGGGAGCTTGGACCGGAGCGAGGAGGAGAAACCAAGGCGGCGAAAGCGCCTGTTTCGAGTCCGAGACGGAGGGAAAGCGACCCGGCCGCGAGGGGAGTGAGGCGTGACAACAGCGAAGCGCCGAATCCCCGAGCGGGGGAGCTCGGCGTGGGAAGTAAGCATCAACGAACGGACAGGGGAGAGCCTTGCCTTTCCCCTCCCGTGGCCATCAAGGCATTCAGGAGGTTTTAACAATGAAAGTCAGACCGTCCGTGAAGCCCATGTGCGAGAAGTGCAAAGTCATTAAGCGCAAGGGCAAAGTCATGGTAATTTGCGAAAACCCCAAGCATAAGCAGAAACAAGGTTAATTGGAGGTGCTGTAAAAAATGGCTCGTATTGCCGGTATTGACTTGCCGAGAGAGAAGAGAATTGAGATCGGCCTCACCTATATCTACGGCATTGGGCGCACCAGCGCCAACAAGATCCTGGCTAAGGCTGGGGTGAACCCCGACATCCGGGTAAAGGATTTGACTGAGGACGACGAGGCCAAGCTGCGCGAGGTCATCAGCCACGAGTACACCGTGGAGGGCGACCTGCGCCGGAACGTGGCTATGGACATCAAGCGGCTGACCGAGATCGGCTGCTACCGGGGCATCCGCCACCGCAAGGGGCTGCCCGTCCGGGGCCAGCGGTCTAAGACCAACGCCCGTACCCGTAAGGGTCCCAAGCGTACCGTCGCCAATAAGAAGAAGTAAGGAGGGATACACATGGCTGCGAATACCAAAGGTAAGAAAGTGGTGCGCAAGCGCCGCGAGCGTAAGAACGTAGAGAGGGGCCAGGTGCATATCCGCTCCTCCTTCAACAACACCATGGTCACCGTCACCGACGCGCAGGGCAACGCCCTGTCCTGGGCCTCCTCCGGCGGCCTGGGGTTCCGTGGTTCCCGTAAGTCTACCCCCTACGCCGCCCAGACCGCCGCTGAGACGGCCGCCAAGGCCGCGATGGAGTATGGCCTGAAGACCGTGGAGGTCTTCGTGAAGGGCCCCGGCGCCGGCCGTGAGGCCGCGATCCGGGCGCTGCAGGCCGTGGGCCTGGAAGTCACCCTGATCAAGGACGTGACCCCCGTTCCCCACAACGGCTGCCGGCCCCCGAAGCGCCGCCGTGTCTGATGGATCAAAGGAGGTTTTGACAGATGGCTAGAAATATGCAGCCCATCGCCAAGCGGTGCAAGGCTCTGAACCTGTCCCCCGCCGCCATGGGCTATGCCAAGAAGACAACCAACCGCAACCCCAAGGGCCAGATGCGCAAGAAGCAGTCTGAGTATGCCCTGCAGCTGACCGAGAAGCAGAAGGTCAAGTTTGTCTACGGCATCATGGAGAAGCAGTTCCATATGTACTATGAGAAGGCCTCCCGGATGCCCGGCAAGACTGGCGAGAACCTGCTGACCATGATCGAGCGCCGGCTGGATAACGTGGTGTACCGCCTGGGCTTCGCCATGACCCGCCGTGAGGCCCGCCAGCTCACCACCCATGGCCACTTTACCGTCAACGGCCAGCGGGTGGATATCCCCTCCTACCTGGTAAAGCCGGGCGACGTGATTGAGGTGCGGGAGAAGAGCCGCTCCTCCGTCAAGTTTAAGCGGCTGACCGGCGAGGACGCCCCCATTGTCAACCTGCCCAAGTGGCTGGACCGCGCCAAGAACACCCTCCAGGGTACTGTCGTTACCATGCCCGCCCGGGACGATATCGACTTCCCCGTGGAAGAGCACCTCATCGTCGAGCTGTATTCTAAGTAATTTCCTGGCCGCTGACGCCTGCTGTGCAGGGGCCGCCTGCCCCTGCGCCGCATGCTGGTTCAGTACGGTCCATTATAGAACTTAGAGAACCCTCAGATATTGGTGAGCGAATCAAGCGGCAGGTACGCGCCGCTGAGAAAAGGAGGGTATTCCAGCATATGATAGAAATTGAAAAGCCCCGCATCGAATGTGTGGAAGATCCTGGCAACGGCTCCTATGGCAAGTATGTGGTCGAGCCCCTGGAACGGGGTTATGGCACCACCCTGGGCAACTCCCTGCGGCGGATCCTGCTGTCCTCGCTGCCCGGCACCGCGGTGACTTCCATCAAGATTGCCGGTGTGCAGCACGAGTTTACCACCATCCCCGGCGTGAAGGAGGATGTCACGGAGATCGTCCTGAACGTCAAGGGGATTATCGCCAAGCTGTACTGCGAGGGCGTGAAGACCGTCCATATTGAGGCCGCAGGCGAGGGCAAGGTCACCGCCGGCGACATCAAGGCGGACGCCGATGTGGAGGTTTTGAATCCGGATCTGCACATCGCCACCCTGGGCCCCGACGCCACCCTGTCCATGGAGCTTACCCTGTCCCATGGCCGGGGCTATATCCCCGCGGACAAGAACAAGCCCGCCCAGTCCATTATCGGCGTGATTCCGGTGGACTCTATTTACACCCCCGTCCGTAAGGTCAATTATACGGTGGAGAATACCCGTGTGGGAGATGCCACCGATTATGATAAGCTGACCCTGGAGGTGTGGACCAACGGGACCATCGACGCCCGGGACGCCGTCTCCCTGGGAGCCCGTATCCTGTGCGACCATTTTGCCCTGTTCACTGACCTGTCTGAGACCATGGGCAACCGCTCCACCGTGGTGGAGAAGGCGGAGGCCCAGCGGGATAAGGTGATGGAGATGACCATCGACGACATGGACCTGTCCGTGCGCTCTTACAACTGCTTGAAGCGGGCCAACATCAACACGGTGGAGGATCTGATCTCCAAGACAGAGGAGGAGATGATGAAGGTCCGCAACCTGGGCCGCAAGTCCCTGGAAGAGGTCATCAACAAGCTGTCCATGATGGGACTGTCCCTGGCCAGCGAGGAAAACAACTAAGCGCCGAATCCCCGACCAGGGGAGCTTGGACCGGAGCGAGGGGGAGAAACCAAGACGCCACAGGCGGCTGTTTCAAGCCCGAGACGAAGGGAAAGCGACCCGGCCGGGAGGGGACCGAGGCGTGATAGCAGCCGAGTTGTTTTCAAAGGGCGAATCCGGAAGTAAGTAACGTTCCTTGCCGGATACGGGGTTCCGTCTCCCTTTGGAGCGTCCTGGCCTAAGGGCCGAATGAACGAATTTACGTTGGATCTCGCCACGCGAGGTCGAAGGAGTGTCTCAAATGTCTCAGAAGAACCGTAAGCTGGGCCGCACCAGCGATCAGCGCCGGGCTATGCTCCGGGCTATGGTCACCTACCTGCTGGAGAACGGCCAGATCAAGACCACCGTCACCCGGGCCAAGGAAGTGGCTCCCGTGGCTGAGAAGATGATCACCCTGGCGAAGGATAACAGCCTGGCCTCCTACCGGCAGGCCCTGTCCTACATCACCAAGGAGGACGTGGCCAACAAGCTGTTTAAGGAGATCGGCCCCAAGTACGCCGACCGCAACGGCGGTTACACCCGTATTGTCCGAATTGGCCCCCGCCGGGGCGACGCCGCTGAGATGGCCATCATCCAGCTGGTGTAATGGATAAAAAGGCCTGCCTGACCGGCAGGCCTTTTTGCGCTGTTGTAAGGAGGGGGATCTGTGCGTAACCAGAGAATGGACCTGTTTAAGTGTTTGGCCATATACAGCGTGGTGCTGCTGCACCTCAAAAGCGGCGTCCAGGGCTGGGACTGGCCTGTCACCGGCCTGACCCGATTCGCTGTGCCATACTTTTTTCTGGTGAGCGGCTATTTTGCCCACAGTGCGGGGGAGAGAAACATACTGCGCCGGGCCCGCCACGCCCTGGCTCTCTGGCTGTGCGCCGTGGGCGTGGTCATAGCCCTGCGCGCGGCCATGGTCCTGCGGCATCCGGGCTGGCCGGTCTGGGGGTATTTCAGGCAGCAGTTTACGCCCCAGGCCTGGCTGGATCTGTTGCTCACCCAATGTCTCCCCTTCCCCTACTCCTACCACCTCTGGTTTATCGGTTCCCTGCCCATTCTCTACCTGATCTGGTGGGGGATCCTCCGGGTCTGCCGGGCGGCGGGGCGGGAGGCGCCCTGCCGGGCCCTGGCGGCGGCGGCCGTCTTGCTCCTGGGAATCCACCTGTTTTTCCAGGAGGGGCTCATCCTGCTGGGGCGGGAGGCCCCTCCCGTGCAGTATCTGCGCAACGCCTGGCTGGAAGGCCTCCCCTTTTTCCTGCTGGGGGCGTGGGCCCGCCGGGACGGGGAGCGCATTGTGTCCGCCTTGAGGGGCGGGATCATCCTGGGGGGAATCGTTGCGGGGAGCGCAATGGCGCTGGTGGAGCAGTACTTCGCCGGCTACCGGGACCTCTTTGCGGGGACCATCCTGGCCGCCCTGATGGTGATGGCAGCGGCGCTGAAATGGCCGGAGGTGAAGCGGGGGCCGGTCCGCCGGTGGATGTGCTTCTGCGGCGGCTCCCTGACCTTCTACATCTACGCCATCCATGTGCCCCTCCTGGGCGTGCTGAAGGAGTGGAGCTATGTGCGGCCCTTTGGATGGATGCTGGAACGCCACTTCGTGACCCCGCTGGCGGTGGCGGTGGCGTCTACGGCGCTGGCCCTGATTCTGTTGTATGTTAAGGGGCTGTGGAGCTCTCTCCGCGGCCAAACCCCTCTGAGAGGAGCATGACCATGAAAATCATTGACGCCCACCTCCACCTCTTCCCCACCGACGAGCCCTGGGCGGAGGAGCGGGCCCAAAGTGTGGGCCACCACAACGACTGGGGCCATTTACGCCGGGTCTATGGGGAGCTGGGGATGGTTCACGGGGTAGTGATGGGCAACCGCAGCCTTGAGACGGGGTATCACCAGTACCCCGCCGGCCTGTTCCACTACTGCGTGGGGCTGGACAGCGGCCTGATGGAACAGGGGGTGCGGGTGATCCCCGATTTGCCCGACCGGGTGGAGGCCCACCTGAAGCGGCCGGAGTGCTGCGGGGTGAAGCTCTACCCCGGCTACAATAAGATCTGGCTGTCCGACCCGGTGTACCGGCCTGTCTATGAGCTGGCCGCCCGGTACGACAAGCCGGTGGCGGTCCATATGGGGCTGACCGCCCACGCCCGGGCCCACCTGAAGTACTGCCACCCCCTGGCCCTGGACGAGGTGGCGGCGGATTACAAACACACCCGCTTTGTGATGTGCCACTTCGGCAACCCCTTCCTAGACTGCGCCGCTGCTGTGGTGGAGAAGAACCCCAACGTGGCCACCGACCTGTCCGGCCTGCTGGAGGGCCGGGTGGATCTGGACCGGTACTTCCGGGAGCAGGCCGGCTACGCCAATCTGCTGGCCACCTGGCTCACCGCCATCGGCCAGTGGGACAAGGTGATGTACGGCACCGACTGGCCCATTGTCAACTTGGAGGAGTACATCCGCTTCATCCAGCGCCTGGTGCCGGAACAATACTGGGAGCGGGTGTTTTTTGACAACGCCAACCGGATTTACGGGCTGGGGCTGTAAAAAAGCACAGATTTCCCCGGAAAAGGCGGCGCTTTTTTCCATGGAAAGCGCTGTCTTTTTCCCCGCCGGTATGTTAAAATAGCATCCGGAACCCTGTGAGCATTGAATAAAGGAGATAGCGTCATGATCACCATCACCGATCTAAGCTTGAATTACAGCGGCACCCCGCTGTTTTCCCATGTGGACCTGCAGTTCCTCCGGGGGAACTGCTACGGCATCATCGGCGCCAACGGGGCCGGCAAGTCCACCTTCCTGAAAATCCTCTCCGGGGAGTTGGACTCCACCTCCGGGGAGGTCAGTATCCTCCCCAACATCCGCATGTCCGTGCTGAAGCAGAACCAGAACGCCTACGACGCCTATAACGTGATGGACACCGTTATTATGGGCAACCAGCGGCTGTACGACATCGGCAAGGAGAAGGAGGCCCTCTACGCCAAGGAGGAGATGACTGACGAGGACGGGATGCTGGCCTGCCAGCTGGAGGAGGAGTACGCCGAGCTGGGCGGCTGGGAGGCCGAGTCCGACGCCAGCCGCATCCTCCAGGGTCTGGGCATCGGCACCGAGCTGCACGGCAGCGGCATGGCCACCCTGGACGCCCGGCTGAAGGTGAAGGTCCTGCTGGCCCAGGCCCTATTCGGCAATCCCGACCTGCTGATGATGGACGAGCCCACCAACAACCTGGACATCGACGCCGTCAACTGGCTGGAGGACTTCCTGCTGGACTTTGAGGGCACCGTCATCGTGGTCAGCCATGACCGCCATTTCCTGAATACCGTGTGTACCCATATCGTGGACATCGACTACGGCAAGATTAAGATGTACGTGGGCAACTACGACTTCTGGTATGAGTCCTCCCAGCTGGTGCAGCAGCTCATCAAGAACCAGAACAAGCGCAACGAGGAGAAGATTAAGGAGCTCCAGGACTTCATCTCCCGGTTCTCCGCCAACAAGTCCAAGTCCAAGCAGGCCACCGCCCGGCGGAAGCTGCTGGACAAGCTGACGGTGGAGGAGATGCCCGCCTCCTCCCGCCGGTACCCCTGGGTGGGCTTCTCCCCCGACCGGGAGGTGGGCAAGGATATCCTCTTTGTCACCGACGTGTCCAAGACCGTGGACGGGGTGAAGGTGCTGGACAAGGTGTCCTTCATCGTGGGCCACGACGAAAAGATCGCCTTCGTGGGGGACAACGAGAACGCCCACACCGCCCTGTTCAAGATCCTGGCCGGGGAGATGGAGCCCGACGAGGGCACCGTGAAGTGGGGCCAGACGGCCACCTTCTCCTACTTCCCCAAGGACAACACCCCCTACTTCGAGGGCTGTGAGGACAATCTGGTCCAGTGGCTGCGCCAGTGGTCCCCCGACCCCCAGGAGCAGTATCTCCGGGGCTTCCTGGGCCGGATGCTGTTCTCTGGGGACGAGGTGTACAAGCCGGTCAAGGTGCTGTCCGGCGGGGAGAAGGTGCGGTGCATGCTCTCCCGGATGATGCTGTCCGGGGCCAATGTGCTGATGCTGGACCAGCCCACCAACCACCTGGACCTGGAGTCCATCGCCGCCCTGAACAAGGGGCTGGAGGCCGTGAAGTGCAACGTGCTGGTGGCCTCCCACGACCATCAGCTCATCCAAACGGTGTGCAACCGGGTCTTTGACTTCACCGCCGGGGGGCAGCTCATCGACCGGAAGATGACTTACGACGAGTATCTGGACAGCCAGAAGGACCAGTAAATAAGGGATGTCGGGCCGCCCCGTTTGGGGCGGCCTGGTTTTTTGTGAAAACTATGGATTTTTTTGTAAGCGCCGGGGCATAAAGAAACAGTGAATTGTGGGGAACGTCTATTGACGGGGGAAGGAGGGGTTGGATATAATGAAAATGGAAAAAATTTGAGGTAGTACAAGAGATCGGACGCGACAAGATCGCAGAGGGAGAGAATAGAATACATGGAACTGACAGACTTTATCGCCCTGCTAGGTGGCTTGGCCCTGTTTCTGTATGGTATGCAGATGACCAGCTCCGGCCTGGAGGCCGCCGCCGGCGACAGGATGAAGACCTTCCTGGAGCGGCTGACCGCCAACCGGTTCATGGGGGTGCTGGTGGGGGCGGGCATCACCGCCGCCATCCAGTCCTCCTCAGCCACCACAGTGATGGTGGTGGGGTTTGTCAACGCCGGCATGATGAGCCTGAACCAGGCGGTTTGGATCATCATGGGCGCCAACATCGGCACCTGTATCACCGGCATCCTGGTCTCCCTGGATATGGGGGCGGTGGCCCCGCTGCTGGCTTTTGCCGGGGTCGGGCTGATGATGTTTGTGAAAAAGCAGCAGCGTCTTCAGCACATCGGCCAGATCCTGGCCGGCCTGGGCGTGCTGTTCATCGGTATGGATATGATGAGCGGGGCCATGTCTCCCCTGCGGGACTCCGAAGTGTTTATTGAGATGGTGTCCAACTTCTCCAACCCCTTGGTAGGGATCCTGGTGGGCGCCGGATTCACCGCGGTGATCCAATCCTCCGCCGCCGCCGTGGGCATCGTGCAGACCCTGGCCCTGGCTGAGGTGATCCCCTTCAACGCCGCCGCCTTCGTTCTGTTCGGCACCAACATCGGCACCTGTATCACCGCCGTGCTGGCCTCCATCGGCACCAGCCGCAACGCCAAGCGGGCCACCCTGATCCACCTGATGTTCAATGTCATCGGCACCGCTATCTTTACCCTGCTGTTCGTGGTCTTCCCCATCACCGCCGTTGTGGAGGGCACCTTAATACTGCCCGGCGGGCTGGGGAAGGTGGTCTCCGCCCTGATCCCCTCCGCCCCCATGGCCCAGATCGCCATGACCCACACGGTGTTCAACATCGGCACCACGCTGATACTGCTCCCCCTGGGCAACTACCTGGCCGGACTGGCCGTCAGGATCCTGCCTGAGCAGGTCAGCGGGCCCGTGCTGGAGGAGGGCGCCATGCGCCTGGAGTACCTGGGCCGTGTGGCTGGCGGCAAAGAGAACGGCCTGGGTGTATCCGCCATTGTGCTGGACCAGCTGCGCAACGAGCTCAACCGGATGCTGGAGATGGCCCGGGAAAACGTGGCCGCCGGCTTTGACGCCGTATTGAGCCGGGACCCGGAGCGGCTGGAGCCCATTGAGGAGCGGGAGGAGTATATCGACTTCCTCAACCGGGAGATCTCCAAGTATATCACCCACCTCATCGCCATTGAGAGCAATGAGGAGGACTCTAAGATGGTGAGCGGCTATTTCGCTATCTCGGGCAATATCGAGCGGATCGGCGACCACGCCGACAACCTGGCCGGATATACCAGGATGCTGGTGGCCAAGGATATCCAGCTCTCCGCCAAGGCCCAGAAAGAGGTGGAGGAGATGCGCAGAGTCTCGCTGGCGGCGGTGGACGCCCTGCTGGAGCAGGACGCCGGGGATGTAAAGTGGCTGTCCCGGGTGGCCGCCTCCGAGCAGAAGATCGACGATCTCACTGACCAGTACCGCAGGCACCAGCTCATCCGGATGCGGGAGGGCATCTGCTCCGATGAGGCCTGTATCCTCTACTCGGAGCTGCTCACCGACTTTGAGCGGATCGGCGACCACGTGCTGAACATCGCCGAGGAGCTGAGCAAGGCGAAGACATCCCTGTAACAGGACGACAGCGCCGCCGGAATCCGGCGGCGCTTCGCTTAAGCGCCTCATGCTGAGGGGGGCTATTTCGGTTCTCCCGCCCCGCTGTCCCTCTTGACGAACGGGCGGCGGGGCGGTATGATTTGAGAGAAAACAAAGGAGGGGTTATGGTGACCTATCAAGAGGTATTAGAGAACGCCCGCGCATGCAGCGGGCCCTACTGCAAGGCCTGCCCGGTGTGCGACGGCCGGGCCTGCGGCAAGGCCATGCCCGGCCCCGGGGCCAAGGGCACCGGCACAGTGGCCATCAAGAACTATGACGCCTGGCAGAGGGTCTGCCTGAACATGGATAACATCTGTGAGAACCGGCCGGCAGACACCCGCTTCCCCTTTTTCGGCCAGGAATACGACCTGCCGGTCTTCGCCGGCCCGGTGGGGGCGGTGGAGTTCCACTACGGGGACAAGTACACCAACCGGGAGTACAACCAGATCCTGGTGCCCGCCTGCGCCGCCGCGGGGATCGCCGCCTTCACGGGTGACGGGGCGGATCCCGCCGTCTTCACTGCCGCCGCCCAGGCCATCGGGGAGAACGGCGGTCGGGGCATCCCCACCGTGAAGCCCTGGGACCGGGACACCCTGTTCGCCAAGCTGGACCAGGCCAAGGCCTCCGGGGCCAGGATGTTCGCCATGGACATTGACGCCGCCGGCCTGCCCTTTCTCAAGGGGCTGACGCCCCCGGCGGGCCACAAGACGGTGGAGGAGCTGCGGGAGGTCATCCAGTACGCCCAGGTGCCGTTTATCATCAAGGGGATCATGACGGTGAAAGGGGCCAGGAAGGCCCTGGAGGCCGGGGCTGCCGGGATTGTGGTGTCCAACCACGGGGGCCGGGTGCTGGACGGCGTCCCCGCCACGGCCCAGGTGCTGCCCGCCATTGCCGAGGCGGTGAAGGGCCAGATGGCGGTGCTGGTGGACGGCGGCATCCGCAGCGGCGTGGATGTGTGCAAGGCCCTGGCCCTGGGGGCGGACGCCTGCATCCTGGCCCGGCCCTATGTCACCGCCGTGTACGGCGGCGGGGCGGAGGGCGTGAGGCTCCTCACGGAGAAGCTGAAGGCGGAGCTGGCCGACACCATGGAAATGTGCGGCGTCCACTCCCTGAGTGAGATCAGCCGGGAGATGATTTTCCAGTAAAAAAAGAGCCTGTTCGCAGTACGAACAGGCTCTTTACCGCTTATTTAGTCGGTCACGTAGGGCAGCAGGGCGATTTGCCGGGCCCGCTTAATGGCCTCAGTCAGCTGGCGCTGATGGTGGGCGCAGGTGCCGGTGGTGCGGCGGGGCAGGATCTTGGCCCGCTCAGAGGTGAACCGGCGCAGCTTGGCGGCGTCCTTGTAGTCGATAACATCCACCTTGTCGGCGCAGAAGGCGCAGACCTTGCGGCGCTTGCGGCCCCGAGGGGCCTTGTTATCCCGTTCCATAGCCATGGATTGAACCTCCTTTTTACGACCTTAAGTGGTCAAAGTCAAAACGGCAGCTCGCCGTCGTCGTCAGTAAGCTCGGCAAAATGGTCGCCGTCCGCAGGGGGGGCGCCATAGCCGGAGGGAGCGGAGGGGGCGGACCAGCCGCCGGAGGGATATCCCCCCTGGCTGGGGCTGGGAGGATAACTTCCGCCGCCATCCCCGTCCCGCTTGGAGTCGCCGAAATAGATGTTGTCCGCAATGACCTCGGCGGAGCGGCGCTTGCCGCCCTCCTTGTCGGTCCAGTCACGGATCTGAAGCCGGCCCTCCACCACGGCCATGCGGCCCTTGGTGAAGTAGCGGCTGACAAACTCGGCGGTCTGGCGCCAGGCCACCACATCAATAAAATCAGTGGTGCGTTCGCCGGTAGACTTGTCCTTGAAATCCCGGTCAACAGCCAGAGAGAAGGAGGCCACAGGCGTGCCAGTCTGGGTGCGCCGGAGCTCAGGGTCACGGGTCAGCCGGCCCATGATGAAGATCTTGTTGAGCATCTGAAGGCCCCCTTACTGGTCCTTGCAGACGATCATGGAGCGCATCACGCCGTCGGTAATCCGGAAAATACGGTCCAGCTCAGCGGGGATAGCGGCGGCGGCAGTGAAGGTCATCAGCACGTAGTAGCCATCCATCAGGTCGTTGATGGGATAGGCCAGCCGGCGCTTGCCCCACTCGTCAACCTCAGTGACAGTGCCGTTGGCCTCGACCACGGACTTGAACCGCTCCACCAGGGCGGCGGTCTGCTCCTCGCTCAGATCGGGGTTGAGAATATAGACCGCCTCGTAGTTTGCGTTGATTTTTGCCATTTTTTCGCACCTCCTTATGGACTTATGGCCCCCGGAGCCTGCCGGGGGCAAGGAATGGCCGTCACGGTACAGCGACAGGCTTATCTATTATATCGGAAATTGGCGGAATGTCAAGGGATTTTCCTAGGAAAAGGTGTAATTTATATTTTCAAACCGAGATAGTCTGGATTCCGGCGTGATGGGCGAGGAATCCCATGACATCCTCATGGGTGATGAGGGCATCCAGGCGTACCACCACGTCCATGGAGATCATGCCGCCCTCCCGCCGGATATGGCTGCGGATGATACTGCCGTTGCGCTCTGCAAGCAGGGCGTGGAAGGCGGCGAGGGGGGCTGGGCAATCCTCCATGGTGACGGTGATCTCTTGCGTGTACAGGGCATCTCCGGCCACAGGGAACCGATGGAGCAGGAGCTGGATGAAAATCAGCATGGCGGCCTCAATCAGCCCCACCCAGTACAGTCCGGCTCCGATGGCCATGCCGGTGGCGGCGGTGCCCCACATCCCGGCGGCGGTGGTGAGGCCACGAATGGAGCCGCCGCTTTGGAAAATCACGCCCGCCCCCAGGAAGGAGATGCCGCTGACTACCTGGGCGGCGATCCGGCCCCCGTCAACGCCGTCCAAGCCGGGGATTGCCGCGGCGTCCAAAAAGGCGTACTTGGACAGGATCATAAATACCGTGGCCGTACAGGCAATGATACAGTGGGTGCGGACCCCCGCTTCCTTCTGCCGTTTACTGCGCTCTAGGCCAACCAGTATCCCCAACACTCCAGAAAGCAGGATACGGAGCAGGAATTCCAGGTTATCAAACAGCGTCAGCGTGGTTTCCGGCAGTAAATTAGTCAGTCCGGTCAGCATATATGTTCCTCCTTGTCCTTGAGACTGTTTACATAAGCCAAAACCTATGTCTTCCTGGCGGATTTTTCCCTCTGCGGTGTCAGAGGTTGTTTGAAAGCCGGAAAATTGCTTTGCATGGCGAAAAAATCTGCCTGGAACCGTTTCTCCATAACGTTACCCCCTATGTAGTTATTTTACTACATAGGGGGCCTTCTGTCTATTCTCCGTTTTTACTGGGGCTGTGCAATGCGCCATCCGCCATCAGATTAAAAGGCGTCGATCTGTCTTTGGTCCAGCCGCTCCAGAATAGCAACGGCCAGCTTGACGGCGTTTGCCACGTCGCTGTGGGCGGCGATTCCGTAGTGGGTGTGGATATACCGCACCGGGATACCGATGACAATGACAGGTACCCCCTGGTTGGACAGGTGGATGGGTGCGCCATTGGTGGCGCCGCCGGTGCGGACACTCTCCTGGACGGGGATTCCCAGTTCCTCCGCCAGATCAAGAGCGTAGCGCTGGAAGCGGGGATTGGTGATCATTCGGGCGTCAATATGGCGGAGCATAGGCCCCTTGCGGATGGCGGTCTGAACCATGTAGGGCTCCGCCACCGTGTCATCAGCGGGGCAACCCTCAAAGACGATGGCAAGGTCGGGCTTTACCCGGTTGGCGGTGACAGCGGCGCCACGGGTTCCCATCTCCTCTTGGACAGCGAAAGCGCCAGTGACATCCACCTTCAGATCCCGGCCCTTTAGGGCGTCGAGGACGCCCAGGATGGAGGCGCAGCCGAGCCGGCAGTCGAATGCCTTGCCGAACATCAGGTCGTGCTTCTCCCGATACTCAAAGGTGACGTCGGGCACCACCGGGGCGGCCATCCTTACTTGGAAATCCTGAATTACCTCCTGGGCGGAGGAGGCGCCAATATCAATACTCATGTCCTCTACTGCGGGCGGGGCCTTGCGCTCGACCTCGCTCATGAAATGGGGGGGCTTGCTGGCGGTGACGCCGGGGATATATCCGCCATCCTTGGTCTGTACCCAGACCCGGTGGGCGGGAATGTTGGAGTTGACCCAGCCGCCCAGGGTGGTAAAGCGCAGGGTGCCATTGGGTTTAATGGCCTGTACTATAAAGGCCACCTCATCGGTGTGGGCGTCTAGTTGAACCATGGGTCGGCCCCCTTTGTTCTCCTTGCGGGAGAGGTAGAGGTTGCGCATATGATCCTCCTGGAAGCTGCCCAGCCCCTCGCCATATCGGCGCAGGACGGTGAGCACCTCGTCTTCAAAACCGGGGGCCCCTTTGGCATTGGACAGGGCGGCGCAGAGCTCCAGTGATTGCTTCTTATCCATCATCAGTTCCACCTTCCAAGAAGATTAAAAATCCGTACCACAGGCCTTGGCGATGTCCACTTTTTTGAACTCCTCTATAAAGTCCACGATGTAATCCGATGTAGTCTGGAGCATCTTCTGGCCCCACTCCTCTGTGGCGGTACTGGGGTGGTCGGGGCCGATCCAGCCGTTGTGGGTGACACTGGGGGTCAGGCGGGGGATGTTGACGGACACACCCTTGTACTCCACAGAGCTGAAGCCGGTGGCTTTCAGAGTTTCGGACACATCGTGGAGCTCCATGGGGCCATCGATCTGGTTCTTGTCCACCAGACTGGGGTCGATGCCCAGGATGGCGGCGGTCTCCTCCCCGCCGCCGTGGCCGCCCTTCCAGGCGGGGTTCATATCCCAGGCCATAAGCCACCAGTTGAGCTCGGCCAGGATGCCGCCTTTGCGCTGGATGTCATAGCCCACCCGGTCGATGGCCTTCACGTTGCCGCCGTGGCCGTTGAGGATGACAAACCGGCGGGCGCCGTGCTGAAACAGGCTGTCGCACACCTGGCCCAACACCTGGTAGAGCAGCTCGGTGCCCAGGTTGATGGTGCCGGGAAAGTCGCACAGACTCTCCGTGGCACCGTAGGGAAGAGTGGGGCAGATAAGTACATCGGTATTCTCTTCCATCCTGTCCAGCAGGAAGTCGGGGATGATGGTGTCGGTGCCCAGAGGCATGTGGCGGCCATGGCACTCAATAGAGCCGATGCCAATGAGAACGGTGTCGTGCCCTTGGAAATACGCTTCTACCTGGGGCGGGGTCAAATGGGAAAGACGCATGGTAGTACCTCCTGAAATCAAACAATTAGGGGTTTATGACAGGCGCATAGGTGGCCGGGGGAGATTTCCCGCAGCTCTGGCACCTGGGTGCGGCAGGTATCGGTGCAGAAGGGGCAGCGGGGGTGGAACTTGCAGCCCGGAGGGGTGTTGATGGGGCTGGGGGGCTCGCCCTCAATGGCGTAGTCCCGCTGGCGGTTCAGGGGATCCAGCTTGGGAGCCGCCTTGGTGAGCACTTGGGTGTAGGGATGGGCCGGGCGGGCGAAAATTTCCTCTGTGGGGCCCACCTCCACATTGCTGCCCAGATACATGACCATCACCCGGTGGGTGATATGCCGCACCACACGCAGGTCATGGGAGATGAACAGCACCGTTAAGTCCAGCTCTCGCTGGAGCTGAGCTAGCAGATTGATAATCTGGGCCTGGATGGACACGTCCAGCGCAGAGACGGGCTCGTCGGCGACAATAAAGGCGGGGTTCAGAGAGAGAGCCCGGGCGATGCCGATGCGTTGACGTTGCCCGCCGGAAAATTCCCCGGGGAAGCGCTGGGCAATATCCATGGACAGGCCGCTCATCATGAGCAGCTGCTCAACCCTGGCGGGGATCTCGTGATCCGATACCACCTTATGTACCTTCAGCATCTCGGCAATTGTATCATACACCGACATGCGGGGATTGAGGGAGGAGTAGGGGTCTTGGAAGATCATCTGCATCTGAGGCCTGAGCCGACGCAGCGCCTCCCCTCTCAGGTGGGAAATGTCCTGGCCGTTAAGCCGCACTGTGCCGCTGGTGGGCTCATACAGGCGCAAAATGGTGCGGGCCAGGGTGGATTTTCCGCAGCCAGACTCCCCCACCAGGCCTAGGTTCTCGCCCTTGTAGAGTTGGAAGGACACATCGTTGACGGCCTTGAGTTGGCGGATCTCCTTCTTCTGGAGCATCTCAACAATGGACTGCTTCTGGGGAAACCATTTACACAGGTGTTCCACCTCCAACAGCAGGGGCCGGTCTTCACGCATGGTCATCCTCCTCTCGTGCCGTCCGGTCCGAGGCCTGGATCAAGCCCTGGAACGTCTGGGTAATCTCTGGGTGGTGGCAGCGGATCCAGTGCCCCGGCTCTACCTGGGCGGCCTCGGGCCGCTCCCGGCGGCAGATGTCAGTGGCGTATTTACACCGGGGGGCAAAGGGGCAGCCCTCCGGCAGATGGGCCAGGTTGGGGGGTGAACCGCCAATGGCCTCCAGCGCAGAGCCGGCAGTGTCCTCGCTGGGCAGAGAACCCATCAGGCCGTAGGTGTAGGGGTGGCGGGGCCGACTAAACAGGGTGACGGTGTCCGTCATCTCTACAATCTGGCCGGCATACATCACAGCCACCCGGTCACACATCTGGGCGATCACACCCAGGTCGTGGGTGACCAAGATGATGCTCATGCCCAGTTCCTGCTTCAATTGGTTGAGCAGCTTCATGATCTGGTCCTGGATGGTCACATCCAGCGCGGTGGTGGGCTCATCAGCCAGTAGCAACCTGGGCCGGGCCCCCAAGGCGATGGCGATCATGGCTCGCTGGCGCATTCCGCCGGAAAACTGATGGGGATACTCGTCCAAACGGGTCTCCGGGGAAGGGATGCCCACCAGCTTCAGCAGTTCAATGGCCCGGCGCTCCCGCTCCTCCTTGGTGAGATCCTCCCCTTCAAAGGCCTCATACAGCTGCTTGCGGATGCGCAGGACAGGGTTGAGGGAAGTCATTGGTTCCTGGAAGATCAGGGAGATCTCCCGGCCTCGGATCTTTCGCAGCTCCTTCTGGGACATTTTAGCGATGTCCTGGTTCCTATAGAGGATCTGGCCGCCGGTGACCTGCCCGGGGGATTTGAGCAGGCCCAGCAGAGAGCGCATGGTCTGACTTTTGCCGCAGCCGGACTCCCCCACCAGGCCAAAGGTCTCACCCTGGAAGACCTGAAAGGACACGCCGTCTACGGCGCGGACGGTCTCCCACTTGCCAGGGAAAGCCACACGCAGGTCTTTGACCTCAAGAAGTTTTTCCATGGGAGATCACCGTCCTTTCGTGCGCAGGAAATCCGTAAGGCTGTCCCCTAGTAGAGAGAAGCCCACACCGCTGATAGCTAGAAATAGACCGGGGAAGAAGGTTTGCCACCAAGCGAAGGTGATGAAGGTGCGGCCTTCGTTGAGGATAGCGCCCCACTCGGGGGTGGGCGGGCTGACGCCCAGGCCGAGGAAGCTCATGGAGGCACCGGTCAGCATACACATCACCACGTCAGAGGCGGCGAAAACCACCGCCGAGCTAATGACATTTGGCATCAAATGGCGGAACAAGATACGGATGTCAGAGAACCCAGCTACCTGGGCGGCTTGGATAAACTCGGAATTTTTCAGCACTAGTACCTCACTGCGTACCAACTTGGCGTAGCTCATCCAACCTACCAGCCATAAAGCGATGAATAGGTTGATGATGCCCTGCCCTAGAATGGCCATGATAGTGATGACTAGAATGGTAAAGGGGAAGGCCATCATAATGTCAGTGACACGCATGAGAAGGCTGTCCAGAGCGCCGCCGTAGTAGCCGGCTAGAAGGCCGATAATACCGCCCACCAGGAATGGGATGATTACCCCCAGCACACCGATCATCAAATCAATACGAGTGCCCCAGATAACCCGAGAGAAGATATCCCGGCCGTAGAAGTCGGTGCCGAACCAGTGCTGGGCGCTGGGGGGCTGGTTCTGGGCTAGGGTATTGGTGGCGATGGGGTCATAGGTGGCGATGAACTGGGGGACAGCAGCCATTACGACCACCGCAATGACGATGATCAGGCCGATTACAAAGGAGGGTTTTTCCAACCAGAAGGGCACGCCGCTCTTTCGCTCCAGCGTGCCAGAACCATGATAGCGTTTCATATCTATGCCCCTCCTTTACAGACTGACCCTGGGATCCAGGAAGGAATAGAGGATATCGGTAATCAGGTTGATGACCAGCACCAGTACCGCGAACATCAGCACGACGAACTGTACCACGGCGTAGTCCCGGCCAAAGATGGCGTCGCTAGCCAGTTTGCCCATGCCAGGGATGGAGAACACCGTCTCAATGATGACGGAGCCCCCCAAGGTGGCGGCCATGCGCATGCTCAGCAGCGTGACGGTGGACACCATGGCGTTGCGCATCACATGGCGGGTACGCACCTCGCTGTCGGGGATGCCCTTGCTCCGGGCGAAGTCCACATAGTCCATCCGGGTGATGTCCACCACGCAGTTGCGGGTGTTGCGCAGCAGCAGGGCGGTGGTCATCAGGGATTGGGTGATGGCGGGCAGAATGAGGCAGCGGAACTGGCCGCCCAGGGTGTCCGCCCAGCCGCCCGCCGGAAACCACCGCAGCTTGAGGGCGAAGACGATCATCAGCAGCAGGCCCACCCAGAAAGAGGGCATGGAGATGGCTACTAGGGAGGCGGTGCGTACCGCCTGATCCCCCAGCTTGTCCTTGTGAACCCCAGCGAAATAGCCCAAGGGCAGACTGATCAGCAGGGAGAGCGCTGTGCTCATCAGAGTGAGAGCCAGTGTCACAGGGAAACGGGAGGCCAGCAGCTTGGCCACCGGCATCTGGTATGTAAAAGAGTTGCCGAAATCCAGGGTGAAGATCTGCCTGAGGAAGAGGAAATACTGGGAGATCAGGGGCTCGGTCAATCCCAGCTTCTCGGTCAAGGCGGCTATGGCCTCCGGTGTGGCCTTCTCGCCCAGAATCAGGCGAGCCGGCTCGCCGGGGATGAAACGGATGATGGAGAAGACCAGGATGGTGACCACAAAGAGCACCGGAATCATCTGCAAAATCCGCTTGAGGATATAATTGAGTCGGTTCAAACAATACACCTGCCTCTGTCGGTTCCGGCCGCAGTCGCGGCCACGGCCCTTGAAAAAGGCGCGGGGGATGGAGCAGCTGCCCCACCCCCCGCGGTTATGGTCTCACAATCTGGGGGAGTGTGAGGAAATGTTCAGTTGGCCTTGGTCCAGCCCATAGTCTGGTAGATATAAAAGGGGTTGACCTTCAGACCGTCGATCTTGGCGGATCGGGCAAAGGCGAAGTCGTTCCGATACAGGGGGATGATATTGGCGTTGTCATATACCTGCTGCTGGATCTCTTGGTACATCTCCACCCGCTTAGCGTGGTCCATCTCGTTAACAGCGGCGATGTTCAGGGCGTCCAGCTCCTCATCGTTGAGGCCGGTGTAGAAGCACTGGGCCTGGTCATAGTCCACACTCCAGCCTACCACGCCAGTGGGGTCCTGATAGTCGTCCACCCACTGGAGGACGGTAGCGTTGTGGTTCAGGGAGCTGTACTTATCGTTGAGGGTGGCGGACTCCAACAACTCGATGGTGCATAGGAAGCCGGCCTGATCCACCTGAGATTTAATCAGGGTGGCTACCTGCTCATAGAAGGTGGAGCCGGTGCGGATGGACAGGGTGAACTCCACGGGCTCGGTATAGCCGGCCTGGGCCAACATCTGCTTAGCGGTATCGGGGGAATACTCGATGACTTCCAGACCGCTGTTGCACCACTCGCCCTGAGTGGCGGATACGATGGAGGCCACAGGGGCGCCGTACTCCCCGGCAATGGCCTGGGCGGTCTCCGCCTTGTTCAGGGCGTAATACATGGCCTGGCGGACGGCAGGGTCATCAAAGGGGGCCTTGGTGGTGTTTAGAGTCAAGTAGTAGATCTGGGTGGAAGGAAAGATATCCAGGGCCAGATCTGGGTTGGACTCCACAGCGGCGGCCAGGGCGAAGGGGAGGGTGGGAGCCACGTCGATCTGGCCGGACTGAAGCTGCATCAGGCGGGTGTTGTCATCGGCCACTAGAGCGAATTTGATGCGCTGGGTCTTGGGCATGCCCTCCACCCGGTAGTAGGGGTTGGCCACCAGGGTCAGACTGCTACCGTTGGTCCAGTTCTCCAGCATGTAGGGGCCAGTACCAATGGGATTCTTCAGATACTCCTCATCGGTCATGGTCTCGGCGTAGGATTTGTCGCCCAGCACCATGTTGAAGCAGCCCAGCATGGCCAGGAAGGCGGCATTAGGTGCTTTCAGAGTGATGGTCACTTGGGTATCGGTGGCCTCCACAGTGTCGATGGCCTCGGCGATGAAGCGGTAGTTGGACACCTCATAATCCCGGGCCCGGTACAAGGACCACACCCAGTCTTCAGGCTCCACGTCCTCACCGTTGGAGAACTTCACGTCGGGCACCAGGTTGAAGGTGTAGACCATGCCGTCCTCGCTGATGCTCCAGTCAGTGGCCAGCTGGGGCTGGATACTGCCATCGTCGCCAGTCAGAACCAGACCCTCGAAAATCTGAGAGGAGACGTGGGTCTCAGCGGGTCCCACACCGGGGCCGTTGGGCTCAATGTTTTTGGGCTCGGCGGTAACGCCGATGACAATCTCGTCTGCATAGGAGGTAGGGGCGGTTCCGCCTTCCCCAGAAGCAGAGGGGCTGCTGTCGGCAGATGAGCCGCCGCCGTTGCTGGAGCCGCCGCCACAGGCGGTCAGACCCAGAGCCATCGCCGCGGCAAGAGATAGCGCGATTAATTTCTGTGCGGTTGCTTTCATTTTAGTATCCTCCTTCACTGTTGTAGATATAGTGTTTACTATATTACCAGATAAAATTATAGCAAATACGCTCTAAAAATGCAATAGTTATTTTCAAAGATTGCAATAACACTTTAAAAATAGGAATGTCCCCAGCTGAGCGTGTGCTCAACCGGGGATTGTCCGTTTCTCAAAGAATTTTTGAAAATTTTCCCAGGATTGGCCATGGTTCCGGTTCTCCTCCAGTGTTATCGGCTCCTGTGCATTGTCGGCGAAGGAACACAGAACTGTCAGTACGTCAATGAGGGCGATCATAGAAGCGAAGGTGTTGGTCATACCCAGCAGCTCTACATCACATAGCAGGGTAGTATGGGCCTCCAAGGCCACAGGGGAGCTGGGGCGGTCCGTCAGGGCCGCGACTCGCATCCCGATAGACATGCAGTAGTGGATGAGGGATACGGTATCCTTGCCATAGGGGGGCACGGCGATAGCAATGAGCAGACCCTCCTCAGGGGGCTGGGCGGTGAGACAGCGGAAGATTTCCTGCCGGGACTGAAGATCCAGCATATGGCAATTCATTTCCAGAGATAGCAGACGGCGCTCCAAATAGCCGCCAGTGAAGCGGCTGAAGTCGTGGGCGGCGATAAAGATCCGCTTAGCTCCCCGCAAAGCGTGGGCAAAGTCCAGCAGCTGCTGAATGGAGACGCTTTTCAGCGTGTGATCCAGGGCTTCCCGCTGGACCTGGCACAGCCGTTGGTGGAGTTCCTGGGCACTTCCGCTGATGGAGCGGGACAGTTTTAGCCGGTCGCTGGCCTGTACCCGGACGATTAGATCGTCCTGAAGGGCTTTTTTCAGCTCCAAATAGCTGTTCAGCCCCAGGGAGCGACAGAAATTAAGGATGGTAATCTCTGTGGTGCCCACCTGCTGAGCGAAGCTTTTGAGGGAGAGAAAGCAGCACTGCTCCGGCGAATTGAGGATAAAGTCCGAGATTCGCTTACGTGTACGGTTAAAAGAGTCGTAATTGACTCTGATTTGAGCTAAGATATCCATGTTATACCTCTTTCCAGAAAATATAATGACTATAGTTATACATATACACCGTTGCCAGGCCAAAGACAAGCGGTACGGGAGAATTTTGAGAGGATTTCTGAATGGCCCGCTTTTAGAACCTGTATTCACCACTCAAACGGCGCCTAAGCGGATATTTTGCCGCCCCGCATCGTTGGAAAACCTTGAAGTCCGCCCAGGATTCCAGCGATTTCCAGCCTTGCGGGCCGGACAAACGCTCCCGCTGATCCGCTATTTTCGCTTATGAATACCGGCTCTCAGAGATCATGCCGGTGCTGGGAAAGAGGATTCTGTTGAAAACAACGAAGTACAGGCAGTGGTGTGGTGAGTGCGGACATCGACACCTTTCTGTAGTCTGTCTGGGCTTAGAGTGCTTTTACTGGACAAGCCTGGTGTTTAGTCCACACAAAAAACATGCGAGGGAAAAAATACCGGAGCAAAGCGGGCCTTGCTCCGGCAATCTATTTGCGGCGACAGAAAAGAGGCGGCCCCAGGCCTGTCAGCGAGAGCGGGCCGCCTCGTAGCGGATAGAGTATTTTGGCCCCTAATTTACTTCAGGCGGAAGGCGACAACCAGATTTTTGAGGAGCGTGGCCTGGGAGGAGAGCTCCTGGCTTGCGGCGGCGCTCTCCTCGCTGGTGGCGGAGTTGGTCTGCACCACGCTGGAAATCTGATCAATGCCCTCGGTGACCTGGCTGATGGCGGTGGTCTGCATCTCCACCGCTTCCACCACGATAGACATCTGGGAAGTTACCCCCCCGGCGCTGACGCTGGTGCGCTCCAGGGACTGGGTTACCTCGGTTACCACATTGCTGCCCTCGGCCACGGCGGCGATGGAGCTTTCGATCAGGTCTTTAGTGGCCTTGGCGGCCTCGTCGGATTTATTGGCCAGGTTGCGGACCTCATCGGCAACCACGGCAAAGCCCTTTCCGGCGGTTCCGGCCCGGGCCGCCTCCACCGCGGCGTTTAACGCCAGGATATTAGTCTGGAAGGCTATGTTCTCAATGGTGGCGATGATTTTACTAATCTCCTCAGAGGAGCTGGAGATTTTACCCATGGCCGTGTTGAGCTGCTTGACATATTCCATGCTGACACCCAGCTGGCCGCCCGCCTGTTCCACATACTGGCCGGCCTCCCCGGTGGCCTGAGCGGTCCGCTTGGCGTTTCCGGAGATATCAGTGATGGTAGCGGAGAGCTCCTGGATCGAGCTGGCCTGCTCCGTGGCGCCCTGGGCCAGGGCCTGGGCGCCATTGGACACCTGTTCGGCGCTGGCGGACACCTGCTCGGCGCTCTCCCGAATCTGGCTCATGGTGTCGTTAAGCTTAAACTGGATCTGATCCAAGGAGGTCTTGATGGACATAAAGTCTCCCACGTATTCCTGCTGGGCGGAAGCGGTCAGATCCCCGGAGGAAATAGAGTCCAGGATAGAGGCGATCTCGCCGATATAGGACCGGAGGCGGTGGATAGTCCGCTCAAAGATCCGGGCCAGCTGGCCCACCTCGTCATTGGAGTGGACGTTGATGCCCCGCTCCCCGTTGCTGTCGTTCAGGCCCAGGTCGCCCCGCTCCATGCGGTTGGCCACCTGGGTGATCTCGGCCAGGGGGGCCGAGACGGTCTTTTTCAGAAAGGCCGCCAGGAAGAAGACGCACACAATAATAACAGCGATGCTCACCAGGGAGGACCAGACGATCGTCATAAAAATCTGGCGGTTGGCCTCTGCGGAGGAGATGCCCGCAAAGATCAGGCCGCTTACCCCTCCGCTGGCATCCCTGACAGGGACGTAGGAACACAGGTATTCCTCATCCAGGATCGTCGCCTTGCCTACATAGCTCTGGCCCTGCTCCAGGACGATCTGGGACAGCTTGGGGGACAGCGCGGTACCCACAGCCCGCTTCCCGTCCTGGATTACGGTGGTGTAGGCCCTAGTATCCCCCTCGAAGATGGTGAACTCACAGCCCATGCGGCTTTTCAGCTCATCCAAAAGCCGGTTGATGTCCTCTGTGCCGTCAGATTGGCTGAGTACATAGTGCAGCATGTTGGTGCCGTTGGTACAGCGCTGCTCCAGCATCCCCGTGGCCAAAGAACGGAACATGGTCACGCATATGCCCACGGCGAATACAACGGACAGCATCTGCATAATGATGACCACTTTGCCCACTTTCTTGCCAATACGGGTCTGCTTTCCGTCTGAATGATGCGCTGAAAATTCCATTTTTTTCATGGTCGCCTACCCCATCTGTTTGTCAGAATTTAAAATTGGCACACAGCTGCCGCATCAATTATACTGGGAGGCGGCTATTTTTGCAAGCGCTTTTTTGCGGGTATTTACTGTTTAAAAATCGGATGAACTGTTTTAGCCTGTGCTTCTGGCCGCAAATGTTTGGGCTGGAGATAGAGACAACCAGGCCCTTACGGGCCTGGTTGTCTCTGGAGTATGCGGTCAAAATAATTGTTTCTGGTTTGCCCCCAAAACCAAATCGAAGCCCGGCGTGGCGGGTTCGATTTGGAGCGGATGGCGATTTCCATAAAAAATCGTCGGAGCAAAGCGAACTTTGCTCCGACGTGGTGCGCGAGGCGGGAGTCGAACCCGCACGCCCTTGCGAGCACTGGCACCTGAAGCCAGCGAGTCTACCAATTCCACCACTCGCGCAAGCGGCTGGCGCTGTTTCAGCGCAAGAGAGATATTACCATACTCTCCACGCTATGTCAACACCTTTCGCGAAAAAAATTTGTCTTTTTTTAAGAGGGCCGCATTTCGCCTCCGGAAAAGGTTGACAGGGCCCGAGGTGGTATGGTACACTGGCACACACAGTAAGGGAGTAGCCGGCACGATGGTGCGGCCCGGTCAACACACTGGAGCGTTTCCGCTTCTGGCCGGGCCTGAAATGACGAGACTTACCTGTCTTGGGGACAGGTGGGTCTTTTTCTTTTCCCCGCCGCCGGCCGAGAGGAGAGGTTGTATGCAATTATATGAGCTGCTGATCATCGCCGTCAGCCTGGCGATGGACGCCTTCGCCGTGTCCATTTGCAAGGGGCTGTCCACCGGAGGGCCCCGGCTGAAGCACTGCCTGATCTGCGGGCTGTATTTCGGCGGCTTCCAGGGCCTGATGCCCTTGGCCGGCTGGCTGCTGGGGGTCCGGTTCCAGGAGATGATTGTGGCCGTGGATCACTGGATTGCGTTTGGCCTGTTGGGGATCATCGGCTTTAACATGGTCCGGGAGGCCCTGGGCGGGGAGGAGGAGCGTATGGACAACTCCTTCACCCCCCGGGCCATGCTCCCCCTGGCGGTGGCCACCAGCATCGACGCTTTGGCGGTGGGGGTGACCTTCGCCTTCCTCAAGGTGGATATTATCTGGGCGGTCTCCCTCATTGGGGTGATTACCTTCGCCCTGTCCGCCGCCGGGGTGAAGGTGGGGGCCATCTTTGGCGGCAAGTTCCGGTCTAAGGCGGAGCTGGCCGGCGGAGCGGTGCTCATCCTCATGGGCCTGAAGATTCTGCTGGAGCACACCCTGCTGGCCTGAGTCACATCCGCCCCTTTCCCCGCATAGGATAGGATATATCACCGCCGCCCCAGGTCCGGGGGTGCCGTTGTAGTTGGGAAAGGAGTTGTGAGCTGTTGTGAAAAAAGGGCTCAGCCTGCCGGTGCGGCTTATCATCGGCGTCATTGTGGGAATGGGAGCGGGGCTGCTGTGCGCTGGTGTCTCTGGCGGGGAGGCGGCCATGCAGGTGATTCTCACTGGGAAGGATCTGATGGGGTCGCTGATCTCCTTCTGCGTCCCCCTGATCATCATCGGGTTTATCGCCCCCTCCATCACCCGGCTGCGGGGGAACGCCTCCCGGATGCTGGGCCTGGCCCTGATTTTGGCCTATACATCCTCCGTCTGCGCGGCGCTGCTGTCGATGCTGGCCGGCTACGGGATCATTCCCAGCCTGTCCATCCAGTCCGCCGCCGGGGGGCTCAACCAGCTCCCGGAGCTGCTGTTCAAGCTGGAAATCACCCCTGTGATGTCCGTCATGGCCGCCCTGGTCCTCTCGGTGCTTGTGGGCCTGGCCGCCACCTGGGTGAAGGCCGAGGCCATCACCGGGCTGCTGGAGGAGTTCCAGCAGGTGGTGCTGGCCATTGTCACCAGGATGGTGATCCCGGTGCTGCCCTTTTTCATCGCCTCCACCTTCTGCTCCCTGGCCTATGAGGGGTCCATTACCCGGCAGCTGCCCGTGTTCCTGATCGTGATCCTCATTGTGCTGGCGGGGCACTTCCTCTGGATGGCGGCGCTGTACGGGGCGGCGGGGGCCTACGCCGGGGTGAACCCCCTGGAGGTGGTCCGGTATTACGGCCCCGCCTACCTCACCGCCGTGGGCACCATGTCCTCCGCCGCCACGCTGGCGGTGGCCCTGCGGTGCGCCAAGAAATCCCCTGTTCTGCGCAGGGATCTGGTGGATTTCGGCATCCCCCTGTTTGCCAATATCCACCTGTGCGGCTCCGTCCTTACAGAGGTTTTCTTTGTGATGACCGTCTCCCGGGTGCTGTACGGCAGACTGCCCTCTCCCCTGACGATGGTGCTGTTCTGCGTGCTGCTGGGCGTCTTTGCGGTGGGGGCCCCCGGCGTCCCCGGCGGGACGGTGATGGCATCCCTGGGGCTGATTATGACGGTGGTGGGCTTTGACAGCACCGGCACCGGCCTGATGATGACCATTTTCGCCCTCCAGGACAGCTTTGGCACCGCCTGCAACGTCACCAGCGACGGGGCGCTCACCCTGATGCTCACCGGCTACGCCAGACGGCACCGTGTCCCGGAGGCCCCGGTCAGTTTTACAGAGCTGTAAAAGAGAGCGCCCCCGGACAAGATCCGGGGGCGCTATGGCGGTTATCCCTTTTTCTCCGGGGCGGCGGCGGCCGGGGACTCCTGAACCTTGGGGGGGTCAGGGAACTTGTTTTTGGGGGCGGGGCTCCGGCTCTCCTTGAGCATGGTGCTCCGGCCGTCCAGGCGGCCCTTCTCGATGGTCAGGGCCAGGGTGGACACGTCCCCGTGGATGGTGCCGGACTGCTCCAGCCGCAGGCTCTCCCGGGCGGTGATCTCCCCCTGGATGACGCCGGCCACCTGGACCACGTCGGCGGACACCGGGCCGCAGACCTCGCCGCCCACGCTGACGGTGAGGGCGCCTTTCAGATCCACTTCCCCCTCCAGGCGGCCGTCGATCTGCACGTCCCCCTCCCCCCGCACGGTGCCGGTGAAGGTCATCCCCTGGGCGATCACGGTGCCCGCCTTCTGCTGGGACACGGCGTCGAAGGCGTCCTCCTCAAATAAATCCTCCGCGAAATCAGTTCCCTCCCTGGGATCAAGTTTGCTTTGGGTGCTGAACAGACCCATGATAATCGCTCCTTCCGTCTATAGTGCCGGCGGCCCTGCCGCCAGAGTATGTCTCTTTCTTTATCGGGACGCCGGGGGGAAATCTTAATAGCGAACCGCCACTCATTTTGGAAATGGGCATTTTTATCCGCCACGTGCCCGGCGGCCGGAGGCGCTGGGGATGCCCAGCTCCTCCCGGTATTTGGCCACGGTGCGCCGGGAGATGGGACAGGCCAGCTGGGCCATGGCCTCGCCCAGCCTCTGGTCAGACAGGGGGCGGGACTTGTCCTCCTGGTCAATGAGCCGGCGGAGCAGGGCCCGGGCAGCGGTGCCCCCCACCTTGCTGTCCGGGTTCTGGGCGGTGGCGCTGCGGGAGAAGAAGTAGCTCAGGGGATAGCCGCCCCGGCTGCACTGGAGGTACTTCTCCCGCACCGCCCGGCTGACGGTGGACTCGTGGAGCTCCAGCTCTTGGGCCACGTCGGCCAGGCGCATGGGGACCAGGGCCTGGGGCCCCTCCCGGAAAAAGGCGGCCTGGCGGCGGGCGATGACCTGGGCGCAGCGCAGCAGGGTGCTGTCCCGCTGCCCCAGGGCGTGGAGCACCCCCTCCGCCTGGCGCAGCTTGCCGGTGAGGTAGTCCTTCACCTCCCGGTCGTCGGACTGGCGCAGGAGGGCGCGGTAGTAGCCGCTGATCTGGAAGGGCGCCCGCTCGCCGCCCCGGAGACGGGCGGTCAGCTGGCCGTCCTGTTCCTCGATCAGCACGTCGGGTAATATGTACTGCACCTGGGCCGGCTGCTCAAAGAGGGCCCCCGGCCTGGGCTCCAGCTCCCGGATGAGCTGTTCCGCCCGGTAGACCTCCTCCAGGGGGATGGACAGCTGGGCGGAGATGGCCCGGTAGTGCCGGCGGGCCAGGGCCTCCAGGTGGTGCAGGGCGATCTCCAGGGCGGGGCCCTCCTCATGGATGCGCCGGAGCTGAAGGGCCAGGCACTGGGACAGATCCACCGCCCCCACACCCGCCGGCTCCAGGGAGCGGAGGATGCCGGCGCACTCCTCCAGCCGGGCCAGGGGGAGGGACAAATCCTGGGCCAGCTCCTCCAGCGGGGCGCGCAGATAGCCGTCCTCGTCCAGGCAGGCGGCCAGGTAGCGGACGGTCTGGGCGGTGTCCTCATCCAGCTCCAGCTGGTAGAGCTGGCGGGAGAGGAAGCGGAACAGAGATTCCTCCAGCCCCCCCTCGGTGCCCACCCGGGCCAGGGGGTCCAGCTCCTCGGCGTCCACGTGCTGGAGGTAGCGGTTCTGTTGGTCGTTGTCCTCCAGCCAGCGCAGGCGGCGCAGCAGTTCCTCGTCCTGGGGCCGCTCCGGCTCGGGCCGGCTGTCCTCCAGCTCAATCACCGGGTTCTCCTGGGCCAGCTCCCGGAGGTAGCCCTCCAGCTCCAGCGCGCTCATCTGGAGCAGCTCCACGCTTTGCAGCTGCTGCTGGTTCAGCCGCTGTACTTGGTTTTGTAGCAGTTCCATTGGCATCCCCCCCCTTGTGTTGCGGATATTATACCAAAATTCAACCCGGTTCGCAAGAGAGGAAATGGGAGCCTATCCCCCCTGGCCCAGCAGGCAGAGGATCAGGCCGTAGATGACGCTGGCGGACAGGCCGAAGACCAGCACCGGGCCGGCCACCACGAACAGCTTGGCCGCCGTGCCGGTAATCAGCCCCTCGCTTTTGAACTCCAGGGCGGGGGAGACCATGGCGTTGGCGAAGCCGGTGATGGGCACCAGGGTGCCGGCTCCCGCCCGCTTGGCCAGCTTGTCAAAGACCCCCAGGCCGGTGAGGAGGGCGGCGGCCAAAATCAGGGTGACGGAGGTGGCCGTCCCGCTTTGTTCCTTGTCCAGCCCCCCGTTCTGGTACAGGTTGGACAGCCCCTGGCCGATGGTACAGATGGCCCCGCCCACCAGAAAAGCCCATACCAGGTTTTTCCCCAGGGGGGAGGGCTTGGAACGCTCGTTCACCAGCTTGCCGTAGTCCTGATTTGTCATGCTCATAGACCCATCTCCTTCATAGATTTCCCGTAGTTTGGCTGTGTGGGGAAAAAATATGCGCCGGCCTGTATGAATCCGGTTCCCCCCGCATAAATTGGGAGGGAGAGGGGTGAGAAATTTGTATTATTCCAAGCGGGAGCTGATTTTGACCTGGGTGGCCGCCCTGGCGGCGGGGGCCCTGCTCCACTTCCTGTACCGGTGGTGGCCAAATACCCTGACGGCCCTGTTTTCCCCTATCAACGAGAGCCTGTGGGAGCATCTCAAGATTCTCTTCTGGCCTTATCTGGGGGCGGCGTTTTTGCTCAACCGGGGGCGGCCGGGAGGGATCCGGCCCTGGCTGCTGGTCCTGCCGCTCCTGTGCGCCCTGATGCTGGGGGTGGGGTGGGTGTACCACATCTCCCTGGGGGGCGAGGCGGTTTGGGTGGATCTGGCCATTTACGCCCTGGTAATGGCCCTGGGCTTCTGGCTGGCCACCCGCTTCTCCGGACCGTTCCCGGGGGTGAAGTGGCTGCTGCCGGCGCTGGGAACGGCGGCGCTGGCGGGGCTCATCGCCTGGTTTACCCTGTACCCGCCGGAGCTGCTGCTGTTCCGGGACCTGGCCGCCGTGGGGAGCTGGCTGCCCCTGCCCTGCTGAGATATTTTGTGTTGGCATTTCTCCCTCTTTCTGTTTTGCTCTGCTATGCTGGATAAAACGAGCGGAGAGGGGGAGCGCGCTTGGTGATTTACGGCGCGGAGGGGCTGGAGAGCCGGGCCCAGGCCTGGGATCTGCTGGCCCTGGCAGCGGCGGAGTACTGGGGCCTCTCCCCCCTGCCGGAGACGGCCCGGGCCCCCGGAGGAAAACCCTATTTCCCGGGGAAGCCGGAACTGCGGTTCAATCTGAGCCACAGCGGGGCCCTGGCCCTGTGCGCCCTGGACAGCCGGCCGGTGGGGGTGGACATCCAGGTGGTGAAGCAGTGGCGGCCCACCCTCCCCCGGCGGGTGTGTACCCGGGAGGAACTGGACTGGCTGGGGGGACAGCCCCGGTTCTGGCCCGCTTTCACCCGGCTGTGGGCGCTGAAGGAGGCCCGGGCCAAGGCGGGAGGGCGGGGGCTGACCCGCCCCATCCGGGAGATCCGGGTCCCCCTGCCCGGGGCGGGGGCCGCCCGGCTGGACGGCCTGTGGTTTGGATGTTACCAAGGCCCGGGCTGGGCGGCGGCGGTGTGCGGCCAGAGCCCGCCCCCGGAGGGGATCCTCTGGCGGGGACTATAGTGGCTGGGGCGGTGTTGGCCGCCCCTTTTTTCTTGCCTCGGGGAGAAAAACGTGGTACACTGTGGACAATATCACATAAAGAAAGAGGCGTGCCCCATGTTTTACCGCTGTACCGACCCCGACTGCCGCGCCCTCCTGGAGGAGGAGCGCCGTCCTGACCGCTGCCCCCACTGTGGCCGGGCCATGCGCCAGATCCCGGAGGAGCAGCTGGACGGCCGGGACTGGGCCATGCTGGGCAACCTGTGGCTGGAGCGGGGGGACCAGGAGCGGGCGGTGGCCGACCTGCGCCGGTCGGCCTACCTGGGGGACGCCTACGGCATCACCAGCCTGGGCTGGTGCATGGAGACCGGGGCCGGGGTGGAGGCCGACCCCCGCCAGGCGGTGTGGCTCTATGAGCAGGCCGCCCAGCTGGACTATCCCCCCGCCATGTGCAACCTGGGTTTCTGCCTGCACAACGGGATTGGAACCGCGGCGGATCTGCCCCGGGCGCTGGAGTGGTACCACCGGGCGGCGGAGCGTGCCCTCCCCCGGGCCCAGCTGCTGCTGTACCGCATGTACAGCCGGGGCATTGGGGTGGAGCGGGACTGGGACGCCGCCATCCAATGGCTGAAGGCCGCCGCCCTCCAGGGGGATCCCCGGGGCCAGGTGGATCTGGGCCGGTGCTATGAGTTTGGCGAGGGGCTGGAGGCCGACCAGGTGATGGCCGCCCGGTGGTATGCCAGAGCGGCGGAGCAGGGCAATCCCGACGGCCAGTGCTGCCTGGGGGTTTGCTATGAGTATGGCCGGGGGGTGGAGGAGGACATGTCCAAAGCCCTGGAGCTGTACCGCCAGTCCGCCCAGGCGGGCCATCCCCGGGGGCAGTACAATCTGGGCCTGTGCTACGAGTGGGGCACCGGGGTGGAGCGGGACATGTCCCAGGCCGCCCGCTGGTACCGGCTGTCGGCGGACCAGGAGTTTGCCCCCGCCCAGTGCGCCCTGGGGGTGTGCCTGGAACACGGCTACGGTGTGGAGCCCGACCTGGAGGGGGCTTTCCGGCTGTATCTGGCCTCCGCCCAGGCGGGGGACGCGGTCGCCCAGGCCAACCTGGCCCTGTGCTATGAGTACGGCCGGGGGACGGACACCGACCTGGACGAGATGATCCGCTGGGTGTCCGCCAGCGCCAAGCAGGGCTACCCCCGGGCCCAAAATAACCTGGGCTGCGCCTATCTCAACGGCACTGGGGTGAAACGGGACTATCAGAAGGCCATGGAGTGGCTGACCCAGGCGGCGGAGCAGGGCTACGAGCGGGCGATGTGCTCCATCGGCTGGATGTATGAGTGGGGGCTGGGGGTGAAGGCCGATCTGGCCGCCGCCGTCTGCTGGTACCGGGCGGGGGCCCGGGCGGGCAGCGCCCAGGCCATGTTCAACCTGGGAAACTGCCTCAGGGCCGGCCTGGGAGTGGAGCGCAGCCCGGAACAGGCCCTGGAGTGGATGCTCCGGGCCGCCGCCCAGGGCCACGCCGACGCCGCCCTCAACGTGGGCTGGGCCTACGACAGGGGGGAGGGCGTCCAGGCCGACCAGGAGAAGGCGGTGTTCTGGTACCGCCAGGCCGCCAAGCTGGGGAGCGTTGGGGCTGTGGTCAACCTGGGCATCTGCTATGAGCGGGGCCTGGGCGTGCCCCGGGACCTGGAGCGGGCGCGTCAGCTCTACCAGGAGGGGGCGGAGAAGGGCAACCGGGCCGCCATGGTCAACCTGGGGGAGCTGTACCGCTATGGCCGGGGGGTGGAGCGGGACTTTGAAAAGGCCCTGGACTGCTACCGCCGGGCGGCGAAACAGGGGGACGCCACCGCCTTTTATAACCTGGGGGAATGCTATGAGCTGGGCCAGGGGGTGGAGGCCGACTTGGCCCAGGCCCTGACCTGTTACGAAAAATCCGCCGGGCGCGGGGACGAGAGCGCCCTGTGCGCCCTGGGCCGCTTCTACGAGGAGGGCATCCAGGTGGAGACGGACATCCAGCGGGCCCTGGACTACTACCGCCAGGCGGTGGAAGGGGCGGACAGCGAGGCCATGTACCGGCTGGCCCGGCTGTACGCCAAGGGCCGGGGGGTGCTGCGGGACCGGGAGGAGGCCATCCGCCTGTGTCAGCTGGCCCTGGGGGCGGACGACTTCAACCGAAGTGAGGAGACCGAGCGGCTGGTTCGGGAGCTGCTGGCTTGGCTGGGATAGGGGGAATACGGTGTATCTGGCGGACTTGCATATCCACTCCCGTTTTTCCATGGCCACCAGCCGGGAGGGGGATTTGCCCCGCCTGGACGCCCAGGCCCGGCGGAAGGGGCTCTCCCTGGTGGGAACCGGGGACTTCACCCACCCCGTCTGGCGGCGGGAGCTGGGGGAACAGCTCATCCCCGCCGGGGAGGGGGTCTACACCCTCCGGCCCGGCCTGACTCTGCCGGAGAACGGGGGAGGGGCCGCCCGCTTTGTGGTGACTGGAGAGATCAGCTGTATCTACAAGCGCCACGGAAAAACCCGGAAGGTCCACAACCTCATCCTCCTCCCCTCCCTGGAGGGGGCGGAGCGGCTGTCCGCCCTCCTGGAGGAGGTGGGGAACCTCCACTCCGACGGCCGGCCCATCCTGGGGCTGGACAGCCGGGACCTGTTGGAGATGACCCTGGAAACCTGCCCGGGCGCCCTGCTCATCCCGGCCCATATCTGGACCCCTCATTTCTCCATGTTTGGGGCCTTCACCAGCTTTGACAGCCTGGAGGAGTGCTTCGGGGATCTGGCGGGGGAAATTTTCGCCGTAGAGACGGGCTTGTCCTCCGACCCGCCCATGAACTGGCGGGTACCCGCCCTGGACGGGCTGACCCTGGTGTCCAACTCCGACGCCCACTCCCCGGGGAAGCTGGGCCGGGAGGCTAATCTGCTGGACACCGGCCTGAGCTACCCGGAGCTGGCGGCGGCCATCCGCACTGGGGAGGGGTTCGGCGGAACCATCGAGTTTTTCCCGGAGGAGGGGAAGTACCACTGGGACGGACACCGGAATTGCGGGGTCCGTCTCCCGCCCGCCCGGGCCATGGAGGGGGGCGGCCTGTGCCCGGCGTGCGGAAAGCCCCTGACCATCGGGGTGGGGCACCGGATTGAGGAGATGGCCGGCCGCCAACCGGGCTTTTGTCCCCCGGGCGCCAAGCCGTACCAGCGGCTGGCCCCCCTGGCGGAGGCCATCGCCGCCTCCACCGGCCGCTCCACCGCCAGCAAGCGGACGGCGGCCCTCTATGACAAGCTCCTCCAGGAGCTGGGCCCGGAGTTTTACATCCTGCTGGAGGCCCCCGTGGGGGAGATCGCCCTGGCCGCCGGCCCCATGGTGGCCGAGGGGATACGCCGTCTGCGGCTGGGCCAGGTCCAGACAGAACCCGGCTATGACGGGGTGTACGGGAAAGTGTCCCTGTTCACGGAGGAGGAGCTCCGGCAGGCGTAATAGGTGTGAAGGAGAGAGACAATGGAGATTCTGTTTTATTTTCTGGTCTGTGTGGGGGCCACCACGGTGGGCGGCATCAGCGGCGTGGGCGGCGGGGTCATCATCAAGCCGGTGATGGACGCGGTGTCCGGCCTGCCGGTATCCACCATCAGCTTTTTGTCGGGCTGTACGGTGCTGGGGATGACAGGCACCTCCCTCCTCCGGGCCAGGGGCGGCCCGGTGAAGGTTGAGGCCCGCCGGGGCACCGCCCTGGCCGTGGGCGCCGCCCTGGGCGGCGTTGCGGGCAAAGAGATCTTCGAGCTGGTCCGGGCGCTGGGGGCCGAGACGGTGTCCGCCGCCCAGCAGGTGATGATGATCCTCCTGACCCTGGGCGTGCTGGTTTACACCCTGAACCGTTCCCGGATCCGCTCCCTCAACGTGGAGGGGACAGCCGCCTGCGGGGCCATTGGGCTGGCCCTGGGGGTGATGTCCGCTTTCCTGGGCATTGGGGGCGGGCCCATCAACCTGGCGGTGCTGTACTACTTCTTCTCCATGGACTCCAAGACCGCCGCCCTCAACTCCCTGTACGTGATCCTGTTCTCCCAGGGGGCCAGCCTGCTGACCACCTTTGCCCGGGGGAATGTGCCCGACTTGCAGTGGCCCATGCTGATTGCCATGGTAATCGGCGGCGTGCTGGGAGGGAACCTGGGCCGGGCCGCCAGCAAAAAGCTGGATAACAGCGGGGTGGACCGGGTGTTCTTTTGGCTGCTCCTGGCCATCACCGCCATCAGCTGCTACAACCTGTACCGCTGTTTTGTGTAACAATAGAAGATCGGCGGGCTGGTATTTGATACCAGCCCGCCGTTTTTTCATGTTGGATTGGGATCAGGAGGGGAGAAGCAGGTCGCCCTCCTTGATCCAGCCTGCCCTCCGGCAGGCCTGGCAGAAGACCCAGGACAGGACGGCGGGGAGGACGAAGCAGACCAGGGCCAGGCCCAGCCAGTCCGAGCCGGTGGGGGTGATGGCGATCCAGCCCTTCTCCAGGGCGTCAGCGCTGGGGGACAGCCAGCCAGTCCACACGCCGATCTGACCCACAAAACCGCAGGTGCCCATACCGGAGGACACCGGGGCACCGTTCATCTGGAGGTTGAAGACACAGGTGGCGATGGGGCCGGTGATGGCGGAGGCAAGAGTGGGAGGGATCCAGATCCGGGGGTTTTTCACGATGTTGGGCATCTGGAGCATGGAGGTGCCGATGCCCTGGCTCACCAGGCCGCCCCAGCCGTTCTCTTTAAAGGACATAACGGCGAAGCCTACCATCTGGGCGCAGCAGCCGGCCACGGCGGCCCCGCCCGCCAGCCCCACCAGGCCCAGGGAGGCGCAGATGGCGGCGGAGGAGATGGGCAGGGTGAGGGCGATCCCCACCAGCACGGAGACTACAATGCCCATCCAGAAGGGCTGCAGCTTGGTGGCGTTGTCGATGACCACGCCGAAAGCGGCGGCGGCGGAGCCGATGGGGGGCGCAATAAGGGAGGCCAGCCCCACGCCCGCAAAGACGGTGACCGCCGGGGTGACCAGGATGTCCACCTTGGTCTCCTTGGAGACCAGCTTGCCGCACTCACCGGCGATGATAGCGATGAACAGTACCGCCAGCGGCCCGCCGGCTCCCCCCAGGGCGTTGGCGGCCCAGCCCACCCCGGTGAGGGAGAACAGTACCACGGGGTCGGCTTTCAGGGCGTAGCCGATGGCCACGGCCATAGCCGGGCCGGACATGTCGAAGGCGAACTGGCCCACATTCACCAGGAACTGGATGGACAGTTGCTGGCCAAGGGTCTTAAAGATTGTGCCAATGAGCAGGGAGCAGAACAGGCCCTGGGCCATAGCCCCCAGGGCGTCGATGCCGTACCGCTTGGCGGAGATCTGGATGTTTTTCCGTCTGAGAAAGTCTTTCATAGAGGCTCACCTTTTTCTTGGAGATTTAAAATAGGGTAGATAGGTGTCATGACATATATACGGACTATTATAGCGGCTGGCGAAGGTTTGTCAAGGGATTTTCGGGTGGAAGGCTGGGGGATGTCTGGAAGAGGGCTCGGGGGAGTAGCTGGCGGGCCGCTCCGGGGACACTCAAATTCACCGAGAAACGGCGGGGCGGGCTGTTTCAGAAAGGGCGCTTTCCTTCGGGAACGGGAGGCCTAAATAAGGAGCGTTTTTCGGGTGAAATTTCGTATTTTGGTAGCCATTTTTATATCAGGGAAGTATAACGCTCCTAACATCGGAGAAAAAGTGCGGAAAACGGGAGGAAAACAGAAAAAGCCCCGCCTTTTCCGAGGAAAAAGCGGGGCTGGTAGCCATTTGGTAGACATACAGAAAATGGAAGCCCCTCTGGAGGC
>CAMTMC010000016.1 GCA_947073515.1 uncultured bacterium | reverse complement strand
CACCGGGTCCGGGTGGAGCGGCCCGCCAGGGCCAGCAGCAGGATGCCGGCGCAGCCCCCCAGGGCCAGGCCGCCCAGGGTGGACAGAAACTGGCTCATTCCCGCCCGCCGCTCAGCTGGTCCAGCAGGTCCTGGAGCTCCGCCAGCTCGTCCCGGCCAAGCCCGTCTTGGGCCAGGGCGGCCAGGAAGTTCCGGGGGGAGCCGTACAGCCTGTCCAGCACCGCCCGGCTGTCAAAGGCCTGGTACTCCTCCCGGCTGACCAGGGGGGTGTACCGGTTGCTGCGGCCCTCCCGGCGGATGTGGACAAACCCCTTGTCCGCCAGCCGGGTCAGGTAGGTGTTGATGGTGGTGATCGCCCAGTGGAAGGGTTCCAGGTCCTCCTCCAGGGCGGAGCGGAGGGTGTCCGGGCCGGAGGCCCACAGGGCCTTCATGACCTCAAGTTCCGCGTCGGGCAGCCGTTTCATGTTCATGGTACAAGACTCCAATCTATTTCAAATGTAGTTCCAAGTACATACTATACTTGTAGCGGCAAAAAGTCAAGTAACAAAAGGTTACAATTTCCATGGCCTTCTCCCCAAAGAAACGGGAGGGGGGAGGAAAAACCTTGATGGAATTTTCATGGACTTTTTGGCCGGTACATGTTAAAATAACCCAAGGACAGCGATCCTGTCCTTGCTGAATACCCTTGAGAGCGTTGCCCCAGGTTTAGGAAGCGGCTGTTTGGACATGATTTTCACAGGACGTTTTCGGGGGCGGAGGAGGAAGATTTGAAACAGGAGATTCTAGGCGTGAATTTTGACAATCTCACCCGGGAGGAGGCCGCCCGGGCCGGGGCCCGGCTGCTGGAGGAGGACCGCTTCCACTACGTGGTCACCCCAAATCCGGAGTTTCTGCTGGCGGCGGAGAAGGACCCGGACTTCCGCCGGGTGCTGAACAGCGCCGACCTGGCGTTGCCCGACGGCATCGGGGTGGTGTACTCGGCCAAGATTATGGGCCGGCCCCTGAAGGCCCGGGTGCCGGGGATTGAGTTTGCGGAGGATATGCTGGCCTGCCTGGATGAGCGGGGCGGCCGGCTGTTCCTGCTGGGGGCCCGGCCCGGGGTGGCGGAGAAGGCCGGGGAGAACATCCTGGCCCGGTATCCGAACATCACCCTGTGCGGCACCCAGGACGGCTATTTCCGGGACGAGGAGACGGTGCTGCTGAAGGTGGCCGCCGCCCGGCCCGACCTGCTGTTTGTCTGCCTGGGGGCCCCCAAACAGGAGAAGTGGATGGCCCGCTGGGGCCGGCACACCGGCGCACGGCTGGCCATTGGCCTGGGGGGCGTCCTGGACGTGTTTGCCGGCAATGTGGAGCGGGCCCCCGAGTCCTGGCAAAAGCTGGGCCTGGAGTGGGCCTACCGGCTGAAAAAGGAGCCCCAGCGGGCGGGCCGGATGGCCAGGCTGCCCCTGGTGCTGGTAAAGGCGGCGGGGGAGCGGTTCAAAAAGTAGGGGCGGATATGATCCGCCCCGAGACCACGAGTTAGGAGGAAAGATGATGGTATATATTCTGTTAGCCCCCGGCTTTGAGGAGGCGGAGGCCCTGGTCCCCGCCGACCTGCTGCGCCGGGCGGGGCTGGAGACCCGGCTGGTGTCCGTCACCGGGGAGAGCGTCCCCGGCGCCCGGGGGATCACGGTCACCGCCGACCTGGCCTTGGACGGGCTGGACTTGTCCCAGGCGGACATGATCGTCCTGCCCGGCGGGAACCCGGGCTATCAGAACCTGGGCAAGGCCCCCCGGGTGGAGGGGCTGGTCCGGGAGGCCGTCCGGCAAAACCGCTGGGTGGCGGCCATCTGCGCCGCGCCCACCCTGCTGGGGAGGTGGGGCCTGCTGGAGGGGAAACAGGCTGTCTGCTACCCCGGCATGGAGGACAAGCTGTCCGGGGCCCGGGCCCGGGCGGACAGCGGCGTGGTGGTGGACGGGAAGCTCATCACCGGCCGGGCCGCCGGGTCGGCCTTCGACTTCGGCCTGGCCCTGGTGGAGGCCCTGGCCGGGCCGGAGCGGGCCGGGGAGATCCGCCGGGAGGTCTGCTATTAGGTTTTGTTTGAGACATGGCAAAACGCCCCAATGGCGGGGCCTTTGAGAGCCTGTCCCATCCGCTGGGACAGGGCGGGCGGGAGATTTCTCCCCCGCCCAGGCCTGTGTAGGGTGACTTAGCAGCAGCAGTCGTTGTCGCAGCCGCAGTTGTTGTCACAGCCGCAGTTGTTGCCGCAGCCGCAGTTGTTGCCGCAGCCGCAGTTGTTGCCGCAGCCGCAGTTGTTGCCGCAGCCGCAGCCGTTGCCGCCCCAGCTGTTGCCGCCGCAGCCGAACAGGATGATGATCAGGATGATGATCCACAGGGCGCTGCCGCCCCCCCAGCCGTTGTTTCCACAGAACATTGTTTTCACCTCACTTGTTCCTGGGAAGCGCCGCCGCTTCCCGCGTTCTGTACTATTCTATGGCCCCGCCTTGTCCTTTGACACAGGGGGGAGAAAAGAATCTTTGGGCCCGCCCGGGCCCGGAGAGTTCGCCACTGTTAGGAGCTGACTCTATGCCGCAGGATCGAAATTACCAACCCAGAGACCCCCGGGACGGCCGCCCCGTCCCGCCCCGCCGGGAGGAGCCGGGGTACCGCCGGGAGGACTACCGCTGGGCGGAGCCCCGCCGGGTGGAGCCCCGCCAGGACGAGCCCCGGCGGGGGCCTGCCCGCCGGGAGGAACCCCGCTATGAGGAGCGCCGCCGGCCGGAGGCCCGCCGGGAGGAGTCCAGAGAATCCCACCGGGAGGAGTCCAGAGAATCCCGCCGGGAGGACGCCAGAGAGCCCCGCCGCCGGAAAAAGCGCTCCTCCCCCCTCCGGACGGCGGGCCTGGTGCTGCTGTACGTGGTGTGCGTCATCGGGGCGTCTATCCTGCTGGCCTGCGCCGGCTGGGTGGCCGCCAGTGACGTGCTGGCCCTGAATAAGGAGGAGCTGGAGCTCACCTTCACCATCTCCAACGGGGAGTCCTTTGACGACGTGGCCGACCGGCTGAAAAAAGAGGGCCTCATCGAGTACAAATGGCTGTTCAAGCTCTTCGCCTCCATCACCGGCGGGGAGGACAAGGTGACCATGGGCACCTACACCCTGAACACCGACATGGACTACCGGGCCCTGCTGTCCGGCATGAGCGCCAACTCCGCCACCCGGTCGGTGGTGAAGATCACCATCCCGGAGGGCTACACCATGGACCAGATCTTCGCCCTGCTGGAGGAGAAGGGGTCCGGCTCGGTGGCCAGCCTGCGGGAGGCCGCCGCCACCCACGACTACGCCTTCTCCTTCCTCCAGGACATCCCCCTGGGGGACTACCACCGGCTGGAGGGCTATCTGATGCCCTCCACCTACGAGTTCTACACCCCCCACGACCCGGTGTACGCCATCAACAAGCTGCTGGTGTACTTTGACGCCCAAGTGACCAATGACATCCGGGCCAAGGCGGAGGAGAGCGGGCGCTCCCTGCGGGAGGTGCTCACCATCGCCTCCCTCATCGAGCGGGAGACCGACGGCAGTGACCGGGCCAAGATTTCCTCGGTCATCCACAACCGCCTGAACAACCCAGACGCCGGCACCCAGGGTTACCTGAACATCGACGCCTCCCTGGTGTATATCAACGGCGGCAAGGAGCCCACGGAGGCGGACAAGTCCATCGACTCCCCCTACAACACCTACCTGTACAAGGGCCTGCCCCCCGGGCCCATCGCCAACCCGGGCATGGAGTCCATCCTGGCCGCCCTGAACCCGGAGGACACCAAGTTCTTCTACTACGCCCTGGGGGACGACGGCGTCCACCACTACTTCAAGACCTACGACGAGCTGCAAAAGTTCACCAGTTCCCAGGAGCTGTACCAGTAGGGGCGGGTATAACCCGCCTGGGGGGCGGGTATAACCCGCCCGGGGGCGGACGAGGGAACCAACATGGGGCGGGGGCGGGGCCTCCGCCCCCGCCTTTAGGAGAGATTTGAGATGGAACACAGAAAAATGGAGCTGCTGGCCCCCGCCGGGGACATGGAGCGGCTGGAGATGGCCCTGGCCTACGGGGCGGACGCCGTCTATCTGGCGGGGAACGCCTTCGGGATGCGGTCCTTCGCCGGGAACTTCTCGCCGGAGGAGCTGAGGCGGGCGGTGGGGCTGTGCCGGGCCAAGGGGGTGAAGGTCCACGTCACCTGCAACACCATGCCCCGGAACGAGGAGGTGGCCCGGCTGCCAGAGTGGCTGGAGTACCTGGAGGAGCTGGGGGTGGACGCGGTGATCCTGGCCGACGTGGGGACGCTGGCCCTGGCCAAGCGGCACGCCCCCCATGTCCAGCGCCATATCTCTACCCAGGCCAGCGTGGTCAACTACCAGTCGGCCCGGGCCTGGCACGAGCTGGGGGCCAGCCGGGTGATCCTGGCCCGGGAGCTCTCCCTGGAGGAGGTCAAGGAGATCCGGGCCAAGGCCCCCAGGGAGCTGGAGATCGAGGTCTTCGCCCACGGGGCCATGTGCGTCAGCTACTCCGGGCGGTGCCTGCTGTCCAACTACATGACGGGCCGGGACTCCAACCGGGGGGCCTGCGCCCAGCCCTGCCGCTACCAGTACGCCCTGATGGAGGAGAAGCGGCCGGGGGAGTACTTCCCGGTCTACGAGGAGAACGGGGAGACCTACATCATGAACTCCCGGGATATGTGCATGATCGACCACGTGGACGACCTGCTGGCCGCCGGGGTGGATTCCCTGAAAATCGAGGGCCGGGCCAAGTCGGCCTACTACGCCGCCGTCGTCACCGGGGCCTACCGCCGGGCCATTGACGCCGCCGCCGCCGGGGAGCCCCTGGACCCGGTGTGGCGGGACGAGGTGGAGCACATCAGCCACCGGCACTACTCCACCGGCTTCTTCTACGGCCAGCCGGGGCAGTTTACCGACGACGCCCGGTATGTCCGGGACTGGCAGATCGTGGCCAAGGTGAAGTCCTGCGACGGGGCGGGGAACGCCGTCCTCACCCTGAACAACAAGTTCGGCCTGGGGGAGGAGCTGGAGCTGGTGGGCCCCGATGTCCGGCCCCAGGCCCTGACCGTGGACGCCCTGTGGGACTCGGAGGGCCAGCCCCTGGAGGAGGTCCGCCGCCCTCAGATGGTCTTTCGCATGAGACTGCCCCGGCCGGTGCCGCCCCTGTCCCTGCTGAGACGGAAGGCGGAGCTGTCGCCGTGAGACAGGCGGGGTTTCGCCCTGCCGGGCGAGCCACTTTCTGAACGATCAGAAAGTGGCCAAAGAATCGCTGGGGGTTGGCTCAGATGGACACTCCGTGTCCATAGTCGCCCAACCCCCAGACCCCCGGGGGACGATGTTTATGCGGCCTTGCGCTGGTAGGGGACGGCAAGATTTGATTCCGCTCACACCGCCTTTAGCCTGGGCCGAAGGGTAGGGGCCACCGTTCCCCCGCCTCGGTTTCCGACCAGGCCTGGGAAGTAGTTTCACCTGCCAGGATTGCTACGACAGGCCGCCCGGGATAGTTTGATGCTCTACTCTATTTGTCCGGCCACGGGAGACGGTGGATCACCGCCGAACTCCGGGGGGCGTGTTGTCCTACTTCGTCTGCCCGGTCACGGGGGGCCTCTGGATACCGCTCTAGCCGCCGCCCGGTGCCGCCCCTGTCCCTGCCGAGACGGAAGGCGGAGCTGTCGCCGCAATAATTTTGGAAGGAAAAGACTATGAAAAAGCTGTTTGTCGCTATCCGAAAGGGAGAGCTTGAGACAGTTCGGGAGCTTTTGGAGAAAAAACCGGAGCTGGTCTCCTGTACCGCCAAGCAGCCCCCCAAGCAGGACGATGGGCAGTCCCCTCTCCAGGTGGCCATTAAATCGGGGCAGTTTGAGATCGCCAATATTCTCCTGGACGGTGGGGCGGACGTGAATTTTATGGAGTCCCCGGACTGCTGCAACCCCTGGCGGATGCCCGCCCTTCACGACGCCATCCGGGCGGCGGTGATGAGCTGCCGCTGGAACACCAACGATAAAGCGCTGGGACTTCAAGCGCGCCATACCCGGGAGGAGGCCGGCCGGGCCTTTGCCCTGCTGGAGCGGATGTTCACCCTGGGCGGGGACATCCATGGCAGAGATTCCTATGAAAATTCCTGCCTGTGCCGGGCGGTGCTGGATGCCCAGCAAATTCTGCCTTTCTTACCGCTGGCAGACGGGAGAGACGCTGGATGACCGCCTGTTGACCCCGGAGCTGGAGGCCGACCTGTCCCGGATTTTTACTCTGCTCTTTGCCCAGGGGGCCGATCTGGATTATGTCCGGCCCGGCTTTGACCAGACCATCCGGGAGCGCTGTGCCGTTGGGCCCATTGCCCAATTTATCAAATAGGGGGTGGTACTGTGACACCAACCTATGACCAGATGGGCGACTGGCTGGAGGAGATCGCCCAAGCGTTCCCCGTGGCCGAGCGGGTAAAACAGAACAACACGCCACCCCAAAACGGGGCGATCCACCCGCCCCCGTGGCCGGGCAGATAAAATAGAACCCCAAACTATCCCGAGCGGCCTGTCGTAGTAATCCTGGCAAGTGAAACTACTTCCCAAGCCTGGTCGGGAACCGAGGCGGGGGAACGGTAGCCCCTACCCTTCGGCCCAGGGTAAAGGCGGTGTGAGCGGACACAAATCTTGCCGGCCCCTACCAGCGCAAGGCCGCATCAACATCGTTCCCCGGGGGTCTGGGGGTGGGCGATTATGGACACGGAGTGTCCATCTGAGCACACCCCCAGCGTCCTTTTGGTTTCTTTTCCCACGGGGGAAAAGAAACTCGCCGCCGGAGCGGCGAAACTCCCGGGCGGCGCGCCCGGCGAAAAAAACGGAGGCAATTATGGTACCAACCTATGACCAGATGGGCGACTGGCTGGAGGAGATCGCCCAAGGGTTCCCGGAGGCCTTTTTCGAGGATCTAGACGGCGGCATCCAGCTGGAGGAGGCGGCCCTCCCCGACCCGGATTTCCCCCCGGGGGAGATGTACATCATGGGGGAGTACGTCCACGACAATCTGGGCCGGTATATCCTGCTGTACTACGGCTCCTTCTCCGCCCTGCTGGAGGGGGAGGGGGAGGAGGTCTGGAAGGATGAGATCTTCGCCACCGTGGCCCACGAGTTCACCCACCACCTGGAGGAGACGGCGGGCCTCCACGCCCTGGACGACAAGGATTTGGAATTTTTACGGGAGGCGCTGGCGGAATATGAGGAGGAGTAAGCGAAACATCGTTTCCCGCCAAAGTTCTTTGTCGGTTCCTTTTTCTTACAAGAAAAAGGAACAAACCGAGGTCAGCCCATGGTAGGCCGTTTCGCCCCCAGCCCCAGCGGGCGGATGCACCTGGGCAACCTGTGGTCCTGCCTGCTGGCCTGGCTGTCCGCCCGGAGCGAGGGGGGGCGGATGGTCCTCCGGCTGGAGGACCTGGACCCCGGCCGGTGCCGCCCGGAGCACGCCGCCCAGGTGATGCGGGATCTGGAGTGGCTGGGCCTGGACTGGGACAACGAGCCGGTGTACCAGTCCCAGCGGGGGGAGCGCTACGCCCAGGCCTTCCGGGAGCTGGAGGGCCAGGGGCTGGTCTACCCCTGCTTCTGCACCCGGAAGGAGCTCCACGCCGCCTCCGCCCCCCACGCCTCTGACGGGGCGGCGGTGTACGACGGCCGGTGCGGCCGCCTGTCCCCCGAAGAGCGGGGGCCGCTGTCCCAAAACCGGCGGCCCGCCTGGCGGGTACGGGTGCCGGAGGAGGAAATTTCCTGCTCCGACCGGCTCCAGGGGGAGTATTCTGAGCATCTGGCCCGGGACTGCGGGGATTTTATCCTCCGCCGGTCCGACGGGGTGTACGCCTACCAGCTGGCCGTGGTGGTGGACGACGCCGCCATGGGCGTCACCCAGGTGGTGCGGGGGCGGGACCTGCTGTCCTCCGTCCCCCGGCAGCTGTGGCTCCAGGAGAAGCTGGCCCTGCCAAGGCCGGAGTACGGGCACCTGCCCCTCCTCCTGGCCCCGGACGGCCGGCGGCTGGCCAAGCGGGACCGGGATCTGGAGCTGGGCCGGCTTCAGGAGCGGTATACCGCCCGGTCGCTGGTGGGGGTCCTGGCCCATGCCGCCAACCTCATCGACCGGCCCGAGGGGATCACCCCCCGGGAGCTGATCCCCCTCTTTTCCTGGGACAAGCTGCCCCGGGAGGATTTTGTTTTGGACATTGAGGCATAAAAAAAGAACGGGCAGGACAGGCCGCCCCGGCCTGTCCTGCCCGTGTGTTATTTGTCCTCCAGCAGCTTGTTCAGCTCGTTCATGAAGGTGTTGATGTCCTTGAACTGGCGGTAAACCGAGGCGAAGCGGACATAGGCCACCTCGTCCACCTTTTTCAGCCGCTCCATCACCAGCTCGCCGATCTGGCTGGAGGGGATCTCCCGCTCCATCCGGTTCTGGAGGACCAGCTCGATCTCGCTGATGATCTCCTCCAGGGTATGGTAGGGGACAGGGCGCTTCTCGCAGGCCCGGATCAGGCCGGAGAGCACCTTGTTCCGGTCGAAGCTCTGGCGGCTGCCGTCTTTTTTAATGACCATCAGGGGCAGGCTCTCCACCGTCTCGTAGGTGGTGAAGCGCTTATGGCAGGCCAGGCACTCCCGGCGGCGGCGGATGCTGGCGCCCTCGTCGGCGGGGCGGGAGTCCACTACCTTGCTCTCCAGGTGGGAACAGAAGGGGCATCTCATAAGGCATACCTCCCTATCTCTCACAGGATTTGGAGGCATTATACCATAAATTTCCCTTTTTGCCTAGTCCCCAATGGAAGAAATCGGGGGTTTTTGCCCCGCCACCTGGGGCAGGGCGGTGTCCCAGTCCTTTTGGAATTCCGTCATGGCCGCCCAGTACCGCTTGGGCATCTGGGTCATGCGGCACTTCTCGTTCCGGCGGCCCTCGATGGCGATGGTGTCGTAAAAGGCCCGCCACATCTGGCGGAAGGCCAGCTCCTCCGCCCCGGCGGGGCCCAGGGTGAAGCCCTCCACCGGCAGGATGGCCCACTTGCCGGGCTGGTGGAACAGGGCCTCGCCGTGGGTGCTGTCGTGGAGGACCAATTTCTCCTGGGGGTACCGGCCGCAGAAGTGGGGCCGCAGCAGGGGGAGGACCCGGTTTTTGGGCTGGATCTCCCCGGCCAGCACCCCGTGGAGGTCGGAGAAGCGGGTGAAGCCGGTGTACAGATGGGCCTCCCGGTTGAGGAACAGCACCGCTTTCCGCAGCTTGTCCACCCTCGGGTCGGTCAGCTCCCGGATGACGGCGGGGCCCCGGCAAAACCCCATGCGCAGGAAGCGCCACAGGTACAGCTCCCGCTGGGGCAGGCAGGTGAGGAAGCCCCGGATGACCCACTCCCGGCCCTCCGGGCCCAGCCTGGGGCCCAGGGAGCGGTACACCCGCTTGGCCCGCTCCGGGTGGGTGGCGATGGTCCGCAGGGGGTAGAGGGAGCAGCAGGGGTCCTCCGGCCCCCGGAACTCCACCGGCTCCTCGTGGTTGACATAACTTTCAAAGACGCAGGTGAGGAACCCGGCGAAGGTGCCGTCGTACTGGTGGCAGACTTGGGTCCAGGCCATGGGGAGGCCTCCTTTCTGATTTTTCTACCCCGCCGGGTCGAACAGCGACAGCTGTTCCGGCACGGGCTCCGCCGGGGCCTCCAGGGCCAGCAGGTGGCGGAGCAGGCCGTCCTCGTTCACCCGCAGCCCCTCCAGGCAGCGGCCGGAGCAGGTGAGGAAGTACTGGGCCCGCTTCAGCACCACCCCCAGCCGCTTCAGCCCCTCAAAGGTGAGGGGGCCCGCCCGGCGGGCGGTGAGGATCCGCCGGGCGGAGATCATCCCGATCCCCGGCACCCGGAGCAGGGCCTCGTAGTCCGCCCGGTTCACCTCCACCGGGAAGAACTCCAGGTGCCGCAGGGCCCAGCAGCATTTGGGGTCCAGCCGGGGGTCCAGGTCGGGCTGGGACTCGTCCAGCAGCTCCTCCGCCCGGAAGTGGTAGAACCGCAGCAGCCAGTCCGCCTGGTACAGCCGGTGCTCCCGGAGGAGGGGGGGCTGGAAGTCCCGGGGGGCGGGGAGCAGGGGGCTGCTGGACACCGGCATGTAGGCGGAGTAGTACACCCGTTTCAGCTTGTATTTGTCATACAACCCCTGGGTGAGGGAGAGGATGTGCCGGTCGTTCTCCGGGGTGGCGCCCACGATCATCTGGGTGGACTGGCCCGCCGGGGCGAACCGGGGGGCGTGGCGGTACAGGGCCAGCTCCCGCCTGGACTGGGAGATCTCCTCCCGGATCCGGGCCATGGGGGCCAGGACGGCCTCCCGCCCCTTGTCCGGGGCCAGGAGGGCCAGGCTGGGGGCGCTGGGCAGCTCGATGTTCACAGACAGCCGGTCGGCCAGCAGGCCCAGCCGCCGGGTGAGCAGGGGGTCCGCCCCGGGGATGGCCTTGGCGTGGACGTACCCTCCGAAGCGGTACTCCGTCCGCAGCAGGACCAGGGTCTGGATCATCAGCTCGGTGGTGTAGTCCGGGTTCCGGAGGACGGCGGAGGAGAGGAACAGCCCCTCGATATAGTTGCGCCGGTAGAAGCCAATGGTCAGCTCGCACAGCTCCCGGGGGGTGAAGGCCGCCCGGGGCAGGTCGTTGGACCGGCGGTTGACGCAGTAGGCGCAGTCGTAGGCGCAGAAATTGGTGAGCAGCACCTTCAGCAGGGAGACGCAGCGGCCATCGGCGGAGAAGGTGTGGCAGCACCCCGCCATCGAGGCGCTGCCGATGCCCCCCGGACGGCCCGCCCGGTCCAGGCCGCTGGAGGCGCAGGAGGCGTCGTACTTGGCGGCGTCGGCCAGGATGTTCAGCTTGTCCAGCAGTTCCACGGAAAAAATCCCCCTCTCCAGGCGGAGAACGTTTGTACCAATATTATATCGAAAAAGCGTTCGATGTCAAGAGAAAAGATTCTGTTATGATATGGCGGATTTTGCTTGACAGAGGGGCCAATACCGGGTAAGATGAAAGTAAGCAAGTATCAAGGTAACGGAGGCGTAGAGAAATATGGATATGGAAGAATTGCTGGAACAGCTGCTGGAGGAGTGCCGGCCCTACACCCAGGAGGGCAAGGTGGCCACCTACATCCCGGAGCTGGCCAAGGGGAACCGGGAGGATTTGGGGATCTACGTGCTCCGCAGCGACGGGCGGCACTACCAGGCCGGGGACTACAAGAAGCGCTTCACCATTCAGAGCGTGGTGAAGCCCATCCTGCTGCTCCAGGCCCTGATGGACAACGGGAAGGACTTTGTCCGGGCCCGGGTGGGGGTGGAGGCCACAGGCAAACCCTTCGACGCCATCAACGTCACTGACCAGACCCTGCTCAGCGAGCACATCAACCCCATGGTGAACATGGGGGCCATCGCCATGTGTACCCTGATTAAGGGCAAGAATGGGGAGGAGCGCTTCCAGCGGCTGCTGGAGCTCACCCGGGCCCTGGCCGGCGACCCGGAGATCGCCCTGGACGAGGCGGTCTACCTGTCGGAGAAGCGCACCGGCAACAAAAACCGGGCCCTGGGCTTCCTGCTGAAGACCTACGGCATGATTGAGGACGACGACGTGGAGGAGGTGCTGGACTGCTACTTCAAGGCCTGCTCCATCTCGGTGAACAGCAAGAACCTGGCCAACATCGGCTATGTGCTGGCCAGCCGGGGCAAGCGGCCCCAGACGGAGGAGCGGATCTTCCCCAGCGCCTACGCCCACTATGTCAACGCCATCCTGGCCACCTGCGGCATGTACGACGGCTCCGGCGACTTCGCCGTGAAGGTGGGCGTCCCCGCCAAGAGCGGCGTGGGGGGCGGCATCATGGCCGTGGTGCCCACCCGGATGGGCATCGGCATCTTCGGCCCCGCCCTGGACGGGAAGGGCAACAGCGTGGCGGGCATCCGCCTGCTGGAGCAGCTGTCCCAGCAGATGTATCTGAGTATTTTTTAAGAAGAAAATACCCGCCCTCCTCCTTGACAAGGGGGCGGGCGGGTGTTAAAATATAGGTAGGGTTGGTGCTGTGAGAAAGCGGTCAGCCTGTTATGTAAGGGTTATCGAAACGACAACCGTCACCGTGCAGGGTGGCGGTTGTCCCTTTTTACCTTCACCGTTATGGTCAGACCAAACAGATGCAGGGTAATGGTTAAGGGCATAGGCACACCTCCTTTCGGGAAGTGTGGCTGACCGCCTTGACATTTCTCACGGCACCTGGCCCCTATAGGGGCCACTTTCAGTCTACCAGCAAACAGAATATCTGTCAACCAAAAAGGGACGTGTTTCGGCAAACGCGCCCCTTTTTGATGATAATTTGCCCCCGGCAAAGCCAGGTGGGTTCGGATTATAGAAAGAAACAACCGCCACCCGGCACGGTGACGGTTGTCATCTTTGATAACCTATACGCAACGGGCTGACCGCTTTCTCACGGCACTCACCCTAAGTACATTGTACCACCCGCCCGCCCCCTTGTCAAGGAGGGGGGGCGGGTATTTTCTTCTTACCGGAAGTAGACCAGCGGGTCTTCGGGCCGCTCCGCCCGCTCCACGCTGGAGGCGTAGAGCACCACGCCCTCCCCGTCGTAGACGTCGGCCCGTTCCCACTTGATCTGGGCGGTGACGGTGATCCACTCCCCCTTTTTCAGGGAGCGGGCGGGCTCGTACTTGCACAGGAAGCCGAAAAACCGGATGTCGTCCACGCAGCAGGTCATGGCGTTGCGGCCGGGGACAAAGGAGCCCTTGGGCAGCTTCAGCCCGGTCATGGCCTGGGCCTTGTAGGTGATGGTCTTGCCCACATACCGCTCCGGGTGCTCCTGGATGTCCAGGTACCAGATGCCGTAATCCGGGTCGTCCAGGACCAGGCTGGGGCCGTCCAGGGAGTAGGGGAGGATATCCTCCACCTCCAGCTCCTGGCCTGTCACGTCCTCAAAGACGATCTCCGCCCTGGGGTTCACCGCCCGGACGGAGCGCTTCCACCCGGCCATGGGCATCCCGGCGTCACAGCGGTTGAACAGCACCAGGTCCGCCTCGGTGACCATGTCAATAAACATGGACTGCATATTGTTCAGGTACATCTCAAAGGTGGAGCCGTCCACCACATGGATGGCCTGGAACAGCCCCCAGCCCCGGGGGAGCTTTAAATTCCGCAGCAGGTCCACCGGCCACATGCCGTTGTACTCCAGCAAAACCCGCTGGGGCTGGTAGCGGCGGTCCACCTCCTTCAGGAAATCGGTGGTCAGGCCCTCCTGGCCCTCCACCGGCACCAGGCGGCAGTTGCGCCGGGACAGGAAGCCCGGGTCATACTCGGTCTCGCCGTCCTCGCACAGCAGCAGGACGGTGCGCTGGCCGTCGTTAAAATAGTCCATGTTCATGGTGTCGGTGAGCATGGTGGTCTTGCCGGCGTCCAGAAAGCCGGTGATGAGATAGAGGGGGATTCTACTCTCAGGCATGATGGTTCACCTCACGGGTTATTGATGGGGGCTACCCCAGCAGGAACAGCTTCTCCAGCCGGTCCTCCTTCAGCTCAGAGCCGATGACGCACAGCCGGCCGGTGTAGTCCGGGGAGCCCTCCCGGATCTGGAACTCCTCGGGCACCAGGTCGAAGTGGAGCCAGGTCTGGCCGCCGTCACAGGGGACCATCCCCTTGGCCCGGAGGACATAGCCAAAGTCCTCCCCCATGGCCAGGGCGGACAGGGCCTCCTGTAATTCCTCCCGGCTGTACGTCCGGGGGGTCTCCCGGCCCCAGGAGGTGAACACCTCGTCGGCGTGGTGGTGGTGATGGTGGTCGTGGCCGTGGCAGGCGGCGCAGACGCCCTCGCCGTGGTCGTGGTCATGGTGATGGTCATGGCCGTGCTCGTGCTCGTGGTGGTGGTCATGGCAGCCGCAGGTACAGTCCGGGCCGTGGTCATGGTGGTGCTCATGCTCATGGTGATGATGCTCGATCTCCGCCATCAGCTCCCGGGCCAGGTCCCGCCCGCCCTCCATGGCCTCCAGGATCTGCTTGCCGGACAGCTGGTCCCAGGGGGTGGTGAGGATGGCGGCCTTCTGGTTTTTCTCCCGGAGGAGCCGGACCGCCCCGTCCAGCTTGGCGGGGTCCAGGTTCTGGGTGCGGGAGAGGACGATGGCGCAGGCGTGCTCCACCTGGTTGTTGAAGAACTCGCCGAAGTTTTTCATATACACCTTGGCCTTGGCGGCGTCCACCACGGTGACGAAGCTGTTCAGCCGCAGCTCCGGGGCGTCTTTCCCCACCCCCTCCACGGCGGCGATCACGTCGGACAGCTTGCCCACGCCGGAGGGCTCGATGACGATACGGTCAGGGGAGTAGTCCGCCAGCACCTGCTTCAGGGCGGCGCCGAAGTCCCCCACCAGGGAGCAGCAGATGCAGCCGGAGTTCATCTCGGTGATCTCCACCCCGGCGTCCCGCAGGAAGCCGCCGTCAATGCCGATCTCGCCGAACTCGTTCTCAATGAGGACGATTTTTTCCCCCTGGAAGGCCTCGTCCAGAAGCTTTTTGATGAGGGTGGTCTTGCCGGCCCCCAGGAATCCGGAGATAATGTCAATTTTGGTCAATGTTGTCAGGTCCTTTCTTCATTTTGCTCCTAGCGTACAGGAAAAACAGGAGGAAAAACGCAGTTTTTCCAGAAGTTTTTTCTTTTGGTTCTTTTCTTTTTTTCAAAAAAGAAAAGAACAGCGTTACCCCCAGATCAGCCCGATCCGCTCCAGCAGGCGGCACGTGAGGGCGGCGGCCTCCTCCCGGGTGACGGCCTGTCCGGGCTCCAGGCCGGGGAGGAGCAGGTTCAGCTCCCCCAGCAGCCAGGCGGAGGGCCGGGCCCAGGCGGGGAAGGGGGTGTATTGCTCCAGCGCGGCCTCCTCCGGGCCGGCGGCGGCCAGGTCGTAGGCGTCCATGTTGGCCCAGGCGGCCAGGTTAGCCAGGGTACACACCAGCTGCTCATAGGCCAGGGGGGCCTCCGGCCGGAAGGAGCCGTCCCCGTACCCGGACAGCAGGCCCAGGCCGGTCACGGCGTGGATGGGCCCGGCGTAGTAGTAGCCCTCGGGCACGTCGAGGAACTGGCCGCCGGGGCCGTAGTAGGGGTTCAGGGCCACGGTGAGCAGGGTGGCGAACTCCGCCCGGGTCATCTCCTGCCGGGGGAGGAACTCCTCCCCCAGGTTGGGCAGCAGCCGGTAGGCGGCCAGGGTGTCCAGCTCCCGGCGGTAGGGGCTGTCCTCCGCGCCGGGGTAGGCCCGGGGGGAGAAGCCCTCCAGCCCCAGCTCCTCCGCCAGGGCGGCGGGGGAGACGGGCGGGCACTCCGTCCAGTCCTGGCCTGTACTGTGTTGAACCACCGCCGAGGGGGGCAGGGCCTCCAGCAGCTCGGTGAGGGCGGGGCGGTTCTCCTGCTCCAGGGCGGTGCTCAGATCCACAAAAAAGCTCTGTCCGGCCAGCTCCAGCCGCAGGTGGTGCTCCGGGAAATCGGAGGGGGGGCAGGACAGCAGCAGGGCGGCCTGTTCCGTGTGTCCCGGGGAGATCACCAGGGTGGGCAGCACCCCCACGATATGGTTGGAGGTCCCGGCGGGGGAGAAGAACCGGGAGGTGGTCACCCGGAGGGCCTCCCCCTCCTGGAACAGGCCGGGGTGGGACTGGGCGTCGAAAATCCGCTGGGCCACCCCCTTGCCGTAGGTGCGCTGGCCCAGGGAGATGCCCGCCCCGTAGTCCCGGATGACGCCGGCGAACAGCTCGGCGGCGCTGGCGGAGTTCTCGTTGGTGAGGAGGATGGCGGGCTTGTCCGTCAGGTCGGGGTAGGAGGCGGGGAGGGACTGCCGCCGGTAGCCGCCGTCCCGGTCCCGGAAGTAGAGGACGGGGCCGCCGCCAATGAACAGCCCGGCGGACTGGGCGCAGGCGGCGTCAGTGCCGCCGGAGTTGTCCCGCAGGTCCACCAGGAAAAGGCTGGCGGCCTCCCCCAGCTCCGCCAGGGCTTGCTCCATCACCGGGGCGGTGGAGGCCCCGAAGCTGTCGCAGTCGATATAGGCGGCGTCGCCCCGGAGGGCGTAGGTGACGATGGGCAGGATGATTTTCCGGCGGGTGACATGGAACTGCAGCTTTTTGCCCGCCCGGAGGACGGTGAGGGTGGTGGTTGTGCCCTCCTCGCCGGGGACCAGGGACACCGGGTCCACCTCCGGGGAGAGGGGGACGCCGTCCACGGCGGTGAGCAGGTCCCCGGGGAGGACCCCCGCCTCCCCGGCGGGGCCGCCGGGCGCCACGGCGGTGATCCGGTACCCCCCGTCATAGGCGGACTGGACGGTGATGCCCACCCCCACCCGGACGGGGCCGTCCACAGACTGGTCGTGCTGATGGATCTGCTCCAGGTCCATATAGAAGGTGTAGGGGTCGCCCAGGGCGTCCAGCAGCGCCTCCAGGTCGTCCAGGGCCAGGGTCTCGGCGGGGATTTCCTGGAAGTAGTACTCCGCCAGCAGGGCCTTGGCGCCCTCCAGCTCCAGGGCGGCGGCGGGGGTGAGGGCCAGGGCGGCGGTCAGGGCCAGGGCCAGCAGGCGGGCGAGGTGTTTTTTCATTGGTTTCTCCTTGTTCAAACGGGTTCCTTCCCCTTCCGGAAGGAAGCATGGACGCCGGACGCCGCTGCGCGGCGCCCGGCGTGGGATTGGTTAAGCCAGCTTGGTGGCCCGGTAGGTCATCTCCTCCCGCCGGGGGCCGGAGGACACCATGGTGATGGGGTGCCCGATGTGTTCCTCCAGGAAGTCCACGTAGGCCCGGGCGTTTTCGGGCAGGGACTGGTAGTCGGTACAGCCCCGGATGTCGCTCTTCCAGCCGGGCAGGGTGGTGAGGACAGGCTTGGCCCGGAGCAGGTCGGGGGTGGTGGGGAAGACGTCGGTGACCTTCCCGTCAATCTCATAGCCGGTACACACGGGGATCTCGTCCAGATAGCCCATCACGTCCAGACAGGTGAGGGCCACCTGGGTGGCGCCCTGGACCATGCAGCCGTACTTGGTGGCCACGGTGTCGAACCAGCCCACCCGGCGGGGCCGGCCGGTGGTGGCGCCGAACTCGCCCTTGTCGCCCCCCCGGCGGCGCAACTCGTCCCCGGCCTGGCCGGTGATCTCGCTGACAAAGGGCTCGGTCTGGGAGCCCACGTTGGAGGAGTAGGCCTTGGTGACGCAGATCACGTCCTTCACTGAAGTGGGGGGGACGGCCGCCCCCACGCAGCCGAAGCCGGCCAGGGTGTGGGAGGAGGTGGTCATGGGGAAGATGCCCAGGTCCGGGTCCTTCATGGAGCCCAGCTGGCCCTCCAGCAGGATGGTCTTGTCCTCCTTCAGGGCCTGGTGGACGAAGCCCACCGCGTCCCCCACGTAGGGGCGCAGGCGCTCCCGCAGGGCCAGCAGCTGGTCCATCAGCTCGTCCGCCTTCAGGGCGGGCTTGTGGTACAGGTGCTCAAACAGCACGTTCTTGATGGCCAGGGCGGCGGTGAGGCGCTCCCCCAGCCGGTCCTCGTGGAACAGGTCGCAAATCTGGATGCCGGTCTTGGCGTACTTGTCGGAGTAGAAGGGGGCAATGCCGCTCTTGGTGGAGCCGAAGGCCCTGCCGCCCAGGCGCTCCTCCTCATAGGCGTCCTGGAGCGTGTGGTAGGGCATGAGCAGCTGGGCCCGCTCAGACACGATGAGCCTGGGGGCGGGGACCCCCTGGGCCACAATGCCCTCCAGCTCGTCCACCAGCTTGGCCGCGTCCACCGCCACGCCGTTGCCGATGATGTTGGTGATGTGGGGGTAGAAGATGCCGGAGGGGAGGATGTGCAGGGCGAAGCGGCCGTACCCGTTGATGATGGTGTGGCCGGCGTTGGCCCCGCCCTGGAAGCGGATGACCACGTCGGACTGTTCAGCCAGCATATCGGTGATCTTGCCCTTGCCCTCGTCGCCCCAGTTGGCGCCCACGATCGCTTTTACCATAGTGTTACCTCCGGGGGCCGGGATTCGCAACCTCGGCGGGTTTGCCTTATCCGGCCCGCAACGCAACGGGGATATTATACCGCTTTTTCCCTCCAGTGGCAAGGGGGAAAGGGGGGAAAAGATGACGAAAAAAGGGACGGGCCGGCCGCCCGGCGGGGGCGGGGGATGATTTTTTCCCGGGGCTGTTGACAACGGGAAATTTTACCGCTATAATAGGAAAAAGTTAACAGGAACTACTTATATTAAAATCATGAAAGTGAGGAACACGCCCATGCCTGAACTGAAGGGAAGCAAGACCGAACAGAACCTGCTCGCCGCCTTCGCCGGGGAGAGCCAGGCCCGGAACAAGTACACCTACTTCGCCTCCAAGGCCAAGAAGGAGGGGTACGTCCAGATCGCCGCCATCTTTGAGGAGACCGCCGCCAATGAGAAGGAGCACGCCAAAATCTGGTTCAAGCTGCTCCAGGGCATCGGCACCACCGCCGAGAACCTGAAGGCCGCCGCCGAGGGGGAGAACTACGAGTGGACCGACATGTACGCCACCATGGCCAAGGAGGCCAGGGCCGAGGGCTTTGACCATATCGCCTTCCTCTTTGAGGAGGTGGGCAAGATCGAGAAGGAGCACGAGGAGCGCTACCGCAAGCTGCTGGCCAATGTGGAGGGCGGCCTGGTCTTCTCCCGGGAGGGGGACATGATCTGGCAGTGCTCCAACTGCGGCCATATCCACGTAGGGAAACAGGCCCCGGAGGTCTGCCCCGTGTGCGACCATCCCCAGGCCTATTTCCAGCTGAAGGCGGACAATTACTAAGCGATACCCCCCGGCCTCTGGGCCGGGGGGTTTATGGTTTTATAGCGTGTAGTCCGCCCAGTTCTGTTCCACCTGGTCGATGTTCCGCTTCTTTTCCCCCCTGTGAAAACAGCGGCACATGAAAGCCATGTGCCGCTGTTTTAATTGCGCTTACATTGCCAGCAGCTCCAGCTTCTCCCCGTCGGCGATGGCCTTCAGGTGGGTCACCGGGTACTGGTAGCTCTCGATGAGCCGGGAGGCGATGGCGTCCTCCAGTTCCTTCTGGATCAGCCGGCGCAGGTTCCGGGCGCCGTAGGCGGCGGAGTAGGACTTTTTCACCAGGTAGTCCATGAGGGACTCCTCCCAGGTGAAGGAGATGTCCTTCTCCCGCAAAGTCTCCGCCAGCTCCCGGAGCATGATGGCGGCGATGCCCCGGAAGTTCTCCTCCGTGAGCTGGTTGAAGTGGACGATCTCATCCACCCGGTTGATGAACTCCGGGCGGAGGAAGTCGTTCAGCGCCTTTAGGGCCCGCTCCTTACCCATCTCGTTGGCGGCCCGGCCAAAGCCCACCGAGCCGGTTTTGGAATTGCTCCCGGCGTTGGTGGTCATGACGATGACGGTGTTCTCAAAGTTTACCGTCCGGCCGTGGGCGTCGGTGATCCGGCCGTCGTCCAGGATCTGGAGCAGGATGTTCAGCACGTCCGGGTGGGCCTTCTCGATCTCGTCAAACAGCACCACGCAGTAGGGTTTCCGGCGGATTTTCTCAGTGAGCTGGCCCGCCTCGTCGTAGCCCACGTAGCCCGGGGGGGAGCCGATGATCCGGGAGACGGCGTGCTTCTCCATAAACTCCGACATATCCAGCCGGATGAGGGATTCCGGGGTGTTGAACAGGTCGGCGGCCAGCCGCTTCACCAGCTCGGTCTTGCCCACGCCGGTGGAGCCCACGAAGATGAAGGACACCGGCTTGCGCTTGGGGGAGATGCCTGCCCGGCCCCGGCGGATGGCGGAGGCCACCGATTGGACCGCCTCGTCCTGGCCGATGATGTGCTCCTTCAGCCGCTGCTCCAGCTTGGCCAGGCGCTGGAACTCCTGCTCCTGGACGCGGCTGGCGGGGATGTTGGTCCACAGCTCGATGACGTTGGCCAGGTTCTCCTGGGTGAGGGCGGGGCGGGCCTGGCCCGCCAGGCCGGCCTTCTCCTCCTCCAGCCGCAGCTCGATGCTCTTGATGTCGGCCAGCCGCTTGTAGGCGTCCTCGGTGGCGGCGGCCATCATGACCTCCCGCTCCTTGGACAGGTCGGCCAGCTCCTTGTCCAGCTGGTTCAGCCGGGCCAGGGCCTTGTTGTGGAGGTTCACGTTGGAGCAGGCCTCGTCGATCAGGTCGATGGCCTTGTCGGGCAGGTAGCGGTCGGTGATATACCGCTCGCTCATCAGCACCGCCTGGCGGCACATGGCGGGGGAGACGGCCACCTGGTGGAAGGCCTCGTAGTAGGGGGCGATGCCGGTGATGACCTGGATGGAGTCCTCAATGGAGGGCTCCTCCACCATGACAGGCTGGAAGCGCCGCTCCAGGGCGGTGTCCTTCTCGATGTGCTTGCGGTACTCGTTGAGGGTGGTGGCGCCGATGACCTGGAGCTCCCCCCGGGAGAGGGCGGGCTTGAGGATGTTGGCGGCGTTCATGCTGCCCTCCGCGTCCCCGGCGCCCACGATGTTGTGGACCTCGTCGATGACCAGGATGATGTTGCCCAGCTTTTTGATCTCCTCAATCAGGCCCTTCATCCGGCTCTCAAACTGGCCCCGGAACTGGGTGCCCGCCACCAGGGCGGTGAGGTCCAGCAGGTAGACCTCCTTGTCCAGCAGCTTGTAGGGCACGTCTCCGGCGGCGATCTTCTGGGCCAGGCCCTCGGCGATGGCGGTCTTGCCCACGCCGGGCTCGCCGATGAGGCAGGGGTTGTTCTTCTGCCGGCGGTTCAGGATCTGGATGACCCGCTCCAGCTCCCGGTTCCGGCCGATGAGCTGGTCCAGCCTGCCCTCCTTGGCCCGCTGGGTCAGGGAGATGCAGTAGCTGTCCAGGAATTTCCGCTTGGGGGCCTTGGGCTGGCCCTTCTCCCCGGCGGGCCGGGGGCCGGAGCCCTCCTTGGAGGGGGCGGGGGAGCCGCCGCCAAAGAGCTGGTTGAGGAAGGGGAAGGTGGCGGTGCGGCCGTCGTCCTCCTCCTCGTCGTCCTTGGCGGGGGCCATCAGGCCCTCGATGCCCTCCGCCCCGCCGAAGGCGGACATCATCTCGCTGGTGAGGGTGTCCAGGTCCTCGTCGGTGATGCCCATTTTCTTCATCATGTCGTCAATGGGCTTGATGCCCAGCTCCCGGGCGCATTTCAGGCATAAGCCCTCGTTTTTGGAGGAGTTGCCCTCCAGCTTGGTAATAAAGATAACGGCCACGTTTTTGCCGCAGCGGTTGCACATGGTAGGCTGCATATCAATACGCTCCTTTCAGGAAAAGTCCACGTTTGGGGAGATGTTACACCACAATTATGAACTGGTGATGAACTTTCGCCTGAGAAATAAAGCCTTTACAGGAAAAAGGACAGGGGGTTCACCGTGGAGAAGAGATGGAGGAGCTTGCTCCCCTCCACCGCCGCGGGGGGGATGTAGCTGTCCCGGAGCAGCCACAGGGCGATGTATACCACAAGCGCCCCCTTCACCAGGCCGATGGCCCCGCCGGCCCAGTGGTTGACGGCGCTGAGCACCGGCAGCTTCGCCACCAGGTCCAGGGCCCGGCTGAGGATGTTCCAGGCGATGAGGACGGCGAAGAAGGCCAGGACAAAGATCACGATCCGGGCGATCTGCACCGCCATAAAGTGGGCCAGGGCCTGGGCGGCGCTGGCGGTGACCTCCGCCACGCCGTTCTCCACCGCCTTCTGGAAGGCGCCGGCGAAGCCCTGGAACAGTTTGGACCCCTCCAGATGCTGGATGACGCCGGACAGGGCGATCTCCTCCGGCGACTGGGCCACCCCGCCGTTGGCGGCGATAAAGTCGGTGTTTTGAATCGCCTGGGAGAGGGATTCCTGGATCCGCGCGGCCACGATGGGCTCCACCGCCTTGGCCGCCGGCTCGGCCAGGGCGCCGGACAGGATGGAGGCCCCGATGAGGGCCACAAAGACGGCCAGCAGGGAGCACAGGGTGAGAACAAACCCCTTCCGCCAGCCCAGCCAGGCGAAGAGGGCCAGCACGGCGGCGACGGCGATGTCATAGATGAGATACTCCATGGAATCCTCCTTATGTGGGCGGCCTGGGCCGCCTGTGGTGGTTATGAGGGCGGGCGGATGATATCCGCCCCTACTGGGGGATGTACAGCCAGGCCTGCTGGCTGTTGGCCAGCAGGGCGGAGCCGTTGGGGGACAGGGCCACGTGCCGGGCGCCCTGGGTGGCCTCCAGGGCGGCGTAGGGCTCTAGATCGCTGGTATAGATGGTCAGCCCCCCGCCGGTGAGCAGGGCGCAGTAGTTCCCGGCGGCGGACAGGTCCAGCACCTGGCCGGACAGGCTCAGAGTATAGGCGGCCTGGCCGGAGGCGTCGATGACCAGGGCCTGGGTGGCGCTGCCCATGCGGTACCGGCTGGTGAGCACCAGGGCGAAGCCGTCCCCTCCGAAGGAGCACCCCTTCAGGTAGCTGCGGCCCAGGTGGTAGGTGGCGCTCTCGCTGCCGTCCGGGGCGGCGGAGACCACCCGGTCCTCCCCCAGCACCCAGACCCGGTCCTGCTCATAGTCCAGGTCCAGCACCACCGTGGAGCCCAGGTCCACCTGGGCGGAGGGCTCCTCCCGGTTCACCGGGAAGAACAGCAGGCGGCTGAAGAACGCCCCCCCCTCCTGGCCCATGGTGGCCACGGCCACGGTCCGGCAGTCGGGGGAGAGGGCGGCGTCCACCACAAAGGTGGAGGACAGGCTGATCTGGATGACCTTCTCCCCAAAGGAGTCGTAGACAGTGACCGCCCCCTTGTAGCCGCTCTGCTGGGCGGTGACCGCCAGCCAGCCCGTGTCGTTGGGCCGGGCGGACAGCAGGCCTGCCCCGCCCTCCAGGGTGAGGGCGGGGGACTCCGACCCGGCCCGGTACAGGAACAGGGAGCTGCCCCCGGCGTCATACACCACGCCGGTCTTCCGGGAGGCGGTGAGCACCGGGTGCTCCAGGGAGAGCACCTGTTCGGCGTACTGCTGGCCGGTGAAGGAGTAGTAGTGGGCCCCGGCGGAGGAGGCGGTGAGGATGCCCGTGTCCAGATAGGCCACCGACATCTGGTCCCCCCCGGCGTGGGTGAAGGGGGCGGCCTCACCGGTGGGGCTGGTCTCCAGGTCCCGGTAAGCCATCCACCGCCGCAGGGCGTCCAGGTTCAGCTGGTCCCGGTACACCACCAGCAGCAGGGCCCCCAGTACCAGGGCGGCGGTGGCCAGCAGGGTCAGCAGCCGGACAAAAAAATTCTGTTTTTTCGGGGCCTTAACGGCCTTCTTCTCGTTCATAGCAATTCCTTATCGGCTCCAAGGGAGGCTACATCACGTCCTCCTCATACCACAGCCGGGTCATGTACAGCCCCCCCGGGGGAACGGTGGGCCCGGCCAGGGTGCGGTTGCCGGAGCTTAGAATGTGGGGGATGTCCTCCGGGGAGAGCTTGCCGTCGGAGGCGTAGACGATGGTGCCCACCATGGCCCGTACCATGTTGTAGAGGAAGCCGTTGGCGCACACCTTACACTCTATCAAATCCCCGGAGCGGGATATGTCGAAGTAGTACACCGTCCGCACGGTGGTTTTTGTCTCGGTCCCCACGGAGCGCACCGCCCGGAAGTCGTGGGTGCCCACAAATTGTTCCGCCGCCCGGGCCATAACGGCCTCGTCCAGCTTTTTGGGGTAGAACCAGGCCCGGTTGACATAAAACGGGTTGCCCAGCCGGGAGTTGTAGATCCGGTAGGTGTACTCCTTGCGCTGGCAGGAGCCGATGGCGTTGAAGCTGTCCGGCACCTGGGTGGCCTTTACCACCACGATGTCGTCGGGCAGGCGGGTGTTGACCGCCAGGGGGATCCGGTCGCGGGGGATGGTGGAGGTGGTGCGGAAATTGGCGATGTACACCTCGGCGTGGACGCCGGCGTCGGTGCGGCCGGCGCCGGTACACTTCACCGGGTGGCACACCACCGTGGACAGGGCTTTTTCCAGGGTTTCCGCCACGGTCACGGCGTTTTTCTGCACCTGCCAGCCGTGGTAGGCGGTGCCGTTGTACATCAGTTTTAAGGCGATATTGCGTTCCATAACGACATCCTTGCTATTCCGCTTTGTTTTGCTGCCCCACCGCCCGATTGAATAGGACGGATTCGCATATAGGGCCCGGCGGTTACCGGTTCACTTCCCGTTTGTCAGTCAGCCCCAGCAGATAGTCGGTGCTGACATCGAAAAATTTGGCGATCTCAATTAAACCAAGGACAGTGGGATAATTTTGGCCGTATTCGTATTGCTGATACCCACGCAGCTTGATACCGCAGGTATCAGCCATTTCCCGCTGTGTATATCGGTTCTCCTGGCGCAATAGTTTGAGCCGTTCAGAAAAAGCAGTCATCATCATCCCTCACACGCTTGACATACAGAAAAAACACGCTATAATATACAGTAATTACACGTAAAGGAGCTGTTACTATGAATAACACATTAAAAATCCTTTTTGTGGACAACCCGGATCTGGCCGAACAGGTCTGCGCCTTCTGCGACACCCGCCGGAGTTCCGGGAGACGGAGGAGCGGTTCCATGCCCTCAGTGACCAGGCGGCGGGGCGGCTGGGCAAGGGGTTTTATCTGGAATTTGAGGAGGCGTGGTCGAGCTACCTGGCCCAGCTGGCCAACGCCTATTATCTCTTTGGGCTGGGCCTGCGTCAAGAGGTGATTTCCACCCTGGAGCCCTAGAGCCCGAAGTGCCCCAACACCCCCGCCGCCACGGTGATGGCCAGGAAGAGGGCCAGGGTAAGGTAGTCAGAGGCCCGGTATTTCAGCTGGCGCAGGCGGGTGCGGCCCTCGCCGCCGTGGTAACAGCGGCACTCCATGGCGGTGGCCAGCTCGTCGGCCCGGCGGAAGGCGGAGATAAACAGGGGCACCAGCAGGGGCAGCAGGGCCCGGGCCCGTTGGAGGAGGCTTCCGCTGTCAAAGTCCGCCCCCCGGGCCCGCTGGGCAGACATGATCTTATCGGTCTCCTCAATGAGGGTGGGGATGAACCGCAGGGCGATGGACATCATCATGGCCAGCTCATGGACGGGCACCTTGACCTTCTTCAGGGGCCCCAGCAGGGACTCCAGCCCGTCGGTGAGCAGGATGGGGGAGGTGGTGTAGGTGAGCAGGAAGGTGCCGGCGATGAGCATGAGGATGCGCACCACCATGAAGAAGGCCCGGTAGACCCCCTCCAGGGTGATGGTAAAGATCCAGACCTGGGCCAGGGGCGTGCCGCCGGGGGTGTAGAACAGGTTCAGCAGGCCCGTGAACACCAGGATGAACACCACCGGCTTCATCCCCCGGAGGATGGCCTTGGGGGGCACCCGGGAGATGGCGATGGACAGGCACAGCGCCGCCAGCATCAGGGCGTAGGAGATAAACCAGCTGGCCAGGAACAGGGCCACGATATAGAGGACCACCGCCAGCAGCTTGGTCCTGGGGTCCAGCTTGTGGACCGGGGAGTTTCCCGGAAAATACTGGCCCAGGGTGATATCCTTCAGCGCCATTTACACCGCCCCCTTTCCAAGCTTGGCGAGGATTGCGGCTTTGGCCTGGTCCAGGGTGTAGACCGAGGGGTCGATGTCCACCCCCAGGGCTTTCAGCCGGTGGAACACCCGGGTGAGCTGGGGGACGCCCAGGCCCATCCCCTCCAGCTCGTCCCCGTGCTGGAAGACCTCCCGGGGGGGGCCCTGGAAGGGGATTTTGCCGTCGTCGATGACCACCAGGCGGTCAACCGTCCGGGCCATGTCCTCCATGGAGTGGGACACCAGGATGATAGTGGCGCCCCGGACCTGGTGGTAGTCCCGGATGTTGCCTAAAATGGACTCCACCCCCTCCGGGTCCAGGCCGGCGGTGGGCTCGTCCAGGATGAGGACCTTGGGCTCCATGGCGATGACCCCGGCGATGGCCACCCGGCGCTTCTGGCCGCCGGACAGCTCGAAGGGGGACTGGTTGAGCTGGTCGTCCCGCAGGCCCACGAAGTAGGCGGCGGAGCGCACCCGGCGGTCGGTCTCCTTCTCGTCCAGGCCCATGTTTTTGGGGCCGAAGGAGATGTCCTTGTACACCGTCTCCTCAAAGAGCTGGTACTCCGGGTACTGGAACACCAGCCCCACCTGGAACCGGGCCCGGCGGGTGGCCTTGGGGTCGGACCAGATGTCCCCGCCCTGGAGCAGCACCTGGCCGGAGGAGGGCTTCAGCAGGCCGTTCAGGTGCTGGATCAGGGTGGATTTGCCCGAGCCGGTGTGGCCGATGATGCCCAGGTACTCCCCGGGGAGGGCGTGGAAGCCGATGCCCGCCAGGGCGGTGTGCTCAAAGGGCGTCCCGGCGGAGTAGATGTGGGTAAGCTGTTTGGTTTCAATAATAGGGTCCATAGAGAGATACATCCTTATAGTAGTGGTACACGCCCGTTGGGTCGCGTCCTAAGCCAGCTTGGGGAAGGGGGCTGGGGAGCCCCTATTTCAATAGGTTGTACAGCGCCTGGGCGCACTCCTCGTCGGACAGGGCGTCCAGGGGCGTGTCCAGGCCCTCCCGGCGCAGCTCCCACAGCAGCTGGGTGGTCTGGGGGACGGTGAGCCCCACCGCCCGCAGCTCCTCCACCCGGGAGAACACCTCCTTGGGGTGGCCGTCGGCCACCACCCGGCCCTTGGACATGACAATGACCCGGCCGGCCTGGGCGGCCTCGTCCATGTGGTGGGTGATGAGAACCACCGTCACCCCCCGCTCCCGGTTCAGGGCCTGGATGGTGTTCAGCACGTCCCGGCGGCCGATGGGGTCCAGCATGGCGGTGGGCTCGTCCAGCACCACGCACCGGGGCTGCATGGCGATGACCCCGGCGATGGCGATCCGCTGCTTCTGGCCGCCGGAGAGCAGGTGGGGGGCGTGCTCCCGGTACTCGTACATGTTCACGGCCTTCAGGGCGTCGTCCACCCGCTGGCGGATCTCCGCCGGGGGGACGCCCAGGTTCTCCGGGGCGAAGGCCACGTCCTCCTCCACCACGTTGGCCACGATCTGGTTGTCCGGGTTCTGGAAGACCATGCCCACCGTCCGGCGGATGTCCAGCAGCTTCTCCCCGTCACCGGTGTCCATTCCGTTGACGTACACCGTGCCGCCGGAGGGCAGCAGGATGGCGTTGAAGTGCTTGGCCAGAGTGGACTTGCCGCAGCCGTTGTGGCCCAGGATGGCCACAAAGGAGCCCTGCTCAATCTCCAGATCCACCCCGTCCAGCACGGGCAGGGGCTCCCGGTCGTCGGCGGGGTAGGAGAACTGGAGGCTTTTTGTTTGAATGATGGTGTCGCTCATAAAAATTTCTCCGTCTGTTGGGGGCGGGTCTCCCCGCCCGGATGGCTTGAGAGGGATTCGGGAGTACAGCTTCTCATCCGGCGGTCCACCGCCCCGCCGCCCCGCAGGGGAGGACAAGGCCGCTTTCGGTGACCGGCAGGCCCAGCTCATCCGAGACGGTGCGCCCGCCGAATTGTTTGGATATGACGCTCTCCAGGATGTAAGTCACCACGCTGGGGGCCAGGCCGGTGGTGTAGGAGTTCAGGATCAGGAACAGGGGGTTGTCAGACAGCGCGCCGCTGACCAGCTCCACAAAGGGGTAGAGGTTTTCCTCCAGCTTCCACACCTCGCCGGTGGGGCCCCGGCCGTAGGAGGGCGGGTCCATGATGATGGCGTCGTACTTCCGGCCCCGGCGGATCTCCCGCTCCACAAACTTGCCGCAGTCGTCCACGATCCACCGGATGGGGGCGTCCTCCAGGCCGGAGGACCTGGCGTTCTCCCGGGCCCACTGGACCATCCCCTTGGCGGCGTCCACGTGGCACACCGAGGCCCCGGCGGCGGCGCAGGCCACCGTGGCCCCGCCGGTGTAGGCGAACAGGTTCAGCACCGAGACGGGCCGCCCGGCCTTCCGGATACACTCCTGGGCGAAGTCCCAGTTGGCGGCCTGCTCCGGGAACAGGCCGGTGTGCTTGAAGTTCATGGGCTTGATGTTGAAGGTCAAGCTTCCATAGGACACCGTCCACCGCTGGGGCATGGAGTTGTTGCGCCACTGGCCGCCCCCGGTGGAGGAGCGGGCGTACCGGCCGGCGTTTTTGGTCCAGCCGGGATGGCGCCTGGGGGTGTTCCAGATGGCCTGGGGGTCGGGCCGCACCAGCAGCTGGTCCCCCCAGCGCTCCAGCTTCTCCCCCCGGCCGCAGTCAATGAGCTCGTAGTCCTTCCAGTCCCGGGAGCACCACATGGCCTGTCCCTCCTCTGTCATTACAATCAATGGGCTCGAAACTCAAACAGTATATCATCCCCAGCATTTTCCGTCAATGAAATCGGGCCAACTTCCAAGGATTTTCCGGGAAAGATGGAGAAGCGGATTGTAATTATCCCCGGACTGTGCTATGATGGGGGAGAAAAAAAGACGAAAGAGAGCGGCGCTTCCGCCGCTGAGAGGTATTTTTCCATGGATCATCCCTTCCGCAACGCCGCCATCGGCGGCTTTAACCGCCAGGACGTGCTCACCTACTTAGAGGAACAGGCCCGCCAGACCAGCCAGGAGCGGGAAACCCTGAAAAAACAGCTGGAGGAGACACAGTCCCAGCGGGATACCCTGTGCCGGGAGGGGGAGGATTTACGCCAGCGGCTGGCCCGGGCCCAGGGGGAGCTGGACGCCGCCGTCCAGGAGCGGGACAGCCTGTCCGCCCGGCTGGAGCGGGCCAATCTGGACCTGTCCACCGCCCGCACCCAGGCCAGCCGGGAGGCCCAGGCCCTGGAGCGGGAGAAGGAGGAGAAGCGGCTCCTGCTGGACAAGCTGGCCGCCCTGGAGCCCGACGCCCAGGCCTATACCGAGCTGAAGGAGCGTGCCGCCGGCGTGGAGCTGGAGGCCCACCGCCGGGCCCAGGCCATCCAGGAGCGGGCGGAGGAGGACGCCTGGAAGGTCCGCAAGCAGGTGGAACAGTGGCTGCAACGGGTGGGCCGGGAGTACCAGGGCCTGCGGGCCCAGCTGGAGAACACCGTGGCCCACGCCGCCGGGGAGCTGGAGAAGGCCGGAGACTGCCTGGACCGGCTGAACCGGCTGATGGAGGATCAGGCCGGGGCCCTGGAGGGGGTGGAGGCCGCCTATGACGCCACCGGCCCCGCCCGGGTGGCCGCCCCCATGCCCATTGAGGAGGAGTAAGGAGATGAAAACAGCGTCACCCGGCTGGGTGACGCTGTTTTTCTGTTGTTTGCTTTTGTTCACCCGTTCGGGTGACGCTGTTGTTTGTTTTGGGGTTTATTCACCCGTTCAGGTGACGCTGTTGTTCTGTTGCTTAGGGGAAGAATCAGGCGGCGGGGGTGTTCTCCAAATCCAGCTCGGCCCGCATCATCTCCATCAGATCCACGACGGTGGCCCCGGCGGGGGGAGCGGTGTCGGGCTGCTCGGTGGTGGCGGAGTAGGTGCCGTCCATGGAGAAGAGGATGGACAGGGAGAGGGAATTGCTCTCGTCCACAGGGAGCTGATCCGCGCCGATGCCGAATTCAGCGGTCATCTCCTTGCCCTTCATCGCCGTGGCGAAGGCCATCTCCAGGCCGGTGGTGGGCTCGGCCATGGCGAAGCCCAGGCTGTAGCCGTCCACCTTGCCGGCGGCGGTGGTGAGGATGAAGGTGCCGGACACGCCGTCCATGCTGACAAACTCGTTGATGTATTCATTGCCGGACTTGGTGAAGGAGCTGTCGGCGCTCAGGGCGTTGAACATGGCCAGATAGTCGGTGGCGGTGAACTCCACGGTGGTCAGGGGCATCCCCTTCAGGATCATGGCCAGGCTGTCCGCAAAGGACTGGTCCAGGGAGGCCATGGAAAGGCCGATCAGCTGTTCGTAGTCCATGCCGGTGACATCGCTCATCTGGTCGAACATGGCCTTCATGTCCAGCTTGTACCAGGGGAAGTCAAACTTCTCGGGGATCTCCTCGCCCTGCTCAATGGTGGTGAAGGGGAAGCGGGTGTAGAAGGTTCCACTCTTCAGATCACCGATCATATCTACGGCGATAAAGTCGGGGAAGGCGTTGTAGAGCTCCTCAAACAGAGAACCGCCGTTCCCCTTGCCGCCCTCGGCATCCATGGTGAGGCAGAACTCAAAGTTGTTGTTGTCCGACATGAGCATCCAATATTCGCCCTCCCAGCCCAGGTCTACGGTCATGTGGTCGGCGCCGGGGCGGGTGGTGTCCCCGATCTCAAAGGCGGTGGAAGCGGCCAGCTTGCCCTCCGCCTTCACGCTGCCCTGGCTTATGCTTTTGCTGTAGGCCAGGTACTGGTCCATCAGGTCATAGGTGGCGGTGTTGGCGGCCAGGATGGCGTCCACGTCGTCAATAATGACGGTCCGGGCCTGGGCGTCCCAGCCCACGTTGTAGCCCAGGATCCCGGCCACCACGCCGAAGGGGATGTAGGTGCGGCCCTCGGCGGAGACGTAGGGGGCTACGTCGGAGGTGTAGGTCTCGGCCTTGCCGGAGCGGGTGACGGTGATCTCATTGCTGCCGATGGTCAGGGAGATGACCAGCTCCCCCTTGGCGGCGGTGACGGTGCGGGTCTCGCCGTCCCAGGTCATGTCCTCCTGGGCGAAGCCCAGCTGCTGGAACACCGCCGCGAAGGGCAGGCAGGACCGGCCGTCCTGGATCTGGGGCATGGCGTCGGTGAAGGTGACGTACTGGCCGTTAACCAGCACGTAGAAGTCGCCCTGCATCTCCGGCGCGGCGGGGGCGGCCAGGGCGGGGACGCTGAGCAGGGCGGCCAACAGGCCGGCGCACAGCGCGGCGGGAAGGAATTTTTTCATACACAGACTCCCTTTTTTGTAGATTTTGCTGAGAATGGTTCGCTGATGCCAGTATAGACCTTTTAAAGTAGAAAGTCAAGAAAGGGGGCGGGTTCCCACTGGATTTTTTAGGCCTGGAGTGATATAGTGTAATAAATGAGATAGAAAGGACGGAATGATTATGCCGCAATTTACTTACACCATCACCTGCCCCCAGGGCCTCCACGGCCGCCCGGCCATGGGGCTGGCCGAGGCCGCCGGGGCGCTGTCCAGCGCCGTCACCATCTGGAAGGGGGACCGCTCCGCCCGGGCGGACCGGCTCATGGCCCTGATGACCCTGGGGGTGTCCCAGGGGGACAGCGTCACCGTCACGGTGGAGGGGGGGGACGAGGCCGCCTCCCTCCAGGCGCTGGAGGCGTATTTTAAGGAAAACCTGTGAGAGGGGGCGGCGAGCGGTGGAGAAGCGTTTCGGGAAGTCCCTGTGCCCGGGCCGGGCGGCCGCCCCGGTCTTTGTGGACGGCCCCGCCAGGGGGGCCGGGTTCACCCTGGGGTTCTGTGGGGCCGGCGGGGAGCTGGCCCGGTTTGAGGAGGCCCGCCGGGCCGCCCTGGACCGGCTGGAGGGGCAGTACCGCCAGGCCCTGGGCCGGGCGGGGGAGGAGGGGGCGGAGATCTTCCGCCTCCACCGGGCCATGCTGGGGGACCGGGATTTTCTGGACCAGGTGGAGGAGAACATCCAGGGCCGGGGGCTGGAGGCCGCCGCCGCCGTGTTGTCCGCCGGCGAAATGTTTTCCGCCCAATTTTCCGCCCTGGAGGACCCCTACCTCCGGGATCGGGCCGCTGACGTGGAGGAGATCTCCCGGCTGGTGGCCGGCCTGCTGTCCGGGGCGGGGGAGGCCCCCCCGCCGGCGGGGGACTATCTGGCGGCGGCGGACAGCCTGTCCCCCAGCCGCCTCATGGAGCTGGAGGGGGCAAAGGGGCTGATCCTCCGGGAGTGCTCCCCCCTGGGCCACACCGCCCTCCTGGCCCGGGCCATGAACCTGCCCGTCATCACCGGCCTGGAGCCCGACCCGGCCTGGACGGGCCGTCCCGCCGCCCTGGACGGGGGGGAGGGGGCGCTGTACCTGGACCCGGACCAGGAGGTTTTGACCCAATTTCAGGAGAAAACCCGGCAAGAGGCGCTGCGGGCCGCCGGCCTGGCCGCCCGGGCCCTGGGGCCGGTATGTACCCGGTCGGGCCGGGCGGTGGGGCTGTGGGCCAACGCCGCCTCCCCGGAGGAGGCCGCCCGGGCCCTGGGGAACGGGGCCCAGGGGATTGGCCTGCTGCGCACGGAATTTTTGTTCCTCCGCCGGGACACCCCCCCGGGGGAGGAGGAGCAGCTGGCCCTGTACCGCCAGGTGATCCAGGCCATGGAGGGGCGGCGGGTGGTGATCCGCACCCTGGATCTGGGGTCGGATAAGCGGGCCCCCTGGATGTCCGGCCCCCGGGAGGACAACCCCGCCCTGGGCCTGCGGGGAATCCGCCGCTCCCTGGCCCGGCCGGAGCTGTTTTCCACCCAGCTGCGAGCCATCCTGCGGGCGGCGGCGGAGGGGGAGACGGCGGTCATGTTCCCGGTGGTCACCTCCCCGGAGGAGGTCCTTCAGGCCCGGGCGCTGCTGGACCGGTGCCGGGCCCAACTGGAGGAGGAGAACCTCCCCGCCGGCCCGGTGGAGGCGGGAGTGATGATCGAGACCCCCGCCGCCGCCCTCCTGGCGGGGGAGCTGGCCCGGGTGTCCGACTTTTTCTCCATTGGCAGCAACGACCTGGCCCAGTACACCCTGGCTATGGACCGGCAGGACCCCGCCTGCGACCCCCGCCACCCCGCCGTGCTGGAGCTGATCCGCCGGGCGGTGGAGGGGGGCCACCGCTTCGGCCGGCCGGTGTCCCTGTGCGGCGCCCTGGCCGCCGACCCGGCCATGACGGAGGAGCTGCTGGCCCTGGGCCTGGACGGCCTGTCCGTGCCGGCGGAGGATTTATGGTCCCTCCGGGAGCGGATCGAGGGGCTGGGGTAGCCGGTGCTCCTCCCCCCACAGGCACAGCTGGTCCAGGACGGCCATGAGGGATTCCCCCCGGCCGCTGAGGCGGTACTCCACCTTGGGCGGAATCTGCGGGTACTCGGTCCGGACAATCAGCTGATCCTGTTCTAGCTCCTTCAAATTGGCGCTGAGGGTTTTGTCGGAGATGCGCTTCAAATACCGCTTCAGCTCGTTGAACCGGACCACCTGGTACTCCATCAGGCAGTAGAGGATCACCATCTTGTGCTTGCCGGAGATGAGGGACATGGTGTAGCTGAACCCGGTGTCCTCAAAATTGGCGTTCTCAATGTAGGGTTGAATCATAGACGCTTTCCTTCCAGATAGTACCTATCAAACATGACAGTACTTGAATTATTTTTGGCTGGTGCTATCATCATATACAGGATGATGAGTCCTGTCAATTCCAACAAGAAGCGAGGGAATGGTTATGAGAACAAAGCTGAACATCACCGAGGGTATTTTCCCCATGCCCGTCCTGATGGTGGCCACCTACAACGAGGACGGCAGCGTCAACGTGATGAACGCCGCCTGGGGCACGATGCAGGAGCGGGGGAGGGTGGCCCTCAACCTGACCGAGACCCACAAGACGGTGAAGAATATCAAGGCCCGGGGGGCTTTTACCGTCAGCATCGCGGACGCCGCCCATGTGAAAGAGGCGGACTACTTCGGCGTGGAGTCCGGCAACCGGGCGCCGGACAAGTTTGCCCGCAGCGGCCTCACCGCCAGCAGGGCCGAGACGGTGGACGCCCCTGTCATCAACGAGTTTCCCCTGTGCCTGGAGTGCGAGTTTGTGGAGTATCAGGACAACCGGTATGGCTGCGGCGTGATCGGGAAGGTGGTCAACGTCACCGCCGATGAGAGCGTCATGGTGGACGGCAAGCTGGATATGTCCCTGGTCAACGCCATCGCCTTTGACCCCTACACCCACGGGTATTATAAGGTGACAGAACGGGTTGGGGAGGCCTTTCAGGACGGCGTGAGCCTGAAAAAGTAAAGTATGAAACGCCCGCTGAGAAAGAAAACTTCTCAGCGGGCGTTTTTGGGCCGAACGTGGTTCAGGCGGTGGTGAAGATGCAGATGGACTGGGCGTTGATCTGCGGGGGGATGCTGGCGGTCATCACGCCGTTGTACACGATTCGCACCACATCACCGGCGGCCAGATTGCTGGTGGAGTGGTTGGTATGCACCAGGACCTCCTGGTTGTTGCTCTGATCCCGGACCAGCACCTGGGAGCCCCAGGCCTGGACCACGGTGGCGAACATAGTTACCATAAGATTGTACCTCCTGTGGCGTCCACGGCCCCGCCCGTCGGGCGGGCCGATTTGTGGTTGGTAAGAACCATGCCATCCTATGTCCCGCCGGGCCGGGAGGTGCTATTCATTATAGAAGGGCCTGACCGCCGCCCACAGCGCTTCGGCCACCTGTTCCACGCTCTGCCCGCCGGGGATGATGATGACCTTCTCCCGCTCCCGCTCCCGGTCAAAGGCCCGGAAGAACTGCTCCCGGGCACGGGCGAGGCGGTCTTTTGTCTCAAACAGCTCGGTGCCCGCCCGGTTCCGGGCGATGCGCTCCAGGGCCAGGTCGGGATCCACGTCGAGAAACAGGGTGGCGGCGGGCCGGAGGAGATCGGCGCAGGGCCGGTTGATCTCCACCACCTGCTCCAGGGGCAGGTCCACGCCCTGGTAGGCGTAGGAGGAGAAGTAGTACCGGTCGGACAGGACGGTGATCCCCCGTTCCAGGGCCTGGAGGACCCCCGTCCCGGCGTTCAGGATGTGATCCAGCCGGTCGGCGGCGAAGAGGGGGGCCACCACCCGGCTGTCGCAGGAGAGCTGACGGGTGAGCACCTGGCGCAGCAGCTGGCCGATGGGGCCATCGGTGGGCTCCCGGGTGGTGAGGCAGGGGATTCCCGCCGCCTCCAGCCGGCCCGCCAGCAGCTGGAGCTGGGTGGATTTGCCGCTGCCGTCAATGCCCTCCAGGGCGAAAAACAGTCCGCTCATGAAAAAAATTCCTCAATCTCCGCCCGGCTGGCCTGGACGGAGCCCTGGACGAAGTTGGGCTTGCCGCCCCCCCGGCCGTTGAGGGCCTGGGTCATGGAGCGGTTGAACTCCCGCAGGTCGCCCTCCAGCAGGCCCATGGCGTACTTGTAGCCCTGGCCGTCTGTCCCGGAGAAGCAGGCGCACCGCCCCCCGCAGGTGTGGAGGATTGCGTCACAAAGCCGCCGCAGCCCGTCGGGGGACAGGCCGTCCTCAAAGAGGAGCACATCCCCAGCCCCGGCGCGCTCCCCCGCCAGGGCGGCGAAGCGGCGGTCCTCCAGGGACATCACCTGGGATTTGAGGGCCTCGCTCTCCGCCAGCAGCCGCTCCACGGCGGCCCCGGTCTCAAAGGCCTTGGCGGACAGCAGCCGGGACACCTGGGTGTTCTGGGCCAGGATATGATTGACATAACGCGCCGCCCGGCCCCCGCACACCAGCTCGATCCGCACGCCGTCCCGGAACTTCTGGACGGACAGCAGCTTGATCAGCCCCACCTGGCCGGAGGCGTTCACGTGGGTGCCGCAGCAGGCGCACCAGTCCGCCCCGGGGAAGGCCACCAGCCGCACCTGGCCGTCGATCTCCTTTTTGGAGCGGTAGGTGATGCGGGACAGTTCCTCACGGGTGGGGTAGGTGATCTGGATGGGGTGGTTCTCCCAGATGTAGCGGTTGGCCTCCCCCTCCAGCCAAACCAGATCCTCCTGGGTGAGCTCCACGTTAAAGTCCACGGTGGTGAGCTCCGCCCCCATGTGGAAGCCCACATTGTCGCAGCCCCAGCGGGCGTGGGCCAGGCCGGAGAGGATATGCTCCCCGGAGTGCTGCTGCATCAGGTCGAAGCGCCGCTCCCAGTGGATGGAGCCGGAGACGGTTTGGCCGGGCTCCAGGGGGCCGCCGCAGGTGTGGACGATCTCCCCGTCCCGGCTGTGGACCTCCAGCACCTCCACGCCCCCCAGCGTGCCGGTGTCCCAGGGCTGGCCGCCCCCCTCGGGGTAGAAGGCGGTGCGGTCCAGCACGATGTCGTAGCCCTTTTTGCCCTGGGCGCAGGAGAGGACGGCGCCCTCGAAGTCCCGGAGGAAGGCGTCCTGTTCGTATAATTTTTCCGTCATGGTATCACCTTAAAAAGAACTCTCGTCGTGTTCCGAGCGCTTGGCCCGGCGCATCAGGTCCTCCACCACGGCGTGGACGTCCCGGCCCTGGTACAGCACCTCGTAGGCGGCCTGGGCGATGGGCATCTCCACCCCGGCCTTCCGGGCCAGGGCCCGGGCGTTGGCGGCGGCGTAGTAGCCCTCCACCACGGCGCCGATCTCTTGGATGGCCTCCTCCACCGGCCTGCCCTGGCCGATGAGGATGCCGCACCGGCGGTTCCGGGAGTGCATGGAGCAGCAGGTGACGATCAGGTCGCCTACACCCGCCAGGCCTGTAAAGGATTCCTTCCTGCCACCCAGGGCCACGCCCAGCCGGGCCATCTCCGCCAGGCCCCGGGTCATGAGCAGGGCCTTGGTGTTGTCCCCGTAGCCCATGCCGTCGCAGCAGCCGGCGCACAGGGCGATGACGTTTTTCAGGGCGGCGCAGATCTCGGTGCCCAGCTTGTCATCGCTGGTGTACACCCGGAAGCGGGGGTTCATGAACAGATCCTGGACTTTCTCGGCGATGGACAGATCCTCGGAGGCCACCACCACGCCGGTGGGGATTTTCCGGCCCACCTCCTCGGCGTGGGAAGGCCCGGACAGCACCACCACCGGGCACTTGCCCTGGACCTCCTCCTCAATGACCTGGGACAGGCGCAGGGAGGTGTCCTTCTCAATGCCCTTGGACACGGAGACCAGGATGGCGCCCGGGTCGGCCAGCTCCCGGAGCTGTTTGGCCGTGGAGCGGACCGCGAAGGAGGGGGTGGCCACCACCACCAGGCCGCAGCCCCTCACCGCCGCCATGTCGGTGGTGAGCTTCAGGCTCTCCGGCAGGGGGACGCCCTTGAGCATGGGGTTCTCCCGGGTCTCCCGCAGGATTTTGGACTCCTCCTCCAGGTAGGACCAGAGGGTGACGTCGTTGCCGTTCTCCAGCAGGAGCAGGGCCAGGGCGGTGCCCCAGGCGCCGCTGCCGAGGACTGTGATTTTCATACCGTTTACCTCCCAAATTATTTTGCGGGGGCGGATGATATCCGCCCCTACGATTTTTTGTGTAGGCTGAATTTGCTCTCCGTGCCGGTGAGCAGCCTGTGGATATTCCCCCGGTGCATGTACAAAATGAGCCCGCCGATGAGGATGGACAAAATCAGCAGCGCCGCGTCCTGGTACACAAACCAGGTGGCGAAGGGGAAGGACGCCCCCGCCCAGCAGGAGCCCAGGGAGACGTACCGGGTGAGTACCGCCAGCACAAGAAACCCGCCCCAGACCACCAGGGCGATGCGCCAGTCGATCATAATGGCGATGCTCCCCCCGGACAGGATCCCCTTGCCCCCCTTGAAGTGGAACATGCAGGGGAACATGTGGCCCAGCAGGCACCACAGGCCGGCCCAGTATTTTGCCAAAATGACTGCCTCAGCCGGTGTATTGACGATATCAGCGGCGATCCATATGGCAAGAACCGCTTTCAGCACGTCGCACAGGATGACCACCAACGTCAGAAAGCCGCCAAAGGTGCGGTAGAAGTTGGTCAGTCCCGCGTTGCCGCTGCCGTGAGTGCGGATATCGTCCCGCAGAATATACTTGGAGACAATGACCGCTCCATTGAAGCAGCCGCAGAGGTAGGCGCAAAATGCAATGGTAACAAAGAAAAAGGGGGCGTTGGCGGGCAGATAGTCAAGCATTTTCACCCCTCCTTCTCGCTCCGCTCCCGGACGGTGAGCCGGACGGGGGTGCCCTCCAGGCCGAAGGTGGAGCGGATCTGGTTCTCGATATACCGCTGGTAGGAGAAGTGGAACAGCCGGGCATCGTTGCAGAAGCAGACGAAGTGGGGGGGCTTGATGCCCACCTGGGTCATATAGTAGACCTTCAGCCGGCGGCCCTTGTCGGTGGGGGGCTGGACCCGGGCGGTGGCGTCGGCCAGCAGGGAGTTGAGCATCCCGGTGGTGATCCGCATGGCCGCCTGGTTATTCACGTAGTTGATGAGCTCAAAGAGCCGGTCCACCCGCTGGCCGGTGAGGGCGGAGATGAACAGGATGGGGGCGTAGGTCATATAGGACAAATCCCGCATCACGTCCTGGCGCATTTTGTCCATGGTCTTGCCGTCCTTCTCGATGGCGTCCCACTTGTTCACCACGATGATACAGGCCTTGCCCGCCTCGTGGGCCAGGCCGGCCACTTTGGTGTCCTGCTCCGTGACCCCCTCCTGGGCGTCGATCATGATGAGGCACACGTCAGAGCGCTCGATGGCCATGGTGGCCCGGAGGACGGAGAACTTCTCAATCCGGTCGTCCACCCGGGATTTTTTCCGCATGCCGGCGGTGTCGATGAAGAGGAATTTGCCCTTGTCGTTCTCAAAGAGGCTGTCCACCGCGTCCCGGGTGGTGCCCGCCACGTTGGAGACAATGACCCGTTCCTCCCCCAAAATCTTGTTGACGAGGGAGGATTTTCCCACATTGGGCTTGCCGATCACCGCCACCTTGATGACGTCCTCCTCCTCCTCCTCGTCCTCCTCCGGGGGGAAGAACTCAAAGCAGGCGTCCAGCAGGTCGCCGGTGCCGTGGCCGTGGACGGCGGAGACGGCGATGGGGTCACCCAGCCCCAGGTTGTAAAACTCGTAGATGTCCGGGTTCTCCCGGCCGGTCTGGTCGGACTTGTTCACCGCCAGCACCACCGGCTTGCCCGAGCGCAGCAGCATATTGGCCACCTCCTGGTCGGAGGCGGTCATGCCGGTTTTGATGTCGCAGACAAAGACGATCACCGTGGCGGTGCCGATGGCGATCTCCGCCTGCTCCCGCATGAAGGAGAGGATCTGGTCGTCGGTGCCCGGCTCGATGCCGCCGGTGTCCACGATGTCAAAGACCCGGCCCCGCCACTCGCACTGGGCGTACAGCCGGTCCCGGGTGACGCCGGGGGTGTCCTCCACGATGGACAGCCGCTGGCCGCACAATTTATTAAACAGCATGGACTTGCCCACGTTGGGCCGGCCCACAATAGCAACTAAGGGTTTCATTTGGTCACTTCCTTCTAGATTGAACACGCTTTTGTAGGGGCGGACATTGTCCGCCCGTTTTTTTGGAACCTGGTTGGTGAACGGCGGGCGGGCGCCCCCGCATGGAAAGCCCCTACGGGTTATACCGGTAAAATTCCTCATTCTCCCAGGCGGGGGGACGGGGGGCGGAGGCCGTCTCCAGGCCCAGGATGGCGTCCGCCAGATCAAAGCCGCTCTCGTGGTCCAGCACGGACACCGGAACCCCCAGCTCCCGCTCCACGTCGTCCACGGACACGTCGTCCAGGAACACCCGCTCCCCGGCCCGGAGCATACAGTCCGGGATGAGCAGCCGTTGGCCCAGGTTTTTCCCCTGGAGCTGGGCGATGAGATCGCCCCCGGTGACCAGCCCGGCCACGGTGATCTCCTCCCCGAAAAAGCGGTTGGCGATAGGGTAGACAGTCCCCTGGATTTGGTCACATTTTTCCCGGGCCATGTCCACGATTTTCTGGAGAAAGGGTGCGGCGGATGTCCCTGTGGCGATGGAGAAGGGGGCGGCCCGGGTGAAGTCCTGGGGCTGGGCGTCCTCCAGGGCCGTCTCCGCCTGGCTGGTCAGCAGCCGGAGCATCCCCACGCCGTTCTCCAGCTGGTCCATATCCTCATAATAGGACTTTTCCGGCAGTTCCCGGCCCGCCAGCAGATAGAACTCATCGGAGCACCACACCAGCCTTGTGCCCTGGGCCTCCAGGCGCTGTTGGGCGAAGGCCTCCACCTGGTCAATGACCGCCCCGGCGGTGTCTTGGCGGTAGATTTCCAGGGGATACAGCCCCTGGCGGTACTTGGTCAGCCCCACCGGCACCACCGCCACGCTGTTCACCGCCGGATGGAGGGCCGCCAGGTCAGACAGCGTCCTGTCCAGGGCGGGGCCGTCGTTGATACCGGGGCAGGAGACGATCTGGCAGTTCATGCGGATACCGGCCCCGGCGAAGCGCTCCATGATGTCAATGCCCAGGCCGGCCCGGGGGCTGTTGAGCATCTTCTCCCGCAGCTCCCGGTCGGTGGTGTGGACAGACACGTTGATGGGGGAGATCCGCAGGTCGATGATCCGCTGGACCTCCCGGGGGGAGAGGTTGGTGAGGGTCAGGTAGTTGCCCAACAGGAAGGACAGCCGGGCGTCGTCATCCTTAAAATACAGGGAGGGCCGCATCCCCGGGGGCATCTGGTCCACAAAGCAGAAGATACAGTGGTTGGCGCAGGAGCGGGCCCGGTCCATGAGGTAGGTCTCAAACTCCAGGCCCAGGTCCTCCCCCTCGGACTTGCGGATCTTCAGCGAGCGCTGTGTCCCGTCCGGGCGTTTCAGGGTCAGCTCCAGCCGGGGGTCGTAGCTGTAAAATTTGTAGTCCAGCACGTCCACGACGGGGTGGCCGTTGATGTGGGTGAGGATCTCTCCCCTCTGGACCCCGGCCCGCCAGGCGGGGCTGTGGGGGGTCACCCCCTGGATGGCTGTCATGCTCACGGGCCGTCACCGTCCTGTCTGATGGATTCGTTCTATTCTACAATAGCTGGCCGGGGATTGCAAGCGCTGTATGAGAGAAAGGGAGAATCCAGCGGGAAAACCCAATAAAATTCCCCAGCCGTCTTCCACAATTCCCCTCCGCTGTGCTATAATGTCCGGGACTCAAAAGCGGGGCCTGTTTGAAACATGTCAATATGCCCAAACGGCCTAACCGCCGCCGAGCGGAAACTACAAAAAAGGATGGAAACAGATATGCTTCAAAAGATTTGGGAGTGGTGCCTCATCACCGTCGGCGCCGCCATTACCGCCGCGGCGGTATTTTTCTTCCTGATGCCCAGCCACCTGGCGGTGGGGAGCATCTCCGGCCTGGCGATTGTCCTGTCCGAGCTCACCGGCCTCGGGGTGTCGCTCATTACCCTGGCGCTCAACATCGCGCTGCTGGTGGTGGGGCTGGTGCTGGTGGGGCGGGACTTCGGCGTCAAGACCATCTACACCTCCCTGGTCCTCCCCGTCGCCCTGGGGGTCCTGGAGCGGATGTTCCCGGACTTCACCTCCATCATGGGCGACCCCTTCCTGGACATGGTGTGCTACATCTTCCTGGCCGCCGCCGGATGCGCCATGCTGTTCAACCTCAACGCCTCCTCCGGCGGGCTGGACATTGTGGCTAAAATCCTGAACAAGTTCTTCCGCATGGAACTGGGCACCGCCATGTCCCTCACCGGCGCCTGCGTGGCCCTGTCCGCCGCGCTGGTGTACGACCCCAAGACGGTGGCGCTGAGCATGCTGGGCACCTACCTGTTCGGCCTGATTCTGGATCACTTCATTTTCGGCGTAAACGTAAAAAAGCGGGTGTGCATCATGTCGGACAAGCGGGACGAGATCACCGATTTCATCCTCCACACCCTGCACAGCGGCGCCAGCCTCTACCAGGCGGTGGGCGCCTACACCGGGGAGGCCAAGGAGGAGATCATCGTCATCGTCACCAAGCAGGAGTACATCAAGCTGGTCAGCTTTATCGCCCAGGCCGACCCCGACGCCTTTGTCACGGTTTATAACGTGAATGAGGTCATTTACCGGCCCAAAAAATTGATCTGACCGCCCCCGCACCCATGGGTTCCTCCAGGCATAAGCTGTGGTATTAAAGCGGCGATGTCCGCGGACAGGAGGAATTGACTATGGGTTCGACGGGCACACTGACCGTCCGGGTTTACACCTCCCAGGCCCAGATCCCCCTGGAGGGGGCCACCGTGGTGGTGGCCCAGCCGGGGGAGGGCGGAAGATGGAAGCTGCTCTCCATACAGTCCACCAACAGCAGCGGGAAAATCAGGAACATCCGGATCGACACCCCTGACCTGGGGGAGAGCACCGCCCCCGGCGGCCTGCCCGGGGCGGGCGGGCCCTGCGCCCTGTGCTCGGTGTGGGCGGAGCAGCCGGGCTACGCCATGCTCCAGGTGGGGAACGTGCAGGTCTTCCCCGGCGTGGAGACCGTGCAGAACATGGAGCTCATCCCCCTGCCCCAGGGGCTGTGCGGCTTGCAGCAGCGGGACGAGCGGGACATCCCCGCCCAGGGCCTGTAGGGGGGGAGCCGCCATGCCCATTATCCTTCCATACGTGCCCCGGACGATTACGGTTCACCTGGGCCTGCCCGACCAGTGGGCGGAGAACGTGACGGTGAACTTCCCGGACTACGTGAAAAATGTGGCCTCCAGCGAGATTTACCCCACCTGGGAGCCGGCGGCCATCCGGGCCAATGTGCTGGCCATCATCTCCTTCGCCCTGAACCGGGTGTATACCGAGTTCTACCCCAGCCGGGGCTACGACTTCCAGATCACCTCCACCACCCAGTTTGACCAGAAGTTTATCCGGGGCCGGAACATCTTTGAGAACATCAGCCAGCTGGTGGACCAGATTTTTAACGACTATATCCGCCGCCAGGGCTTTGTGGAGCCCCTGGCCGCCAAGTTCTGCAACGGCACCACCTCCACCTGCGACGGCCTGTCCCAATGGGGCAGCCAGGAGCTGGCCCAGGAGGGGCTGAACTCTATGGAGATCCTGCGCCGGTACTACGGGGACAACATCGAGCTGGTGGTGGACGCCCCCATCCAGGACATCACCATGTCTTATCCCGGCACGCCGATGCGCTTGGGGTCGGTAGGGCAGAATGTAGCGATGTTCCAATTTATGCTCAACCGGATTTCCCAGAATTACCCTGCTATCCCCAAAATTTCCCCGGTCACCGGCATCTTTGAGGCGGACACCCAGTCGGCGGTGCGGGTTTTCCAGCGGATCTTCAACCTGACCCCCGACGGGGTGGTGGGCAAGGCCACCTGGTACAAGATGGTGTACCTGTACTCGGGCATCCTCCAGCTGGCGGAGCTGGTGAGCCAGGGCCAGCGGTTCGTCACCGTCCAGTTCCAGTTCTCCGGCCCTCTGGAGGAGGGGGACAGCGGCCCGGAGGTGGGGATCCTCCAGCATATGCTGGCTCTGCTGGCCCAGTTTGACAGCTCCCTGTCCCCCATCTCGGTGGATGGCCAGTTCGGCCCGGCCACCACCCGGGCGACGCGGGCCTACCAGCAGCTGATGGGCCTCACGCCCAACGGGTATGTGGACGAGACCACCTGGAACTCCATCTACAGCAGCTTCGCCCAGGCGGACTACTTCCTGCGCCGGGACACGGTGCGGGCCCAGTCCCTGCGGGAGGACGCCGTGCCCGTGATGGCCCGGGAGGAGGCCCCCGGGGCGGGGGAGGCGGGGCGGTGGGACAACACCCCCCGGATGGGCCAGTACCAGGGCCGCCCCCTGGAGCTGGGCCAGGTGGACGGACGGAGCGGACAGAGAGGAGTGATGGTATGAGAGACAGCGCCGCGGGACAGGAGCTGCTGGAGCGGGAGATGCTGGCCAGGCCGGTGAGCAGCTTGCAATACATGCTGGGCCAGCTGTCTAAAACCTACCAATTTTTGCCCCAGCTGGTGCCGGACGGCGTCTTCGGCCCCCGGACCCAGGAGGCGGTAAAGGCCTTCCAGCGGGAGGCGGGCCTGCCCGTCACCGGGGTGGTGGATCCAGCTACCTGGGACGGCATTCACAGCTGCTGGCTGAGGCAGCAGGCCAGGGAGAGCTACACCCGGGCCGCCCGGGTGTTCCCCTCCGAGGGCATCCAGGTGCGGGAGGGCAGCAGCCGGGAATATATGATTGTGCCCCAGACCATGTTCAACGTGCTGGCCCGGCACTTTGAGGGGATCACCCCCTGCCTGGCGGACGGAACCCACGGCCCCGCCTCGGCGGCCAACGTCCGGTGGCTGCAAAAGGCCGCCGGCCTGCCGGAGACCGGGTGCATGGATAAAGCCACCTGGGACGCCCTGTCCCACCTCTATGAGATTTTTGTGGTTCAGGACACCAGCGGCCAGCCGGCCTTTACCGGCGGCTGGGGGTAATATCCCGCGGGGGGCGGCCAGGAGGCCGTCCCCCGGTGTTTTTTTGCCGCATTTTACATGGGTTATTCCCCCCGCCCCGCCAACATATTAAGGAAGCGCTGAATCAATCCCCACACACATTTTCGCGCCATCAATCCACGCGCGTTGATTGAATCAGTGTTTTCTCTAGAAGCGAGCCAGAGCGAGAGACCAAAGGGGGGACAGGATGAGAAAAGGGGCGCTGGCCGCCGGGCTGCTGGCGGCTGTTTTGACCCTGGCCGCCGCCTACGTCCGGGTAGGGGCGGTAGCGGGGGAGCTGGCGGGCCGATGGGGGACGCCGGTGGTGGTGGCCCACCGGGCGGGGGCGGCCCTGGGGCCGGAGAACACCCTCCAGGCGTTGGAGGCCTCCATCGCCGCCGGGGCGGACATGGTGGAGGTGGATGTCCGCCTGACCCGGGACGGGGTGCCCGTCCTTCTCCACGACAGCACCCTGAGGCGCACCGCCGGGGTGGAGCGGCCGGTGCGGGAGCTGACCCTGGAGGAGCTGGAAAAAATAGACGGTTCCGTCCCGACCCTGGATAGCTTTCTGAAAGCCGCCAAGGGCCGGGTGCCGGTGATGGTCGAGGTGAAGACCGGGGATCGGGAGGAGGAGCTGCTCCGGGGAGTAATTAGGCTGATTTATGCCAATGCTATGGAGCGGGACTGTGTGGTGGCCTGCGGCCGCCTGGACCCGCTGGAGCGGTGCCGGGCGCTGGCCCCGGAGCTGGAGCGGGTGTACATCACCCGGATGGTCTATCCAGGGCTGGGACGGGTGGCCTCCGCCCAGGGGTACAGCCTGGATTTCCGGCGGGCCAATGGGGCGGCGGTGGTCCAGGCCCGGGCGGAGGGAAGAGGGCTGTACGTTTGGACGGTGAATGACCGGGAGGATTTACGGCGGATGGCCGCCCTGGGCCCGGACGGCATCATCACCGACAACCCCGCCCTGGCCCGGGCCCTGCTGGACGGGGCGGGCTGAACCGAGGAGGAGGATACGGATGACACAAGAGCAAGCAAGGCCGGGGGGCCGGGGCCCCTGGTTCCAGGGCTGGTACTTCAAGCACCAGGGGGAGGAGGGGGGCCTGGCCCTGATCCCGGCCTACCACCGGCGGCGGCGGGGGGAGTGGGAGGCCTCCCTCCAGGTCATCACCCCGGAGGAGAGCCGGATGATCCATTACCCGGGCGTGGCGCTGCGGTGGTGGGACGAGCCCTTCCAGATCCGGCTGGGGGACTGCTGGTTCTCCCGGGACGGGGTACACCTGGACGTACGGGAGCCGGGCTTTTCCCTCACCGGGGAGCTGCGGTACGGCCCCCTCTCCCCGCCGGGGGAGGACATCATGGGCCCCTTCCGCCGGGCGCCCCATATGCAGTGCGTCCACTCCATCCTCAGCATGGGCCACCAGGTGGAGGGGGAGTTCACCCTCAACGGGAAAACCACCCTGTTCTTCAACGGCCGGGGCTATCTGGAGGGGGACCGGGGCCGGTCCTTCCCCCGGCGGTACCTGTGGGCCCAGTGCGGCTGGCAGGAGCGGCAGCGGGTCAGCCTGATGCTGGCCATCGCCCGGGTCCCCATGGGGGTGGGGAGCTTTACTGGCTGTATCTGCCAGATTATATTCGCGGGCCGGCCCATCCGACTGGCCACCTACCAGGGGGCCCGGGTGGAGGAGTGGTCGCCGGCGGGCGCCCGGGTGCGCCAGGGCCGGTGGCGGCTGGCGGTGGACGCGCTGGCCCAGGAGGGCCGGCCCCTCCAGGCCCCGGAAGCCGGGGGGATGAGCCGTACCATCCACGAGAGCCTGTACGCCGCCCTGCGCCTGCGGCTGTGGGAGGGGGAGAGCCTTCTGTTCGACTATACCGGCGGGGAGGGCAGCTTTGAGTACGCCAAATGAAAGAGAGAAGCCCGTCCGAGGACGGGCTTCTTGCCTAGAGGGCGGCGGAGGGCAGGTTGTCCACAAAGGCCCGCACCTGGGCCGGGGTCTGGAACTGGGGCAGCTGGAGCAGGATGGCCTGGCGCTGCTCCGGGGTGCAGCGGTCGTAAAACTGGGAGGCCTGGGGATTCTCCCGCAGCAGCTGGCCGAAGGTTACGGCCGGGGTCAGATAGGAGTCCATCATATCACCTCGTTTTGAAATCTGCCTTTAGTATCCCGGTTTTCCGCCGGCCTATACCTGGGCGTGGAGAAGGGGACGGCAGTCGCCGTCCCCTTGGATGTTTCAAGTGATGGATCATTAGTTGAGGTGGGCGGTCTCCCGGGTGACATCTGTCTGAATAGAACCAATCCCGCAGGTGGAGTTGTTGCACTCATAGACCGTCACAGTCGTCACCTGAAAAATGCCGTCCTCGCCATGCAGTCTCTCGCACTGACAGGGAATACGGCCGACCATAACCCGGCTGCTTACATACCGCTCAACAAATCTCATGTGTCCATACCTGCACTCAGGGCACAACTCCGCCCTCGGCTGTACAGCGGACTCTTGGGGAGTGATGTCCAGGTCGGAGTTGGCGGCGGAGACGAAGGCCAGGGAAAGGGACAGAACCATAGCCATGGCCAGGGTGAGGGATAAGAGCTTCTTCATAAAAAATACCTCCTTTTATGAAACCTCTTGTTGATAGGAACAAAGGAATCCGGGGTATGCCCACGTGGGTGCTGGAGAAGCTGAAATTACCAGCAACCAAATTTTACTATATTTTTAGAAATTAGTCAAGTGGGAATTGGGCAGGCCCGCCGGCCCCACAGGGCGAACAGCCCCAGGCTCAGCAGGCAGATCATCCCGCCGAAGAGGAAGGCGGCGGACAGGGAGCGCTCAGACAGCGCCCCGAAGGCCAGGTTGGTGGCCACGGCCACCCCTTTCATCAGCATGGAGTTGACGCTCAGGGCGGTGGCCCGGTTTTCCGTGCGGATCTGGCGGTTTTGCAGGTCCACCTGGAAGGGCTCAAAGAGGCTGTGGGCCAGCCGCAGGGCCAAAATCCCGCCGATGGACAGGGCCATGCCCGGGTTCCCGGCCAGCGTCAGGCAGGCCGCCGCCGCCAGGCCACACAGCAGCAGGAAGGAGCCCCGCTCGCCCAGCCGCCGTGTCATGGCCGCCGACCACACCCCGCACAGCCCGATCACGATGGTGGCGATGTGGACAAGCCCGATGCCGGCGCTGCCCATCCCCACCCGCTGGAACTGGAGCTGGCCCAGAAAGACGGTGATGGTCTGGTGGGCCTCGGTGACCAGGGCGGCGGCGGCCAGGAACAGGAGCAGCCGCCGGTCCCGGAGGGTCTCCCTGCACACGCAGAGCAGGGACCGGGCGGAGGATTGGGGCTGGCCGGAGGGGCCGGCGCCCTTTACCTCTTTCAGCCCGAAGGAGAGAATGGCCGCCCCGCCGTAGCTGACGGCGGTGAGCAGGCCGGCCAGGGGGTAATTGTCCCCCACCCACAGGGAGAAAATCCCGGCGGCCGCCAGCAGGCCCCAGGTGCTCAGGCTGTAGTAAATGCTGAAGGCCCGGTGGCTGTCCTGCCCGGCGCAGGACAAATAAATGATGCTGGAGTCCACCCCGGAGGTCCCCGCCATCACCACGCTGAGCATAATCCGCTCCACCAGGAACCAGGAAAACCCCCTGGCCTGCCAGAACACCAGCTTGGACGCGAAAAATAGGACGGAGCAGAAGATCATGGTGCGGCGGTAGCCGATTTTATCGGCGATCACCCCCCAGGGGATCTCCAGGGCCACGGCCAGGGCCATGGAAAGGCTCTCGATCAGGGTGATCTGGAACACGGAAACCCCCTGGGCCTGGCGGTACAGGGTGGCAATAGGGCCATAGAATACCATCCCCTGGAGCAGGGCGATGGCGTACATGAGATATAAATTTCGTTTCACGGCGGGCCCTCCTCCCTAAAAAACTGGTGTTTATGATAGCACGGACGGGGATGGTACACAAGCGTTTTTCCCACAATGAGACGGAATTTGTTGTTACGGGGGGCCTGTAAAAATCGGCCGCTCAGTGGTATAATGAACCAAAACGGAGGGGGGGAGCGCCATGTCCAAGGACGCCTATACCATCGGCGAGATAGCTAGGATCTACCACATCGGCACCGATACCATCCGGTACTACGAGCGTAAAGGGCTTCTGGAGCCCGTCCGGGGGGAGAACGGCTACCGCTACTACAGCGGCCAGAGCATCTGGCGGATGAACGTCATCCGGAACCTGCGGGGCCTGGGGTTCTCAGTAGACCGGATTCGGGACTACTTCCAGAACCGCACCGCCAGAACCACCGAGGCCCTGCTGCGGGAGGAGCTGCCCGGCGGGGCGTACCTGTCCATCTTCTACCGGGGCCCCACCCAGAGCCGCCGGTATCTGGATTGTCTGCGGGACCACGCCCGGGCCCGGGGGCTGGAGCTGGCGCCCCCCTTTTTGGAGATCATCTGGCAGGACATCCACACCGCCGCCGACCCGGAAGAGTTTATTTCCGAGGTCCAGGCCCGGATCAGGGAGGAAGCGTAGAAAAACACCGGCCAGGACGCCCTGACCGGCGTTTTTTAGCATTTATTGGGATTTTTTGGCCTGCCGTGGCGGCGGAACAGCGCCAGGGCCAGGGCCAGGGTGAGCAGCTCGGACAGCAGGGGGGCCCACCAGATCCCCGCCCCGCCGAACCGCCAGGTCAGCAGCCCCAGGCTGGCGGCCAACAGGACGAGCCCCCGCCCCGCCGAGATGGCCACCGCCGGGGCGGCGGACTCGATGGCCGCCAAATAGCCGCTGATGGCCACGTTGATGCCCAGCGGCGCCATTGAGACGCTGAAGATCCGGATGACCGCGGCGGAGCTGGCCCGCAGCTCCGGCAGGGCGGCCCCCACGTAGATGGCGGTGATCTGGGGGGCGAAAATCACGCACAGCGCCGCCGCCCCGGCGCAGAAGGCGGCCGCCGTCACCAGGGAGTATTTCAGCAGGGTATGGCACAGCGGGCGGTCCCCCCGTCCGTGGTAGTAGCTCACCAGGGGCTGGCCCCCCTGGACGATGCCGGTGACGGAGAATACCACCAGGGTGTTGAGGTAGGACAGGATGGCGTAGCTCACCAGGGCCTCCCGGGGGAGGAACAGCAGGATGACCCGGTTGAACAGCAGGGTGGTCAGGCCGGTGGACAGCTCCGTGAGGGCGGCGGAGAAGCCGTTGGCCGCCTCCCGGCCCACCAGGGCCAGGCTGAACTGGAACCTGACAAAGTGGATGGTGCCCTTTTTCCGCAAAAAGTGGTGGAGGTAGAGCAGGGTGACGGTGAGCTGGGACAGCCCGGTGGCGAAGGCGGCCCCTCCCACCCCCCGGTGGAGGACAAAGACGAACAGCCAGTCCAGCACGCAGTTCTCCACCGCCCCCAGGGTGACGATCAATACCGTCTTTTTTGGGAAGCCGTCGGTCTTCAGCAGCACCTCAAAGGCGTAGGACAGCAGGAAGGCCGGGGCGAAGGGGGCCACCCACCGCAGGTACTCCTTCACGTAGGCGTGGATCTCCGGGTCCTTGGCCCCCAGGAAGGTGGCGAGGATGTCCAGGTTGGGCAGCGCCAGGGCGATGATGGCGACGCCAAGCGCCAGCTGGGCGGCGGCGTTCTGGGAGAACACCTGGCTGGCCCGGCGGCGCTGGTTATCCCCCATGAAAATGGCCGCCACGGTGGAGGTCCCCACGGCGAACAGCAGGGAGGTGGCGAACATGAACTGGAGGAAGGGGTTGGACAGGTTGACCGCCGTCAGGGCCAGCTCCCCCACCCCCCGGGCCACAAACATGCCGTCCACCATGTTGTACAGGGCGTACACCCATTGGGACAGGATGGAGGGGATGACAAAGCGGAAAAATTCAGTTTTTAAGGGCCGGGAACCGATCTCCATAGTCGTTGACCTTCTTGTTTTCAAGATATGATGTGCCTATGCACAGTACGCATAAAGAACATTTCAGGAATATGGTAGGCAACCGCATGATGCAGTAGCGTTATGCGGTTGTCTGTCTG